>CAKVCL010000003.1 GCA_934725855.1 uncultured Cellulosilyticum sp. | reverse complement strand
GTATTTACAGAAATGAATGACTTGGTCACTTGTATTTATTGGAATTTATAAACTACTTTCTTGTAAAGTGGTGTATAGATAAAAAAATTGCATGTAGAATTATTGGCGCTGTTAAATGAAGGTAATAAAGAATATGTATAAAAAATTTAAAAAATATCTATAAAAAGTGGACAAAAATGGAAAAAAATAGTAATCTAATATTGTAGATGTAAGAAAATTATAAAGGGTAGATAGAGAAGGGGAAGTTACAATGGCTTATGAAGCAGAATTATTTGATGGATATTCAATTGAAGAGATTAAGCAAGGTTTTTATGAAGATAAAAAAGGTTATACATGCCTAATTTGTGGTAAGCAATTTGAAAAAGGGGAGATTTATAGCTTTTCTAATAAGCTATATGAAGGAAAGAAAGCAATAGAATTTCATATTAAATCTAAACATAGCTCTGTAAAAGAGATTTTACTTAAAACAAAAGCAAATAATATGGGCATATCAGAGTTGCAATTGCAGCTTCTAAACTTTTTTGCTGAGGGGTTAAGTGACAAGGAGATTGCTGAGCGTTTGGGAGTATCAAGTTCTACGATTAGAAACCATAGATATAAGCTAAGAGAAAGAGAAAGACAAAACAAGATGTTTATTTCATTAATGGACTTATTAATGGAAGAAAAGGTAATAGGCAAAATAAATCCACAAAATACTAGAGATAAAGTAGAAGCTGAAGAAGTAGTAGTCTCTGATAAAGAGAGAAAACGGATTTTAGATAAGTATATGACAGAAACAGGAAGGCTTAAGTCTTACCCTAATTATGAGAGAAATAGAAAAGTTATTTTAGAGGCGATTATGGTTAACTTCTATGTAGGAAGAAGATATACAGAAGTTGAAATGAACCAGATTTTAGAAAGTATTTTTGTAGATTTTAAACTACTAAAAAATGAATTATTAGCATATGGATATATAGATAGAACGGATACAGGTGCGATATATTGGGTAAAAGATTATGATCGAGTAGATTACCCAGAGGTAGTAGCGAAGTAAAATTTAATAAATTCGCCCCCTTTTATATTTATATTATAGACTAAGAAACTGTTATATAAACTGAGATGAATCAGGGTAGACAGTTTCTTTTTTTATGGAAAAATTAAACGGTTACTAAAAAATGAGCTGATAGCCCATGTGTATTTATGATTAAAACAAGGTTCTTGAAATAAATAAAGGCATGTTATAATAAATAAAAAAGGAGAGGGTCACGGATGGAAAGAGAAGGTGCATTAAGTGGGCAGACTAGAGAGAAAATTAAAGTTAAAAAGCCTAAACAATATAAAGTGATTATGTATAATGATGACTATACGACGATGGAATTTGTAATAGAAGTCCTTATACGCATCTTTAATAAGAAACCTCAAGAAGCAGAGAAGATTATGATGGATGTGCATAAAGTAGGCAAAGGGATTGCAGGCATTTATTCTTATGATATAGCTATGACCAAAACAAATACTGCCATGGGATGGGCAAAGGAAGCTGGCTTTCCATTTAAGCTTAGTGTAGAAGAGGTGTAAATATGTATATTTCAAGAGAAGTAAATGACGTTATTATGAAGGCTAGAAAACTTGCAATAGAATGGAAACATGAGTATTTTACCTCAGAGCATTTAGTCATTGCCATGTGTGAAGTGGATGCATTTAAAGAAGCATTTGAAGCATGCGGTGGAGATTGCACGTTACTTAAAGAGAATCTTGCTTCATATTTAGAAGAAGCAATAATAAAAACTGATAAAGAGCCAATGGAAAGCTTTGGATTGCAACAAGCTTTTATATGGGCAACTGAGCAAGTGATAAACAGTGGTAAAAATCAAATTGAATTAGACCATTTATTATCAGGTATTATGCATCAGCCTGAAAACTATACAACTTATTATATGGAGCTTCAGCAAGTGACGCTGACAGAGTTATTGTATGAAATGTGCCATGCAAGAGAAGAAAAATTTGAAGCTTCAAATAGTAGAGGTGAATCGGAATTAGATGGTGAAGAAAGACAGGATGATGATGAAGATTATCCTAATGATGAAAGAAGTAAAGAAAACATAGAAGAAAATAATCAAGAAAATAGCCAAGAGGCACTGAAACAAGCGTTAGTTAAGCTTTCTAAGTATGTAACCAATTTAAATGAATCCGTAGAAAAAGAGCAAGAGCCATTAGTGGGTAGAGAAGACATTATTGAAAGAACTATTCAAGTGTTATGCCGCAAACAAAAAAATAATCCTGTGCATATTGGAGAACCCGGTGTAGGTAAAACAGCGATTACAAAAGGGCTTGCTAGACGAATTAATGAGGGGAAAGTACCTAGTAATTTATTAGATGCTACAGTCTTTGAATTAGATTTAGGAGCAACTTTAGCAGGAACGCAGTATCGTGGTGACTTTGAAAAAAGACTTAAAAAGATATTAGATACCTTAAAGAAACATCCAAATCCCATTATTTATATTGATGAGATTCACAATATCGTAGGAGCAGGCTCACTTGGGGCAGGTTCTTTAGATGCATCTAACCTTTTGAAACCTTATCTAACAGGAGGACATATTCGCTTTATTGGGGCAACCACTTATGAGGAATACAAAAAGTACTTTGGTAAAGATAAAGGATTAGTCAGACGTTTTCAACCAATAGAAGTTAAAGAGCCAACTGTAGATGAAACAATAGAAATATTAAAAGGGTTAAAAGCACATTATGAAGCCTATCATGGGGTTGTGTATACAGATGAAGCCATTGAGGGAGCCGTTAAGTTAAGTCAGCAATATATCAACGAGCGCTTTTTACCTGATAAGGCAATTGATTTATTAGATGAGGCAGGTGCTTACTATAGAGCCACTCAAATTGGAGATAAGACAAGTACAGAAATAAAAAAGAAACAAGTGATTGATTTGTCTATCATTGAAACAACCTTATCTAGAATCTGTCATATTCCTAAGCAGAAAGTAGAAAAGGATGAAATCCAAGTCTTGAAAAACTTAGAAAATAAACTTAAAAAGCAAGTATTTGGTCAAGATGAAGCAGTAGATGAAATCGTAAGGTGCATTAAACTTTCAAGGGCTGGACTAAGCGATGGAGAAAAACCAGTGGCAAGTTTACTATTTGTAGGGCCAACAGGTGTAGGAAAAACAGAGCTCGCAAGAACATTAGCTGACGAATTAGGGGTTAAATTAATTCGCTTTGATATGAGTGAGTATACGGAAAAGCATACAACTTCTAAGCTTATTGGCTCACCACCTGGATATGTAGGGTATGAAGAAGGGGGGCTTTTAACAGATGCGATACGTAAGACGCCTCACTGCGTCTTGCTTTTAGATGAAATAGAAAAGGCACATCAAGATATTTATAATATCTTACTTCAAGTGATGGATTATGCCACATTAACAGATAATCAAGGGCGAAAAGCTGATTTTAGAAATGTCATTTTAATTATGACTTCAAACGCAGGTGCTTCTAGTATTGGCAAGAAATTAGTAGGCTTTGGTGAAAGAACATTAGATAATGAGGCAATTAGTGAGGCTATGAAAAAGACTTTTACACCTGAATTTAGAAATAGGTTAACGAGTATAATTACTTTCCATCATATCAATGAAAGCATGGCAGTAGACATTACCAAGAAACAACTTAATCTATTCAAACAAAAACTAAGTGAAAAGAATATAGAGTTAAGTTTTAATAAAAAAGTAATTTATCAAATAGCCCAAAAAGGTATGTCTAACGAATATGGGGCAAGAGAAATTGTAAGAATCATTGAAGGGGAGATTAAGCCTTTGTTAGTAGACGAAGTACTATTTGGCAAACTCAGTAAAGGTGGAAAAGCTAAAGTTAATCTTAAAGGCGAAGCGTATATTCTAGAGGTATAAATTAAAAAATATTTTAACAACTAAAATCCATATGCTACAATAAAGTTACAGAATAGTGATGACGGAGGAGATTAGTGTGAGCAAATTTTATGTAGAACTTAAAAAAGTAGTAGATGATTCGTATGATATTGAGGTGGGTAGAAACCTATTTAATACATTAATTAATGATTTAAAAGGTGAATTAGGAAAAGGAATCAGTAAGTATGCTTTAGTAACTGATTCTACTGTAAAAGAGCTTTATGGGGATATGCTTTATTCACGTTTATTAGAGGAAGGGTTTAAAGCAGATTTAATCAGCTTTCCAGCAGGAGAAAAATCTAAGGTTAGAGCAACTAAGGAAATGATAGAAGATGAAATGCTTGCTAAAGGGCACCGTAGAGATAGCTGCATCATTGCACTTGGTGGTGGGGTTGTCACAGATATGGCGGGTTTTGTGGCAGGAACTTTCGGCAGGGGGATACCTTTTATCAACTACTCAACCACGATATTAGGTTCAGCAGATGCTTCAGTTGGCGGGAAAACAGCAGTTGATACACCTCTTGCGACAAACTTAATTGGACTCATTTATCAACCTAAAAAGGTTTATATTGATTTAGCAACCTGGGAGAGTCTGCCAAAGGAACAAATCAGTAATGGTCTTGCTGAAACCATTAAACATGCTTGTATTGCAGATAAGGCCTTTTTTGAATTCCTTGAAGAAAATATAGATAAGCTTCTTGAAAAAGATGGGATTCGTAATCATGCAGAAATCTGTGAACATATTGCAGAGAAAAACTGCAAAATTAAATACGAAGTGGTTAAACAAGATGAAAGAGAAGCAAACCTAAGACAAATCTTAAATTTAGGACATACAGTAGGGCGTGCGATTGAAACCTTAAGTAATTATAGCCTTTTACATGGACAGGCAGTCGCTATTGGGCTGGCTATGCAAGTGAAAATCGGAGAGAAGTTAGGTTATATCACAAAAGATGAAGTAGCGCGTGTCATAAATCTCATTGAGAAAGCAGGTCTTCCTACAAAACTATTAGATAGTATGCCAACAGAAGAAGTAGTTCAAAAGCTTTATACGGATAAAAAGGTACGAAAAGGTAAAATCCGTTTTGTTTTTCAAGATGGCATTGGCAGTGTCAAACAATATGAAGATGGAAACTATTCCATTGCACTAGAAGAAGATTTTATTAGAGGTACTATTGCAGAGGTAAGATAAACTGATTGACCACAAGGAGAAGAAGATGAATTACAAAGAAGCAATTATCGCGTATGAACCGATTAATGAGCAGGAAGAAGCAGAAAAGAGAGTCATTTTACAATATATCAATGAGTATCCAGACAATATTTTATTAAGAGAAAACAAGTTTGCTCACATGACGAGCTCTGGATTTATTATGAATAAAGAGCTTACAAAAGTACTTATGATTCATCATAATATTTATAATACATGGGCATGGACAGGCGGACATGCAGATGGAGATGAAGATTTACTTTATGTAGCTATAAAAGAAGCCAAAGAGGAAACTGGGGTGACAAGCATTGAGCCACTTATGGAGAAGATTGCTTCTGTAGATATATTACCTGTATGGGGACATGTGAAGAAGGGTAAATATGTAGCAACTCATATGCACTTGTCAGTAGCTTATATTTTAATTGCTGATGAGAATCAAACACTTCATATTAATGAAGCAGAAAATAGTGGTGTGAAGTGGATTAAGATTGAAGAAATTGAGAAATATAGTAATGAACCAGAGATTATTAAGGTTTATCATAAGCTGATTGAAAAGGCTAAGGCTTATGTGAAGAAGATGTAGTTTTTGTAGTAAATCAAGTGAATGAAAGAAAAGGCTTTGACCATAAGTATAGATTTGATTAGGTCAAAGCCTTTTTATTAAATTTTATGGAATAAGTTTACGAACTAAGCTCATACATTCATTGGTGCTCATAATTTTGGGAACGGGATAAGAAGGATTCGCTTCCGTTAAGGCTTTGTCTACAATGAGGTCAATATCTTCAGTGTTAATTTCATTAACTTTATTTGGAATACCCATTGTTTTATTAAGTGCTTCAATTTTGGTAATTACTTTTTGGGCAAGCAGTGAAGGGGCTTCTGATCTTTCTCCAAGGCCAGTATAGATGGCAATGTGAGCTAATTTAGGCTCAATGCTTTTACCATAGAACTTAAGGACATAAGGAAGAATAATAGCATTTGTTTTCCCATGACCTACATCATAAAGCGCACTAAGGGCATGTGAAATAGAATGAACATAACCGACATAAGCTCTGGTAAAGGCGTTAGCTGCATAGTTTGAGGCAATAAGCATATTTTTTCTAGCTTCAATATTAAGAGGTTCGAAATAAACACGTTCTATATTTTCAAAGATCAGTTTAATGGCTTTTAGTGCCTCATTACTTGTGTAGCTTGTATTAAAGTTACCCACGTAAGCTTCTATAGCATGAGTAAGTGCATCCATACCTGTATAAGCAGAAAAGTCTTTAGGCAAACCTAACGTAAGTGTTTCATCCAAAATAGCATACTTAGGCATTAAAAATAAAGATAAAGCACTATATTTGCTATGTTGATGTTCATCTGTAATAACAGCAGCTACTGTACTTTCTGAACCTGTACCAGCTGTTGTTGGCACAGCAATCATAAGTGGAATAGGTCTTTTGATACCCGTTATATGGTGCATAGTTTCATAAGCAAGCTTAGGGCTAGTTACCTTTACGCCAATTAATTTGGCACAATCTAAGGGAGAACCACCGCCTATTGCAACAATAGCTTGGCAACCATTTTCAATATAAAGTTTATGTCCTTCTTCAACATTGGTAGTTGTAGGATTAGGTTTGATATCTTCAAATATAGTATATAAAATATCGTTATCATCTAATTCAAGTAATAATTTATCAAGTAAACCATGTTTTCTAACAGACTTGCTACAAACCAGAAGAATATTACTGATTTTATTTTCTTTTAGTATAGAGGGAATCTTGCCAATACTGCCAGCCCCTGAAATAACCGTTTGTTTTGGAAAAGGAGTGCATTTAAGAAGCAGTCCCATAAGAGCTTGATAAGTCCTATAATATAGCTTTTGAAACGACCAGATTAATGAATTCATTTATTTTAATCTTCTTTCTATTAATATGTATTTTCATAGTTTAGACTTTAAATGTGATGATTATATGATTACCAATTAATTTTAAGAATAGTCAAGATGAAATAGATAATACTATAATTATCGTTAGTATCATATCTAATACCATCCCCTTTGTGCTATGATAAATAAATGAAGAGACTAAAGCCGTTCAATGATTTTATATATAGGTTAATTCTTATGAATTAAAATATAAAAAATCACTAATAATTAAAATAGGTATTGAAATTTTGCAATTAAGAAACTATAATCAAGATATGTTAAAGACAGTTCATTAAGCATGAAAGATGTAAAAACATCATAACAATGGACTGAGTCATAAAGGAGGACGTTTATGTTAAGTGTGGTTGTAGAGGTATTAAATTACTAATTTAATATGGAATACTGAAATAGTGAGTTTCAAAAAACGATAGTTAAGCTATTGTTTATTTGAGTACGCCATTTTCAGTTGTACTTCTGCCTTAGGTGCTTAACCAAAACGTTCGCGTTCTAATATAGAGCTACTAAGTATTGTTTTAGTAGGTAAAAAATGTGAGGGAATAATGAAGGTTATTCTTATTGAGTAAGCAGGAGCTATAGTCTATCTGATAGAGGAGATAGTCTATGGCTTTTATTGTGCCATTTTTCCTATGAGTTTATTTAGTGGGATGCAAATCATTTCATTGTGGGGGAATGATTTACATAAATGAAGCCTATGGTATTTTACACCTATTGTGTAGCAGGAGTACCGTAGGCTTTTATTTTGGTTAAATTTTAAGGAGAAGAGAACATTGAATAAAAAAGCGAAACAAATATTAGAATTTGGGAAAATTTTAGAGATGCTAAGTGACTGTGCGGTATCAGAAGTTGTAAAAAGTAAATGTCTTGAGTTAGACATGATTTTAAATGAAAAAGTATTACAAGAAAAAATCAAAGAAACAACAGAAGCAAGGAAAATTATAGATAGCCTTGGCGCGCCACCTATTAGTAGTATGCAGGATTTGAAGAAGATTATTAAGGATGTAGAAATAGGATGCATGTTAGAGCCAGAGTCCCTCATTCAAGTTGCTTCTTTCTCTAAGGGTACAAGGCAGATGAAACGCTATTTGCAAAGAGCAGAGTATCTAGATTGTGAACTTGCCTTATATGGTAGAGGATTTTGTACCATGGAAGAATTAGAAGAAGAAATTGATAGGAGTATTAGAAATAATGAGGTAGATAGCGATGCAAGTTCTGCGCTTAGAAGCATCCGAAGAGATATTGAAATCAAGAAAGATGGCATTAAAGCAAAACTTGAACACATTATTAGAGCAAAGAAGGACTATCTGGCAGATACCTATATTATGACTAGAAATGGTCGTTATGTAATTGCTGTTAAGAAGGAATATAAGAATCAAGTGCCTGGACAATGTTTAGACACATCTAGAACAGGGAGTACATTGTTTATTGAACCTAGTGCATTAGGAAAGCTTGAAGAAGAACTTGCTGATTTAGAAATAGCAGAAAGTAATGAAGTAAGGCGTATTTTATATACGTTAAGTAATGACGTAGCAGCTTATATTACTGAGATGAAAAGTAATATGGAAATGATGGAAGCTTTAGATTTTGCTTTTGCAAAAGGTAAACTTTCACTCAGCATGAAAGCAAGAAAGGTAGAAGTGACAACAGATAGGCACATTGTCATTAAACAGGGTAGACATCCACTCTTGGCATCTAATAAATGTGTTCCTTTAGATTTTGAAATGGGAGAGAGTGAAACAGGAATTGTGATTACAGGACCCAATACAGGAGGAAAAACAGTTGCGCTTAAAACCATAGGGTTACTTTCTATGATGGTGCAAAGTGGACTTCATGTGCCTGTGGGAGAAGGAAGCCTATTTACCATGAACAATCAAATCCTATGTGATATTGGAGATGGGCAAAGCATTGAAGAAAGCTTATCAACCTTCTCAGCACATATCAAATCCATAACAGAAATTTTAAGTTTAGCTACCAGTGAAAGCTTGGTTTTATTAGATGAATTAGGGTCAGGGACAGACCCGAAGGAAGGAATGGGAATTGCTATTGCCATATTAGAAGCACTTAGACAAAAGTCTAGCCTATTTGTCACAACAACACATTATCCAGAAGTAAAAACTTATGCTTTGGAAACAGAAGGGCTTCAAAATGCCTGCATGCAATTCGATAAGGAAACGCTTATGCCGCTATATACTTTAAAAATAGGTGAAGTTGGAGATAGTTGTGCACTTTACATTGCTAAGAAGTTAGGTTTTCCTGAGGAACTATTAGAGATAGCAGAAAGCTATATTTTAGATGACAGGAAAAAGGAGCAAAAAAAGAACAAGAAGAAAAGAATGTGAATCAGAAGAAGATGCTTAAAAAAGAGAAGAAGCAGTATGTAACAAGCACAAGTAATGCACCTAAGTTGGTTTATGAAAAGAAAGAAGCACAAAGTAATAAGAAAGCTCAATTTACTATAGGGGATAGCGTGATGGTATTTCCGCAAAAGCTTAAAGGAATTGTATTTGAGCCAGAAAATAAAGAAGGACTAGTAGGCGTACAAATTCAAGGGCGTAAGAAACTAGTTAATATTAAACGTGTGAAATTGTTAGTTCCAGCAGCCAGCCTTTATCCTGAGGACTATGATTTTTCAATTATCTTTGATAGTGTAGAAAATCGTAAAGCAAAGCATGCTATGGGAAGAAAAAAGACAGAATTAGTTGCAACTTATGAAAATATTGAAGAAGCTAGCAGAAGCTGGCAATAATGAGGAGGAAAAGACATGAAAAATATTATTGTTGAATCAGAAAGATTAGTATTAAGACCAAGAACTATTGAACAGATGGAGAAACTTTATCAAAACGAGAAAGATGCAGAAATGAAGCAAGCTTATTTTGAGATGTATTCAGAAATGAAGAAAATTGTATCACGAGAAGAGTGGGCTACTGAGTGGAAAATCTGTTTAAAGGATGACGGTACCTTGGTAGGGGGAATAGAATTTAAAGGTATTCCTAATGAAAAAGGAGAAATTGAGGTTGGATATGGCATCGAACCTGAACATCAAAGAAAGGGTTATGCAACAGAGGCAGTTGGTGCCATGATTAAATGGGCATTTGAACATGATGACGTAAAAGTATTCCAAGCACAAACAGATCCAGATAATGAAATTTCTAAAAAAGTATTAAGGAAAAATGGTTTAATAGAAGTTGGGGTAGGAAATGAAGGACCATTATTTGAAATAAGAAATCCAAAAGCAAAATAAGATAGATATAAGGGGGGATAGTTTTTGAGCATAGAATATTACAAAGAATGTTTGAGGACGAAAATTGACGAATAAAGAAACATTTCGTTAACATATATTGATAGACAAGCACTTAAGGTAAGCGTATTATTATGTTAAAAATAAGTGCAAAGGTGGTAATAGTATGAGAAAAACCTATATAGACAATATTAGATGGATTACTGTAGTTATTGTTGTGATTTACCATGTCATTTTTATGTATAACGGAATTGAAACTTCACTTACCATAGGTCCATTTTCTGATTATCAACCTCAAGATACATATCAGTATATTGTTTATCCTTGGTTTATGTTGCTGTTGTTTGTTGTATCAGGCATGAGTTCAAGATTCTACCTTGATAGTCATTCAAGTAAGGAATTTGCAAAAGCAAGAACGCTTAAACTCCTTGTTCCTTCTACCATTGGATTGTTTGTATTTCATTGGATACAGGGATATTATGGAGCTCTTATGCATGGAGGATATGAGTGGCTGAATGGGGTGCCAACTGTTGTTAAATATCTTTTCTATGTTGTAAGTGGGCAGGGAGTTTTGTGGTATGTTCAACTGCTTTGGTTTTTTAGCATGATTCTATTGCTAGTTAGAAAAATTGAAAAGAATCGTTTATATGAATTATGTAAGAAAACAAATGTAGTCGTTTTGCTTTTGTTTACAGTAGTAATATATTTATCAGCGCAAATATTAAACATGCCTTTAATAGTTGTGTATAGATTTGGTATTTATGGGACAGGATTTTTAATTGGATATTTTGTGTTCTCACATGATGAAGTTATGGAAAGATTAGAGAAATTCTGGTTACCTATAGGCATTGCAGCTATAGTGATTGCTCCAATTTTTACAAAAATGTACTGGGGAAAGAATTATGCTGCACATGAAGTACTTGATACACCTATGTGTAATATTTATGCATGGATTACAATACTTGCTATATTTGCTTTTATGAAGAAATTTGGTGGCTTTCAAAACAGTTTTACTAAATGGATGAATTCAAAATCTTGGGGATTATATCTTTTCCATTACTTGTATATTACATTAAGTGCATATTATTTAAAGTTATATTTGCCAGGTATTCCAGTAATTATGGTTTACATTATTACAACAATCATAGGGTTTGGTGGAGCTTACCTTACATATGAAATGATTAGTAGAATTCCATTTATTAGATGGTGTGTTCTTGGAATTAAGAAGAAATAGGTGGGAATTAAAATGTTACAGGATAATTTGATTTCTCTTAGAAAAATAAAGCATATATTTAGAATGGTGAAGGTTGGAGATAAGGGACAAATAGTAATTCCTTCAAAAGCAAGAAAAATCTTTAACATTCATTTTGTATTAAAAGTATAATAGCAATATCTGCATAATTACTTGGAATTGATTTTTTGTAATGAATATATTTTGAATATAAAAACAGGTGTTTGACGCATGTAAAGAGAGGATTAAAAAACTATAGATTAGTGTTATGGAAAAATAAATTTGCATAAGTATAGTTGCAGATGAATAGAAATATGAATACAAATGATAGACTTATAAATTACCTAAGAGGTTAATATAAGTCTTTTTTTATGGAATAAATTAGGGGATAAACTATGAAGAATAGAACTGCAAAGAACAGGAGGGGGATTATGGAAGCTTATACGAAATCGAGAGAGGAAGTATTAAAGAAGCTTAAGGTGGACGCAAGTAAAGGACTAGATAAAGAAGGCGTTATTAATAGCCAAAAACAATATGGGAGCAATCAGCTCTGTACCCCAAAAAAGAAAACAATTTTAACGAAGGTGGTTGAAAACTTAAAAGAGCCCATGATAGTTATTTTAATGATTGCAGCTGGAATCACCATAGGTGTCAATGTAATGAAGGGCATGAATGGATATGAAACAGAGTTTATTGAATGTGTAGGGATTATTGTAACTATTGTACTTACCATAGTGATTACTCTTATTATGGAGGGAAAAAGTGAGAAGGCATTTGAACTGATTAATCAAATGAAAGAGGACATACAAGTCAAGGTTATTAGGGATGGGGTTGTGCAACTAATTAGCCAAAGTGAAGTAGTAGTAGGGGACATTTTATATGTGGAAACAGGTGATAAATTAGTTGCAGATGGAAGATTGATTGAGGTTAATGAACTAAAAGTAGATGAATCTATGCTAACAGGTGAAAGTCATACCATTTCAAAAAGCATTGAATGCTGCAAAGAGGATACAGTAGTAGCTGAAAGAGTTAATATGGTTTATAGTGGAAGCTTTGTAACAGGTGGAAATGGAAAAATGGTAGTAACAGAGGTAGGAAGTCATACAGAGTTTGGAAAGCTTGCTGAAGGTTTACTTGAAGAAAAAGTAAGCCAAACACCACTTCAAGAAAAATTTCAAAGATTGAGTAAGATGATTGCTTTATTAGGAGCAGGCATAGCAATAGTAGCTTTTATTTTACAGATTATAGCTATGAGAGAAAACTATACTTTAGAAGGTGTTTTAGAAGCATTTATAGCGAGCATAGTATTGATTGTTGCGGCTGTACCAGAGGGACTTTCAACTATAATGGCAGCATCTCTAGCCATTAATGTCATTAAACTTTCTAAACAAAATACATTGGTTAAGAAAATGGTGGCATGTGAAACTATTGGAAGTACCAATATAATTTGTTCAGATAAAACAGGTACTTTAACTCAAAATAAGATGACGGTTATTGCAGTGGAATCTAGGGTGCCAGAGCAGCCTGTAACCTCAGCACATAATGAAATAGCAGTAGATACTGAGGGGCAACATAATAGCAATTTTATAGAGGATTACTTAATAAAAAATATATGCATCAATAGTACAGCAGATATAGAGATTGATAGCCAGAAAGAGGCAAAGTTTATAGGAAATCCTACGGAATCAGCCTTACTGGCTAGTGTCTATCATAAAGGAATCGATTATAAGAAGTTAAGACAAGAAAATGAAATAATGTATGTTCAACCTTTTTCGTCTGAACTGAAAAAGATGACAACTATTATTAAAGAAGAGAATCAGATGCTTGTATTAATTAAAGGAAGTCCAGAAAAGATATTAGAGCTGTGTGACTTAGGTGAGCAGGAAAAAGAAATGTTTAGAGAAACAATGGAGGGCTATCAGAAACGAGCTTGCAGGCTGATTGCTTTTTGCCATAAGCTTATAGGAATAGAACAATTAATGAGAAGTAATACTGAAACGGTGATATTAGAAAATCAAACCATAAAAGATAAAGAAAGAAAAATAACTCCGTGTTATGAGCA
The DNA here is from genome assembly GCA_934725855.1 of uncultured Cellulosilyticum sp. Classification (GTDB taxonomy): domain Bacteria; phylum Bacillota; class Clostridia; order Lachnospirales; family Cellulosilyticaceae; genus Cellulosilyticum. The sequence goes on along the minus strand of CAKVCL010000003.1, from coordinate 155,464 downwards.
GGCAATGATTTATGATGGATTTGCGGCAATAACTGACCCGCTTAGAGAAGAAACATACCCAGCCGTACAAAGGTGTAAAGAAGCGGGCATAGAAGTTAAGATGCTAACGGGAGATAATAAGGTAACGGCGGAGGCTATCGCACAGGAGTTAGGAATTATACAAGAAGATGATTTGGTAGTTGAAGCAAGAGAACTAGAAAGTTTAGAAGATGAAGTCTTTAAAGAGGTTATACCACATGTTAGAGTGATAGCAAGAAGCACACCACTCATTAAGATGAGGGTCGTTAATACACTCAAAAAAATGGGAAATGTAGTAGCTGTAACAGGAGATGGAATTAATGATGCCCCTGCATTAAAGCATGCAGATATAGGGATTGCAATGGGTATTTCTGGGACAGAGGTTTCAAAGGAAGCGAGTGATATGATTCTATTAGATGATTCCTTCTCTGCAATTATTAAAGCTGTAGAATGGGGAAGAGGACTCTATGAAAACTTTCAACGTTTTATTCAATTTCAACTTACAGTCAATGTAGCATCCGTCATAGTGGTTTTAGGAACATTACTTTTAGGCTACAAAGCACCATTTACGCCGCTTCAGCTTTTATGGATTAATATTATAATGGATGGACCACCAGCTTTGACATTAGGGTTAGAGCCTATTCGAAGTGAAATAATGAAACGTAAACCTGTATCAAGAAATGCCAGTATTGTTTCGAAAGGAATGTTAAAGAGCATTATAAGAAATAGTATATTCATTGCTATCATTTGCTTGGCACAAAAGCGTATGAATTTCATTGGAGGATTAGCCTATGAGGAAGGGACCATTTTATTTACACTATTTATGGTATGCCAATTATTTAATGCGCTTAATAGTAGAAAACTGGAAAGTGAAAGTTTGAGAGATTATAGGTTAAAAAATAAGAAAATGATAGGCGTACTTACATTAACTTTTATCCTACAAATGATAATTACACAATTTGGAGGAACATTATTTAATACGGTACCATTAAGCATAGTGACATGGTTAAAAATAATTGGTATAGGCATTTGCGTATTGATAATGGATGAAGGTGCTCGCTGGCTGGGAAGAAGAAAGAATGGTAGGCGTATAACAAAAGGATAGAATTAGAAAAATAATTGGGGACCGTTCTGGAAAAATAGAATGGTCTCCAATTATTGTCATAATAATAGGTTACTTAGCTGAGTTGACATAAATAGATAGCATGCTATAATAGATAGCATGCTATCTATTTATGAATCTAATAAAAATATAAGTATAAGGTGATAATAAATGAACTGTTTAAATGACAGAAAGCATATAGGAATGTTATTTAAGGCTGTGAATAAGAACATTGTGAGGGAATTGAATAAGGAATTAGAAGTGTATGGTGTGACTTTAATGCAGATGGAGATATTAGGATACATTTACTCTAAGGAAAAGAAACACAATATTAATCAAAGGGATATTGAAAAATATTTCAATTTAACGAATCCTACCATTGCTGGCCTCCTGAATCGTTTACAGGTTAAAAATCTTATTAGTCGGCAGGCGAGTAAGGAAGATGCAAGGTATAAGATTATCACTTTAACACAAGAAGGAAAAAGGATAATGGAGGATATGCATCAAATGAAATCTATCAAGATGCAGCAGAGGATTACAAAAAACTTATCTCATGAAGAAGAAATACAACTCGTATACTTATTGAATAAGGTACTTGAAGGATTAGAAGAATAAAAGAGATAGACTAGAAAAAACTAAAAGGAGAGACAACAGATATGATTAAAAAGCTACTACCTTATATGAACAAATATAAGAAAGCCGCCTTTTTAGCCATCTTCTTTGCTGTATGTGAGGCAATATTTGAATTAATTATTCCTCTTGTTATGGCACAGATTGTGGATATAGGGATTGGAACTTCAAATATAGCCTATACCATTAAAATGGGTATTTTGATGGTAACGATAGCACTTATTTCACTAAGCTGTGGTTTGGCACTTGCCAAGTATGCTGCCATTGCTGGACAAGGGTTTGGTGCAGAACTTAGAGGCGCTCAGTATAGAAAAATACAAACTTATTCTTTTGGAAATATTGAAAAATTTAGTACAGGGTCACTCATTACACGTTTAACAACAGATGTAACATCGATTCAAAATGCTACCACAATGGGACTTAAACTATTAGTTAGAGCACCCATTATGCTAATTTTTGCATGCATTTTTGCCATTCGCATTAGTCCAAGACTTGCTATGATCTTTTTAGTTTCGATTCCTGTTCTTGGCGGCTCTATTGCATTTATTATTTCTAGAGTAAGACCTAGATTTCAAGCCATGCAAAAGCGTGTAGATAAACTCAATACCGTTTTACAAGAAAACTTAATTGGGGCGCGTGTTGTTAAGGCATTTGTAAGACATGAAAAAGAAGAAGAAAAATTCAAAGGTGAAAATGATAGCCTCAAAGAAGCTTCAGAGAATGCATTTGGCATGGTAGTTATGGTTATGCCAATTATGCAGATTGTTATGTTTGCCAGCTTAATTTGCATCTTCTGGTTTGGTGGCAACATGATTTATGCAGGCACATTAGAAGTTGGTAAAATGACAAGCTTTATAGCCTATTCTTTCCAAATTCTGATGTCCTTAATGATGTTTGCTATGATTTTAATGATGGTTTCACGTTCAGTAGCATCAGCAGAACGTATTATTGAAGTATTAGAAGAAGAGCCAGATATTATTAATCCAGCCGAGCCAGTACGTGAAGTAGCGAATGGTGAGATTGAATTTAGAAATGTAAACTTTAAATATGAGGAGGAGAGTGAACTCAATAACCTTGAGGGTATTAACCTTAAGATTAAATCAGGTCAAACAATCGGAATCATGGGAAGTACCGGCTCAGCTAAAACCTCTTTGGTACAGCTTATTCCTAGACTTTATGATGCTACAGAAGGAGAAGTGCTAGTAGGTGGGGTTAATGTAAAAGATTATGACTTAAAAGTATTGCGCGATGCAGTGGCAATGGTACTTCAAAAGAATACCCTTTTCTCAGGTAGCATACGTGAAAACTTAAAATGGGGAAATCCAAATGCTACAGAGAAGCAAATTGAAGAAGTTTGCGAGGCTTCTTGCGCGGATGAATTTATTGGAAGATTGCCTGGGCAATATGAAATGGATCTTGGGCAAGGTGGAGTCAATGTATCAGGGGGGCAAAAACAACGATTATGTATTGCAAGAGCCTTACTAAAAACGCCTAAAGTACTGATTTTGGATGACAGTACAAGTGCAGTAGATACAGCGACAGATGCCAAGATTAGGGCTTCTTTTGCCAAAGATTTAAAAGATACAACTAAGATTATTATTGCACAAAGAGTGATTTCAATTTGCGAAGCAGATCAAATCATTGTGATGGATGATGGGAAAATCGCTGCAATTGGAACACATGATGAGCTTATGGAAAACTGTGACATCTATCGTGACGTGTATATATCTCAACAGGAAGGAGTTGGTCTAGGTGAATAACAAAGAACAAAAGAATAAAAATTCCAGAAAGCCTAAGCATACGAAAAAAACGTTAGGTAGATTGTTAGGCTATTTAGGACAGTATAAAGCGATACTGGTACTTGTATTTATTTTAATTGCCATCAACTCCGTAGCCAATATTGCTGGGGTATATTTTATGGCACCTATTATTAATAATTATATTTTACCAGGAAATTTCAGTGGTTTAGCTAAAGTATTAGTTATACTAGGAGCTATTTTCTTAGCAGGTGCATTAGCAGCCTATGGTTATGCTAGGATTATGGTTAATATTGCTCAAAAATGTATCCACCAAATTCGTACAGAGCTATTTGGAAAGATGCAAACTTTATCTATCAAATATTTTGATACACATACTCATGGTGATTTAATGAGTTTATATACCAATGATATTGAAAGTATTAATGAAGCCCTTAACAACAGTATTGGCACAGTTATTGCCGCATCATTAAGCTTCATTGGAACCATTATTATGATGTTTGTCATTAATCCAATATTAGCCTTTATTACGTTAGCCTTATTAGGCGGTATGGTACTACTTAGTAAAAATATTGCTAAGAAAAGTGGACGTTACTTTGGCATGCAACAAATGAGAATTGGTGAACTGAATGGGTTTGTAGAAGAAATGATTGAAGGGCAAAAGGTTGTTAAAGTCTTTTGTCATGAAGAAAAGGCAATCTCAGACTTTGACCATCTCAATGACGAGCTTCGAAAGGCATCCACAAGTGCTCAAGGCTTTGCAGGGGCTATGATGCCACTTATGGGGAACTTATCTCATATTAATTATGCGATTAACTGTTGTATTGGTGCTATCTTTACAATAGGTGGGATGTTAAGCGTAGGGTCACTTCTTGCCTTCTTACAATATGTACGCCAAGTATCACAGCCTGTGACTCAAATCTCACAACAAATGAATGTGATTATTGCAGCCTTAGCAGGTGCAGAGCGTATCTTTAAAGTATTAGATGAAGAGCCTGAAGTAGATGAGGGACAAGTTACTTTAACAGAGGTAGAAGTAAAAGATAATGGAAAGCTTCAAGAAACTCATCATTACACAGGACATTGGGCATGGAAGAATGGGGATAAACTAACTGAGCTTCATGGTCATGTTACTTTTAAAGATGTAGTGTTTGGATATAATGAAGAAAAAACGATTTTAAAAGGCATTTCTCTTGTGGCAAAACCAGGACAAAAGATTGCTTTTGTAGGGTCAACAGGTGCTGGAAAAACAACCATTACTAACCTTATTAATCGTTTCTATGAGATTAATTCAGGGGAAATCACTTATGATGGGATTAATGTAACAGATATTAAGAAGGATGAACTTAGAAAATCAATAGGAATTGTTCTTCAAGATACACATCTTTTTACAGGAACAATTAGGGAGAATATTCGTTATGGAAATTTAAATGCAACGGATGAAGAAGTATATGCAGCAGCTAGACTGGCTAATGCACATGCCTTTATTAAGCATTTACCACATGGATATGACACGATGCTATCAGGAGATGGTGAAGGTCTTTCTCAAGGACAAAGACAATTATTAGCTATTGCTAGAGCAGCTGTAGCAAACCCACCAGTACTCATTATGGATGAAGCAACCAGTTCAATTGATACAAGAACAGAGAAGCTGATTGCAGAAGGAATGGATAAATTAATGGAAGGCAGAACAACGTTTGTGATTGCTCACCGTTTATCAACCGTTCGCAACTCAAATGCCATTATGGTACTAGAGCAAGGAGAAATCATTGAACGTGGAAGTCATGACCAGCTCCTTGAACAAAAAGGACGCTATTATCAGCTTTATACAGGAAAAGCAGAGTTAGACTAAGTAGAAAGACTTAATGTTTTTCTTTAAGCCTAAGCTAATTTAGCATAGAAAAGAGGTTATTACGAAATGATTTTGTAATAGCCTCTTCTTTTTATGGTTTGGGTAAAAACAAGGATTTAAGCATAACACGAATAATTAAAACTAAGTAGGGAGAGCTTGAATTTTATGAGGATCGTCAGGCTTGTTAAAGTTACAAGACTTTTGACTGTCTAGTACTATTAGTTTCTTTACTAAAATGGTATAATCATACATACAAAGGAGTGAATGTAGAATGGAAGAAACCTTGAAATTGATATTAGAAAAAATAAGTAATATGGATCAAAAAATAGGTAATATGGATGAAAGAATAAGTAATATGGATGAAAGAATATCTTTTCTTGAACAAGGCCAAAAAGAAATGAAACAAAACATAGAACAACGTTTAGACAAAATTGATATGGCAATAGAACACTCCTTAGAACCTAAAATTTCAGCTTTATTTTATGCTAGGGACATTTCACTTCACACTGATGAATCTATCATAAATGATGTTAAAGAAGTAAAAGAAGACATTTCACATTTAGAAAAGGCTATTATCCGAAATACTGCTGACATAGTAGATTTAAAAGATTATAGAAAACAAAATGATAAATTGAAAAAATAAGTGCAACACAATACTTCAATGAAATTTATGTGTATATAAGTTTTTAGTAATGTCAATAATTACAATATAGTTAAAAGGATAAGGCTCTGCAGAGGTGCAACCTGAGCGTTTAAATATCTTACATGTAAAGTGAAACTATCTAAAACTAAAATTAGATAGTTTCTTTTTATTTACGGTAAGCTTTATGCGGAAAACCTATCTTGCTATAGTGATAACATATACTTGGAAAATAATTCTTGTGGTGTATTATAGTTTAGGATTTTTCTTGGTAAAGTATTCATCCAATTACATATTCGTTCAACGGATTCTTTTGGAATATCATCTATTGACTTACCTTTTGGTATAAACCTTCTAATGATGCCATTATGATTTTCATTTGTTCCTCTTTCGTACGAAGAATAAGGATGTGCATAATAAAAATTAACTCCTAACTTAGCTTTAAAATCTTCATCAAAGCTAAATTCACTACCATTATCACAAGTTATACTTTTAAAAACCTTGTTAAATGATTCGCCATATTTTTGCCTTAAATTCATGAATGCTTCTTGAACATAAATACTTTTCTTCCCAGGTGTTTTTACTATAATCTCCATACGAGTAGCACGCACACCTATAACACTGTCTATTTCCCAATGCCCTATTTCTTCACGTGAATTAATACTTTCAGGGCGTACTTCTATACTATCGCCTAATACTTTTTTAAATTCACCAATAGCAGCATCAGGTGACCATTTATCATCCTTAATTTTATTTTCCACCCAAGAAATACACTCTCTGCAAGGTTCAAGTTTTAGTTTGGTGCCACAGTTTTTGCGACGTTTAGTATAATGATTGTGAGTAGTATCAGCAAAATAACGCATATGTTCCTGTAAATGAGTATCCTTTTGAACAACAGAATTTCTTGAAAGTTCACGACTAATGGTTGATTTGCTTCTTGATAATTTTTTAGCTATTTGTGAAATGTTAAGGCCATCATTACAATAAATTTGTAATTCATATCGTTCTTCAATGGATAAATGTGAGTATTTTTTGGAAATACTATTATCAGAATTCATAGTAACCACTCCTTTTTTTATGGTATTAAGAGTATTGCTATGAATTCTTTTTTTATTCATATATCTGTTGCACTTGGTTTTTCAATCCGTCATTACTTTGCTTTTTTTGTAATTCACCTGAATAAACATATTGATTCATTTTGCCATTTGGGCCAATTTCGTTGTACCCACTTTGATTCAGATTGATAATTTTAAATGATTTGGTTTGTTCATTTCCGAATATCACAGCTTGTTTACATGGATCATCTGGCATAAAGCCTAAATGATTGACACAAATTTTCATACTGCACCTCCTAATAGATTTTCTCATTGATGAAGTTATCTTATCATGTGCGTTTTATTTAAGAAAATGTCCTTTTAGCTATATTGCATGTATAATTTTATGCTTTCTAAATATTTTGATTGACATTAAAGATGTTTTATAAGCTTAGAAATTTAAAGAAAGAGTACAGTATTTTTAATCATTAGATAGGTATCCACGAGAATACATAATGAAAAATACCTATAAGTTATGAGCTAACTTATAGGCATTTTTCATTCATAAGACCTCTTTATTGGCAGTAGAGGATTTATCCAAATAAAGCAAGGAGAACGCCTGCTGCAATGGCAGAACCAATAACCCCTGCTACATTAGGACCCATAGCATGCATGAGTAGGAAGTTAGATGGATCTTCTTTTTGACCTACTACTTGAGAAACACGGGCTGCCATAGGAACGGCAGAAACACCTGCTGAGCCAATGAGTGGATTGATTTTGTTTTTAGTAAAGAGATTCATAAACTTAGCAAGAATGACACCACCAGCTGTACCAAGTCCAAATGCAACGACACCCATACATAAGATTTTAAGGGTAGAAGCACTTAAGAAAGTGTTAGCAGTAGCAGTAGCACCTACAGAAATACCAAGAAAAACAGTAACAATGTTCATAAGTTCATTTTGAACGGTTTTATTTAAACGTTCAACAACCCCACATTCACGGAAAAGGTTACCAAGCATTAGAGCGCCGACTAATGGAGTAGCAGATGGTACTAGAAAGGCTACAAAAATTGTAATGATAAATGGGAAAAGAACTTTTTCCGTTTTAGTGACTTTACGAAGCTCTTTCATTCTAATTTTACGTTCATCAGAAGTCGTAAGAGCTTTCATAATAGGGGGTTGAATAACTGGTACGAGTGCCATATATGAATAAGCAGCAACGGCAATAGGTCCTAAAAGATGTGGAGCGAGTCTCGTTGTAACATAGATTGCAGTAGGGCCATCAGCACCACCAATAATGCCGATAGAACTTGCTTCTTGAGGGGTAAAGCCTAGATATGTAGCAGCGATATAGGTAACAAAAATACCAAGTTGGGCAGCAGCACCTAATAGTAAACTTTTGGGGTTAGCAATAAGTGGACCAAAATCAGTCATTGCACCTACGCCTAAGAAGATAAGGCAAGGATAGATGCCTAATTTAACACCAAGATATAAATAGTCAATGAGACCTGGCGTTATATCGCTATTACCAGTAAATAAGTCCCAATGAACATGACCCTCAGAGAATAGTGCTTCATGGAACATTTCACTACCTGGCAAGTTGGAAAGTAACATACCAAAGGAAATTGGTAAAAGTAATAAAGGCTCAAAACCTTTTACAATGGCGAGATAAGCAAGTAAACAAGCGATAGCAATGGTTAATAAGAGTTTGGGATCATCCATAACAAGATAAAATCCTGTTTGATGGAGAAAGTTAATAATTGTTTCCATTCTTTAATAAACCTCCTAGAGTTATTTTAGATTGAGTGATAGGTTATTTACTTTTTTGATTCGGAAAGAGATGGTCTAGTTTATTACACACTTTATGTGTGAGTTCACAAAGTAAAACAATGACAAAAAGTGAAATAAACACAACTACCATTCCTAATACACAAACAAATAGATCAAAGGGGTTCATATGTAATAGGCTCCTTTCATAGATAAAATGATGAACTTTTATAGCTTTAATATGAGTTTATGAAAGGCATTTAAATGGAGCAATATATTAGAGAGAGTCTTAACAGAGAATAGATAACATTAGAGGATTTCTTGACAGAAAATTTATATTTTCTAGGATTACAACTACAAAATAAGGCTTAGCAAATTGCCAAGCCTTATTTTTAGGTTACTTATTATTTTTGAATTTTATCGAAAGCAGCGCTGAATTTTTCAGCTACAGAATTTTCACCTTTAATATCTACTTTAATACCGAAAACTAAAGCAAAGACTAATGAGAAAACTGCAAATGGGAAGCAGAAGATAAATGCAAAGATTGCATATGAAAGAGGAATATTTAAGTAAGTCTTTTCTTTTTTAGTAAGTGTAAATTGTGTAGTATTTAATTTATTGAAGAAGCTCTTAATACCATCAGCTGCGCAACTTGAATTAGATTTTTTAATTTTGTTTTGTTTCTCTAAGAAAAGAAGGGCCTCAACTGCATCACCATTATTGTTTTCAAGGGCTTCTTTAGCTTCAGCATAAGTTACATTTGCTCTTTGCATAATTAAATCGATTTGTTCTAAATTGATATTTTCCATAATAAATCTCTCCTTTAATATAATATGTTTTTATTTACTGAGAAGGTATTTCCTATTTGATGGTATTAGTATATCGAGGGAGAATGAGAAAGCTATAAGAGAAAGATTAGAAGATTATGAGAAGTTCTTAAGAAAAGAGTGAGAAAAAACTCTTGGGCATAAAGAAAAATGCGCCAAGAGTTTGGAAAATAGATATAAGTTAATGAGTTTCTATAAGAATAGCAAGTTTAGAAGCTTCTTCCACCCCCACCGTGTGAACTACCACTGCTAGATTGGTGAGTTGTAGAAATGTCAGTATTACTTTTTTCAATTTTGACCTTATGAGTGTGCGTGCTTACAAAACGGTCTTCACGCTGTGTATAGTGAACACTAGCACCGTCAGGTCTAGTAGGTGGCTCGGTAAAATGTGGATGTTTGTAACGATAAATCACAATAGCACGTGCAATAAGCGTAATCATGCCAGAAATGATTATAGCAGCTACAATGCTTAATGCAACGCTACGGAAGTTAAGAGGCTCACCAGCTTCATTTTGAAAAGGAACATGAGGTGTAGCATCTACAGTATGTTGATTAGTTGGGATCCCTTTATTGATATAAGACTCAGTAAGTTGTAAGAAGTTATTGGCTGCGCCATAATAATCTGAACTAGAAACATATTCATAAAGCGAATCTAACATTTTTTCGATACGTGAATCTGTAAAATACTGAATGCCTAAACCACAAGTGGAAATCCAGATTTTTCTGTTATCCATATCGATTAAAAATATGAGACCATCTGCGTCACTTCCATAACCATAGCCATTATTATCATAAAAATCGTCCGCGTAAGCTTCGGAGGTTTTACCTTCCGCATCACTAGTGGTTACTATACCAACATCTAATTGATAAGTGTCAGAAAGAGTTTTGGCATTATTTTCAAGTTCTTCTAATTGTTCAGCTGAAAAAAGATTAGCATAGTCATAAACTTTAATATCTGCTGCAGCAAAGGTAGGAATATGAATTAAAGAAAAGCAAAATAACAAAAGTATGCAGATAATGCTTTTCAGGTATGATTTTATGTTTAATTTTGTTCTCATAATGAAATGCCTCCCATATAAAGCAGAATCAATAAAATGATGCCAAAGCAAATTAGAAATACAATAAGGAAGAACACATTAACCTTTTGAATAGAAATAGGTACACTACCAAAGGTTTTTCCAGTTTGCCCATTCATGGCAAAAATATAAGTTTTATCTTGATAAATATAAGTAAGCATCCAAACAGGCATTAATGCATAGTGGAAATGGGTACGATTGACTTGAACATTGGTATGAGCCATAGAGGTTGATGAGTAACCTGCTACGGAAGACATAAGTTCTTTACGCACTGCTTGGTCTACCCGTTGTTTAATAATAGGATAAACCTCTTCTTTAGTCACATCGTATTTCTCAGAGATAAATCCAGATAAATAGGAGTAAGAGAAATCTTTTAACGCCTCATATTCAAATGGGGCAATACTATCCATTACTTTATCTTCTGCTTTTTTAGAAGCATCATGAGGAAGATAAGAAAAACTCATATCCGCTTCACGAGAAATTGCATAAACATCTGTTTTGGTATAATGATAATCACCTTGCGTCCAAGTCTTTACTTTCTTCCCAGAACCGTGCATAGAGCCATTTGTATCACAATCTACTAACCAGTATGGAACGTAAACCCCAGCAATATTCTCAAGCTGTCTAGGGGAAGTGAAATCAGGTGGCAAAAATCTCTTATGCCCGCACCATTGTAGAAAAGTATCTAAGGCTTGTTGCTTACTTTTTTGAAAAGGAATAATCTTGCTAGGTTTAAACTCATCAGATAGTTGCCCCGTAAAAGCAATCGGTTTATGACAATAATAACAGTTAGTAGCAGAAGTGTTGGCATCCGCAATGATTTCGGCACCACAGCTTGGGCAAGTATAGAGATTAGCTGACCCTTCTACATTATAGTAGGCAGCTTCACTATCATCTTCTATGATTTCTTTACCAGGGGTATCATAAGTATGCTGAGAAGTTAATTTTTCAACTTCTTCTTTATTAAAGTCACTAAAACAATATTCACATTTAAGTTTTTGGGATTCTGGGTCAAATATTAAATCTCCACCACAATTGGGACATTTGTAAGAAACGACTGCCAATAAAAACCCTCCTTTTATATAGAAAAATAGATTTACTGATGACAGTATATCATAGATAAAAAATGTAGTGGGATAAAAGTTAAAATAATCAAAAAAAGTATTCCAGATATAGGGTAACCAAGAGCCTTAATATATCTGGAATAAATAAAATCTATATAGATAGGGGGTTAGAAATGCCTAATTTATAGGAAGATAAATCGTATTAATTAATTCATTGCTTAATATAGGAACACTATTACTCAGTTGATATTTATAATCAGGTATATAAAAACTAGGAGAGGATAATTGTCTTAAGTAATCAAAAATAAGAGGGTAGTAAGCATTATGAGAAAACCAACTATTTACTACATTAGGAGATAAGGCATAAGTACTTTGCGCAAGACCTAAATATGTATAGGCCGTGTTATAGCTCATTTCACTACAAGATGAAAAAAAGTAACTACTAAAGTGATAAGCCACATTTTGAGATAAGAGCCTATAACGACAGATGGCAATATTAAGGGCTTCAATGGCATCTTGAACACATTTATTAGGACAGGCAAAGTTTTGAGCTTGATAAAGCGTGTTGGTAGAAGAATTACTATGAGTTGAAGTATTAGATTTGGATTCATTACACGTTTGGGCATAAGCATTTGAATGATTCGAAGTATTTGAAGTACCTTTTGCCTTATTAAATAGAACCGTCGTATTTAAGTTTTTAGGCGTATTATTGGTGCTATCTGCACTACATTTTTCTTTGCTAACAGGCTTAAGGTTAGCTGAGGCAGAGGGTGGTAAAGGCTTATTACGAGTGCCTCTATGAGTAATTAACGTAAAAGGTGTAGAAACTGAAAGGTTAGCATGACTATTATGTGAACACGCATGGCTTTGACCAGATGTATTGGTATTAGATGCGCCAGATGAATTGGTATTACACTGGGCACATGAATTGGAATGAGATTTAGCCTCACTTTTATAGAGGGTATAGTTGGCAAGTGAAAAGTTTGAAAGAACATCACACATCCTATAAAATTCATTTAATGAAGAGCGAAAATCAGATTTATCGGTAGGTTCTGCTAAAAAGAGCGCAACATATTCTGATTTTTCCCCAATTAATTCAGTAAAATTCTTTAACAAGAGCGTATCATAAGTAGCATTTGGAACAGTTAATGCTGATGTAAGACAAGAGTAGCATGATGGATTAAAGAGGGTGCATAGAAATTCATTAGGGTTTTCAATAGACTCAAGGATAATATCAGGAAAACTTTGCTTTAACCCAGTCTCAAGTAGAGAAAGGGCAAAGGGACAATTTCCTTTTATTAATAGATAAATAGAAAAAGAATCATGACTAGAAACAAGCAAAACGCCTATTGTTTGCTGCAAGGCTGAAAGTGCATTTAATATATAACTAAAGCGCATATAGTTAGCATGCTCGGGAAGAGAGCGGATATGGATAATCTCAATGTTAGAAGCATTGCAACACTTTAACTCTATAGGAGATAATTCACAAAGCTTATGAAGATGAGGATTCATAATGAGACAGTTATAGTAAGATAATGTGTCTTGCAGTAGGTGTATATCTCTTGTTTCATACATGATTTAACATCCTCCTTCTTGAGCATCTGTACTATTACTTTATGCAAGACGATCATTGGATTATGTCAGCGGACAATTTAAAAGATTGTAAAGGACACATTAAGAGATTTATAGGAATACGTTTATAATTTATGCAAAAAATGTTATGATGGAGGGGAAAATTTATATCCAATCAGTATGGAGAAATGAGGATATATCTCCTCACAAATTTATCATGGTAAAAAACGCACGGAGGAAATAATGTCAGAACAATTTATAAGAACAGAATTAGTATTCGGAAGTGAAGCAATAGAGAAGCTTAATAACTCACATGTTGCTGTATTTGGCGTAGGAGGCGTAGGAGGATTTGTTGTAGAAGCACTTGCTAGAAGTGGTGTAGGCAAATTTGATTTAATTGATAATGATACAGTATGCTTATCCAATATCAATAGACAAATTATTGCAACACATAGCACGATAGATCAATATAAAGTAGATGTAATGAAGGCACGTATTTTAGATATTAATCCTAATGCGCAGGTAAACGTATATAAATGCTTTTACTTACCGGAAACAGCAGATGAGTTTGATTTTACAAAATATGATTATATCGTAGATGCGATTGATACAATTACAGCTAAGATTGACATTATTGTACGTGCTACAAAAGCAGGCATTCCAATTATGAGTTCTATGGGTGCAGGCAATAAAATTGACCCTACAAAATTTGAGGTGGCAGATATTTATAAAACTTCTGTGTGTCCACTTGCTAAGGTTATGAGAAGAGAACTTAAAGCAAGAGGCGTAAAGAAACTTAAAGTGGTTTATTCAAAAGAAGTAGCTAGAAAACCATTAGAACTAGGGAAAACCGAAACAAGAACAAATATTGCACCAGACCAAATCGTCGTAAGAAAAAAACAAACACCAGGAAGTACGGCTTTTGTACCTTCAGTTGCAGGGCTTATTATTGCAGGTGAAGTGGTTAAGGATATTACAGGGGTAAGATAGCCATATAGTATATTATGGGGGATATGATGGATAAAGGGATAATAAGTATGCTGTTAAAAGCAGTATTAGGCACAACGGCTCTGTCTATTTATATAGGAACAACCTTATATTTTAAAGATAATTTTCAGCCTAATACAAGCATTGGAGGCATTGATGTTAGTGGTAAAAGTGTAGAGGTGGCAAAGCAAATCATTGAAGATAAAGGAGAGAGCTATACCATTAGCTTATACGGAAAAGGTGTTAATAAGCAAAAGCTAAACGGAAAAGATTTTGAGCTTAGTTATTCAGTTAAAGAAGATTTGGAGGGCTATCAGGATGACCAAAACCCTTTAGCTTGGCCACTCTCACTAGTTAAGAAAAGTGAGTTAGATGTAAAAGAAGAGGTTAACTTTAATGAAGCTTTACTTGAACAGGCTATTAAAGAATTAGATTACTTCAAGGAAGAAAAAGTTGTACAGCCAGAAGATGCCAAGTTAAACTTTAATGGTGAAAACTACGAGATCATTCCAGAGGTACAGGGCAATAAGCTTAATCAAGAAACGGTAAAAGAGAAGATTGTTGAGGCATTTAAGAATAATAAACGTGTGATTGACCTTGAAGAAGAAAACTGCTATGAAACGCCTCAAATTAGAGAAGACTCTAAAGAAATAGTTGAAGCCAGAGATTTATTAAATGGGTATATCCAATTAGGGATTACCTATCTGTTTGGTGAAAAAGAAGAAACCGTCCCAAAAGAACAGATGGTGGAGTGGTTTAATGATGGGCTAGATGATGATGGCAAATTAGGAATTAATGAAGATAAAATCCGAGAATATGTACTAACCTTAGATGAAAAGTATAGTACATTAGGCAGAACAAGGCAGTTTAAGAACTCTTATGGACAGCTTTCTATAGTAAGCGGTGGAGATTATGGATATGAAATTAGCGTAACGGGAGAAACCAATGCCATTATCAATGCACTTAAAAATGGAGAATCTATTAGGAGAGAGCCTATTGAAACAGCAAATTCACAAGGCTACAGAGAAAATGAAATATCAGGAAGCTATGTAGAAATTAACTTAACCACACAATATCTATGGTATTACAAGGATGGAAAACTTATTACACAAGGTGGAATCGTTACAGGAGATGAAAGTCGAAGACGCACTACACCTCAAGGGGTTTATAAATTAGATTATAAGCAAAGAAATGCAACATTAAGGGGACCAGGTTATGCCACCCCTGTAAGCTTTTGGATGCCATTTAATGGTGGAATCGGCATCCACGATGCAACATGGAGACGAAGCTTTGGCGGAAGCATTTATAAATATAATGGCTCTCATGGGTGTGTGAATGCACCATATAGTATGGCACAAGCCATATTTAACAGCATCGATGAGAGTATGCCGATTATCTGTTACTATTAAATAGCGTCGAAATATACAGACAACTATTCGTTGACAGGACTATAACATGGTGATATTATGAACATGACATTTGAATAGTTAGTGATATGTCTTCAGGGCAGGGTGTAATTCCCGATCGGCGGTGATAGTCCGCGAGCACTTCGGTGCAGGAGCAAAGCGCTCAGGATTTGGTGAAATTCCAAAACCGACAGTATAGTCTGGATGGAAGAAGATGTGTTGAAATGATAAGAAATTTTTAGATTAAGATATCGATAGATAGCTTGACTCAATATACAGGAGATAAAACATTCTTATCCATATTTAACACCTGAAAGACACATCGTTCTTTCAGGTGTTAAATTTTTTTTAGGAGATGGATTGAAATGAGAGAAGAAAGTTCAAGTAGAAAGATGATTATGATGGCAATGTTAGTCGCACTAGCTTATATGTTTATGCTAGTGGGAAGAGTGGTGCTTGTACCAGCAGTTAGTTTTTTGAAGTATGACCCCAAAGACATTATTATTACAATTGGTGGATTTATTTATGGACCACTCAGTGCATTTGTTATTGCAACTGTTGTTTCATTAATTGAAATGGTAACTGTAAGTGAAACAGGAATTATAGGGTTTATTATGAATGTGCTTGCGACTGCTGCTTTTGTATGCCCAGCAGCATTCTTGTATAAGAGAAAACATACCATGAAAGGAGCAATTATGGGACTTGGCTTAGGATGTATAGCCATGACAACTGTGATGCTCTTATGGAACTACTTAATTACACCACTTTATATGGGCTATCCAAGAGAAGCCATTGCAAAGCTTTTACTACCAGGTTTCTTACCATTTAATTTAATTAAAAGTGGATTAAATGCAGGGATAACATTAATGATTTATAAGCCAGTTGTTACTGCACTTAGAAAGTCAAATCTTATTCCACCATCTACAGGGGCAGCAAATGCAAAAGATAGCCGTTTTGGATATATTTTTGTTTCTTCTTTTATTTTAGTGACTTGTGTATTAAGCATCTTAGCACTTAAAGAGTTTATTTAATAAGGAGAGCAAAATAAAAGATTAATGAAACTGAAAAAAGGATAAAAAGCCTTATCTATTAATAATCTTTACTGAAAAGTATTAATAGACGAGGCTTTTTTATGCTTACTACTTATAATTATAGATTATCCAATGTGATTTTAGTTTTTTAAAATTGAGTTTGGTATATTTTGATTAACTTTTTACAATGAATTTTAAGCAGATAATAAATAAAATAATTCAGTTTATATATTGACTTCAATACTTTAGTGTACTAAACTACATAAGTAATTAATGTTTTTAATCACTAAAAGGGGAGGATATTATGAAAATTAGAAGATTAGTAAAACAGTTAGTAGTTGTTTCTACAGTAGTTTGTATGGGATTAGGGTTAACAGGATGTGGAGCTAAAGCTACTAGTGCTACATTAGATAAAGATACATTAGTTGTAGGATTAGATGATACATTTGCACCAATGGGCTTCAGAGATGAGAATGGTGAAATTACTGGATTTGATGTAGACCTTGCTAAAGCAATGGGTGAAAAGTTAGGGAAAAAGATTGAATTTCAAAGTATCGATTGGAATATGAAAGAAACAGAACTTAATAGTGGCAACATCGACTTTATTTGGAATGGTTATAGTATTTCTGATGAAAGAAAGAAACAAGTAGATTTTAGTGTGCCTTATTTAAAGAATAAACAAATTATTATTACACTTGCAGATTCTGATATTAATACTAAAGCAGATTTAGAAGGTAAAGTGGTAGCTGCTCAAACCGGTTCAACGGCGGTAGATGCTATTGAAGCAGAATCAGAAGTTATGGATACTTTTAAATATGGAAAACCCGTTACATATGAAAGCAATAATGATGTATTAATGGACCTTGAAGCAGGCCGTATAGATGCGGCTGTAGCTGATGAAATTATTATTAGATATTATATCAGTAAAAAAGGTGAGGAAAAATACAAAATTTTAGATGAGAATTTTGGTGAGGAAGAATACGGTGTAGGTATGAGAAAAGGTGATACACCTATGGTAGAAGCATTTAACAAAGCTTATGAAGAACTTAAAGAAGATGGAACAGTAAGTGAAATTTCAACCAAATGGTTTGATGAAGATATTACTTGCTAAGAAACTAAAATAAAAGCTAAATGAGGGAGGCGTGCAGTCGTGACAGGAGGTTTATTATCCTATATACAAACCATGCTGCCACAGATGATGGAGGGGCTTAAAGTAACACTTGAAGTTTTTGTCCTTACACTTGTATTATCTGTGCCACTTGGCGTAATCGTTGCCTTATGTCGATTATCAAAGATAAAGGCATTAAGTAAGGTAATGGAAATTTATATATTAATAATGAGGGGAACTCCTTTATTATTGCAAATTATATTTATTTTCTTTGGGCTTCCTATCGTTGGAGTAAAGATAGACCGTATGCCTTCTGCTATTTTAGCTTTTACATTAAATTATGGGGCGTATTTTGCTGAAATCTTTAGAGCGGGAATTGCATCTATTGATGAAGGGCAATATGAGGGAGCCGAGGTACTGGGACTATCTAAGATGGATACTTTCTTTAGAATCATTATGCCACAAGCCTTTAAGAGGGTACTTCCACCAGTAGCCAATGAGATGATTACATTAGTAAAAGATACGGCTCTTGTTTATGCTGTAGGATTTGATGATTTATTAAAGATTGGTAAGACAGCTACCAATAGAGATGCAACCCTTATGCCTTTGGTACTTGTAGCAGTCATTTATTTACTTTTGATATTTGTTTTATCTAAGATATTAAGCTATGTAGAGCAAAAATTTGACTACTATAAGTAAGGGGGAGATAAGATGCTAAAGGTAGAAAAGTTATATAAAAGCTTTGGAAAAACAGAAGTATTAAAGGGTGTAGATTTAAATATTAATCCTGGAGAAATAGTAGTCGTTGTAGGGGCTTCAGGAGGAGGAAAGACCACATTACTTAGAAGCATTAATTATCTTGAGAAATGTGATAAGGGAAGCATTATTATAAATGGAAAACCTTTATTAAAGGATGGGGTGTATGCTTCTAAAGAGGAAATTAGTGAAATTAGACGTCATATTGGACTGGTGTTTCAAGGATTTAATCTCTTTCCACATAAATCGGTTATAGAGAATCTGATTGAAGCACCTATTAGAGTATTAAAGCAAAACCCAGAAGAAGCAAAGCAAAAGGCTGAAAAAATTCTAAAATTCTTAGGCTTAGAGGATAAGAGGAATTATT
Source organism: uncultured Cellulosilyticum sp. (assembly GCA_934725855.1). GTDB lineage: Bacteria > Bacillota > Clostridia > Lachnospirales > Cellulosilyticaceae > Cellulosilyticum. Next base: position 136,471 of record CAKVCL010000003.1, on the reverse strand, counting down.
ATCCTTATGAGTTATCTGGAGGACAAAAACAACGTGTGGCGATTGGTAGGGCGTTAGCCATGAAGCCTAAATTAATGTGTTTTGATGAACCGACCTCTGCACTAGACCCTGCACTAACAGGTGAGGTGGCTAAGCTCATTAAAAGCTTAAGTGGTGAAGGCATGGCAATGCTGATTATCACCCATGATATGGAGTTTGCTAAAATGGTAGCCGACCGAATTGTTTCCATGAGTGAAGGTAGAATTTTGGAAGAACACATTTATGAGCAGTAATCATGGGATAGGAATACCAGTTAGATGCGCAGTTAATTATATATAGAAATAGAGATAAAAGGTGTTATTTTAAGTTATTCCTGTATAAAAACATACAGTTTGAGGAAACTTAAAATGATGCCTTTTTCTGTTTCACACACAAAAGAATGCCTGTATGATATAATGAAGCTAATAAATGGAGAAAGAGGATGGAGATGTTAATAAAATACAATGAGAAAATCCCAAAAGATGCTTTAACCATTATAGAAACAATAGAAAAAGCAGGATTTGAAGCTTATATTGTAGGGGGTTGCGTTAGAGATCTTTTGATGAATAGAGAGCCACATGACTGGGATATCACAACGTCAGCTAAACCAGAACAGGTAAAGAAGATATTTAGGAGAACTTATGATACAGGAATTAAACACGGCACAGTAACCGTTATTCTAAATGAAGAGCATTATGAAGTAACAACTTACCGCATAGAGGGAGAATATAAAGATTATAGAAGGCCAACCGAAGTAAGTTTTGTGGATGATATTACATTAGATTTATCAAGACGTGACTTTACAATGAATGCCATTGCCTATCATCCAGTGAGAGGATTTATTGATCCGTATAAAGGACAAGAAGATATTGGGAGAGGTTTAATTCGTTCAGTACGTAGCGCACAGGAACGATTTACAGAAGATGCACTTAGAATTTTAAGAGCAGTAAGGTTTTCTGCCCAACTTGGATTTGAGATAGAGGCAGAGACGTTAGAGGGAGTTAAAGCGTGTAAGGAACTTTTAACACATATCAGTAAAGAGCGCATTCGAGATGAATTTTTAAAAATCTGTTTATCTCCAAGACCAGAGCATATTAATGCGTTAAAGGAGCTAGGATTATTAGAATATATCATACCAGAATTTATAGGGGCGTATTCAACACCACAAAATCATCCACATCATATTTATAATGTGGCAGAGCATACCATTGTAGCCATGCAGAATATTGAGCCTACTGTAAGACTTAGATTAACGATGTTATTACATGATATAGGCAAAATCTCAACCCGCACCACGGATAAACATGGAATTGACCATTTTTATAATCATCCAAAGAAGTCCGTTCAAATGAGCAACCAGATTTTGAGGGAACTAAAATTGGATAATCGTATGATTAAAGAGGTGGGGTTATTAATTCAATACCATGACTATCATATTAAACACGCGATAAATAAAATTTATGTAAAAAAGATATTAAAAGACATTGGAGCAGAGCTATTTGATGAGCTGTTAAAAGTGCAATTAGCAGATGCTAAAGCTCAGAATTTAGATAAATTAGCACCTAAAATTGCTTTTATTGAAAAGCAAAGAAGAATTAAAGATGAGATATTAGCTGCGGGCGAACCTTATCAAAAATCAATGATGCATCTTTCAGGCGTAGATTTAATTGAAGCAGGGATTCCAAGAGGAAAAGAAATGGGGATCCTACTTGATAAGGCGTTAGATAAGATTATTCAGTCACCAGAATATAATGAGAAAGACATGCTTATAGCGTATTGCTTGAAGTTATATAAAGATAGAGCAAACTAATTTAGATGAATATAAATGATAAACCCCTAAGGAAATGAAAGTCCCTAGGGGTTTATGTATTTATGAATTAACCAAGCTCAGTGGCGTTTGATTCATGTAGGGCAACATACATTGAGTTAAATTGAGAAAAATCAAAGAATGGAATGGTAACAATACTATTATTTGAGTTAACCATTGCATAACAGATATTTTCAGATTGCTTAATGGTTCCGATCGTTAAACTCATTGTATCGCCTGTATTTAAGTAAACCGTGCATTTTAAGCTGGGTGAATTAAAGCCGTACACTTCTAAAACATGAGCATTTGCATTATCAGATATAAATTGTTCAATTTTACTAGTTTGTAAAAAATGAACAAATTCAGCTGAGAGGTTATCGTTAATATTACTACTTGTAAAGGTAATGGTGCCATCTTCAGAAGTAGTTGGCATTAAGGTAGCTTGAATACTTTTGTAATCAAAACATATCTTAGTAATATCTTCTATATTAAAATTAAGAAGTTGTTTATTTAACCACTCGGTTTCAGTAATTTTCAAATTAGCAAAAGTAGAAGTATCTATAGAATAAACGGTATCAGATAAAGGGGCATAGACATAATCTAAACTACTATCAATAGCGTCACCTTTTATTAATGTATATTCATGTTCTTCGTTATCATAAAGTGTGAGAACAGGACTTGAGTCATCGATACCATAATTCGTTAATTCTTTAGGAGAGATCTCAATCACTTTGTTAAAAACAGGTTCGGTAAAATGAGATAGGATATTATAAATATATAAATCGTCAGCTTGTTTATTAGAATCTGTTAGATACCAAGATGAATCTTTATGAGTAACGGAAATAGATTTATTGCCTAATGAATAAGTGATTTTATTTATAGTAGATGAAGACTTCGACCAAAGAATAGGGGGAAGTTCAGTTGTACTTGCTAATGACACACTGCCTTGTGATTTTTGGTAAAAAAACAAACTAGAGAAAGAAATAATAAATACTAAAATGGGTACGACCCAACCCTTACGTTTCATTGTACTAACCTCATAAATTTTTACTCATATTTTATAACATTTGTATTATAACATAGACTTCAAGAGATAAAAGAAAAAATTACAGCTTCTTAAGAAAAATTAATGAAAAGTTAATGAAAGTAGATATTTTTTGAAGAAAGCCATCATATACATAAAGAGATAAAGGGACATTAAAGGCTAAAGTAATGGATTATTTGCAGATAGGAGGAGAAGATGTGAGACCACTAAGTAGAGAGTTAACAAGTCAATATGATATAAGCATAAAAAAGTATCAGTATATAAGAAGCAGTTATTTCTTAGATACTAATAAAGGTAAGTTTACTCTAAGAAAAGTAGACTTAACAAAAGAACAAATAGGCTTTAGTTATGAGGTGGACGCACATCTTAATCAGTATCACTTTAATAGGCTTAATTCTATTTATGAAACTAAGAAGAAAGTACCCTATGCCTTATTAGGTGATGAAATCTATGTCATGCAAACTTACAAGCCTTGTGAAGAAACAGATTTTAAAGATTATAATGATCTTAGGCAAACGATACTAGTATTAGCTGCATTTCATAAAGAAGCAACCCATGTAGAAAGTCAGATTAGGCAGCCGCAAGAAGTTAAAATGAAAAATATTTATGAGTATTATTTAAAGAGGCAATCTGAGAATAATAAACTTAAAAAGAATATGATTACGTTAAAGCAAAAGTCTAACTTTGAGTTTATGTTCTTAGAAGAGTGTGATATCTATAGAGAACTAGAAGAATTGGCACTTAAAAATATAGATTATGATCTGGCATGTCGTCTTATTCAAAATGTAAGAGATAAGAAACAAGTTGCACATAAGGATTTTACGTACCATACAGTCAATAAGACCCCTGAGCAAGAATATATGATTAGTCAGCTTGATGTTTGTAATTATGATATTCAAATATTGGATTTAGCACAGATTTTAAGTAAGATCATGCAAAAGAATGATTGGGATAAACAAATTTTATATAGCCTTATTCAAGAATATGATAAAGAAAGAACGATTTCACAAGATGAAATGAGGCTTCTTAAATTCTTGATGACTTATCCAGATAAATATAATAGCATTTGCCTTAAATATATGAGTTCTAAGAGAAGATGGAATTATAGTATGTTTGAGCAAAAGTGGCTAAATATGTTATCGTATAGAGAAAAGCAAATAGAAGCAGCTCATATGATACAAACGTGGTAAATATAAAGAGGCTTGCTATAAAGTAAGCCTCTTTAAGCGCCTTTTGCAGCTTTGATTGACTTTTTATAGGAAAAGATTAAAATTAGACTAGATACTGTAAAAAGGGGTGAAAGGGTGAGAAGAAACAAAGAATTTGTAAGAAATATCATTATTGCTTCTGTAATCGGACTCATTACACTGATGATAGTACTTTTCATAGTACTTCAATCATATCTAGGAAAACAAGATAATCAGAATACATATACCAAGATACAGGAAGAAAAAGAAGAAGAACCCGAAATTGACTTGAGTGAAACTCTTATTGTAAGGGTAGAACAAATTAGCATAAATCATATTATAGGTTATGATATATATAATAAAGAGACAATTAGTAAACCGTTAAATGACAGAGTCACAATCAGTGATGCTTATGGCAATGCATGTCCTATAAGTCAAATTAAAGAAGGTGACATTGTAGATATAGATTATCAACAAGAAAAGGATAAGATTGTCTCTATTAGTAAATCGCCTAAAGCACAAGTTTGGAACAAAATCAGTGGGGTTACTGTTGATAGGGCGTTAAGGCAGATTAGTATAAGTGGAACAAGCTATAATTATTCTGAAGAAACCATTGTAACAGATGTAAAAGGTGTTCCTAAGAATATTGAAGCTATTACACCGTTTGATATTATTTCAGTACAAGCATTAGATCAGGATGTGTGGAGTGTGACAATAGAAGATGTAGCAGCTAGCTTGAATCTGCTTGATTTACCTACAAATAACGGACAAATAGAAATTGATAATTCAAGACTACTTATGTTCAAAGATGTGAAAGAACCAATCATGATGATTCCAGGGAAACATAAAATTGTCATTAAAATGAAAGGCTATATGACCATTACAATGCCTGAGTTTGAAGTGAGTTCTGGAGAAATTTATAATATGTCTTTAAAAGATGCTGAAATAGCGTATACCAATATTGTGATTAATGTAGCGCCTCGTATTTCAAACTATACAGTTAATATAGGTGGTACAATCTATAAGCCTGGAGATGAAATTAAACTCGCACAAGGAGAATACACAATTGAGGTGAGCGCAGAAGGCTATGAAAGTCAGAGCAAAAAAGTTGATTTACTGCAGGATGTGAATTTAGAAACAAAAACGGTTGCAATTAATTTCTCATTGGTACCATTACCAGAGGAATCAGAAGAACCTAGTGAAACACCAGAACCAGAAAGCAATGGAGCAATTTCTATTGAAACCAATAAGTACTCTGCAAATGGAAGAACCATTACAGTAAACTCAGAGCCAGAAGGGGCTAATGTTTATGTAGATGGAGAGTTAAAAGGGGTTACCCCTTATATGTTAACTTTAGATAATGGAACTTATGATATCAAACTAGAAAAAGTAGGGTATGATACCTATAAAACCAATATTATTTTAGATGGTAGTAATGATCAAAGTGTATTCTTATATTCACTTGTTCCAAAACAATAAAAGATAATCTTAAAACATAATAAAGTATAGGAAGTAAAGAAGAAGCTATTGAATTAAAATCAGTAGCTTCTTTTTATTATGTTTAGCATGTAAAATTAGGAGTTTTGGAATAGGAAAAGCTTACGACTAATACATATAAAATAGTTAAGTTTGTGAAGAAGGAGAAGATATGTTTTCTATTGGAGATTATGTAGTACGAATATCTTACAATAGAGATGTTATGTTTCGCATAGCATATATTTTGCCTAATCAAGCAGCTCGATTAAAAGGTGTGTCATATCGTATTATTGCAGATGCGCCTTTATCTGACCTAGAGATTGCAAATGGTATGCGATATACATCTCAAGAAGACAATATCATGAATACCATAGATAATACAATTGAAGAAATCTTAAAAAAACGAGAGGAACTACAAAAAGGGAAAAGCCCAAGCTTTCAGAAGACAGGCACAGTATTACACATAGATGGGGACGCTTTTTATCTTCAACTTTGCCTTAAGTATTATAAAAAACTTAATATTCCAGCTATTGGAGAGCATGTTTCAGAAGCAGAACAACCTAAGAAAGTAAAATATTTCATTGAAAAGTATTCACCAGATATATTAGTTCTGACAGGACATGATGCACTTAATAAAAATTGCAAGAGTATATATGACGTTAGTGAATATAGAAATTCCTCCTATTTTATAGAGTCTGTAAAAAGAGCAAGAAGCATTAAGCCAACGATGGATAGCCTTGTAATTTTTGCAGGAGCTTGTCAGTCCTATTTTGAAGAAATTCTAGCTGCTGGAGCCGATTATGCCACTTCACCAGGACGCATTTTAATTCATGCACTTGATCCTGTCTTTATAGTAGAAAGAATAGCTTATTGTCCTTTTTATAAGGTACTTACAGTGGATGAGGCATTAGAGAATACCATTACAAAATATAAAGGAATAGGAGGCTATGAAATATTAGGAAAATCCCGAAGGGGTGGGCCGATTGTACAAGAACCAATAAAAATTGAGAAAGAAGAAAGAAATGAAAAAGAGCATAAAGGACAACTAGCTGCAGCAGATATCCAAAGGCAACTAGCAATGCCTTTATTCAAAGATAGTAATTATGAATTTAAAAACAAGATGCAAGACTACTTTAACAAAAACAAACCATCTAGATAACTACTGATGATAAAAGTAAGCATAATATACAAAAGATAAGAATATATATAAGACTAGATAAGGTTAGTCCATTTTTAGGTATTAATTGAAATGAATATACATATATTTGTATATATGCTATAGGAGGGGGAACGCTATGTCAGTGGAACTGATAAAAAAACCAATTACACTAGATGAGATGACTAAAAGAGAGAGCATTCAGGTAATCAAAGAACGAGATTTAATAGTACCTGATGGAAAGCCAGATTTACAATCCGTTATGCAATTAGACGGAGAAGTTTGCATTGATCAGATTGATATATCACAAGACAGAATCATGTACAGAGGTAAGATAAATGTTTGTATTTTGTACAGAACAGTAGGCAACTTAAAGTGCATCTATACAATGAAAAGCTCAATACCCGTGGAAGACTTTGTTGTGGTAGAGGGCGTAAATAATGACCAAAGGGTAGATTTTAACTGCAGGATTGAGCATATGAACTATAATGTTTTAAATGAACGTAAAGTAAACATTAAGACGATCATGTGTATAGAGGTATCTGCAACGGAATGCAAAGATACAACGATCATCACAGAAGTTCAAGCAGACAGCCCTATTGAAACTAAGGAAGAGAAAATTGAAATTGTCAGCTTGTGTAATGAAAAAGAAGATAAAGTAATGGTTAAACAAGAACTTTCAGTTGCAGCTTCAAAACCATGTATTGGTGAAATTTTGAAGACAGCAGTATCTATTCAAGATGAACAAGTTAAACGTACGGACTCAGAAGTTAAATATAATGGTATGATTGAAGTCATTACCTTGTATAAGGCTGCTGGTGAAGAGGATGACATTCAGATTATTACACATAGAGTACCATTTGAAGGAAGCATCGAAAATCCTCAAGACGAGGATGAAATGTATTGGGATTGTGACCTTGATGTTGAAACATCATATATGCAAGTATCACCAGATTATGATGGAGAAGATAGGATTATTGAATGCGAATTTGTAGTAACTGCAAAATACTGCGACTATAATAAATCTATATACGATACGATTTCAGATGTTTATTGCCCGGGCAAAAAGATTAATACGAAAGAAAAATCATTAGATTATATGAATCTAAAAGATAAAACGCATAAAGCCATTCCTAAAAAGGAAACCATTGCTTTAGAGGATGATTTTGGTGAGAATGCAGAAATCTTTTCAGTGTCAATGAAGCCAGATATTGACGAGAAAGAATATAATGAGGGCATGTTAACAATGAGTGGCATGTTAGAAATTAGAATATTGATGCTGTGCAAAGATGAAGATAAGTGTGAAGTAATGAATGTCATCAATGTGGTGCCATTTAGTCAAGAGATAGAAATTGGTAAAGTAAATGATAAGATGATTATAGACCCAAGGGCAGAAGTAAAAGATGTTAGTGTTTATGCACAAACAAAGAAAGAAGTTGTACTTGAATATCTTCTTGATTGTAAAGTAGATGTTTATGAACAGGCCAAGTTGAATGTCCTTGAAGAAATAGATTTTGAAGATATGTCCAAGGAAGAAATGGATGCTTATCCGAGCATGACTGTTTATCAAGTGAAGAAAGGGGATAGTCTTTGGAATTTAGCAAAACGTTATAATACTACCATAAAAGATATCCAAGAGTTAAATGATATTGATGTGGCAGATAGTTTAAAAGAGGGTCAAAAAATTATTATTCTAAAAAAAGTACGTTTTTAGGATACACAAAAAATAGGTTAAATAGAGAATGGACTGATGCACGCAAACTAATGTGTATCAGTCCATTCGTCATATATGTGAGATATTCATTTTTTTGAAATTTTTTACTGCATATTGTATACAAGAAATGCATTTCAATTGACTTTATATTTTAAGTGAGTTTATAATGATATAAAATAAGTCAGTTATGTCAAGGGAGCAAGAGAATGAACTCAATTATATTAAAAGGAAGAGCTAAGATCAATTTAACACTTGATGTAGTTGGGAAAAGAGAAAATGGATATCATGATTTAGAGATGATCATGCAATCTATCAATCTTTACGACACTATCTATATTCGCAAGACTAAAGTCCAAGGTGTTAGATTAAAATCGAATTATTCATGGCTTCCAACAAATGAAAAGAATATTGCCTACAAGGCAGCTGAACTTTTCTTTCAAGAAACAGGAATTACAGGTGGTGTAGCCATTGAAATTACAAAACATATTCCTGTTGCTGCTGGTTTGGCAGGGGGAAGTGCAGATGCAGCTGCTACCTTAGTAGGGATGAATAGATTATATGAAACTCATTTTTCAAAGGAAAAACTAATGGAAATGGGACTTAAACTAGGCGCAGATGTGCCTTTTTGCATCGCAAGAGGAACCATGCTAGCTGAGGGAATTGGGGAGAAGCTGACAGCTCTTACTCCTATGCCAACAACGTATGTTGTATTAGTAAAACCACCATTTAGTGCCTCTACAGCAGTTGTTTATGGCAATTTAGACATTCATAATATAAAAAAGCATCCTAATACGAAGCTTGTTATGGAAGCACTAAGTGAAGAGGATGTAAAAAAAGTCGCTAAGAACATGGCAAATGTACTAGAAGAAGTAACGATTTCAATGTATCCAGAGATTGAAAAAATTAAACAAGAATTTGTAAGGTGTGGGGCACTGGGTACAATGATGAGTGGTAGCGGCTCGACAGTGTTTGGGCTCTTTGAATCGGAAGAGGCAGCTAAGAAGGCAAGTAAGCATTTTAAAATGAAACATGATATGAGAGAAGTCTATATCACAACGACCTTTAATCCAAACAATTTAGATAAAAAATATGACAAGAAATATAGAGAGGGTTTAAAGAAAAGAGGTGTAAAAAGATGCTAGAAGATACTTACAATATGAAGATCAATGAATATCTTCCACTAAGAGACATTGTTTTTCAAACCATTAGAAATGCTATTATCACAGGTGAGTTTCAACCAGGCGAACGATTAATGGAAACGCAATTGGCTGAAAAATTAGGGGTAAGTAGAACACCTATTAGAGAGGCTATTAGAAAGTTAGAGCTTGAAGGTCTTGTAATTATGGTGCCACGTAAGGGGGCTCAGGTTGCTCAATTTACAGAGAAAGATATTCAGGATGTATTAGAAGTTCGGGCTGCTTTAGAAGCGTTATCAGCAAGACTTGCTTGTAAACGCATGGATGATCGCTCATTTCTAAAGCTACAATTAGCGATAGCAGAATATAGCTATGCAGCTAAGAATAAAGACTTAGAGACAATGATAGAAAAAGATGTAGAGTTTCACGACATCATTTGCAATGCCACTCAAAATGATAAACTCATACAAATGTTTAATAATCTTAAAGAGCAAGTGAATCGTTACCGCATTACCTATATTAAAAATGCAGAAGATAGTGAAACAGTAGTGGCAGAACATACAGCTATATTAGAAGCGCTTCAAAATAGAGATGAAGAAACAGCCAGCGCTTTAGCTTCAAAGCATATTCATACACAATGTGATTCTATTACAGGATTGGTAAAGAGTAAGAATCAATAAATTGGAGAGACTTTAGGTCTCTCTTTTAATTTGCAAATAATTAACGGAGATTATAGAAAATATGAAACATATTTTGGCAGAAAGGCTATATATTGGATGTAAAAGCATGTAGGAAGATAAAAATAAACATATAGATTGAATAATCTGGCTAAATATTTTAATATGAGATTAGTAGTAATAAGAATAAAATAATGTTAAAATAAAGACAATCAAAATATCCTTATAACTATAGGAGGGAAAGTAATGAATTTTGAAGAAAGCTACAAAGTATGGTTAGAAAGTCCAGCTGTTGATGAGGCAACCAAAGAAGAGTTAAAAGCGCTTACAGATAAAAAAGAAATTGAAGACAGATTTTATAAAAATCTAGAATTTGGTACAGGTGGACTTAGAGGTAAAATTGCTGCTGGTACGAATAGAATGAATCGCTACACAGTAGGTAAAGCGACTCAGGGTCTTGCTACATATCTTGTAAATAACTTTAAAAATCCAAGTACAGCAATTGCTTATGATTCAAGAAATTTCTCAGATGTTTTTGCTGAAACAGCAGCTAGAGTATTAGCAGCTAATGGCGTTAAAGTTTATTTATATGAAAGTTTACGTCCTACACCAATGTTATCATTTGCTGTAAGACATTTAGGAACACAAGCAGGTATTGTATTAACTGCATCTCATAATCCAAAAGAATATAATGGTTACAAAGTATATGGCAGTGATGGTGGACAAGTAACAGATACTGCTGCTAATGAAATTCTTGGGTATATCAATAACATTGACATTTTCAATGATGTTAAAATCTTAAGCAAAGAAGAAGCTATGGAAAAAGGTCTTCTTGTATATATTGGAGAAGCAGTGGACAACGCTTACTATGAAAAAGTAGAATCACTTGTGGTTAATAAACAATTAGTAAAAGACCATGCTTCAGAACTTAAAATTATTTACACACCAATTCATGGTAGTGGAAATATTCCTGTTAGAACCATGCTTAAGAGATTAGGCTATACAAATGTAACGGTAGTAAAAGAACAAGAACTTCCAGACGGTAACTTTCCAACAGCTCCATATCCAAATCCAGAAGTGCCACAAGTTTTTGATATTGCAGTTGAAATGGCTAAAGAAGTTAATCCAGACCTTATTTTCGGGACAGACCCAGACTGTGATAGAATTGGTGTTATTGTAAAAGAAAAAAGTGGACAGTACAAAGTATTAACAGGAAACCAAGTAGGAGTACTTCTTTCTGACTATATGCTTAATGCAAGAAAAGAAACAGGTGTATTAAGCACAAAAGATACACTCATTAAAACAATCGTTACAACAGAAATGGCTGCTAGAGTAGCTGAAGCTTACGATGCTCAAATCATGAATGTATTAACAGGCTTTAAATATATTGGTGAGAAAATTGAACAATTTGAACAAACAGGTTCAAATAACTTCGTATTAGGCTTTGAAGAAAGCTATGGTTACTTATCAGGTGGTTTTGTAAGAGATAAAGATGCTGTTATTGCTTCAACCCTTATTACAGAAATGGCACTTTACTACAAAACAAAAGGTAAAAACCTTGCTGAGGCACTTGGTGACTTATTCGAAAAATATGGTTACTACAAAGAAAACCTTATTTCTATCACAATGGAAGGTAAAGATGGTCAAGAGCAAATCGCTGCTATGATTACAAACCTTAGAGAAAATATGCCTAAAGAAGTAAATGGGGTAAAAATCGTAGTAAGTGAAGACTACAAACTTTCTAAACATGTAAATAATGTTGAAGGTACAGAAGAAGAAATCTTCTTACCAAAATCAAATGTACTTAAGTTCATTCTTGAAGACAATAGCTGGTTTGTTATCCGTCCATCAGGAACAGAACCAAAAGTTAAAATCTATGCTTCAGTAGTGGGTACAAGCGTAGAAGATTCAGAAGCTAAATGCGCTGAATTTGTAAAGGCAATTAAAGTTATTTTAAATGTAAAATAAGATGACATAAAAAAAGGAAAGATTAAGTGTAAGGCTTAATCTTTCCTTTTTTTAGTAGTTTATGAGTAGGAGATGGTTTTTCAGTCAATAGACATATATACATCACAAAAGTATCACACCAGTAAACTAGTATGTATATATCAAAAAATTTTAAGGATGGTGAATATAATGAAGAATAAAATATTTCTACGGATAATGCTATCTAGTATGGTACTTACCAGTGCATTTAATGTTTGCGCAGCAACTAACTCAGAATCTACTAAAGCAAAGTCAATTACATCTTCTGTGATATCAGAAAAGCAATCAACAGTAAATAAAGATATAGAGCTTAATGAAAACCAAAAACAAATAACTGCTAAAGTAGGTAGCGCAACAAGTACAAGCCTTACTTTCTATGAAGCGGATAATAGTAAACAATCTTTGGCAGAAGGAGAAAAACCGGATGCAGCTCCAGCAAAGCCAGAAGGAGAAAAACCGGATGCAGCTCCAGAGAAGCCAGAAGGAGAAAAGCCGGATGCAGCTCCAGCAAAACCAGATGGTGAAAATGGCATGAACGTTGTGATGTGGTCAGAAACTCTTCAGACATTACCACTCAGTAGTAAGGTAGTGATCACTAAGTCTGATTCAGAATCGGATAATAAATTAAGTTATACAGATATTAAAGCTAATGACCAAGTACGTTTAATTATAGAAACAAGTACGGATGGAAAGACTCAGACAATTGTTTCAATTGAGATTATGGGTACAAAGATGGGACAGGGTGAAGGTAAAACTAGTGGAAGTATAGAAGGAACTACTGTCTATGGTGTAGATGCAAAATCTGATACGGTAGATAAAAAAACTTACAGTGCAGATAAGGCTAATGAATCAGCTGTTAAAGCTACTAATGGGGCAGCAATAACACTAACAAATGCTACACTTAATAAATGTGGAGATAGCACGGATACCACAGAAAGTGACTTCTATGGATTGAATGCCGCAGTTCTTTGCACTGGAGGAAGTAGCATTACTATAAAAGATACAAAAATTACAACAGATGCAGAAGGAGCTAATGCTATTTTTGCAACTCAAGAAGGCAGTAATGTAACATTAAGTAATGTAGACATTAGTACAAAGTCTAACTCATCTAGAGGTTTAGATGCCACCTATGGTGGAACAATTACAGCTACAGATGTTAATATTTCTACAACAGGTGCACATTGTGCAGCTTTAGCTACAGATAGAGGTGAAGGAATAGTTACACTCACAAATGGAACATTAAGCACTGCTGGAGATGGCTCACCATGCATCTATTCAACAGGTAATATTACAGCTAATAATGTAGTGGGCACATCAACAGGGGCACAAGCTGCAGTTATTGAAGGCAAGAACAGTATTACATTAAACAACTCTGATTTAACAGGAGCAGGTAGAGCAGGAGTTATGTTATATCAAAGCTTTTCTGGTGATGCAGGTGTAGGAACGAGTGTCCTTAATATGACCGAAGGAAAACTTACTGCTACAGAAGGCCCTATTTTCTTTGTAACTAATACAGATGCAATTGTTAACCTAAAAAATACCACATTGAAGGGAACAGAAGGATTAATTACAGCAGGTGTAGATCGATGGGGTAAAGAGGGGTCTAATGGTGGTCATTTAACATTGAATGCAGATAGTCAAGAATTATCAGGTGATATTATCGCAGATAGTATTAGTACTGTGGCTGTAAATCTTACAAATAGTACTAGACTTAAGAGTACTATCAATGAAGATAAGACAGCTGAATGTATATCACTTTCTTTAGATAAGTCTAGTAAGTGGGAAGTGACAGGGAATTCTTATTTATCAGTACTAAAAGATGAAGATACAACATTTGCTAATATAGATGACAATGGATTTACCATTTATTATGATAGTACACAAGCTGAAAATGAATATTTAGCTGGTAAAACTTATAATTTGACTGATGATGGAAAACTTACACCTATTAAATAAGTTATGATAGAAATCCCCCTATTATAAAATGTAAGGGACTGTTACACTAAAAGCATACCTTATAAATATACAAGTTATTAGGCAAAGTTAAATTGACTTGGCTTAATGATTATATGTTTATAAGTTGATAGGCTTAATGTAACAGTCCCTTACGTTGCTTTTACATAGAATAATTATATTGTGATTGGATTAACATGAACCATACAATGTTTAACATCAGGAAAGTTGGCTTCTATGCTATCATGTACACGTTCTGCAATGGTATGAGCCTCATTAAGTGATAATTTTCCATCAGCAGATATCTCGATATCAACATAAATTTTTGAACCAAATAAGCGAGTTCGGATATCATCAATCTTTAAGACACCACTTTCAGCAGAAATAACCTCCTTCATTTGATTAATAATTTCAGTATCACAAGATTTATCAACCATTTTATTAGTTGCATCCATAAAAACATCATAGGCCGCTTTGGCAATAAAAATGCAAATCACAACGCTGGCTACAGAATCAAGCACCATTATGCCCATTCGAGCGCCTAAAATCCCTATAAACGCACCAATAGAAGATAACGCATCAGAGCGATGATGCCAAGCATCTGCCATAAGTGCACCTGAATTAATCTTCTTGGCAGTTGAGCGTGTGATTTGATACATCCACTCTTTAACGATAATAGAAACAACAGCGGCAATCAGTGCTAAAAGACCAGGGGCTTTAAGAGTTTCATAGTTACCGCTTAAAATGGTTTTTAATCCAGTTTTACCAATACCTATTCCAGTAACTAATAGCAAAGCGGCTAGGATAATAGAAGCAATACATTCAAAACGCTCATGACCATATGGATGTTCATTATCAGATTGTTTATTAGATAAAGTCACACCAATCATCACAATAAAAGTACTAAAGACATCAGAGGCTGAATGAATGGCATCTGAAATCATAGCACCAGAGTGGGCAAATATTCCTGCAAAAAGTTTAAAAAGTGAAAGTAAGACATTAATGATAATGCTAAGCTTTGATATACGCATCGCGGCTTGATGATGGGAAAGCACAGTGTTATTTTCCATAGATTGTTTGTTTTCCATAATATAACCTCCAATAAAATTAAATTGTGGATTTACCCTATGGGGCATATAAGAGGTGCCTTGTTCGGAATAGGTAACAAAAAAGCACCTATGGAACAAAGATAGTAAACTACTGTCCCACAGATGCTTAAAAATTTCATCTGCTGTCACAAAAAGTGACCCGGCTACATGGATAAAACCATCGCCTGCTCAGTTTGTACTGTAGATTTATATGCAGTGCAAAGAGTATTTTTATTATTCTAATGAATATTTTATACAATGTCAATGAAAAGTATGATGCATATTTTAACAAAAAACTAAGTTAAATTTAGCTACATAGGTACAGGCATCTATAAAAAAGTAAAAAATAAAATAAAAAGTTTTGACAAATAAAAAAATAAAGCGTATACTATGTTACAAGTTAAGCAAATAATAATTAGTTTAAACCGTTGAAGAGGAGATAAAACTAATAGCGCACTCAAAGAGAGTTAGGGAGGGTGGAATCCTAACAGAAAGCGAATTAGACAAATGGACCTCAGAGGGTTTGGTGAAAAGAGATATTCTTAGTATCCAATACCGCAAGACCAGCGTTATCATAGGTCAAGAATGTGATGGCATTCTATAGAGGTGAGTTTATCCGTTAAGATAAGCTAATCAAGGTGGTACCGCAGAGCAACGCATCTGTCCTTGGCATAAGGATAGGTGCTTTTTTATTTGCAAAAATCCACCTAGAACGTCTTTGCATGAGGTACTTTCCGAGGCGAGAGGAAAGTAATTAGAACAATAAAAAACAAATTACATTCAAAAATGGAGGAATGAAAGATGAAAAAGGGATTAGCATTATTATTAACAGTTATGGCAATGGGATTAAGTGTAGGATGTGGTAATGGTCAAACTGCCAATACATCAAGCACAAATAATACACAAGATACAACGACAGAAACAACAGACACAGAAAGTAGTGAAACAACTACGGAAAATGGAGAAGCAACTAATGCAAATGGAGAAACAAAAACAGTAGCGATTGTTCAATATGTAGAACATCCAAGCTTAGATACCATTCGTGAAAGTATCATTAAAGAGCTTGAAAATGAAGGGTATAAAGAAGGAGAAAATCTTGTAATTGATTATCAAAACGCACAAGCAGATCAATCAAACTTAAATACAATCGCTAGTAAGTTTGTAGGTGAAAAGGCAGATTTAATCGTTGCTATTGCAACGCCAGCAGCACAAGCTATGGCAGCAGCTACAAGTGATATTCCAGTGGTATTCTCAGCAGTAACAGATCCAGTAGGCGCTAAACTTGTAGAGGATTTAAGTAAACCATCAGCTAATGTAACAGGGACATCTGATGCCATTCCAGTAGATCAAACGTTTGAACTTTGCAAAGAGCTTACACCAGATGTTAAAAAATTTGGTTTCTTATATACTGCAAGTGAAGTCAATTCACAATCTGTTATTGAAGAAGCTAAAACTTTAGCTAAAGATTATGGTTTTGAATTTGAAGAAAGCACGATTACAAATAGTTCAGAGCTTCAACAAGCATCTGAAATTCTTGCAGGTAAAGTAGATGCGATTTATACACCAATTGATAATGGAATTGCAGCCGCTATGCCAGTATTATCAGATGTTTGTAAATCAGCAGGTATCCCTATTTATGTAGGAGCTGATTCAATGGTTGCTGATGGGGGTTATGCGACAGTGGGGATTAATTATGAAGATTTAGGCGTTAAAACAGCAGAAATGGCGGTTCAAATCTTAAATGGTACACCTGTTTCAGAAGTTCCAGTAGCAACACTTGATCATTTCTATAAAGTAATTAACAAAACAACAGCTACAGCAATCGGAGCACCAGCAGACGTAGAAGGTGCTACTATTGTAGAGTAAGAGGGGCGTATTATTAAAAAGAAAAACTTAAAAAGGCATTTGAATACTAGTTCATAGAGAATGCTTAGATAGAGATAAATGATAGAAAGTATGTGGGGCTGTTGCACTAAAGAACGACACCTTATAAATATCAAATGACTGTAATCATTGGATAGATATAAGGTGCAATATTTGGTGCAATAGCCTTATGTTGCATTCGATAACGTTATTTTAAAATTTGGTATTTTATACATAAAGATGATAAACTTATATAAGGGATAAAAACAAACATATTATCTGAATCATTTTGTTTAGGCAATGGAAATAACCTATGAAAAGGATAGGAAAATAAAAGATTACAGGAGGAAGGCAATATGAACATGACAATTATAGTGTCTGCCGTGGAATTAGGACTACTTTATACATTATTAACTTTAGGATTATTTATTTCCTACCGTATATTGGATATACCTGATTTAACAGTAGATGGAAGTTTTACTTTAGGTGCGGCTACAGCTGTAATGGTGACAATAGGGGGGCATCCTATATTAGGACTTTTTGCTGCTGCGTTAGTGGGTGTTTTAGCAGGTGTAGTAACGGCTACTCTGCAAACAAAATTAAGGGTTAATCCAATACTTGCAGGTATCTTAACGATGACTGCTTTATATTCCATCAATATTATGATTATGGGTGATAAATCTAATGTTTCTTTATTAGGGGAAGAAACCATTTTCACTTTAGCTAAAGAGGCAATAGGTGGCAATCGTTCAGGAATGGTAATTGGTGTAGTGATGACAGTCATAGCTTGTATTGGGCTAGGCATCTTCTTATATACTAAATTAGGATTATCAATTCGTGCAACAGGTGATAACGAAGATATGGTGAGTTCATCATCTATCAATGTGGATCGAATGAAAATTATTGGTTTAGCGATAGCCAATGCTTTAGTTGCAACATCTGGGGCTTTAGTTGCACAAAAGCAAGCCTTTTCAGATGCTAGTATGGGGACAGGTATGGTGGTTATCGGAATTGCTTCATTAATTATAGGTGAAGTATTAGTAGATATTTTTGTGAAACAAAGAGGCATTAAGGCCAATATCGTTGCAGCTGTTATTGGTTCAATTGTTTATAGAATGATTATCTCAATCGCTCTAAGTTATAATATTTCAGCAACCAGTATGAAGCTAGTGTCTGCTATTATTGTAGCCATAGCGATTTCATATCCTGTTATTAAATCTCTGATTTCAAGTAAAATCAATCAACATCAAAGACAAAGGAGGACAAAAGTAGATGCTAACCATTAAGAATTTAAAGAAAACCTTTAATGCTGGGACTATTAACCAAAAGATTGCAATGGATGATGTGAATTTACACTTAGAAAAAGGAAACTTTGTAACCATCATTGGGTCAAACGGTGCAGGAAAATCTACCTTGTTTAATCTCATTAGTGGATGCTTCTTATCTGATGAGGGGCAAATCTTGTTAGATGGAACAGATATCACCTTTATGAAAGAACATAAACGAGCAAAAGTAATAGGAAGACTATTTCAAGATCCTTTAAAAGGAACAGCTCCTTCCATGACTATAGAGGAAAACCTTGCTTTATGTTATATGAGAAGTAGTAATAAGGCATTAAGTATCGGAGTAAGTAAAAAAGAAAAAGCTTTATTTAGAGAGAGACTTGCTCAATTAGACCTTGGACTAGAAGACCGAATGAAAACAAAAATGGGACTACTTTCTGGTGGACAAAGACAAGCGGTTACGTTGTTAATGAGCACATTAGTGGCACCTAAACTCTTACTTTTAGATGAACATACAGCAGCACTAGACCCAGCTACAGCTGATAAGGTATTACGAATTACAAAAGAAACTGTAGAAGAAAATAAAATCACAACCATGATGATTACACACAATATGCAATCTTCACTAGACTTAGGCAATCGTACCATCATGATGGATTCAGGAAAGATTATATTCGATATTAAAGGAGAAGAAAGAAGCCAGATGACCGTACCAGAACTTCTAGAGTTGTTTAAGAAGGAAAGTCATAAGACATTAGACAATGATAGGATGTTACTTACAAAGTAAAGGTTGTAAAAATAGAATTAAAATATTAAAGCATATAAAGTAACACATTATTATGTTGTATTACATATAGCAAGGGAATGAATAAACCTCATCTTTTTAGTTTATACTCTAATAACTAGTTTAAGAGAAAATTAAAAAGGTGAGGTTATATTATGAGTGAAATTAGTATATTTGATGATACAATATACAAATTTTTCAATGAATTATTTCGTATAAATCATAAGAAGTGGAAAAAGCAAATACTACAGTTGATGACAAAGCACGAGAGGATGAGTTATCATCAGATTAAAGTAAAACTTGAAGAGGTTCCAGGACTATTGGTTTATCGGTGCATACAAGAATTAGTGACAGGAGAGGTTCTAATAAGGAAGCAAGGAGAGCAGGTGATTTACTATACACTAAGTGTAAAGAATCTATATATAAGAGAGATTCTAAAAGCCTGTCAAATAGAAGCTGATAAATGGTGAAATAGATAGAAAACTTGCGAATTCCCCAATTAAGTTTTATACTGATACTAATGAGATTCGGATTTTATTGGAGGATATAGCAAAGTGAAATCAGATAAAAAGCCTATATCTATGAGAGGTAGAGTGGCAATGCTCATAGTTGGGCTTATAGGATTTGTTTATTGGCTTATAGGGAAAATAGAAGTGATAGTTTCCACCACGATACAAGAAAATAGAACAGAGAAGAAAGAATTATAGCTATATAAAAAAGAAACCATGCAGCATATAAAGTAAAAATTAAGTTAAAGTGGAACTTATATTTTTATGATATGCTGTATTTTTATATATAAGTCATTTTGATTTATTGTATGAAGGGGTATAGGATATGATTTATCTATCACGCTTTACATTTCCAAGCATTGAAGAAGAATATGATTTTTTGATGAAACAAAGGAAAACTTGTTATGATTCCTTTTATCCTTTTCAAGTGTTATCTGCACATAGGGCAGAAGTATTTGAATTTGAACCTATAACCATTCTATATGGTGGCAATGGCTCAGGAAAAACAACTGCCCTTAATGTGATTGCTGAAAAGTTACAATTGAAGCGAGATACGCTTTTTAATCGAACCAATTTCTTTGAAGAATATACAGATAGGTGTACTTATGAAATCGAAACACCTATTACATCTGATAGCAGGGTAATTACCAGTGATGATGTCTTTGATTTTATGCTTAATGTAAGAACGATTAATGATGGCATTCATCAGAAGAGAGAGGAGCTCTTTGAAGAATGTTTAAATGCAAGGTATTCAAAGTTTCAGATGAAATCGTTAGATGATTATGAAGAGCTTAAGAAAGTTAATATGGCAAGAAGCAAAACGCAATCTCAATATATTAGAAATAATTTAATGGATAATGTGAGGGAGCATTCCAATGGAGA
Organism: uncultured Cellulosilyticum sp.; assembly: GCA_934725855.1. Classification (GTDB taxonomy): domain Bacteria; phylum Bacillota; class Clostridia; order Lachnospirales; family Cellulosilyticaceae; genus Cellulosilyticum. Next base: position 115,907 of record CAKVCL010000003.1, on the reverse strand, counting down.
GAATGCATTTAAGTATTTTGTAGATAAAATAAAAGAAGATGGGCTATATCTTTTGGATGAACCAGAAAACAGTTTATCACCAGAAAGACAACAAGAACTTTAAAAATTCATAGAGGATAGTGCGAGATTCTTTGGCTGTCAGTTTATTATTGCTACCCACTCACCATTTATTTTGGCGATGAATGGGGCAAAAATTTATGATATGGATCAAAATCCAGTGGATATAAAAAAATGGACTCAGTTATCTAATGTAAGAATTTATTATGAGTTCTTTAAAGAGCATGAAAAAGAATTTGAATAGAGAAATGATAACATATGAAGCAATATGATATACTAGACTGAAAGTTATAAAAGGCATGAGGAGATAGACATGAAGATAGAAATTATATGCGTAGGCAAGTTAAAAGAGAAATACTTGGTTCAAGCCATTGATGAATATAGTAAAAGATTAAGCCGTTACTGCAAGCTCAGTATTACAGAATTACCTGATGAAAAAACACCAGATAATGCCTCTGAAAAGGAAGAATTACAAATCAAAGAGAAAGAAGGCGACAAGATTTTATCTAAAATTAGTGATAGTGCTTACGTGGTAGCCTTAGATTTAAATGGAAAAATGCTTTCATCAGAAGAACTAGCAAACTTTATGGCAGACTGTGGAGTAAAAGGTAATAGCCACTTAGTATTTGTTATTGGAGGTTCACTAGGTTTATCAGATGCCGTTCGCCAAAGAGCAAATTATAAATTATGCTTTTCAAAAATGACCTTTCCTCACCAATTGTTTAGAGTTATGTTATTAGAGCAAATTTATAGAGGGTTTAGGATTAATAACAACGAACCATACCACAAATAAGGGCGTTTTTAAGGCAGGGAAAACAGTAATAGGGCTAAAAGATGATAGACAAACTTTGCATATTAGTACGAGTTACAACATATCAATATAGTAAATATGATTGTAGGAGGAAAGAAAAATGAAACGTTTGTTTATAATGAGTTTAGTATTTGTTATATTAAGTACAACCATTATCTATGGTGCTACAAATAGTAACACTAAGAGTGTGACAATATCAGCCGAAGACATTTTTAATAGTATTAGAATAAAAAGTAAAAATGAAAATATTAATATTGAAGAGGAAATTAATACTAATGATTTATTAATGCAAGATTTATCTATAGGAACTAATAAAGGGAGTGCACCTAAGATTCTTATTATTCATTCACATCCTAAAGAACAATATGCAATGAATGTAGAAGGAAAGCAAGGTAGCATAGTGCAAGTAGGCACTAGGTTAAAAGAAATTCTAGAAGAAAAATATGATGTTAAGGTATTTCATTTACAAAGTGATAGTGATTTGAAGGGAAGTTTAGAGGTAGAAGTTAAGCAGGTTCTGAAAAAAATCCATCTATTGAAGTTATTATTGATATGCATAGGGATGGAGGGATAAAACCCACAGCTATTACTATACATAATGAAATGATGGCTAAAATCAATATCAATAATGGATTGTGCATTGATAGTGAAATAGGTACTATTGGAAGTTTAAAAGAATATCCTAATCCGTATATTTATGATAACCTTAGTTTAAGTATTCAAACTAAGATACTAGGAGATACGCTGTATCCTAATTTGGTTAATAAAATTAATTTATTAAGTTATAGATATAGCTCATATATGTTACCTAAATCTTTAATTGTAGATATAGGAAATAATATGGATACTATGGAATCTGCTCAAAATTCACTTGAACCTTTTGCTGAAATGTTAGCAGGTGTTTTAAATATTAGAGAGGAGAAGGAGAAATTGAAGAAGTGGTATTAAGTTTCAATTTAATGACCGATACAATCAAAGCACAGATAAATGAGCTCGAAAACAATGCGACAGAAAAACAAATGTTAATTGATAATTTAGCACATGAACTAAGAATGCCTCTTACGGCAATGTACGGCTATACTGAATATATCCAAAAAACAAGGTTAACAGATCAAGATAAGTATGTCTGTACACAGTTTATGCTGAATGAAAACAAACGGTTAAAGGTAATATTTGAGATGCTGCTGAATCTAGCAGCTTTAAGAGAAGAGCAGTACTAGAAAAAAAGACAATTAAGCTTAACCAACTATTGGATAGGCTGGATAAGCTGGAGAATGTGAAACTGCGAGAAAAAGGGATTCAATTGAGTATAGATAGAGAAGTAAATGAACTTTATGGCATTAAAGTAAAGGAATATTCTTTACGAAGTTCTATATGAAAAAACAAAATTATCAATGGAAAATGATTTTTCATCAAGGAACAAAAATGAATGAACAAAATATTTGATATAGTAGGGGTTTAAAATTTTACTAAGAATGTTATAATATAAGTATATAACTCAAACTTCGCACTTAAATAAGTGCCTATGTACCTTGAAAATTCAATAATAACTGGCATAAAAGTAGCATGAAACCAATGGTTTTGTTATAATTGAGTTGCAAAAAACAATTACAAACCGGAGGTTCATGCTATGAATAAAAGTATAACACAAGACAACCAAAACGATAAGCAGATTTCAAAATCTATCAAAAGATTTTTTACCAGATTTCATATTTCTTCTGCATTAAAAGCTTCCAATGCTTATAAACACAAGGGAATTCCTGTAATTGAAATCTTTCAGTATCTCTTTCTTCTGATATTTTCCAACAGAAGCATGTATATGAGCTTTATTACAGGTAAAAATACGCCATCATTTGCAAAAGACACAGTATATCGATTTATGAAAATGCTACAGATTAACTGGATACGTTTTACAACAATTCTTGCTACACGTATCATCAAAGAAGCAATAACACCTCTGGATTCTGAAGAACGTGTCAATGTTCTGACTATAGATGATTCCATGTTTGAGCGTAACTGTTCAAAAAAAGTAGAACTTCTTGCAAAAACATATGACCATGCCAAAAGAGCTTACAAGTTTGGATTCCGTATGCTGACATTGGGATGGTCAGACGGAAGTACTTTTCTTCCCGTAAATAGCATTCTGTTATCCTCTGAAAAGAAGGAAAACCGTATCAACGAAGCCAGCATCGTAGATAAGAGAACAGTTGGTTATAAACGGCGTCAGCTTGCTATGGAAAAAGGGACTATTGCAATGTTAGAGCTTTTGAAAGCTGCTAAAGCTGCAACGATTCCTGCAAAATACGTACTATTTGACAGTTGGTTTTCATCACCAAGTACTCTTCATGCTGTAAAAGAAATTGGCTATGACGTAATAGAAATGGTAAAGAAAACGCCTAAAATGTTTTTCCGTTATAACAATGAAGATATGTCACTAGTTTCCATCTACAACAAAAACAAGAAAAGAAGAGGTAAATCAAAATATCTGCTTTCTGTCATGGTCGAAGCTGTAAAAAATGAAAAAGTCATTCCAGCAAAAGTAGTATATGTGAGAAACCGCAACAAGAAAAAGGAATATCTCTGTCTGATTTCAACAGATACTTCTCTGAGTGAGGAAGAAATCATACGCATTTATGGAAAGCGCTGGGATACCGAAGTGTTTTTTAAAGTTTGCAAAAGCTACCTGAATCTAAGCAAGGAATGCAATTCATTATCCTACGATGCAATAACTGCCCACACAGCAGTTGTTTTTACTCGATATATGATGCTTTCATTGGAAAGTCGAGAGGCAAATGATCCCCGTTCTCTTGGAGAAATCTTTTTATATTTTACCGACGAAATGTCTGATATCACATGGATACAGGCATTTCAAATGCTGCTTCAGATGTTTCGAAACACACTAGTTGATGAATTGGAATTATCTGAGAAGAAATTAGACGAACTGGTAGATACTTTTATGAGTGCAATTCCACCTGCATTAAAGGAAAAATTGAAAGCAATATGAGTGTTTTTTGACAACTGAAATAATACCATATATTGAATTTTCAAGGTTCATAGCTAAAATCTATGTGCGAAGTTTGAGTATATAAAAGATGCTTAGTAGCTACCAATTACTAAGCATTTCTAAAATGAGACATTTATTTTATTTTAGGACTATTGAATTGAATGATAAATTAATGAATTGACACTACTTCTTACTAGATGGAGTGTCTTTTTCATTTTTAGTTTCAAAACTTAGTTTGAATAGAGGTGAGATGACAATAAGAGGGTGAAAAATGAATAAGAAAATATTATTGCAAGTTATCACTTATATAGAAGAACATATTTTTGAGGAAATTACTCTTGAGAAGCTGTCAGAGGTATTTCATTATTCTCAGTTCTATTTTGCTAAATTAATTAAAGCTGCGTTTAGGGAGAATATTTCTGATTACCAAAAGAAAAGAAGGTTAACGATCGCAGCACAAAAATTATTAGACACAGATATGAGGATTATTGATATAGCTATTTTGTGTGGATATCAATCACAGGAAGCTTTCACAAGAAGTTTTAAAAAATATTTTGATGTAACCCCGCAGCATTATAGAAAGAAAAAGGTACCTTTCTATAATTTATATAAGTATCCTATAACAGACCAATATATAAAAAAATTACCTAATGCATGCAAGGAATTTCCTTATACTATCATTCATTTACAAGAATTTGAGATTGTCGGTTTACACTATCAAGGGAAAAATGAAAAACATGAAGTAGCACGTTTATATAATTTAGTTAGTGCAGCATTACATTTTGAAGTGCTTTATGAGAAGATTGATGGCATTTATGGACTAGAATATGTAGGTTCAGGAGAATATGAGAAGGAAGGTTTTGAAATACTTGTAGGAGTTAAAAAGGAATATTTGCAGTCTACTGAAATTCCCATAGGTGAAGTCTTAAATAAAAAGGTACTAGAAGCAGATTATGCAGTTTTTGAATTAACAGCTTTTATTGAACAAATTCGATCTCAAGTAGAACTTATATGGCTTCAGATGCTTCAAGATGAGGAATATTGTTGCTTGGGTAATTACTGTTTTGAGTTTTATGAACAGGGCTTTATACCTAATCAGGATGGAAAGGGAGCCAAGCTTTATTTACCTGTAAAAAGAAAGCAAGATTAATCAAAAAAATAAATACTATTTATGATAAGGTCAATAAAGACAAAGGAATAGTCGTATTTACTGATCGTTATGGGAGGGATTTATATGTATGCAATTAAAATAGAAAAAACAGCCTCTTTTGTGGATGAGAATATTGAAATAGCCATTAGTGGCAAGCCAAAGGAGATACTTTGTTTAAAGATACAAACATCAGATTTATATAGTGCCAATGGTAATATACGACAAATGGAGGTAGGAACAAAGTGGTATGCAGAAAAAGAAATTTTTCTAGATGACAAAGGAATAGCCTTAATGGATGCTAAGATATTTACTACTTTACAAATTGTAAAATCTAAAGTAAGTGGCTTACCACAAAAACTCTCAGAAGTTGCAGAAAATCGCAGTAGTCATTATACACTGACATTAGTAAAAGCAGGTAAAGAAGTAGCACGTATAGAACATGAGAGAATGTTTTGTGACAACACAGTAGATAGTGTAGATATATGTTCTAAACAGCTTACTGCACGTTATTTTATAAAAAGAGAGATGAAAGAGGATATTCAAAAGGTTCCTGGAATTATTGTAGTAAGTGGTAGTGATGGAAGAATTGAACGCGCTCAGGCTATTGCAGAATGCTTTGCAAGACGTGGTTTTGGCGCTATAGCAGTTTGTTATTTTGGGATGGAGAATGTAGAAAAAGATTTAAGTAGGGTTCCTATGGAATATATAGAAAATGCCATAACTTATTTAAAAAAGCGAAAAGAAATTGATCCAAATAAAATCGGAATTTATGGAAGAAGTAAAGGTGGAGAGATGGTTCTTTTAGCAGCGACTTTATTTCCAAAAATTAAGTTTGTGGTTGCAAATACACCTTCCATTTATGTGAATCAAGGACTTAAAACTTCGGGAGGATTATCACCCTATAGTTCTTGGTGCTATCAGTCTAGAGAAATTCCATTTATTAAAACACCAATAAGTGCTGCTATTAGATTATTATGGGCATTTTGTTTGAAGAAAAGATTCGCATTTAGGCATTTTTATCAAGCAATTACATGGAATAAGCAGGATCATCTTGCAGCGAGAATTAAAATTGAAGAAACTAATGCCAAAATGTTATTACTTTCTTCAGATACAGATGCTATTTGGCCATCTGATTTATACGCTAAAGAAGCAGTTGAAATTATGAAGCAAGCTAGCAAAGGGGATAATATTCAGTCATATTGTTATCATAATTCAGGACATATGTTAACGATACCCTATCAACCAATTCCTAATTGTGAAGAATATGGAGGAAGATTAGAAGAAGGCGTAAGTGCAACGATAGATGCTTGGAATAAGACCATAGAATTTATAGATAACTATAATCATTAGTTGTGAAATCTATGTATATATAATGGCACTAAACTGTTTGTGAACAATGAATCAAATAAGCCCTTTTAATGTAGAGTTAGGGAAATATTCCTTTTTGAATTGGATAAAATAAGAGGATAAAAGGAGTGATTAAATGGGCAAAAAGATAATAGGTAATACAATAATATTTGTAGTCATGATCGGACTTATTATTGGATTTAGCATGATATTTGGCTTCGAAAATACTTTAATAGGAGTGACTACATTCACAGCAGTCTTGATGTTTTTGCAAAAAGACTTTTCTCTAAATCCTCTAAGTACTGCAATAAAACTCATTTGTTTTAATATATTGATGGGGGTTATCACATTTTTAGCTAGTCAAAATGTCATACTTGGTATTCCACTGAATTTTATATTTTTATTTATCATGGGTTATACACTTTCTTATCATTTAAGTACCCCTAGCTTTGTGCCATTCAATCTACAATATGTATTTATGTTATGCACACCCATTACGACTGGTCAGCTACCTAAACGATTAATATCATTAATTGTGGGGGCTATAATCATTGTACTAAGTCAGGTCATCTTTAATAAAAATAAGATTTATAAACAAGGTAATACAGTACTAGTAGATATATGTTCCAATATAGTAAATAAGATAAAATTGATAGAAGAATGTAAAGCCATTGAGGAATTAGAACAAGAGATTCAACAAGATATACAGAAGTTTAGAAGGTTTGTATATAACAAAAGGGAGCAGGAATTTTATCTTACCAATGAAGGGAGAATTAAGCTCAACATATCGTTGGAACTAGAAAAGATCAATGATGCAATCAATGAGTTAGCATTACAAGAAGATGCTGTGCACATTTTAAATAGACAAGGTTTTAAAGAAGATTTGTTAAAGGGAATAGACATCGTAAAGTTGTGTCTTCAAAAGGATGAGCATTTAAATAAGCTGGATGAATTATTTAGCAATTTATTTGAAAAGTATAGGGTAGAAGAAAATATTAGTGTATTTCAAGTGAAGATTTTAAACGCATTACTTCTTATAAAACAGTCCTTATATGAATTAAAAGCACTTGATAAGAAGGACTATAATGTAGTACGTAAGTTTGAGAGTATTCCTTCTAACTATCAATTAAAAAATATATATAAAGCAAGCTTTAGAGCCAATTCTTTAAGATTTTCATATGCCTTAAGGTTAGCGATTGGTATTACTGTAACGGCGTTTGTAGTTGGCTTTTTTAAAATTGAAGAGGGAAAATGGATTATATATACGGTCAATTCATTGATTCAACCTTTTTATGAAAAATTTAAGGAAAAGACTAAAGACAGGTTGATTGCAACGGTAATAGGGGTTGTTATAATAACGATTGTGTTTTCAATCATACAAGGCTCTACAGCAAGGACTCTGGCAATTATGATAATAGGTTATATATTAAGTTATAATAATTCATATAGATATAGGACAATTAATGCAACAGTATCTGCAATAGGTGCTGCTGCGTTATATGGTAATTCTGTAGTTCTAACGATTGACAGACTTGTATTTGTAACCATTGGTGCCATTATATCTGTGGTATTAAGTAGAGTTGTATTTCCATATAAAGCAGAAGATGCAAAAAGAGATCTTATTAAATTATATGAGCATACGATTGCCAGTCAAATAAATATTTTAAAAGAATTGATTAACAAAAAGAAGACAGCTACTGAAGCCATGAAAAATGAAATACTTAGAGCTAATATGATAGAAGATCAGTTAATAGCAAATGAAAGCGGAGAAGAAAATGAAAGCCTTCATGAATATTTAGAAGTACAACGTTCAATCTTAATGGGAATAGCTGATTTATATGATTGGATTGAAGGCAAGGAGGGCAATGTAGATTTTAAACTTGAAGAAAAGAAGAAGATAGATAGGTTAGTGGCAGACAAGGAATCTATCACTTATGATGAGGTTCAAAAACTCCTTAATCATTTAGAAAATAAACATTCGCTCGCTAGTAAAATGGCTGTAATTGATTATATAGAAATAGCAACACAGATGAACAGAGTGGAGCACATTAAAGCTAGTATTGTGGAGAATATGTAAGAAGTAGAAGCTTAAGTTTTTAAATGGTACGATTAAGTAATCTTAGGGTATAATAACTATACTCTAAGATTTTTATTGTTTTGGGATATTAATACAAGGAAAGAAGAATGATATGAAGATATTAGTAGTTGAGGATGATGTGTCTATTGCAATGGGCCTAGAATATTCACTTGAGCAGGAGGGCTATGAGGTTCAGTTATGTGATAGCATAGACAAAGCAAAAGCATTTATAGAAAAAGATACAATTGATTTATGCCTATTAGACCTTACACTACCTGATGGTTCGGGCTATGAAGTTTGTAAGATAGCCAAGGAGAATAGGGATATACCCACTATTTTTTTAACGGCTTGTGATGATGAAGTGAATGTGGTTATGGGGCTGGATATGGGAGCAGATGATTACGTTACCAAGCCTTTTAGGATTCGGGAGCTTATTTCTAGGATTAAGTCAGTTTTACGCAGGCATAATAAAGTAGCACAGCATAAGAGTATTTTTGTTTATGACAATGTAAGGATTAATACTTTGCAGGCTAAGGTATATAAAAATAATGAGGAAGTGCAGCTCACGGCATTGGAGTATAAACTACTGATGACTTTTATAAGTCATGAGAATCAGGTGCTATCCAGAAATCAACTTCTAGAAAGTATATGGGACATCACAGGAGATTTTGTAGGAGATAATACCGTAACGGTTTATATTAAAAGATTAAGAAATAAATTAGAGGATGACCCACAAAATCCTAAGCTTATAAAAACCGTGAGAGGTATGGGCTATAAGGTGGGCAAGGCATGATGAGAAATAAAGTTTATCGAGTAACAATGCTCTTAATGGGGAGCTTGTTACTTTTGAATAGTATCGTTGCATTTATGATTAATAAAAAAGTAGGGTTTCTAGCAATCGAAATAGGAAGTCTATTAGTAGGGCTAGAAATTTGGGTCAATCTCAAACGTTATAAAGAAGTACAGGCACTAACTTCTTATCTTTATCGAATCTGTGAAGGAGAATACACGCTAGATATTAGAGATAATGAAGAAGGTGAACTAAGCATTTTAAAAAATGAGATTTATAAAATGTCAGTAAGAATGGCGGAGCAAGCAGAACTTTTAAAGAAGGATAAACGCTATTTAGCAGATGCGATTTCTGATATTTCACATCAATTAAAAACTCCACTTACTTCTATGATGGTGATGACGGAGCTTTTAGAAAATCAAGACTTAGAAAAGGAAAAACGAGTACTTTTTACTAGGAAAATCAAAAAACAATTAGAACGTATAGAATGGCTGGTTAGTTCCCTTTTAAAACTTTCTAAGATTGATGCAGGCACCATTCAATTTAAAAAAGAGAAGGTTTCTGTGAAAGACTTAATCAGCAGTAGCGTAGAATCACTTCTTATTCCTATGGAGCTAAAAGAGCAGAGCCTCGTTATAAATGGGACAGAAAGTAGTTTTATAGGAGATTTTAACTGGAGTAGAGAGGCTTTTATTAATATCATTAAAAATTGTGTGGAGCATACACCTATAGGTGGGGAAATTCATGTGAATTATGTGGAAAACCCACTGTACACAGAGGTATGCATTGTGGATAACGGTGAAGGAATTGACTCAAAAGACCTTCCTAATATCTTCAAGCGTTTTTATAAAGGAAGTAATGCAGACAGTGAAAGTGTAGGTATTGGACTAGCAATGGCACGAAGTATTATGCTTGCACAAAATGGAGATATTCAAGTAGAAAGTGAAAAAGGCAAGGGAACAACTTTTAAAATAAGATTTTATAAGGGAATCATATAAAAGTGGATTGTGAATAAACTGTCACATTTTAATTATCAAGCTGTAAGTTTTCAAAAGTAAGCTAGAAGTATAAACCTATGAGGAGGAGAAAAATGGAGATTCTCAGAGTAGAAAACTTATCAAAAATATATGGCAGTGAGGAAACAGCAGTTAAAGCCCTTGATAACATATCATTTTCAGTTAGTAAAGGGGAATTTGTAGCCATAGTTGGGGCTTCGGGTTCAGGTAAATCTACTTTACTACACTTATTAGGTGGGGTAGACAGACCAACGAGTGGCAAAGTTTATATAGAAGGAACAGATATCTATGAGTTAAATGAAGATCAATTAGCAGTTTTTAGAAGAAGACAATTAGGCGTTGTTTATCAGTTTTATAATTTAATTCCTGTTTTAAATGTGGAGGAAAATATGACACTTCCATTACTTTTAGATGGGCGTAAAGTAGATAAAAAATACTTAAATCAACTTTTAGAAACCCTTGATTTAACGAATCGTTTAGAACATCTACCGAATCAGCTTTCAGGAGGACAACAGCAGAGGGTATCCATTGGGCGTGCACTAATTAATCATCCGGCACTTATTTTAGCAGATGAACCAACAGGAAACTTAGATAGCAAAAATAGTGCAGAGATTGTTGAATTGCTTAAACGATTTAATAAGGAATATCATCAAACTTTAATCATGATTACGCATGATGAGAGAATCGCTCTCGGGGCAGACCGTATTATTAGTATACAAGACGGTAAACTGGCAAAAGATGAGGTGATTCGTCGATGAATATTATTAACAAGCTTACCCTTAGACAATTAAAACTTAATAAGAGAAGAACGTTAGTAACATTAATCGGCGTCATTATTTCAGTAGCTATGATTACAGCAGTTACTGTATCTATCAGTTCAGGTCTTGACTTTATAAGACGTGTGACTATTAGTTCTGAGGGAAACTGGCATATGGGATTTTATAATATGTCCTTATCCCAGCTTCCTAAGATTGTGGAAACGCCTAATGTAAAAGAAACACTGGTTACGTATGATGTAGGATTTAGTAAACTTCCAGTACAAAATAATAGCCATAAACCTTATCTTTATATTGAAGCTTATAATGAAGAAAGCTTTAAAGAGATGCCTGTTAAATTAATAGAAGGAAGATTACCAGAAACGGATAGAGAATTGGTTATTCCCGCATCATTTAATAAGCAGACAGACCTTAATTATAAGGTGGGTGATAAGGTAACTTTAGAAGTCGGTGATAGATACACAGAGGAAGATGATAATTCTTCTAAAATGGATAACACATATGCACCGGTATATGATAATGGAAATGAACTTAAAGAAATACTTAAAGACATACAAAGTCAGACTTACACCATAACAGGTATTATGGTGCAGTCACCAAAGGAGTATAGCTGGGGTGCTGGCTACATGGCACTTACTAAAGCGAATCTTGCTACCCTATCAGAAGAGGCAAAGATTAATGCTTATGTTTTATACGATAATGTCTATGCAGATATTTATGCTAAAAGCAGAGCATTAGGAAATGAAGTAGGTGTTGAAACGGTTGATGTCAATTCAATGCTTTTAGTTAGCTATGGCGTGAATGGGGATAGTGGTCTGATGTATGCCCTAATTGGTGTAACAAGCATTGTTTTACTAATTATTATGGTAGGTTCTATTTCGTTAATCTATAATGCCTTTGCTATATCAGTAGCAGAGCGTATTCAATATCTAGGAATGTTTGCTAGCGTGGGAGCAACTAGAAAACAGAAAAGAAATTCTGTACTCTTTGAAGGGATGGTCATTGGAGGCATCATTCCAATAGGACTTCTATCAGGTATATTAGGAATCGGGGTAGCATTTAGCGTCATTAATAGACTTATTGAAGGGGCATTAAGAATAGAAGAGAAGATTAGATTATGTGTTTCGCCAGTAGCCATTATTGCTACTATTATATTAGCAGTTTTAACCATTTTTATCTCTACTTATATACCTGCTAAAAAGGCATCTAAAGTTTCAGCAATAGAGGCGATTAAACAAACACAACATATAAAAATGACTGCAAAGAAGGTTAAGACCTCTCCATTAACCCGTAAGATATTTGGTATTGAAGCAGAAATTGCACTCAAGAATTTAAAAAGAAATGGCAATCGTTATCGTGTAACCTTAGTTTCACTGATTATTAGCATCATACTCTTTTTATCAACAGCTACTTTTTCGAGTTATATGACAAAAACGGCTGAGATGGTAGGCATAAATAGTAACTATGATATTCAAATCTCTACACCTTATAGCAATCAGACGCTTGCAATAAGTGACTTTGAGAAAATAACCAAGCTAAATGGCATTGCGGCAAGCAATATGATTACTTATGATTATGCCATTAGTTATTTATCAGCAGAAAAAGCTGTAAAAGAGACAGAAGACACACTTTATCAAACTGAAAGAGGCTATTTATATAACATCAATATATTAGGGATGGAGGATACAGCTTTTAAAGCCTATGCAATCAGTCAAGGAATAGATCCCAACAAACTAGAAAACAGCAATTTACCATCTGGACTCATCTTAAATGTGAATAAGTTTAAAGATAAAGAAGATAAGGTCTATAAAGAAATACCTGCTACGCTTTTAAAAGAAGGGGATACCATAAAATTAGAAGGTGGAGAATGGTATCCAGAGCAAGACTATTATAAAGAAACAGTGTTTGGTAACGTCACCATAGGCGGTCTTGTGACAGAGCCACCATTAGGAGTAGCTATTCCAGAAAATCCGGGAGATATGCGTCTTATTATGTCATGCTCAGCACTAGAAAGATTTTGGTCGCTGTATTCAGGTAATCTAGACAAGGTGGACACTTCACATAGAGTATATCTGTACCTAAAAGCAGATGATATCTCATTGCTTCAAGATGAACTAACCACATTTCAAGAATCAACTAGCACAAGATATTATATAAGCAATATTGCAGAAGAGCAAAAAAGTATGCGTCAGATGCAGACGATTATGGAAGTATTTATTTATGGTTTTATTGTACTTATTACAGCAATTTGTATTGCCAATATCTTTAATACAATATCAACTAGCATTGCACTAAGACAAAGAGAATTTGCTATGCTGCGTTCTATGGGAATGACACCAAAAGGATTTAATAAAATGATTAACTTTGAAAGTGCTTTTTATGGCATTAAGTCATTAGCGTATGGGGTACCTATAAGTTTAGGGATTATGGTACTTTTATATCAGCAATTAAGTAACAGCTTTGAATTTGATTTCTTTGTTCCTATAAAAGCCATAGTAATGGTGGTGGTTGCAGTATTTGTTGTTGTAGGGATAGCAATGTTTTATTCAGGAGCGAAGGTAAAGGGGCAGAATATTATTGATGGTTTAAAAGATAGCAATTTATAGGTAGAATTAATAGAAGATAAAATCAAATAAATTACAAATGGTGAAATGTATTAGCTTATGTTTCTGGAGACAACTGTAATCGTATGCTATAATCAGTTAGAGAAGAGGAACGATGAAATGGATGAGAAAAATAATTGTAACGCAGACAAGAATAACAATGCTTGCAGGGTACATCGGTTTCAGAACGAAACTGGAGAGGGAACTATCACAGTTTTTAATATTTTTCCGGGAGTGTTACTTGCCTATAACGATTTTCATATGAGCTATTATGATTCGGTTTTTAAAGCAGATCAGGACGTTTTTTGCATTGATTATTGCAGAGAAGGACGACTGGAATATCCTGCAGGGAAAGACTCTTATTCTTATGTGGAAGCAGGGGATTTGAAGATGGATCGAAGATTGACCCATGTGCAACGGTTTGAAATGCCACTTTCCCATTATCACGGAGCAATGGTGGCAGTGGATTTAAAAATTGCTCCAAAATCAATTGTAGAAGAAGTAAAAAATTTTCCAGTAGATGTGAGAAAATTACAGCAGAAATTCTGTCCAGATATTTATCCGCATGTGATTCATGAGCCAGCTTATGTGGAGCATATTTTCGGGGAGCTTTATCATGTACCTGAAAAAATAAAGCTTGCATACTTTAAAATAAAAGTTTTGGAGCTGTTTTTGTATCTAGATGCTTTGGAGATTTCAGATACTCCGAAAGAAAAACCATATTTTTATAAAACTCAAGTGGAAAAAACGAAAGCAATGAAACATTTCTTGGAAGAGCATTTTCATGAAAATTTTACGCAGGAGGTGCTTGCAAAGCAATTTGAGATTCCGCTTACTGCCATGAAGCAGTGCTTTAAGTCCATTTATGGTATGCCGATAGGAACTTGGATGCTACAGTATCGCATGAACTATGCGGCCGAAAGGCTTATTGCAGATTCAAATATCAGTATTGCCGATTTGGCAGGAGAAACGGGATATGACAGTCAGAGCAAGTTCGCCTTGGCATTTCGAAGAGTGATGGGAATGTCTCCTACAGAATACAGAAAACAGAAGAAAAGTAGATAGGTTTTCGTCTAATCGGGACCAAGTGGACTATATGGGGCAGACAAATAAATAGTAAATGATAGAATAAGAGCAGTTAGTAAAGACTAATTGTTCTTTTTTTGCATAAAAAGAACAATTAAAAATGGAAAGGAGTAAGCAAAGTGAAAGAACAAGCAAAAAAACAGAACTTTATATCTTGTCTATTGGTCTACGCAAATGAAAGCAAATCAAAAATGATCCTTTCAGTTATTTTATCGATCATCAGTATTACATCGGGACTTGGGCCGTTTTACTGTTTTTATCGAATCATTAATCTGTTTGTGGAAAATGAGATAAGTACACAGGGAATTATGTTTTGGAGCTTATGTGCACTGGTGGCATATATTGTGAAAATTGTCTGCTTCGGACTATCTACATCAGCCAGTCACTATGCAGCATATCATATATTGGAGGGATTAAGAAACCGTTTGGCAGAACGATTTTTAAAGGCACCACTAGGTGAGGTAACGAAGCACAGCATCGGTGAAATTAAAGGAATTATGGTGGATAAAATTGAGGACATTGAACCCCCACTTGCTCATATGATACCGGAGGGAAGCGGACATATTGTATTGCCGATTGTAAGTATGATTGCACTGGCAGCAATTAACTGGAGGCTGCTACTTGCTTCTTGGATTACATATCCCTTATCGCTTATCTGTATGGCTCTTACCTTTAAAATAAGTGGTAAAAACTTTGATCGGTACAACGAATCTATTGCGCAAATGAACAGTAACATCGTGGAATATGTGGATGGTATCGAAGTGATTAAAGCATTTGGACGTGCAGGACAGTCCTATGAAAAGTTTTCAAATTCTATTCTAAATTACAAGACATTTGTTTTAAAGTGGCTCTCATCTACATGGGTTACAATGAAACTGGCTTTTGCATTGTTTCCGTCTACTTTACTTGGCGTATTGCCTGTTGCACTTTCACTTGGGGCAAACGGAACAATTACAGCGGCGCAGGCGGCACTGGCTGTTATGTTATCTATGTCTATGGTAGGTTCTCTTGCACAACTTGAGATTATAGCAAATGAAATGAAAAAGGTACAGCTTACGGTAGAGGAGCTGCAGGAGTATTTGGAAATGCCAGAGCTTCCTGAGAAAAAGAATCCACTTAAGCCGACGGAGTATAATGTAGAGCTAAGTGATGTTCATTTTTCATATGAAGAAAGCGAGGTGTTACATGGTATCAATCTAAAGCTTCCACAGGGCAGTTTTACGGCACTGGTGGGACCATCTGGTGGCGGAAAATCCACGGTGGCAAAGCTAATATCGAGGTTCTATGATGTAACACAGGGAAATATTACGATAGGTGGCGTGAATATCAAGGATATGTCACTTTCGCAGCTTTCTAACACGATTAGTTTTGTGGCACAGGATAATTTCCTGTTCCGTTGTTCTCTCAAAGAAAATATCCGAATGGGAAATCCGAAGGCAACAGATGAAGAGGTTTATGCAGCCGCAAGGGCGGCACAGTGTGAGGAATTTATAAAGAAGTTGCCAAATGGCTATGACACTCCCGCAGGAGATGCAGGAAAAAGACTTTCTGGAGGAGAAAAGCAGAGAATAGCCATTGCAAGAATGATGCTAAAAAATGCACCTATTATTATATTGGATGAAGCAACGGCTTTTACTGATCCAGAAAATGAGGATAAGATCCAGAAAAGTATTCGTGAACTAGCAAAAGGAAAGACACTGCTTGTAATCGCACATAGACTTTGCACCATTAAAAATGCGGACAATATTGTCGTGTTAAAAAATGGAAGTATTGAGGCTCAAGGGTCACAGGAGAAATTATTGAAGAATTGTCCTTTGTATTTGAACATGTGGGAAGCACATATCGGAGCTAAGAACTGGTCTGTTGGAAAGGAGATGGCGTAGTATGTTTGGAACAATCAAAAGAATAATTCATTGGTGTGGCAATTTGAAGGGAAAACTTTACGTCGGCTTTGTATTCTCTTTATTTTCACATCTGTTTGCTGCCATGCCAATTACGGTAGCAGCTTATACTATTGGACTTCTGATTACTGCTAAACAGACGGGAAAACCATTTGATACAAAGCGGGCATTATACAGCTTTTGGATCATTGCGGGACTTGTTATCCTGCGTTTTCTTTTTGATTATATGCGTTCAAAGTTTCAGGAAGGAATCAGTTATGAGTTGGTGGCAAAGGACAGACTTGCCATCGGTGATGCATTAAAAAGGGTATCCCTTGGTTATTTTCAACGCAATAGTACTGGAAATATCTTAAATGCCATTACGACAGGACTTAATTTACTTGAAAATATGGGTATTCGAATGATTGATAATTTTGTGGGTGGATATCTGAATTTTCTGGTGGTATTAATCTGCCTGCTTTGTTTTTCACCGATAACGGCTTTAATTGCGCTGGCAGGAGCTGCAGCTTCTTTTCTGTTTTTACTGTTGATATCACATTACAGTGTAAAAAATGCACCGCTTGAAAAAGAAGCTGGAAGGAATTTGCAGGAAGCGGTGCTTGAGTATGCACATGGACTTCCAACGGTAAAGTCCTTTGGCAAAGGAGGAGCTTCTATGCAGGCAATGAAGGAGGCGACCGAAGAAAACCGAAAGATCAGACTTAAGATTGAGTATGGATTTACACCTGCAAATTGTGGACATCTTTTGATGCTGAAACTTGCATCTGTTGCGATGGCAGGGGCTTCATGCTATCTTGCATACACAGGAAGAATGGAATTTCCAGTAATGTTGATGTTCGTATTTTTCTCCTTTAGTATTTTTGTTTCATTGGAACCAATCAGTGATAGTGCCCATGCTCTTGCGGTAATAGATGCCGCTATGGATCAGATTGATGCCTTAAAAGAGGGCAATTTTATTGATAGTGATGGAAAGAATATCACAATTAACCACTATGATATTGAGTTTGAACATGTCAATTTTGCATATGAAAAGGGACGCCAGATTTTAAAGGATGTCACATTTAAAATCCCAGAGAGAACAACCACAGCGATTGTGGGTCCTTCTGGAAGTGGTAAAAGTACCGTCTGTAATTTGATTGCCCGTTTTTATGATGTCAGTGGTGGAAGGATTAAGATTGATGGTCATGATGTCAGAGAGTTTACCTGTGACAGTCTACTTTCCAATATCTCTATGGTGTTCCAGAATGTTTATCTGTTTCATGATACCATTCGTAATAATATCTGCTTTGGAAAGCCGAATGCAACAGAAGAAGAGATGATTACTGCTGCAAAGAAAGCATGTTGTCACGATTTCATTATGGAATTG
Source organism: uncultured Cellulosilyticum sp. (assembly GCA_934725855.1). Lineage (GTDB taxonomy): Bacteria > Bacillota > Clostridia > Lachnospirales > Cellulosilyticaceae > Cellulosilyticum. Next base: position 97,923 of record CAKVCL010000003.1, on the reverse strand, counting down.
CCAGATGGTTATGATACAGTAATTGGTGAGGGTGGTGGAACCCTTTCTGGTGGTCAAAAGCAGCGTCTTTCTATTGCAAGGGCAATGTTAAAGGATGCACCGATTATTATTTTAGATGAGGCAACAGCAAGCATAGACCCAGAGAATGAACATCTGATTCAGGGGGCCATTTCACAGTTAACCAAAGGTAAGACAATTATTACCATAGCTCATAGACTTGCTACCATTGAGCAAGCAGACCAGATATTGGTTGTGGATAATGGAAGAGTCGTGCAGAAAGGTACACATAAGGAATTAATTATGCAAAAAGGAAAATATCTTGATTTTATTAAGGTTAGAGAGCAGGCAGAAGGGTGGCAGATATAGACGGAAGGTTACAATGAACCTCTACAATCACATTGCAGAAATGTCTCATGTGAAGTCGGAAATGCCCCAAATGAACCTGTCGAAAACTGTACTAGCTGTGGTGTAAGCTTAAGTCGTTGGTATAAAATCAAAGCTTTACAAAAAATCATAAAAAATTAGCACTCACCTATTGACAGTGCTAACAAAAAGGACTATATTATATTCAGAACAAAGGAAGAGATCAAAAAGAAAACAAAATCCCTATCCCAAAGTTCCAAGAATCAATGGTAAAAGTCAAAAATAAATAAAATCACAATGAACAATAAATGATGTGATTTAAAGGAGGAATGACTTATGTTAATGCCTAGTATTTTTGGAGAAAACTTATTTGATGATTGGATGGACTTTAGAATGCCTGCCTTTCCAGATACTTCATCTGTAGAGAAAGCTTTATATGGAAAACACAGTAAACATATGATGAAGACAGATGTTAAAGAAACAGAAGAAGGCTATGAAGTACTCATTGATTTACCAGGATTTAAGAAAGATGAATTGTCAGTAGACTTAAAAGATGGTTATTTGACAATCAGTGCAGCTAAAGGTCTTGATAAAGATGAGAAGGATAAGAAGGGTAACTTCATTAGACAAGAACGTTATGCAGGTAGCATGACAAGAAGCTTCTATGTAGGTGATCATGTTACTAAAGAAGAAGTTCGTGCTAAATTTGAAGATGGGGTACTGAAACTTGATGTACCAAAGAAGGAAGCGAAAGCAGTAGAAAATAAAAGCCAAATAGCCATCGAAGGCTAATGAATATAGATTAAAAAAATACTCCAAGAGGAAACTCAAGGAGTATTTTTTTATGCGCCTGTGCATTAAAAAATGAAAAAGTCTGAGGATTAGTTAATAAGAAAGCATGAGTCAATTCATATTACAATTTGTTCATATTTCATTTAATATTTGACATTAAAGGCAATTAATGAGTATATTAATTAGGTAAGCAATTATAAAGAGATAAATAAAGATCTTTATAGATTGCAGGCATAATATAAAATATAAGAAATATAAAATAAAGACATCAAGAGGGTGGACAAAATGAAAATGAAAAAATTATTAGCAAGTTTATTAATAGCAACAATGGCATTTGGGGTAGTAGGATGCGGCGCAAAACAAGATAATGTGGCACAAGAAAAAACAGAACAAGTAGAAGGGACAACAGAAGCTGAAATTAATGATGATATGGGAAAAGCTATGATTAGTCAGTTTAAAGAGCTTATGGCAGAAGATGCAAGTACTAGCACAGATGCTATTGGAAATGCATTATGTGAAAATCCTGTATTTGAAATGGCAATGGATGCAGGTGCTGTAGAGCCAGGCTTATTAACTGGATTTGGAAATGAAGAAATCAAAGGATTTAAAGAGGGAACAATGTTTTCTCCTATTATTGGTTCAATTCCATTTGTAGGTTATATCTTTAGAGTGGATGATGAGACAAGTGTAAGTGATTTTATTAATGAATTAAAAGAAAATGCAAATCTTCGCTGGAATATCTGTACAGAAGCAGATCAAATGTTAATTTCAGTTGTAGACAACACAGTTCTATTTGCTATGTACTCAACAAGTGAAGAATAGAGAGTAGGAGGAAATACGGTGTTATTTTCCAGTATTCCATTTCTATTTTATTTTTTACCAGTAGTATTGCTTTTTTATTTTGCTGCGCCTAAGCAGATAAAAAATGCAGTACTACTGCTTTTTAGTTTAGTTTTCTATGCCTGGGGGGAACCTAAAAATGTTCTTCTTATGTTACTAGCGATTATATTAAGCTATATTTTTGGAAGACTGACTGAACGCTATGCAGGCAAATGGCAAAGCAAGATGTTTTTAATGCTTTCCGTGGGAATCAGCCTTATATTATTAGGTTACTTTAAATATATGGGATTCTTTATGGAGAATATCAAGGCTTGGACAGGATTATCCCTAGTAGTGCCTAAGATTGTACTACCTATAGGAATTAGTTTTTATACTTTCCAGATTATTAGTTATAATATTGATGTTTATAATGGGGTCGTGCCAGCACAAAGGAACATCATTAATCTTGCAGCTTATGTAGCAATGTTTCCACAACTTATTGCAGGGCCTATTGTGCGTTATTCGGATATTAATGAGCAATTGCAAGATAGAAAGCATACAATAGACAAGGTTGCCTATGGGATGCGTCGATTAATTATCGGGTTATCAAAAAAGGTATTTATTGCAAATGCACTAGGTGAATTATGTAATATATTCCGTGCAACGACTCAGTCATCTGTTTTGTATTATTGGTTATATGCTATTGCTTTTACATTGCATATATACTTTGACTTTTCGGGGTATAGTGACATGGCAATTGGATTAGGGAAAGTTTTTGGCTTTGACTATCTTGAAAACTTTAACTATCCCTATATCTCTAGGAGTATTACAGAGTTTTGGAGAAGATGGCATATGTCACTTGGCAGTTGGTTTAGAGATTATGTGTATATTCCTTTAGGGGGCAATAGAAAGGGCAAAGCCGTATGGTATCGCAACATTTTAGCAGTATGGATGCTTACAGGTTTATGGCATGGGGCTGCTTGGAACTTTGTTATCTGGGGGCTATTCTTTGCAATGTTTTTAGTTATTGAAAAACGATGGTTACTTCCTTACCTTGAAAAAAGTGGTATCCTCAGTCATATTTATGTGATGGTGTTAGTCATTATTAGCTTTGTTATTTTTAATGCAGAGAGTCTTTCTCAGGTAGTTAGAGATTTAATGGGGATGGCGGGACTTACAAGCATTCCATTTTATAGTCAGGAGTTTTTCTATGAGCTTTGTAACTACGGAGTAGTACTGTTTATTGGTATTTTAGGAGCTACACCATTATTTAGAAGACTCTACCAGAAAACGCATAAGACTTGTAATGGGCAAAAGGTTTTCATGATTATTGAGCCGATTGTATTACTAGGGCTTCTTATGATGATAACAGCTTATCTTGTAGATGGATCCTATAATCCATTTCTTTACTTTAGATTTTAGGAGGGTTATAAGATGGCAGAAAGAATAAAGAATATAATAATCTTGCTACTTACAGGTGCATTTATTATGAGCATGCTAGTTTTTCAGGTGCTTTCTCCAGACAAAAAGCTCTCAGATACGGAACGTAGAGCATTACAGTCCATGCCGAAGGTTAATGCAGAAACAATTAAGTCAGCTACTTTCATGAAAGATTTTGAAACCTATACGCAAGATCAGTTCCCCTTTAGAGATACGTTTAGAAAGCTTAAAGTACAGGCGGCTTTAAACCTCTTTAAGCAAAAGGAGGTACATGATTTATACCTTTATAAAGGCTATATTGCCAAAATGGAATATCCTAAAAATCAGGTGATGATTGAGCACGCGGCAGAGCGTTTTAAAAATATATATGAAATGTATTTAAAGGATACAGATGTTCAGATTTTTAGTAGTATTGTACCAGATAAGAATTACTTTTTAGGAAGTCAAAGTGGACATTTGGCGATGGATTATGACCAATTTATTGAGGGCTTTAAAGGCTTAACAGATTATATGAAGTATATTGATATTAGAGATCAATTATCTATTCAAGACTACTATTATACCGATACGCACTGGAGACAGGAAGCACTTATTCCAGTGGCACAAGTACTTGCAGAAGTAATGCACACAACCGTCTTAAATAAGGAAGATTATGAAACAAAGGCATATGATAAGCCTTTTTATGGTGTCTATGTGGGACAATTAGGACTATCAGTTGCACCAGATACGATTAACTATTTAACGAATCAAACATTAGAACAGTGCGTGGTGACGAGTTATGATACGGGTAAGCCAGTTGGAAAACCAATGTATAATTTTGAAAAAGCCAGTGGAAAAGATGCTTATGAACTATTTTTATCAGGTTCAGATGCACTCTTAACGATTGAAAACCCTAATGCAACCACCAATAAAGAGCTTGTGTTATTTCGGGATTCGTTTGGAAGCAGCATAGCACCACTTTTAGTCAGTGGCTATCAAAAAGTAACATTAGTAGATATGAGATATATTAATAGTGCATTGATTGGAAAGTTTATAGATTTTAAAGACCAAGATGTATTATTTTTATATAGTACACTTGTTTTAAATAATAGCATGAGTTTGAAATAACCCTATTTAAAGAGAATGTATAAAAGAAGCCTTATCAGAGAAAAGCCGATAGGGTTTCTTTTGATATGTATACAAAAAAAGTGAGTTTATTAAAAAGTAAACCAATTTAGATAATCATTTTCTTCTTGATTCTGTATAATAAATATATAAACATAAATGATTTAAGCAAGGAAATTTCATTATGTATTTGACAACTATTTGACATTTTTATGATAGATATAGGATATTTGTCTTCTATACTAATATTCAGAAAGAGCAAATAACAAATTTAAGGAGTGAGAGAAATATGATGTTAAAGAAATTAGGGAAGGCAGTATTATTAGGAAGTGGAATTTTAATGGCAGCACAAGTATGTGGAGTTTATGACACAGGTGAGATTTACAGGATGAATGTAGTGTATGCAGCAGAAAATGAACCAAGTCAAGATGCTAATTATGAGCAATATAAAGAAAAAAGTGTTGCACTAGTAAATGATTTTTTTAAAAAGAATATAGACAAGGATGCAGAAAGTACTGTATTTAAATTACGTATTCGTGAAAAGAAAGAAATTAATGAAGATAGTAAAAAATTAGGAGAGGAATTAGTACAAAAAGGGAAGATAAAAGAAAGCGAGTTAAACAATAAAGAAATAACATATGATGAGGTTATTTGCTATGTTAGTACTCATCCAGTTGAAGAGGGGGGAGCCCCTGACTATGTTGTAACATTTAATGGGGATACTAAACAGCCTATTACAGTATGCAAAGCCTTAATGAGCGCTAAAGCAGATAAAATGATGTCAGACGGTTCAGCAAAAAAGGTAACTGTAACAGCTGAGGAAAAAGACAGATATAAATATTTAATAGAAAAACATAAACTTGGTGGCATTAATATAGCAGAGTGTACCAATGAATCTAATAATTTTATGCCAATATTAGAGTTTAAAGATACAGAAAGTACAAGTAAAACCATTGAGATATTTATTGATCCAGCGGCAAATGAAATGCAGGATTTATATATTCGTGATTAAGAGTACATAAATAATAAAAATACTTATAGTCTATTTATAAAAGATAAAATAGGTTATAAGTATTTTTTATTTAAATAGGAGTGTGTTATAATTTGACTGTTTTAAATATTTGAATATTTGTATTGATAAAGGAACAAGATATGGATAAAAATATACTAATTGTAGAAGATGATGAAGCAATATCAAATTTAATTAAACTTAATTTAACAATGGCAGGGTATCACAGTATGCAAATTTATAATGGTTTAGAAGTGATGCCATTATTACAAAAGTGTAGTTTTGATTTAATTCTTTTAGATATTATGTTACCAGGCTTAGATGGATTTAAAGTAATTGAATATATCAAACCATTTAAGATACCAGTTATCTTTTTAACAGCTAAAAATACATTAACGGACAAAGTAACAGGGCTTAAATCAGGTGCAGAAGATTATATTGTGAAACCTTTTGAGTCCATTGAGTTATTAGCTAGAATAGAGGTCATTTTAAGACGTTATGCAAAAGAAGAAGAAGTTATACAATTTAAAAATATTAAGATTTGTGAAAGCGAAAGAAGTATTAAAAAAGATGATGTATTAGTGAATCTAACCTTAAAGGAATTTGAATTACTGTTATTACTGGTTAAGAATAAAAATAAAGCACTTTCTAGAGAATATTTACTTGAGAAAATATGGGGATTTGAATATATAGGTGAAACAAGAACTATTGATACACATATACACTATTGGTATTTCAGGGTCATTCTCCCTTTGCCACGTGAAACAAGAACTATTGATACACATATACAAACATTAAGAAAGAAGCTAGATTTATCTGAGCAAATTAAAACAGTTTATAAGATAGGTTATCGCTTGGAGGATTAGAAAAATGAAATTCTGGCATAAAATCTATTTATTTTCAGTATTACTTTTTAGTGTATCTATTAGTTTTGCAGGTTTAATGTTAGTTAGAAATTTGCATAATAGTATGTTAGGAAAGGAAATAGAAAAGAGCATTGCAGAAGAAAAGGTGTTAGCGCATGAATTAGAAATGGAAGCACTCTATTCGAGCTGGTATTTGCCTGAAGAGATTGAAAAAGCATCAAGTCGTTCCTTAAATCAAATTATAGAAGACTATATAGATGCTACACCTGTTGAAGGATATTATCAGGTTTTGGATATGGATGATAATATATTATATACAGACTTTAACTTTCCAAAGTCTATGGAACATCAAGAATTAGAGAAGCTTACTCCAGAAAGAGTACACTATATACTTAGAGAATTTGAAAATAAAAAGTATGTTTACATATGTGGATTAACTAATATATCAAATGGAGAAGTTAAAGTTTACTATGCAAAGGATTTAACATCTATTTATGAAACAACACATAAACAATATGGATACTTTATCAGATTGGATATTTTTATATGCATTGTATTTTCGATTTTTATGATTTTTATTAGCCAATTTGTTACAAAGCCTATTGAAAATCTTGTTAATTCCACAAATAAAATTGCTACAGGAAACTATAGTGAGCGTGCAAAAGTTTATTCAAAGGATGAGTTTAGTGTTTTGGCTAAGCAGTTTAATCATATGGCGCATACTATAGAAGAGAAGATTGGGGAATTAGAAACATCCAACAGTCAAAAAGAAGCGTTTATCAATAATTTTACGCATGAACTTAAAACGCCTTTGACCTCTATTATTGGATATGCTGATTTTCTTAGAACCTCAAGGTATGATGAAAAGCTATTTTTTGAAGCTTCGGATTATATCTATAAAGAAGGAAAAAATTTAGAGAAGATTGCGTTTAAAATGATGGACTTAATTTACTCTAAAACACAACCACTTAACTTGGAAACTATTGAGGTAGTTAAGTTTTATTATGATATAAAAAAAAGCTTTTATCAGCGACTGCAAAATAAAGGTATAGAACTAATCATAAGAAGTGAAGCAATACAGATTGTGGCAGATCCAATCTTATTGAAGATGTTATTTAATAATTTTATTGATAATGCAATTAAAGCTTCTCATGAAGGTGGAAAAATCTATCTAGAAACTGAAAATAGTCAAAATGGGATTGTTTTATCTGTAGAAGATGAAGGAATAGGAATTTCAAAAGAACATTTAGATAAGATTAGACAGCCCTTTTATATTGTAGATGCATCAAGAACTAAGAAAAATAATGGAGTCGGTTTAGGATTAGCCATATGTCAAAAAATTGTAGAAGCTCATGGAGCAAAGCTTCAAATCGAAAGTGAGATACAAAAGGGTACTAAGGTGTCAGTGATATTTAGAAAAAATAGATAAGTTGTGAAATATATCTCATATTATTAATAGGTGAGGGATATGCCATTATTGGTTGGGTGAGTGAAGCTGAGATGTTCTATCGTAAAACAGTAGGTGCAGAATTTATTAAAGGTGGCAACCCAGAGAACAGTGTGTATTCAAATCTTGTGTTTATGAAATAAAATGATTTTCCTGAAAGTTTTAATCAGAGGAGCAGTTCACTAATTGAGCAGCTCCTTTTTTGATGGTTAGAATTGATAACAAGAGAATATATTAAAAAAGAGCAGATTGCATTAGCTATTGTATTCAAGCGCTTGGCAAGGCAAGCAAGTGATTATAAAGCAGAAACTTATATGACGAAGTTAAAAGATGTAATGGATGGAATAGTAAAAGATATTAATATTATTGATGAATCCAATGTTACCAGTGTAGATAGTATTAATCAGTTGTCAGCTTCTTTAATGCCAATACCTGTATCCTTGACGGAAAAATGGATTTTGCAAGTGGTATAGTCAGGTGCCATATTCGCTAAAGTAACAGTGAATTGAACCACTTCCCCATTCACTAAGTGAAATTCACCAATGCGAGAGTAAGTGTTATGATAACCCACATTACACATTCGGATTTGGGTAGCAGGGAAGATATGCATTCAAAAAAATTTTAACAGGAGATTTATTTAGAATATTACATGTATTGCATATAGTGCTTGAAATAGATATAATTATTGAGTTAATATTAGGATAATATAGACAATATAAGCGGATATAAATATTATATAAGGAGCAATAAAATGGAAGAATTAACATTTATGAATGTAAGAGGTAGTGAAGAAACTGTAACTCCAATTGATAAAGCAAAGTGGCAGGCTATTTTCAAGCAGTTTAATACACCAATGGGTGTTAAAATGCCATCTAACTGGCAACCACCAGAAGGGTTAAAGCTAGAGAAGTTTAAGGTTGATGAAGCAGAGATTGAACATATAAGTTCTGCTAATGGCGAAAAGAACAACAAGGTGATTTTAAATATACATGGCGGCGGTTATGTAATGCCTTTAAATGATACCCTTAGATCTGTGTCATTAAAATATTTAAACTATGCACCAGTAGGAGCAGAGGTTTATAATGTAGAATATCGTATTGGACCAACGGACAAGCATCCTGCAGCGTTAGAAGATTGCATATCTGCCTATAAATGGCTTATTGAACAAGGATATAAGGGCGAAGATATTATATTAACTGGAGAATCAGCAGGTGGGGGATTGATTTTAGCTCTAACACTATATTTAAAAGACCATAACATGCCGCTTCCTAAAGGCGTACTTGCAATATCTCCATGGGCAGATTTAGAATTTACAACGCCATCAAGAACCGTTAATTTCAAGAATGATTTATTACTAGGGGAAGGTGGGTATGAGGATATCTATGCTCAAATACAAAAGAGTGATTATGCAGCAGATAGTGATTTGAAAGATCCTTATTTATCACCACTATATGGGGATTATAAAGGTTTTCCAAGCTTACTGATTCAAGTTGGAACTTATGAAGTGCTTTATGATGATTCAGTGAGCGTTGCTAAAAAAGCCGAAGCAGCAGGAGTGGATGTAAAATTAACAAGCTATTATGGTATGAGCCATTGCTTCCAGCAATTATTTCCTCAATTTGCAGAATCAAAAGCAGCCTGGGAGGAAATTGGTGAATTTATAAAAAAATGCTTTAATGCGCAATAGAAATACATAAATTAAGGGTACAGTCGTTAGGATTGTACCCTTAATTTAGTGTTTTGAGTCGCAAGCAAAAGCGACATAACAGAAGTCGGGCAAAATAATATTACTTATTAACAAAATAAGTATATAATGACTAAATATGTAATAGAATGATTGCGTAAATTGTATAATTGCAATAATATGTAAAAAAATGTATACTGATATTAACAAGTAGACATGTTACTGGTCAAGCAGGCAGGATCGAATGAAATTTGAGTGCATTTATAAGATAGGTGTATTCATTTTTGTTCGGTCCTTTTTTTGTTTATCAGGCAGGATCTGTGTTTTAAACATTCTATTATTTTGGCCAAAAATAGAACTGTGATTTGAAAATCTAACCAAAAGAAGGTATATGTATGGATTACAAAAGAACCGCAGCGTCTATTATTCATAAAATAGGTGGAGTAGAAAATGTTTCACATTTAGAACATTGCTCAACAAGATTACGTTTTACATTAAAAGTGAATCAAATCGGAACAATTGGATATGATGCTTTATATCTTCCAGCATCATTAGCCCACAATATTTCTGAAAGTGGTGCATGTTTTGGAGCAGCTATTCGTACAAAAGATGAAAAAGTAAGAGCAACAGCTATTTCTGCTGGGATTTCAGCATTATTTGGAATTACAGAACCAGCTCTTTATGGTTTAACCATTCAAAATAAACACGTATTATGGAGTGTGCTTTCTGGTTGTGGTATTGGTGGAGCATTTATTAGATTAACAGCTATTAAAGCTTTTATACCAGTTGGACCAGGTCTTGCAAGTATGTTTATGTTCGTAGATGCTTCAAATCCTAAAAGAGGGAACAGTGGATTTTGTATCTTTTAGTTACTATATGAGTATAACAGAGTCCGTTGATCCAAATGCAGAGCGTACACCGGGTAACACAGTTTTAGGGGTAAAGAATCCATACCTTCCATCTAGTGAATGGGGATGGCAAGTAGATCCTGTAGGCTTGCGTATTTCATTAATTGAATTGTATGACCGCTATAAAAAACCACTATTTATCGTTGAAAATGGAATTGGGGCTAAGGATGTTTTAGAAGCAGATGGGAGCATTCATGATCCATATCGCATGGATTACTTTAAAGCACATTTTATTGAAATGGAGAAGGCGATAGATGCGGGAGTTGAACTGATGGGCTATACAAGTTGGGCACCTATTGATTTAGTAAGTGCCTCTACAAGCCAAATGAGTAAACGCTATGGCTTTATTTATGTGGATCAAGATGATTTAGGAAATGGCACATTAAAGCGTTATAAAAAAGACAGCTTCTATTGGTATAAAGAGGTTATTGCGAGCAATGGAAAGAGTATGAGGTAAATATCAAGTAGCAGTTACTAATGAAGAAATTGCTTATCTAACGGTGCATATAGCTAGGCTAATGCAAAAGCGATAAATAAACCAGAAACTTGGGCAAAATAATATAGGAAGTAAAGAAAGGAGCTATTCATTAATAGAATGACTCCTTTCTTTATGGTTAGAGTTTGTGAATTACTTTTGGGTAGCTATAGAGAAAAACTAGTAATAGAAGATAAATCTTGATTGGTCATAATTGTATAGGTTTTCTTAGAAGTAGTTACTACCTTAAAGTAATGGTTGATTTTTGAGTAAGGGTGTGCAACACAATAAACAGTACGGGACATGGAATTATAATATTTAATGGTTTCAATTGGTTCAGAGAGGAAGTCTTTTTGAGTGAGCATGCTTTTTACTTTTGCACAAGCTTCATCAGGTGAGAGGTCTTTTCTAGCTAAAGCTAGACTGTTTTTTAGGGTCTCCTCATCTTCAGATGCAGAAAGTTTCTTTATACTAGGACCGCCTAGACATGAAATAGAAGTTAGGTCTCCTGTAGTGGGATTAATAATAATAGGGTCAAAGAGATAATCCTCATTAATTTTGATGCTAATAAGCCAAGAAGCATCAGATTTTTCAGTTGCAGGATGATAGCAGCATTCAACTTTTTGATTGGTTAATTTAACGTTATAAAATCTAAATACTTCTTGCGTAGCTATTTCAGCAGCCTTTGATAAAGATAATTTTTTGAACATAGATAGTTCCTCCTTATTAGTATGATAGAAGCTGATAACTCATTTATATGTAAAGTATTTAGTGGTTTGTTATCTGTTTCGTTGGATAAATAATAAGATAAACTCATTATAATTGTATAATAAAGTTGTAAAAGATTTGTAAAAACAGAATGTGAATTGTTAAAATTTGAAATCCTGTGTGAGATAATGAGTTGATGATTCAAGCAAGTCATTACAATGTAAATATAACAATTTATAATCTTAGTGAAGTGATGGCAAGTAGAGGTACTTGGGGTTGGAGGTAAAATAGATGGCTGAAATTTTAGTAGTAGAAGATGAAGAAATCATTAATGAACTGATTAGATGAAACTTGAGCTTAGTTGGGCATCATTGTGAAAGCACCTTAGACGGAGAAAAAGCCGTAGAAATAGCAAAAGCAAAAAGTTTGATTTAATAGTGTAGACATTATGCTGCCTAAGTTAGACGGGTTTCAAGTGTTGCAAGAGGTAAACGGAACCCCTACTATTTTTCTAACAGCTAAGAAAAGTGTAGATGACCGTATTAAAGGACTTTTCATGGGAGCAGATGATTACCTCACAAAACCTTTTGAAATGCTAGAGTTAGTAGCTAGAGTGGAAGCTGTGCTAAGGCGAACTAAGAAGAATGAAGAGGAAGACGTTTTTGTGATAGATGATATGAGAATTGAATATCAAAGCAAAAGATTGTTTTTTAGAAATCAACCCGTAGAATGTACCCCTAAAGAATTTGAACTTATGGAAGTGCTCATTAAAAATAGAAATATAGCGTTATCACGGGAAAAGCTTTTAGAGCTTGTATGGGGATATGAGTACATAGGTGAAACAAGAACAGTAGATGTGCATATACAAAAACTCAGAAAGAAACTAGTGTTAGATCCTTTAACAGCTTCTAAAGATAAGAATAGCACAACACTAAGGGTGATTAAGCAACAAGGTAGGAGATATGTAGAGATCGTTGGAAGTTTATTTGATGTGTACCAGCCATACCGTTTAGTTTATTATGCGGATGTGACCGAAATGGTAAGTGGTTGGTATAAAATGAACTGTGCCTTATTTATAGCGGGGATGGTTTTCTCTTTTATTTTGAGTATCTGTTTGTATGAATTATTAAAGTATATTTTTGCACCTTTAGAAAAAATATCTTGTGTCTCTAAGAAGATTGCAGAGGGAGAATATAAAGAAAAGTTAGATATTAAAGGTGGAAATGAGATTGCAGAAGTAGTAGAGAGCTTTAACACGATGTCAGATAAGATTCAAAATCAAATGCAATCACTAAAGGGATATGCAGAGGAAAAACAACGATTAATTGATGATATGGCACATGAGTTAGGAACTCCGCTAACAGCCATCTATGGCTATGCAGAATATATGCTTAATACTCATGTGAATGAAGAAGATAAATATACCTTTTTAAATTATATCCTGTTAGAAAGTAGACGGCTTAAAAATATATCCGAAAATCTGTTAGATATTGCCGTTATGAGAGAAGAAAAAGAAATCAGTATGCAGAAAATAGATATAGAGCAGCTATTTAGAAAGGTGCATCAAACAGAGAGTATCAAATTAAGAGATAAGCAAATTCAATTTTCTTATACTAGAGAAATAGATGATTTACAAGGAAATGAGGATTTAATTCAAAGTCTAGTCATGAATCTACTAGATAATGCCATCAAAGCCAGTCATTCTAAAGGAACGATTGTGATGAGCGCTTATTTAAATGAAGGTAAAAAAGTGATTGAAATTAAGGATAATGGAAAAGGTATGACCAAGGAGCAGCTTATGCATGTTAAGGAAGCTTTTTATAGAGTGGATAAATCAAGGAGTAGAAAAGAAGGTGGAAATGGCTTAGGGCTTGCGTTATGTGACCAAATTGCCAAGAAACACCACGCAAAATTGGTTATTGATTCACAGTTAGGGGAGGGAACTGTGGTTCAAGTGATTTTTAATAGGGATGAATAGAGAAAACAAAGAAAAAGCTTATTTATAGCAAGAAGGGGACTTGCCTTACTATAAATAAGCTTTTTATGATGGGTAACAAGAGTTTAATCTTCTATATTCTGATATTCCATCATATAAAAGCTAATCAGTAAATGCATAAAGGTATTGTATTCTTTAAGGGAAGAATGGGTGATTTCTTCTATTTTATTAATGCGATAGAGCAAAGAATTTCGATGAATATGTAATTTGTTTGCCGTTTCAGTTGTGCTGCATAGGTTTTTAATATAGACATCTAAAGTATAGAATAAATCAGTGGAGTGCTTTTGGTCATAATGACGAACCGCAGTAATAATAGGCGAAATATAATTTGCCCTAGGCATTTGCTCTATTCGTGGTGCCAAAATGGCTGGCAAATAGAAGTCTTCATAAAAATAAACATGATATTTACTACATGTTTTTTTGCCAAGCGTCATGGCATCTTGGGCTTGTATTTGATAATCACTAATGTGTAAAAGATCATTAAAGGTATTACTAATACCGCAAAAAGCATTAAATTTTTTAAATAGTTCATAGGTTGCTTTTTCAGTATTTTTATCTTCTATCAAGATGTTAATATTATATTGTAATATAAAGAGAACATTATGCTGGATGATAGCAAGTTGATAAGGAAAAGTTTGTCCCAATGTTTTTTGAATATAAGATAGTGTAGTTTTTTCTGAAGTATCATGAGTACTGATGGCTACCACACGGAAAGGGGGTTTAGGCTGAGTAGCTGTGTTCCTTATCCATGTATCAAGCTGTTTCTTCGTTTGGATACGATTATTAAAGAGTTCACTTGCGAAGGCTTTTTGATGAGCCAGCGCCATACTACTTGCAGAGTCAGTTCCTTTAAACATGATTTCACAGGCACGTTCAATAATTTCCATTGCTTTTAGGTAGTCTTCTGGAATATCATCTGATGTAAATAGCATGGTTACATAACCTTCAAGAATATTATTCACACGGATAACACCTTGGATTTTAGGAAAATGTGCATTATAACCTCCCCAATTAATAAGGTAGGGAGTGATTCTATCATTAGCAGATTGCATCACACCATCTTTATAGAGCTGGATTGTACGCTCTGTATCAAAAGCATGATGCTCCAAAAGATAGTCCCAATTAGCATCCCCTGTTTTTGCATTTGGAGCAATACCTAATACTCTATAGGTAACATCCACAGCAAGGATGGGAACGTCAAGGAATTCATAAACTGTATTCATTAATAATTGAAAGCTACCTTGAGGAATGATATTAAATATTTTTTGATATAAGGTTAAAAAGTCAATTTGATTTAACATATTACTTGGACACCTCATTTTTAATGAATTAATATCGTTTTGAAAATAAAAAGTAAGCTGGCAGTACATATATACTATAACAAATAGTCTATATGTACTTTTTGTATGGAATATATTCTAACATATCTATTATAACAAGTAATGGTATGTACTAAAATACTATAAATATGAATGATTTGACTAAATAATTGTGCAAATGCAAAAAAATAACCCTTTATCTTTTAGCAAGTATCTAATGTAATTAGTGCCAGATAAATATAAAATAATAATATGAATTAACAACAATATTTAAATATCGACATAAAAAATAAAAATAAGTTAATGGACGAGAGGAGAATGATAGTATGGTAGGTAAGATGAAAGGTTTTGGTGTTGTTGTTCCTTTTAAAGAATTTGGACCAGTTGAAGCAGATATTCCACAAATTGGTGTGCTGGATGCCCTTGCAGAGCCAGTAGCCCTTGCTGCATGTACATCAGATCCCCATCAAGTTCATGCAGGACTTCCAGCAGGGCTTGTACTTGGGCACGAAGTAGCAGCTCGTATTGTAGAAGTTGGTTCAGAAGTAAAATTATTTAAACCTGGTGACATTGTAGCAGTAGGATGTGTTACACCTAACTATCTTGCTCCAGAAGTTCAAGATAGTCTTCCTCAACATAGTGGCGGCTTATTTGGTGGCATGAATTGGTGTACAGTTGAAAATGGTACATTTGCAGAATACTTTAGAATTCGTCAAGTAGATGCGAATGCCTGCCCAATACCAAAAGGATTAACTTATGAACATGCAGTTATGGCAGCAGATATGTGTACAACAGGGTTCCATGGTGTAGAACTTGCGGACATTAAATTTGGAGATACAGTTGTTGTATGTGGTGTTGGACCAGTAGGACTTATGTCAGTAGCAGGTGCAGCATTAAGAGGCGCAGGAAGACTGATTGCTATTGGTAATCGTAAGAATACTTTAGAGTTGGCTAAAGAATATGGTGCAACAGATGTATTAAACTATAATGATGGTCCAATTGATGAACAAGTTATAGAACTTCTTGGAGGCAAACGTCCAGATGCGGTTATTTCTGCTGGTGGCGGTGCAGATTCATTTACAAGATGTATTAGTATGGTTAAGCCATATGGTCATGTAAGTAATATTAATGCACAAACTTTTGATAACATGATTCCATATGCAGCAACAGCAGGTTTCTGTGATCATAAAGTGATTACTGGTGGTCTTTGCCCAGGTGGTAGAAGAAGACTCGAAAGACTCTTTGATTTAATGCTTGCAGGAAGACTTGATCCAACAAAATTGATTACTCATCGTTATCATGGTTTTGAACATATCCAAGATGCTTATGACTTAATGGATAATAAGTCAGCTCATCCAGATTTAATCAAGCCTATTGTATTTATGGACTAAGGTTAAGAGAAGGATTACATATATAGATATAGATACAATAGATTAAAGAGATGCAATGTATAGGAGGTAATAAGAAATGGGTTATGAGAAATTATTTACACCTTTTAAAATAGGAAAAATGGAAGTTAAAAATAGAATTGGGCTTTCACCAATGGGAACCAATTCAGCTTTTACAAATGGACGTAAAGATGCTCAAGAAATCGACTACTTTATTGAACGTGCTAAAGGTGGTACAGGTCTTATTTTCATGGGGTGTCAAATGCTTAATGAAGTCCTTGCACAAGGTTCTATGGAAGGCTATCTAGATACTTATACTGTGCTTCCATCATTAACAAGTGTTTGTGATGGTGTACATAGATATGGTGCAAAAATCGTTTGCCAAATTAGCCCAGGTACAGGAAGAAATGCTTTTCCAGATACTTTAGGAAATCCTCCAATTTCTTCATCTGATACACCATCTGTATTTGATCCAAATATGCGTTGTCATGCACTTACAAAAGAAGAAATTGCTACAATGATGGAAAGCTTTAAATTTGCTGCAGGTGTTGCAAGAGACGCAGGATATGATGCCATTGAAATTCATGCCCATGCGGGTTATTTAATTGACCAATTCATGTCTCCAGTATGGAACAAGAGAACGGATGAATATGGTGGCTCTCCAGAAAATTGTGCGAGATTCCCTAAAGAAATTATTCAGGCAATTAAGAGTGTTGTAGGAGATTCAATGCCTGTTATCTTCCGTATTTCACTTGATCATAGATTTGAAGGTGGACGTACCTTAGAAGATAGTATGAAGCTTCTTAAAGAATTAGAAAAAGCAGGTGTGGATGCATTTGATATTGATGCAGGCTGCTATGAAACATTAGATTATATCTTCCCACCATCTTATCTTGGGGAATCATGCATGTCTTATGTATGTGAAGAAGCAAGAAAAACAGTAAGTGTACCACTTATTAATGCAGGAACACATAATCCAGATACAGCACTAGCACTCATTGAATCAGGAAATGCGGATATCATTACGATTGGACGTGGACTTATTGCAGACCCAGAACTTCCTAATAAATTACTAGAAGGTAGACCAGAAGATGTTAGACCATGCTTAAGATGTAATGAATACTGTATCGGAAGAATCTGGGATAAACATACGAAACTCAGCTGTGCAGTTAATGTTCAGGCAATGGAAGAAGTTAGATTTGAAATTAAGAAAACAGACAAGCCAAAGCATGTTGTAGTAATTGGCGGTGGCCCAGGTGGAATGGAAGCTGCTCGTGTAGCTGCAATGGAAGGTCACAAAGTCACCTTATTTGAAAAAGCTGACCATTTAGGTGGTGTCATGGGAGACATCTGTACAGCTAAGTTTAAACAAAATATCAAAAAACTTACTAAATGGTATACCGTACAACTTGATAAATTAGGTGTAGATGTAAAACTCAACACAGAAATAACTGGAGATGAACCAATTCTTGCTGAGTGTGACAATATTATCATCGGATGTGGTGCAAAACCAGTTACACCTCCTATCCCAGGAATTGATGGAAGCAACGTAGTAACCATGCTTGCAGCACATAGAGACCCATCACTTATTAAAGGTGACAACATTGTAGTATGTGGTGGTGGTGCTTCTGGTTGTGATGGTGCACTAGAAATCGCTTCTGAAATGGGTAAAAAAGTAACCATCGTAGAAATGCTTTCAGAATGCGGAAAAGACGTATTCTTTGTTAACAAAATTTCACTCTTCAATGCACTTGCAGCCAATAATGTACAACTTATGACAAGTACTAAAGTTGTATCTATTGACAATGAAGGACTCACTGTAGAAAAAGAAGATGGAACGAAGGAAGTACTAAAAGCTGATACCATTATATCTGCATTTGGTATGAAAGCAGACCTTACAACAGTAGAAGCTGTAAAAGCTAAGTATCATACAAAAACTAGAGTAGTAGGTGACAGTAATAAACTTGGCAAAATTGGTGAAGCAGTAAGAGATGGCTTCTATGCAGCAACAAGTTTATAACAACATAGATTGACACTATATTATTAGCAAAAAACTACTCCGATTAAAAAGAATTGTTGTATTGATTGGATTCAATTGATATAACAATTCTTTTTTTAACGTAAATAAATGATCTCAGCATTAATTTAAATGGACACAACCTATAAAAGTGATATAATAAACTTCGCTAGATATAGCAAGTATTAATATAGAAGGAAAAGTAGAAATGAAAGATTATGAAATGGATTTTAGTACAGGTTCGTTATGGAAGAAAATATTAGTATTTAGTATACCACTAATGTTTTCTAATATTTTACAAGTTGTTTTTAACATGGCTGATGTTGCGGTAGTTGGAAAGTTTGCAGGTTCAATTGCGTTAGGTTCAGTAGGCTCAACAAGTATATTAGTTACGTTATTTATAGGCTTATTGCTTGGATTTAGCAGCGCAGTAAATACACTTACTGCACGCTATATTGGTTCAAAGGATGTCAAAAACATAAAAGAAACAGTACATACAGCAGCTATTATTTGTACAAGTGCAGGCATTATCATTATGGTACTGGGGATTATTTTTGCATATGATGTTTTGAGCTTTATGAATACAAAAGATGAACTTATTGAAGGAGCGGTTATTTACCTAAAGATCTATTTGATTGGAATGCCAGCGATGGGAATTTATAATTTTGGAAATGCAGTACTTAGTGCAGCGGGAGATACAAAGCGCCCACTATATTATTTAATAATTGCTGGTATCATTAATATTATTTTAAATTTATTCTTTGTGATTGTGTGTAAACTAGGAGTAGTGGGTGTAGCATTGGCAACGGTTATTGCTCAATGTAGTTCAGCTTTTATGATTATGAGAGCACTAATTTGTGCAAAAGAAAGCTATAAAGTGGAGCTGAAAGAACTAAAAATAACGCCTGATAAGATGAAGAATATTTTAAAAATAGGGATTCCATCTGCTTTTCAATATGCTATTTTTGCAATAGCTAATCTATTTGTTCAAACAAGTGTTAATTCATTTAATCATATTGTGGTAGAAGGAAATTCAGCTGCTACTAATGCAGACTCACTAGTATATGATATGATGGCAGCTTTTTATACGGCATGTACAAGTTTTATGGGACAAAATTTAGGGGCAAAGAAAAGAGACAGAGTATTAAAAAGCTACTTCATTTGTACCATTTACTCATTTTTAATAGGCTTAGTATTGGGCGTAAGTCTTTATGTTTTTAGATATGCCTTTTTAGGACTTTTTACAAATGATCTTGAAGTAGTAGAAGCAGGGATTAAGCGTTTATCAATTATGGCATTATCTTATAGTGTATCAGCATTTATGGATTGTACGATTGCAGCCTCTAGAGGACTTGGAAAAACGTTTATACCTACAATCATTGTCATTATGGGGTCTTGCGTATTTAGGGTTATGTGGATTTATACGGTGTTTGCTTACTTTAGAACGATTGAATCATTATATCTGTTATATGTATTTTCATGGATGATCACAGCAATAGCAGAAATCATCTACTTTGTATATAGTTATAGAAAAGAGAAGTGGACAACGACTGAGCTGGTGTATTAATGTGCACAATATTGACAATAGACCTACGCAAATATATTATGAATATAGATAAGGGATGTTTAATAGGAATGATATATTAGGGGGGTTAAAAGATGGAAAAGAAGATTTTTTCTATTAAGACAATCGTTGCAATTGGTATTGGTGCAGCAGTCTTTATTATTTTAGGGCGTTTTGCTGCAATTCCTACAGGTATTCCAAATACAGAAATTCAGACAGTGTATGCATTTCTTGCATTAATGTCTATTGTATATGGACCAGTTGCTGGTGCTTGTATAGGATTTATTGGGCACACATTAAAAGATGTAATCTGTTATGGTTCACCATGTTTTAGTTGGATTATTGCATCTGCTTTCGTAGGTGGACTTATTGGTCTTGCTTGGAAAAAAGTAAATGTTAACGAAGGTCAATTTGGTAAGAAAGAAATCATTACATTTAATATTTATCAAGTAATTGCTAATGTAGTCGCATGGGGAATTGTAGCACCAGGTTTAGATGTAGTAATTTATGCAGAACCAGCAAATAAAGTATTTGTGCAAGGCATTGTTGCAGGTGTAGCAAATATTGTAACAGTAGGAATTATTGGAACAGCGTTAATTGCAGCATATGCAAAAACACGAACCCAAAAGGGCAGCTTAAAACAAGAGTAGTTCAAATTAAAAAAACTGTTGCACCTACATAAAGGTGCAGCAGTTTTTTTATCATTGAAATGAGCCACAATGTATGTGACATTAAGTAGATTAAGGCAGGAAAGGATCATTTATGAAGAAGCCGATCATAGAATTTAAAAATTTTAGCTTTCAATACAATGCTCAGGCTGAGCCAACTTTGCATGACATCAATCTAACCATTTATGAAGGAGAAAAGGTACTTATAGTAGGTGCTTCAGGTTCAGGAAAAAGTACACTTTCTAATTGTATTAATGGGATGGTTCCTTTTTACTATCAGGGAGAAATAAAGGGAAGTGTAAAGGTATGTGGAAAGGAAACAAAAGACGTAAGCATTTTTGAGCTTTCTAATAAAGTAGGCACAGTGCTACAAGATCCAGATGGACAGTTTATAGGTTTAACAGTAGCTGAAGATATTGCTTTTAAATTAGAGAATGATTGTGTCAGCCAAGAAGAAATGAAGGCAAGAGTAGAAAAGGTTTCTAAGCTTGTAGGAATTGAGAAACATTTAAGTAAAGCACCTCAGTATTTATCAGGGGGTCAAAAGCAAAGAGTAACATTAGGTGGAGTGATAGTTAATAATGTAGATATTTTGCTTTTCGATGAACCCCTAGCAAGTTTAGATCCAGCTACAGGAAAGACAGCTATTGAACTTATTGATGAATTAAAGAAAGATACACATAAAACGATTATTATTGTTGAACACAGATTAGAAGATGTATTACATAGAGATGTAGATCGTATCATTATGGTGAGTGAAGGACGTATTATAGCTGATTTGACACCTGCTGAGTTATTGGAGAGTAACTTACTTTCAGAAAATGGAATTAGAGAACCACTTTATATTACGGCACTTAAATATGCAGGTTGTAAAATAGATAAATCCCTTAATCCAGAACATATTAATCAAAAACTAATTAATTCTTATAAAGAACAGTTAACACTCTGGGCAAAGAGCATTAAGCCCGATCAGAAAGAAGTCTCAAAAGAAACTGTACTTGCGTTTGAGGACGTAAGTTTTGGGTATACAAAAGGTAATCTTATACTGGAAAATCTAAGCTTTAATATTCAAAAAGGCGAAATGGTTAGTATTATTGGAAAAAATGGAGCTGGAAAGTCCACACTATCTAAGCTAATTTGTGGTTTTTATAAACCTAATAAAGGTAGGATTTTATTTGCAGGCAAGGATATGATAGATGATACGATTAAGGAGAGAGCATATAAGATTGGAATGGTGATGCAAAATCCAAATCAAATGATATCAAAGACTATGATATTTGATGAAGTGGCTTTTGGACTTAGAATCAGAGGTGTTTTGGAAGAAGAAATTAGAGAAAGAGTGCATAAGGCACTTGAAATTTGTGGCTTATTTCCTTTTAGAAACTGGCCAGTTTCTGCATTAAGCTTTGGTCAGAAAAAAAGGGTGACGATTGCTTCTATATTAGTATTAAATCCTGAGGTAATGATTCTTGATGAACCTACAGCAGGACAGGATTTTAAGCATTATACAGAAATTATGGAATTCCTAAAAACACTTAATGAGCAGGGAATGACGATTATTATGATTACTCATGATATGCATCTAATGCTGGAGTATACAGACAGGGCTATTGTTTTAGCAGATGGAAAGAAAGTAGCTGATACCACAGGGGCTGAGGTATTAACTAATGAAAGTATCATTAGTGTAGCACAGCTCAGAGAAACTTCACTTTATGAATTAGCTGTAAAAATGGAGCTTGATGATCCAAAAGGCTTTGTTCATAATTTTATTAGCTTTGACAGAAGGGAGAGAGAAAGATGCCGCAAACAATCTTAGGATATATTGATTTAGATTCACCCATTCATCGATTAACAGGCGCTTCAAAACTTATTTGTTTACTTTTATGTACAATGACCGTTATGTTAAGTTATGATACACGTATTTTGACGGCTATGTTAATATTTAGCATGATTGTTTTTAAACTGTCCAAGGTGAAGTTTAAAGACATTGCATTTGTTTTTTATTTTATTCTTGCTTTTTTAGTGCTTAATAATGTGGCTATTTTTCTTTTCTCACCACTTCAAGGAGTAGAGATTTATGGAACAAAAACGGTATTATTTCAAATTACGAATCGCTATGTAGTAACCAAAGAACAACTATTTTATCATCTAAATATTAGTTTAAAATATTTTGCGGTTATTCCAATTGCTATTTTATTTATGGTGGCTACTAATCCTAGTGAGTTTGCTGCGTCATTAAGTAAGATTGGAGTAAGCTACAAAATTGCATATGCAGTAGCCATTGCACTTAGATATATTCCAGATGTACAAAGAGATTATCACGATATAGCATTCGCGCAACAAGCAAGAGGAGTAGATTTATCTAAGAAAGAGAAACTTAGCAAACGAATTAAGAATATAAGTAGTATTTTAGTGCCACTTATTTTCACAAGCATGGAGCGTATTGAAACCATTAGTTGTGCCATGGAACTAAGAGCATTTGGAGAAAAGAAGAAAAGAACATGGTATAGTGAAAAAAGCTTTAAAAAAGCAGATTATATAGCTATTGGAATAGCGGTAATCTTTTTTGTTGTTTCATTAGGATTTACATATATGAATGGAAGTAGGTTTTATAATCCTTTTATTCAGTAATAGAAATAAGGAGTTATAGTTGAGTTATGATACAAAGAATGATAAAATTTTATAATATATTGTAAACAATAAAATGGCAAAAGGGGAATAATTAATGAATATAGTATGTTTAGATTTAGAGGGTGTATTAGTACCAGAAATCTGGATTGCATTTGCTGAGGCAAGTGGTATTCCTGAGTTAAAGCGAACGACAAGAGATGAGCCAGATTATGATAAACTGATGAAATGGCGTATTGGTATTTTAAAAGAGCACGGTTTAGGACTTAAAGAAATTCAAGATACGATTGCAAAAATTGATCCAATGCCAGGTGCTAAAGAATTCTTAGATGAACTTCGCTCCATGACACAAGTCATTATCATTAGTGATACCTTTACACAATTTGCTACACCACTTATGAAAAAATTAGGCTGGCCTACTATTTTCTGCAACTCTCTTGAAGTAGCAGAAAATGGAGAGATTACAGGCTTTAAAATGCGTATTAAAAACTCAAAACTCACAACAGTTAAAGCCTTACAATCTATTGGCTTTGAAACCATCGCAAGTGGAGATAGTTATAATGACCTTGGTATGATTAAAGCAAGTAAAGCTGGTTTCTTGTTTAAGAGTACCGACCAAATTAAAGCTGATAATCCAGAGCTTCCAGCATTTGAAACCTATGAAGAACTTATGGCTGCTATTAAAAAAGCATTATAGGAGTTAACCTATAAATTCATCTCAAAAATAAATAAGTTACAGTCAAACAAAAGGGCTAGAGTACAATAAATCGATTTGATGAGTTGTACTCTAGTCTTATTTAGTGTTTATATATTTATAGGGGGAGATTTTATATGAAATTTATGATAAATACACTTGCTGATACATAAGAGTATATTAGCTTGTCATACAACAGAAATCATGTCTTATAAAGATTTTTATACAATGTTAGTAACCTATTGTCCACATCAAAAAGATGAAGAAGCTAAACAGCAATTTAGGTCAAGAAATAGAAGTTTACAAAGCCTATAATTGATTTATCAAAAGAAATTAAAAACAAAAAGCTATTGGGAGGTACGTACAATGGAAAAGATATGGAGTAAACTTCAAACAGAAAGACCAGTAGGGACAAAAGAAAATAATGTTGTAAGTGATTTTTTAGGAAAGCAATTGCAAGCATTAGGTTATGAAGTAAAAGCGCTTCCCTTTGAATGCAAAGTATGGGAAAAAGGACCTTCTAAAATTGAAGTATCAGGAAAGAGTATAGAAATTGAACCTAGTCCTTATTCAGAGGGTATAAGTATTTCCACTCAGCTAGTATTTGCAAGTAATATAGAAGAATTAAAGGTGGCAGAGGTTAAGAATAAGGTTCTTGTTGTTTCAGATGAGATAACAAAAGAAGCCTTGCAACCTAAAGACTATCCTTTTTATTATCCAGATGAACATAAAGAACTCATAACTTTATTTGAGGAAAAAGCGCCAGCTGCTATTATTGCAGTGACAAAACAAGATTTCCTATCAGGAATGAATCCATTTCCACTTTTTGATGATGGGAATTTCTTAATTCCTTCAGCTTATATAGATGAAGCCAGATTTGAGCAAATTAATAAGCTTATTGGTGATGGAGAAGATAAGATTACGCTAGTCATTGATTCAAAGACAAAAATGGCTGAAAGTAAGCAGGTCATTGCAACTAAGAAAGGAAAAGAAAGTAGTAAGAAAATACTTTGCTGTGCTCACATGGATACGAAATATAATACACCAGGTGCATTAGATAATGGAGTAGGTGTATTAATGCTTATGGAACTTGCTAAGAAGCTTAAGGATGAGGAATATACAGTTCAGATTGTTCCATTTAATGGAGAAGAGTATTACGAAGCAAGTGGTGAACTTTGTTACTTAGATGAGATAAAGAAAGAGAATAGTTTCCCAGAGTTTGTAGTCAATCTAGATTCGCCTTGTCATAAAGATGGAAAGAATGCAGTTTCTTTTTATAACTGTGATCATTTCAAAGAATCAGCAGTATCTATGATGAAAGACGTATCTGAGGTGGTAGAAGGAGAACCATGGTATGCTGGAGATCATTCATCCTTTGCTTTTATGGGGGTTCCAACAATTGCAGTTATTTGTTCTAACTTATATGAAGGAGGATTAGCCGATACGCATACTCCAAGAGATACAGCTGAAACAATAGATATTCAGCTTATTCCTCCTACAGTAGAATACATTAAACAGTTAATTAGTATGGCTTGTATTAACAATTATTGTAGGTTATAGAGCAAGTAAGAAGTCTGCTAAGCGTGCAGCTGGCTATAGCATAAAAGAAGCTTTAGTTTTCGAGTAAGATTACTGAGTTATAATAACTATAAAAAGTAAAAATACTTTCTCTAAGAAAGAATTCAGTTTATGAGTTCCGTTATTTTTAGAGAAAGTATTTTTTTTGCAGCGTTACTTTTGCGATAAGGAAAATCTATAATAGGCTACAAAAATAATGAATTAACACCTTTCCTTAGAAATCTATATAATGAAACCAAGTTAAATCTGAAGAAGAAAATAGATCGGTTATCATAGAAAGGAAGATGAATAATGGCAAATATAGAGTCAAAATATTGGGATGAAAAATTAGAAACACTACCAAGAAAAGAATTAGAAGCATTACAATTAGAGGAATTAAAAGAGATCGTAGCTTTTGCTTATGAAAATTCACCATACTATAAAAGATCATTTGATGCAGCTGGGGTTAAACCTTCCGACATTCAAAGTCTATCTGATTTAGAACGTTTTCCATTTGTAGATAAACAAACTGAAAGAGAAACACAAGATGTAGGAAGCTTTTTAGGAGAATTAGCTGCTGTACCAGAAGAAGATGTGGTATTTATTTCAACATCAAGTGGTTCAACAGGTGTTCCTACGATGAGTCCGTTTACAAAAAAGGATTTTGATGAATTCCAAGAGGTAGAAAGTCGATTATTCTATCAAGCAGGTATGAGAAAAACGGACCGTTATGTGCATGCACTTAATTTTTCACTCTTTGTTGGTGGACCGGATGTTATTGGTGCACAAAACCTTGGAGCGTTATGTATCTGGGCTGGGACAATTCCTTCAGATCGTTTATTATTCATTTTACAAACTTATCAACCAACCATGATTTGGACGACACCTTCTTATGCTTGGTATTTAGGAGAAACGGCTAAGAAAAGGGGCATTGACCCAGCAAAAGACTTAGCCATTAAGAAGATTATTGTAGCAGGTGAACCTGGCGGTTCTATTGATGCTACAAGACAAGCAATCGAAGAACTTTGGGATGCAAAGGTTTATGATTTCTTTGGTATTTCAGATATTTTTGGTGCTTGTGCAGCTCAATGTGAGGCACATGATGGACTTCATCTTGCAGAAGATCATGTACTTGTTGAAGTTTTAGATTTACATACTGGAAAGCCAGTTCCAGATGGTGAAAGGGGAGAATTAGTCTTTACTACGCTTAGAAAACACGCAAGACCAATGATTCGTTTCCGTTCAGGCGATATTGGCTATGTAAATAGAGAAAAGTGCAGCTGCGGGCGTACGCATACAAGAATCAATGTTGTAGGACGTAAAGATGATATGTTCATTGTATCAGGGGTTAATGTTTTCCCAAGTGATGTAGAATACGTCATTCGAGGGATTAAAGGAATTACTGGTGAATATGTGATTCGTGTTTATGAAAAAGGCTTTACTACAAAATACCGTGTAGAGGTAGAAAAATCACATGATAATAATGAGTCAAATGAAAAATTACAAGAAGAAATCACAGTAGCATTAAAAGCTCGTGTAGGTGTAAAACCAACAGAAGTAGCTATCTTAAAAGATGGAGAACTTCCAAGAGCAACACATAAAGCAAAACGTTTAATTGATGAACGTACACTTGAATACAATATTTAATGGGACTAAAAGTTAGCTCCAACATAATATGAAAGAAACCTGATAGATTTAAGATATTTAAAGAAAAATGGGATAGATAAAGCAAGACAAAAGGAGATGAAAATGTGAAAGAGATTAGATGGCATGGACGTGGAGGTCAAGGTGCATTCACAGCTTCAAAACTTTTAGGTGCTGCTGCAACATTAGAGGGAAAGTATGCGTTAGCTTTCCCTTCTTTTGGACCTGAGCGTAGAGGAGCACCTATTCAAGCATTTACGAAGATAGATGATAAACCCATCACAGATCGTAGTGTGGTAAAAAAATGTGATTATATACTTTTCTTAGATGAAACTTTATATAATGAAACTTTAAGTGGCGATTTGAAAAAAAACGGAAAGATTATTATTAACAGTCAGAATCCAGAGCAATATGAAACTCCACAAGTAATTGCTTTTAATGCCAATCAAATTGCGGAAGAAATATTAAAAAGACCAGTGACTAATACAGCGCTTCTTGCAGCTTTTGCTGTTATCTCAAAAACAGTTAGCTTAGAAGAAATAGAATCTGTTCTAGAGCTCTATTTACCAAAGAAGATTGCTGATAAAAATAAAGAAGTGATAGAGCGCGTAGCTATAGAGCTAGCAAAAGGAGGCGCATTATGATTAGACCCAAATTACAAGATTATAAAGTACCTCAAAAACTATCTGAGTATCCAGAAGCAACTTGTTATCAGGCAGGACACTTAGTGACAAAAAATGCAGGTTGGAGAAATAAGAAACCTGTTATTGATCATGACAAATGTGTGGGATGTTTACAATGCTACTTATACTGCCCAGATGGGGTAATAAGGAAAGCTAGTCAAACAATAGCCCAAGAAGTAAAAGCTGAAGAAGTAGAAAAAATTAACAAGATAGGCATAGAAAAAGTAGTTATAGACTATGATTTTTGCAAGGGTTGCGGGATTTGTTCAAGAATTTGTAAGTTAAAAGCAATTACAATGGAGGTGGAATCGAATGAGTAAAAAATTTATATCTGGAAATGATGCGTTTGCAGAAGGTGTACGTTTAGCAAGACCACAAGTAATTTCAGCTTATCCGATTACTCCACAAACTATTGTAGTGGAACGTTTAGCAGAAATGTTGGAGGACGGCAGTCTAAGCAGTGAATTTATCCATGTAGAATCTGAGCATTCTGCTTTATCTTGTGCCATTGGTGCAAGTAGTATGGGGGCTAGAACCTTTACAGCGACTTCTTCACAAGGGCTTTTGTATATGGCGGAATGTTTACCTTATGCAGCTGGAGGACGTTTCCCTATAGTCATGATGAATGCCAATAGAGCAACTGCCCTGCCTTGGAATATCTATGGTGATCAGAGGGACTCTTTATCACAGTTAGATAGTGGATGGATTCAGATTTACGTAGAAGATGCCCAGGAAAGTTTAGATATGGCATTACAAAGCTATTATATTGCGGAACATGAAAAAGTAAGTGTACCTGTTATGGTGAACTTAGATGGATTTGTTTTAACTCATACCTATGAAGCTGTAGAAATTCCAACGAGTGAACAGGCAGATGCTTTCTTGCCAAGCTATCAAACAGACAATAAAATGTCACTTGAAAAGCCAGTTAATATGGCATTTTCAGTAGGACCAGCTGATAATATGGCATTTCACTTACGCCATCATAAGGCCATGCTTAATGTAGGAGAAGTAGTAAAAGAAGCAGACAAGCGCTTTAGTGAAATTTTTGGAAGAAGTCATGGCGGATTAACTTCAGGTCATCAAGTAGAAGATGCAGAGTATATTTTACTAACTGTAGGAAGTATCTCTGGACTTGTTCGTGAAGTAGTGGATGAGCTTAGAAATCAAAATATAAAAGCAGGTGTGCTTAAAGTGCGTTTTCTTAGACCTTTCCCAGAAGAAGACATTGTGGAAGCAGTTAAAGGAGCTAAGGTAATAGGAACTATTGAAAAAGATATTTCCTTTGGCTATCAAGGTACGGTTTATACCAATGTAAATGCTGCTCTTGTTAAGGGAGGCATTGTAAAACCTTCTTATAATTTTATTGGCGGATTAGGTGGCAAAGATATTTCTAGAGAAGATATTTTCTCATGCTTTGAAACATTAATACATCATAATAATGAAGAAAAAGCACAATATGTAAAATGGATTGGATTGGGGGTGGAAGATGATGTTAGATAAAGAAAAATTAAATGCTAAAAATATAAGCGAGGATGAATACTTTTACGGGCATAAGGCTTGTGCTGGATGTGGTGGAAGTTTAGCTATACGTATGGCACTTAAAGTTTTAGGGGAGAAAACTTTTATTGCCCTACCTGCAGGTTGTATGTCAGCAGTTGGTTTTAACTTTCCACAGCTATGCTTTGCCAATAATGCCATCATCTCTACCTTTGCAGGGACAGGTTCTATCTTAACAGGTATGGCAGCAGGCGCAAAAGCTATGGGGCTAAAGGACTATCATATTTTGGGAATGGCTGGTGATGGAGGAACAGCAGATATTGGTATTCAAGCTTTATCTGGTGTGATTGATCGAAACGATAAAGTAATTTACATATGCTATGATAATGAAGCCTATATGAATACAGGGATTCAAAAAAGTGGGCTTACCCCATTTGGGGCAAAGACTACAACAACACCAGCAGGTGAAAATATTAGAGGAAACGTTAAAAACAAGAAAAACATGTTTGAGATTGTAGCAGCTCATGATATTCCTTATGCAGCAACTGCAAGCATTGGCTATATTGAAGATTTTATGCAAAAGGTTAAAAGAGCCTCTATGGTAGATGGACCTTCTTATATCCATGTCATAGCACCATGTCCAACAGGATGGGGAATAGGAACAGATGAAACAATAGAAGCTGCAAAAGCTATGGTAGACTCAGGACTTTGGTATTTAGCTGAGTATTACGATGGGACTTTCCACTTAAATAAAAATCCAAAAGTCTTTATAGAGCCAAAAGAGTATTTAAAAAAGCAAGGACGGTTTAAACATCTTACAGAGTCAGACATAGAGTATATTACTACGCAAAGAGATAAGAAATGGGAGCAAATACGTCATCACTGGCAGCTAGACTAATCACTAAAGGAGGGATGCCATATCACATTACAACAATTAAGATATGTTATCACCATTGCAGAGCAGAAATCCATTCATAAGGCAGCTGGGGCACTTTTTATAACACAACCAAGCTTATCTAGTGCGGTAAAAGAGCTAGAGCTGGAGGTTAAAGAGAAATTTAGTGTATCCATGCAACACTATACTTTTGCAGTAGAAGCTTTTATGAAACTAGCTAAGCAGTATGATATGGAGGATTATGAGTTTACTGTTTATGAAACAAAGACCTATGAAGTAATCGAAAATGTTGCTAGTCAAAAAAGTGAGATAGGTGTTATTTACATTAATGACTTTAATGAGAAGATTATTGGCAAGATTTTGCGTGAAAAAGACCTTAGCTTTATTGAGTTATTTGAATGTGGCATCTATATTTATCTATGGAAAAATCATCCTCTTGCAAATGAGGAAAGTATCTCATTTGAAGATTTAGCAGACTATCCATGTTTTTGTTTTGAACAAGGAGAAAACAACTCATTTTATTTTGCAGAAGAAGTGTTTAGCACCTATGATTATAAGAAAATCATTAAAGCCTATGATAGGGCAACGCTTCTTAATCTAATGATAGGAATGAATGGCTATACATTGTGTTCAGGCATTATTTGTGAAGAACTTAATGGCAGTGAATATTGTGCCATTCCACTTGAGACAAACGAGAAAATGCGTATTGGATATGTGAAGAACAAGAAGTTTCCGCTGACACGTATAGCAGGAAAGTATATAGAAGAATTAAAAAAATACAAGGTTCATGTCTTATAGAAACTGACATGAACCTTTTTAGCGTAATAAGTATTTAGTATTGGGATGATAGTTTTATCTTATTACAGAAGCCATAAAACCTTCATTAGAAGAAAAAGGTTATAAAGTAGAACTTACAGAGTTCTCAGATTATGTTCAACCTAATAATGCACTAGCAGATAAAGAAATTGACGTCAATATGTTTCAACACTCTACTTACTTAAAGAAATTTAGTGAGCAACACGGGTTAGATTTGACATATATTTCAGAAATCCCAACAGCGGGAATGGCAATCTTTTCAACGACAACTGATAGCATTCAAAATCTGCCACAAGGAGGGCAAATAGCAATTCCGAATGATGATACTAATCTAGCAAGATCATTAAGAGTATTAGCTCAAACAGGTGTAATTAAATTAGAGCCAAATACAGATGCAGCAACTGTTACACCAGAAAACATCATTGAAAATCCTAAGGAGCTTACTTTTAAAGAGGTTAATGCAGAAGTAATGACGAGTATATTAGATAGTGTAGATGCAGCCATTATCAATGGAAACTATGCATTAAGTGGAGGACTAAACTTATCAGATGCTTTATATAATGAAGAAATTGCTAAAGGTTATTTCAATGTTATAGCAGTTAGAACAGAAGATAAAGAAAGTGACTTTGCTAAAAGTATTGTAGAAATCGTGAAATCAGATGCCTTTAAATCAGTTATTGAAGATGAAAATAAGCAGTATGTTTCATTTTCAAGACCTTCTGGATATTAGAATGTTGATAGGCATTGAGACTATATAAATAGGAAAAGCGAGTAAGCCTTATAAGTTTCCAAAAGAGAATATATAGACTTAGATAAGCTTTTAGAAAGTAAGTAACAAATGGTGAGAAGCATAAAAAGAAGGAAGGGAAGAATAAATGGTAGAATTTAAAAATGTCAATATATCATTTGAGCAAAAAGGCAATGTCATAAATGCAGTTCAAGATGTATCATTTAAAATTAATAAAGGTGAAATCTTTGGAATTGTAGGTTCAAGTGGAGCAGGCAAAAGTACCTTGCTTCGTACCATTAATTTATTGCAGCCTTTATCTAGTGGAGAAGTACTGATAGAAGGAAATAATGTAGCAAATTATTCAGGAAAGCAATTATCTGCGTTAAGAAAAAACATTGGTATGATTTTTCAACACTTCAATTTGGCAGAAAGCAAAACGTCCTACTTTGCGACGAACCTACATCAGCACTGGACTTAGCTACAACAGAGTCTGTTTTAAGTCTACTCAAAGAAATCAATACTAAGCTAGGCATTACCATTATTATGATTACTCATGAATTAGATGTAGTTAAAGAGGTATGTGACCAAGTAGCGGTAATGAATCATGGGAAGCTGGTTGAAATTGGGAACACTTATGATTTGTTTACACATCCTAAAGAAGCTTTTACCAAAGAAGCCATCAACTATTTAGAAGAAAGAACAGAAGATTTGGAGGTGATTTATAGTGCTTAATTCATTAATTGAAATACAGGATAAAATAGTACAAGCATTACAAGAAACAGCTTTAATGGTAGGCATATCTTTAGTTGTTGCCGTTATTTTAGGAGGACTATTAGGACTTATATTATTTGTAAGTAATGAAACTTTATTTAATAAAAATAGATGGGTATATCAAATTTTAGGGGTAGTTTTAAATATTGTACGTTCAGTGCCATTTCTTATTCTAATGATCTTTTTATTACCATTATCAGTAGTGATTGTAGGGACTAAAATCGGTTCATCGGCCGTTATCGTGCCACTTTCTATAGCGGCCATTGCATTTTTTGGAAGACTTTCAGAAGCTTCATTTTCAGAAGTGAGTAAGGGAGTTTTAGAAGCAGCTATTGCTTCAGGGGCAAAGAAAAGCCATATTATAGTAAAAATCTTGATTCCAGAAGCACTGCCTTCATTAATTAAAAACATAACCGTAACAGCTATTTCGGTACTTGGATTTTCTGCTATGGCAGGCTTAGTCGGAGGAGGTGGCATTGGTGATTTAGCTTATCGCTATGGTTATCAACGCTATGAACAAGAAGTGATGATTCTATGTGTTATTTTATTAATTATCTTAGTTCAAGTCATTCAAGTGATAGGTGACCTCCTTGTGAAAGCAGCGGATAGACGATGAAAAAGTAACTATAAAACTGTCCTTATGAAAATGATAAAAATTGTATATTCTTAAAAGGACAAGAATAAGGTAAAATACATTTAATTATAAAGTATTAGAGGGTGTATTAGGCATAGTTTTATTTTACCTTATTGGTTTTGCATTCGAGGGAAGTAAAATTATGCGTCACTCACAAATTTAGAAGTAACATAAGAATTATGATAAGTAGAAACACAAATGTGGTTTAAAGGAGTTAACAATGTCGCATAACAATCAAAAGAAAATAGCTGTAATTAATGATTTCACGGGATTTGGAAGATGTTCCATAGCAGTTGCACTTCCTGTTATCTCAATGCTAAAGGTTCAATGTTGTCCACTTCCAACGTCTATCTTTTCAAATCATACAGGATTTAAAAGTTTCTTTTTTGATGATTACACAGAAAAGATGCCTGCCTACATACAGGAGTGGAAAAAACTAGGTCTGCAGTTTGATGGCATAAGTTCAGGATTTCTAGGATCAAAAGAACAGATTCACATAGTAACCAAGTTCTTTCAGGAATTTAAGACCGAGCAAAATCTTATAGTAGTAGATCCGGTTATGGGCGATTATGGGAAGACCTATTCAACTTATACGCCTCAAATGTGCGAAGAAATGAAAAAGCTAGTGTCTTATGCGGACATCTTAACACCTAATGTTACAGAAGCATGTATTTTAACAGACACAACCTACAAAGAAAGGTTCACCATGGCAGAGTATAAGAAGATGACAGAAACGCTTTGTGAAAAAGGACCTTCTAAGATTGTTATTTCAGGCATTGTACAAGGCGAATTTATAGCTAATTATTGCTATGAAAGAGGGCAAGAACCTAAGATTGTACGTTCTCATAAAGTAGGAACACAACGTTCTGGAACAGGCGACATTTTTGCAGCCATTATAGCAGCTGATGCAGTAAACGGAGTACCTTTTGAAGAGTCAGTTAGAAAAGCTTCTAGATTTATTAAGAAATGTATCTTAAAATCTATAGAGTTAGACATTCCAACTACAGATGGAGTATGCTTTGAAGAAGTTTTAGGAAGTTTAAAGTAAAAAAATTAATGACTTAGTTAAGGCAAAAGCATCGGCTGAAAGTTGTTAATGAAGAAAATGAGAAGGAGAACGTGTTATGAATAAATCAATGACTATACTATATGAAGTACATGATAATATCTATGTGAATCTAACGAATAAATGTCCATGCGCCTGTACATTTTGTTTGCGCCAAACAAGAGATCATATGGAAGAGTCAGGCGTCCTTTGGTTGGAACATGAGGTTTCTATAGAAGAGCTCATCAGTGAAATTCAAAAAACAGATTTAAACAAATACAATGAAGTAGTTTTCTGTGGCTTTGGTGAACCGACAGAAGCACTTGAAGTTTTGCTTGAAGGGGCACGTTATATCAAAGAACATTATAATAAGCCTATTCGAATCAATACGAATGGACTTGGAAATCTAATTCATAATGAGGATATTACACCAGAATTTGAAGGATTAATTGATACCATTTCAATTAGCTTAAATACACCAAACACTGAGGAATATCATAAACTGGTACGTAGTAAGTTTGGAGAAAAGTCTTTTGATGCGATGATAGATTTTGCAAAGAAATGCACAAAGCATGTACCTAAGGTGATTATGACCACAGTAGAAACAACGATTACAAAAGCGGAAGAAGAAGAGTGCAGAAAGATTTGTGAAGAAGTAGGTGCAACTTATCGCATTAGACCATGGGAAGATTAAAATTATAATAAAGTGAATAACTAGTAAGGCCTCATCTTGAATACAAGGTGAGGCTTTACTAGTTATATTGAAATAGATAGGATAAGGAGATTAATTAATTGAGCTGGGCAATAAGTGACCAGACAAATTTATTTTGAGATTTGAATTGAACAGAAAACCCAGCAGCTTCAAAGGCGTTTTTTAGGACTTCATGAGTGGCATAGAATTCTGTTTGTAAGTCTTTAGCTAAGTGAGAATAATCCTTTTCAATAGCATCAATAAGAAGATGTTTGGCTGTTTTAGAAGAAGCATACATAGTATCTGAAATAATGACCTTACCCCCTTGGCGTAATTTATTAGCAAGAAGTTTAGTAGACTCAGCCTTTTCTTCATCTGATAGATGATGGAACGCATAGGTTGAAACGAAGGCATCAATGCTATTATCTTCAAACGGTAAAGTAAGAAAACTGCCATCTTTAACAGGAATATTAGGATATTTTTTCTGAGAGAGTTCACGCATTTTAGCATTAGGCTCTAAGCCAATAGCAGTATATCCCTTTTGAGTGGCTATATGTGCTAGATTTCCAGTGCCTGAACCGATATCAACAACTTTGGCATTTGCAGGTAAATCTAAATCTTCAATGGTACTTGCAAGAATCTTATCGTATCCTTCAAAAACCTCAGCATATTCTCCATCATGTTCACTAATGGTTTCGTCATAATGATCGGACCATTCGTCAAATACGTTATTAAAGCGACGTTCTGATGGTGGGGTATGAAAATCATAAATATGTTGACTAAAGTAACGTTCACTACGGTCAGCAAAAATAGCAATGATATTGATAGGCTGCTCTGGATTTTGAGTTTCTAATTTTTTTGCTTGTTTCAAAGCAGCCGCTAAACTAGCACCAGATGAAGAACCAACTAGCACACCTTCTTTTTTTCCAAGTAGTTCAACCGAAGTGTAAGCTTCATCATCTGTAATTTTTTCAACCTCATCAATGACTTCAGAGTGGAAAATAGATGGGATGAAGTGATTACCAATTCCTTCTATAAGATAGGTACCAGAAGCACCTCCTCCTAAAATGGAACCTTCAGGATCACTCAAAACAATTTTTATATTTGGATTTTGTTCCTTTAAATAGCTGGCAATACCCATAATGGTGCCACCAGAGCCAGCACCCGCTACTAAAATATCCACTTTACCATCTAAAGCATCATAAATCTCTTTTCCCGTTTTTCTGTGAGCTTTAGCATTAGAAAGATTTTCAAATTGACTGGCTAAAAAAGCGTTAGGGATTTCATTGGCTAGTGCTTTAGCTCTTGCCATGGCACCTTCTATACCCTCTTCTGTGGGGGTAATAATTAACTCGGCACCTAAGGCTTTCATAAGAGTTTGCTTCTCAATAGAAAACTTTTTGGGAACCACGAGTTTAACGTGGTAACCCTTTTCAAAAGCAGCTAGTGCAAGACCAATTCCTGTATTACCAGCAGTGGCTTCAATAATAGTACCACCAGGTACTAAAGCACCACTTTTTTCAGCATCATCGATAATCTGTAAACCTATTCGGTCTTTCATACTGCCCCCTGGATTAAGGTATTCTAGTTTACCAAAGATGTGGATGTTTTTATGAGGATATATGTGGTTTAGTTTTAAAAGTGGCGTATTGCCTATTAAATCCCTAATATCATTAATATAATGCATATCCTATCAACTCCCTTTATTTTTTATATGTAAAGCTATATATTTTTTGATGATCCTATAAAGCTACATTTTTGGATATTAGTTAGAATATAGTTTTTTTAGTTATGTTGTTTATAAAGATGTTTTAGTTATAGAGTGCAGAAGATAGGTCAGCAATGATGTCTTCTGCATTTTCTATGCCTACAGATAAACGAACAAGACTATTAGTAATGCCGAGAGCATTGCGTTGGTCTTCTGGGATGGAAGCATGGGTCATAGCAGCAGGAAGGCAAATTAAACTTTCAACACCACCTAAGCTTTCAGCTAAAGCAATCATTTTTACATGATTAATGAGTTTTAGTGCAAGTTCATCTGAAGTAAGTTCAAAGGAAATCATAGCGCCTATACCTGGATAATAGATTTTCTTTACTTCAGGTATAGTTTTAAGGTAGGAAACAATTTTAACAGCATTACTTTGGGACTTTTCCATACGAAGAGCTAAAGTTTTAATACCTCTCATTAGAAGCCAGCTATCTTGTGGTCCAAGAACAGCACCTACAGCATTTTGAAGGAAAGCAAGACGCTCAGCAAGAGTATCATCATGTACCACTACAAGACCTGCAACGACATCACTGTGTCCACCTAAGTATTTAGTAGCGCTGTGAAGAACAATGTCTATGCCACTTCTAATAGGTCTTTGAAAATATGGAGTAAGGAAGGTGTTGTCTACTACAGAGATAAGATTATGCTTTTTACTTAGCTTACTAATCTCAGAAAGGTCAGTGAGTTTCATTAAAGGATTCGTTGGTGTTTCTACAAAAATAGCTTTTGTAGCGGGTGTAATAGCTTTTTCAACTTCTTCAATATTGCTACTATTCACAGCAGTATAAGCAAGGCCAAGATTAGTAAAGACTTTATCCATTACTCTGAATGTACCGCCATAAACATTATCAGAAATTAAAATGTTATCTCCTGCCTTAAAAAGCATAAGTACAGTAGAAATAGCGGCTAAACCAGAAGCAAAAGCAAAACCGGCTGTGCCGCCTTCAAGATCTTTGATGAGTTCTTCTAAAGCATGTCTAGTAGGATTTCCGCTGCGAGAATATTCATAGCCTTTATGCTCTCCAAGAGCAGTTTGTCTAAAAGTAGAGGTTTGATAAATAGGGACACTTACTGCACCTGTAAGAGGGTCTTCTGTAATACCACCATGTACAACAATAGAATCAAAATTCATATGATATCGCTCCTTTTTGTATGAGTTAGAAAGTTCTTAAAATTAAAAAAGAGTATATACCTATTTTAATTCCTTGTAAATATACAATTTTACTAGGAATTAAAAATAAAAGGCTGAAACCTTATAAAAAGTACATAGTCCTAAAAACTATATATTTTTATAGAGCCACAAATAAGGCACAATGTTAATGGCGCAAGTGATTCCTATTATAGAGTGCATGATTTTGAAGTTTGTAGTAAGTGATAAGCTATTAAGAGAGGTGTACATCCCTTAATCATAAGGTTGGCGTTTTTGGTGTTTACTAGAGATAAATTAAATATTATAAACAGGAAGAGTGACAAAGTTTATGCTAACATATATATAAATGAATTTCTTATAACTTAGAAATAATAAGGGGGGAGATAATGATGGAAGGTGTTATTTTTACAATTGGGCTTGCAATGGTCTTTTTTGTTATGAGTGTTGGGGTTCATATATACTATACAAACACAAAATGTAAGAAATAAATATAATGAAGGACGACAATTTATA
The DNA here is from genome assembly GCA_934725855.1 of uncultured Cellulosilyticum sp. Classification (GTDB taxonomy): domain Bacteria; phylum Bacillota; class Clostridia; order Lachnospirales; family Cellulosilyticaceae; genus Cellulosilyticum. Next base: position 59,640 of record CAKVCL010000003.1, on the reverse strand, counting down.
AGCTTAAAAAATAGAAAAAGAGTAGGAAAATAAATGATACGTAAGATACAGTATAGGATTGAAGAAAAGCATAGTGGAAAGTCTATAGGAGAATTCCTACAAGAAAAAGAATACTCAAGAACGATTATTACAGAACTTAAGAAAACACCTATAGGGATTCAAAAAAATGGCAAGTGGGCAATGGTAAATGAGCTATTAAAGGCAGGAGACTATTTAGAGATTACTTTAAGTGAAGAAGTAACTTCAGAAAATATTGTACCTAATGCGCGTAAGATAGATATTCTATATGAAGACGAAGATTTGCTAGTGGTTAATAAAGACTACAATATGCCTATTCATCCATCTGTGAATCACTATGAACATACTTTAGCTAATAGTGTGATAGATTATTTTAATAAACAGGGTAAAAACCATGTCTTTCGTTGCATCAATCGATTGGATAGAGATACAACAGGAACCACAATCATTGCTAAGAATATGCTGAGCGCTAGTATTTTAGCAAAAAGAATGGAAAAGCGTCAGCTTTCTAGGACTTATATAGCTTTTGTAGAGGGAATAACGCCTGAAGAAGGCTGTATAGACTTTCCTATCGGAAGAGTAGAAGGCTCAATTATTGAGAGAAAAGTTGATTTAAAAAATGGAAAGCCAGCTATCACTCATTACAAAAGGTTACAGACTCTAGAAGTTGATAAAAAGCAGATTTCCATTGTAGAGTTACATTTGGAAACGGGTCGTACACATCAAATACGAGTGCATATGAGTTATATGGGCTATCCATTGTTAGGTGATTTTTTATATAATCCAGAAAATCATATGCTATCAAGGCAGGGACTACATGCAAGTAAAATGGTATTTGAGCATCCAATTACAAATCAAAAATTGTGTATAGAGGCACCATTACCTAAGGATATGGCACACTTATTAAAAAGAACAAAACAAATCAGTGAAAAAATATTCAAATTGAACGATTAGAATATATTGAGAATAGGTACAGCTTAATGCGACTGTGCCTATTTTTTATGGACACATTCCGTAGTAAAAAGATTCAATGCTTGTTATCAATAAAAGCTATAACAGGTCATATCTTTTTGAGATTATACAAAACAAAAAGATAGCGTTATACTTTAGTTACAAGAAAGCAAAAGAAAATAAATCATTTTACTAGGAATTAAAGATCAGTAACTAACGGAAGGCAAAATTTACTGATTTATAAAATATAAGAAAATAGATGGGAGATTGATATTATGAGCAAAAAAACATACGCTGAAAGAAATTTAAAATTTGAAACTTTACAATTACATGTAGGACAAGAAGCACCAGATCCAGTAACTGATTCAAGAGCAGTACCTATTTATCAAACTTCTTCATATGTGTTTAAAAATAGTGAACATGCAGCAGCTAGATTTGGTTTATCTGATCCAGGAAACATTTATGGTAGACTTACCAATCCTACAGAGGATATTTTTGAAAAAAGAATTGCAGCGCTTGAAGGTGGCGTAGCTGCCTTAGCTGTAGCATCAGGTGCAGCAGCGATTGCTTATACGATTCAAAACTTAGCTCAAAATGGTGACCATATTGTAGCAGCTAAAAATATTTACGGTGGCAGCTATAACTTGTTAGCTCATACTTTACCTCAATATGGTATTACAGCTACTTTTGTAGATCCTTTTGAAGAGGGGGCTATTGAAAAAGCCATTCAAGAAAATACAAAAGCAGTTTATATTGAAACATTAGGTAATCCAAGATCAGAAGTAGTGGATATAGAAGCAGCAGCTAAAATTGCACATGCACACAATATTCCACTTGTAGTAGATAATACATTTGCCACACCTTATCTTGTTCGACCAATTGAATATGGAGCTGATATTGTGGTTCATTCAGCAACTAAATTTATTGGAGGACATGGTACAACAATTGGCGGGGTGATTGTAGATAGTGGTAAGTTTGATTGGGAAGCATCAGGTAAATTCCCATCTCTTACAGAGCCAAACCCAAGCTATCATGGTATCAGCTTTACAAAAGCAGTAGGACCAGCTGCATTCGTTACAAAAGTCAGAGCTATTTTATTAAGAGATTTAGGTGCAACACTTTCTCCAATTCATGCATTTATCTTCTTACAAGGTCTTGAAACCCTTTCACTTAGAGTAGAAAGACATGTAGAAAATACATTAAAGGTTGTGCAGTATCTTAAAAATCACCCACAAGTAGAAGAAGTACATCATCCATCTGTATCTGAAGACCCTACACAACAAGCACTTTATAAAAAATATTTTCCTAATGGAGGCGGTTCAATCTTTACTTTTGAAATTAAAGGAGATGCACAAAAGGCTAAAGATTTTATTGATAACCTTGAACTTTTCTCATTACTTGCAAACGTAGCAGATGTGAAATCATTAGTTATCCATCCAGCATCTACTACTCATTCACAACTTACAGAGGAAGAACTTCTTGACCAAGGTATTAAACCAAATACCATTCGTTTATCTATTGGTACAGAAAACATTGACGATATTATTGAAGATTTAGAAGAAGCATTTAAGGCTGTTCAATAGAACTATCAAAGAAAGAATTATTGAATTTAGTACAGAACGAATCTATAAAATGCTTAATACGAGTTATATAGAAATAGTGGACAGATAGTAATTGACAAGACTTCTACAAAGTAAACATCCATGTTTAGTTTGTAGGAGTCTTTATGTTATTGTATTAGAAAAGTTGGAATATATTGACTGATTTAATGTTATAGTATAGGATGATGCTATAAATAGACGGAAAGGCAGGGAAAATTCCAACAAACTGTTTCACAATTAGGAAGCTCAATGACAGGTTATGCACTAAGCTTATGGGTGTTTAGTAAAACACATTCAGCTATGACATTGTCACGGATGTCATTTTGGATGTATTTACCGTATATTATAGTGAGTATATTTGCAAGTGCTTTTATCGATCAGCATAAGAAAAAAACCATCATGCTGATTACAGATACAATTGCAGCTGTAAACACGGTATTTATTTTAGTGATGTTAGTATGTGGAAGACTAGAAATTTATCACATTTATCTAGTTAATGCACTGACGGGTGTGATGAATGCGTTTCAGATGCCAGCATCTTCTGTAGCTGAGGGAATGATTGTGCCAGAAGGGAAATATGAAAGAGCCAGTGGTATGAGGTATTTTTCAGGTTCTTTATTAACCATAGCAACACCAATGCTTGCAACATTTGTTTATAGTATATTTGGCCTAAAGGGCGTTATTTTTGTTGACTTAACAACATTTATTTTTGCGTTTACTGTGCTAGCTGCATGGATTCACATCCCAGAACAGATAGAAAAGTCAGAGCAAAAGAAACAATCCTTACTTGGTGGAACCAAAGAAGGATGGAATTATTTAATGACTAACAAAGGCATTTGTTATTTAGTATTAAGTATGACATGTGCTAATTTATTTTCTAGAAAAGGAAGAGTATTCTCTATAAATGGTATGGCTGTTATGTTTTTATTTACAGGTACGTTAGGCGCTTTATGTACCGGTGTATGGTATTTTACCAAGGAAATTAGAGCATTAGAAAATAGTAAAGTTGATTGACAGGATTAGTAAAGGATAGAATACATGAAATAAAAGAAGCTTATCCAAAGTAGGAAAGCTTCTTTTGGTATTATACATATGTTTATAGGCTGTTGACAATTTTTTAATAGAGTGATAAATTCTGAATATACAAACGACAATTAAATGAAGGGCGGTAGAATAGGTATTGACTAAAAAGCCTTATCACCATGGAAATTTAAAGAATGAATTAATTGAAGCAGGGATTGAACTAGTTAATGAAGAAGGAATAGCAAACTTTTCACTTAGAAAAGTAGCCAAAAGAGTGGGAGTAACGCCTACTGCATGCTATAATCACTTTCTGGATAAAGAAGAACTTTTAGAGAGTATGAATACATATATTAATGAACTCTTGGAAAAAGAACTTAACGAAACAATCAAAGAGGCTGAGGGAAAAAATGAAAAATATATTACATTAGCTATGGGAAAGGCGTATGTAAAATTTTTGGCTGAACATGCACGTTATTTGAATTTTATTTATGATATGGATAATTATTGGATAGAAGTTAGAGAAGATGATGTTGTAGGAGACTATAAGCCATTTAATATTTTTAAGCAAGTAGCTATAGAAAATATGAAAAAATTTGGTCTGCCACAAAGTGAATATCGAGATAATCTTATTGCTATGTGGGCAATGGTTCATGGATTGGCGACTTTATCTAATATAAAAGGCCTTCATTATGATGGGAATTGGGAAGAACTAACAGAAAGAATCTTAGTTACTAAAAATAAAATTTATGGATAATAAAATTAAAGAACAAACCACTGTAAAAGAAGAGATTTATTTTACAGTGGTTTGTTCTTTTCGAAAGTGACATCACCGCTAATTTCTAATACTTTTTTTATATTATCAAAGCTATTTTCAGGATAGGTAATTGACATTTTGCCACCTTCAAAGTATTCGTTTTGAACATCAATAACGATTAAAGCTTCATTTGTATTCATAATATAACATCCTTTCTGGAAGAAAATAATTTGTTTGATAAGAATAGAAGCCTTATCTCAAGAACGTCTAAATGAATTGTTAGATGAAATTTTAACATACGGGAACTATAGTGTGAATATATAGATGAATCAGATAATATAAAAGAAATAATAGTCAAATTATTTAATAATATTTTAAAAAGAAATAAAAAATATCGAAATATGATATAATGTAAGCGAAATAGTCAATAGAGACTACAGAAATTTCTTTGGTGTACAAAGTAAATAAAAAGTAGATAGGGGGAAAACTATGAAAAGAATTATAGTAGGTTTTTTTCTATTAATTTGTTTAGCACTGACAGGATGCCAAAAGGTTGAAGTAGAGAAATGGGAGAAACCTAAGACGAATTCTGAGAGTATGGAAAAGTTAGTAATCTATTCGCCTCATAATACAGATTTTATATGGCCTATATTGCAAAAATTTGAACAAGAAACCCAAATCCAAGTAGAAGTAATTAGTGGAGGAACGGGTACTTTATTAGAGCAAATTAGTGAGGAGAGTGAAAATCCTAGAGCAGATTTAATTTGGGGAGGAACAGTTGCCTTATTAAAAAGCAATAGCAATTTATTCCAAACCTATTATTCAACCAATGAAAAAGATATTATCAATGAATATAGGAATGATTCAGGGTTAGTTACTTCTTTTACATTAGTACCAAGTGTTCTAATTGTGAATACGGATTTATGTAAGGATATTCCTATAGAAGGATATGAGGATTTATTGGATGAAAGGCTTAAAGGAAAAATTGCGCATTGTACACCAGAAAAGTCTTCTTCAGCCTATGAGCAAGTAATTAATATATTGAATGCTATGGGAAAAGGTAACCCGGAAAATGGCTGGGGGTATATGGAAAAACTAATGAAAAATTTGGATGGGAAATTATTAACAAGTTCTTCAAAAGTATATAAGTCAGTAGTAGAAGGAGAAAACTATGTAGGACTAACTTATGAAGAAGGTGCTATTAAGAATATGTTAGAAGGAGCACCAGTAAAAGTTGTTTATATGAAAGAAGGAGTAATCTGTCGTGCAGATGGAGCAGCCATTATTCGTAATGCACCACATGTAGAAAATGCAAAGAAATTTATAGATTTTATAACCAGTAAAGAGGCCCAAGAAATTGCAGCAGAAAAACTTAATCGAAGACCTATACGAGAAGATGTTAAGCTTAGTGAAGGCATTTTACCTTATTCTGATATTCATATCTTAAAAGATGATGTAGAGTGGGCTAACAACAATAAAAAGGAAATACTTGAAAAATGTAGTCAGTATGTAGCAAAATAAATATATTGTTAAGGAGATTCTAACATGAGAAAGAAAAAAACAGAAATAGATACATCTATTAGAGCTACTATTAGGCACGCAGTAAATAGTATAACAGGGAAGTACGGGATAGCTATTTTATTTGTAGATTTTATTATTATTATATTAATTATTGTTTTTGATAGGACTTTTGATATTTATAGTATAGGTCAAGGCAGTTTGGGTAAGTTAGTAATGCAAGCGAATGAATTAAACTCACAAGTAGTAGGGTTATTAGAAGTATCAGATGATGAATTGGAAACACAGGTAGGCCTAATTACAGAGCAGAAGGAATTAATAGAAAGTAGCCTTAATAATATTAAAGAGAGGATGAAAACAGATGCCGCAAAAGAGATGTATAGCAATATTGATATGCAACTAGAGAGTTATTTTGAATATGTTGAGCTAATGATTAGTAATCTAGAAGAAGCAAAAAAATATAATGCAAAGAAAATATACAATAATGAGCTCACTAGTATTTCAAATGATTTTAATATTCAAATTGAAACAATGATAGACTATATGTCTCAAAGAGGTAAAATAGCAGCTATGGGAACTAAAGTATGTGGCGTTGCTTTCTTAGTAATTTTGGGCATCTATACATTCTTCTTAGCAAAAAGTGCAAAAAAACAAGTAGGTAAGTTGGTAGATGATGTGGCAGATCCTATTGAAAGTTTAACAATAGTTGCTAAAGAGATCACAGAAGGAAACCTAAAGGCAGAAATTTCACAAGGCGGTCAAAGTGAAGTTGGAAAATTTGAAGCAAGCTTAAAGAAAATGGAAGACATGTTAAACTTATACATAGAAGATATTTCAAGTAAGTTAGATAGAATGGCACAACATGATTTAACCATACAGATTGAACAGGACTATAAAGGTGATTTTGGACCACTTAAAGATTCTATAAATCGAATTATAGAATTTTTAAATAGTGTCTTTAGTCAATTGGATACCATTACAAAAACGGTTTATTCAGGGGCAGATCAGATAGCTAATTCTTCACAGGGAATGGCAGAATCAACAAATCAAGAAAGCCAATCCATTAAACAAGTAGAAAAAGGTATGCACAATATATTGGAACAAGCATTAAGTAATGAAAAACTATGTTCAAAAGCCAACGAGCTTACAAATTTAGCAAAAGACAGTATTAATGAAAGTAAAGTACAAGTTGTGCAAATGGTTGATTCAATGGATAAAATTAATGAGTCCAGTCAAAATATATCTAGTATATTAAATATTATTAATGAAATAGCTGAGCAGACGAATTTGTTAGCCTTAAATGCATCTATAGAAGCAGCTAGAGCAGGGGAATTAGGAAAAGGATTTGCTGTTGTGGCTACAGAGATTTCTAAATTGGCTGATCAATGTGCTGTGGCAGCAAATGATTCAAGAAAAATGATTGAAGAAACACTAAAGGCAATTGAAATCGGAAGCAAAGATGCAGATGGCACGGTTAACAATTTATCAATTACAGTAGAACGTATAGAAGGAGCAGTAGAAGCGACAGGACATATTTTAAGGGCTATAGATTTACAAAAAACGGAAGTAGTTCGTATTACTAAGGAAGTAGATGACATTGGACATTTAATTTCAAATAATGCAGGAATAGCAATGGAAAATGCAGGTGTTAGTGAGGAGTTGGCTGCTCAATCAGATAATTTAAAAGGAATACTTGATCAAATCAAATATATAAATTAATAAAAATGAAAGAAAACTCTAGAGTGGAAAAAATTCTAGAGTTTTGTTCTTTTTATAATTGAATGAGGTAAATAGATTAATAAAATTACCATTAGGCTTCAAAACCAACTAAAATGCCGCCTTGTTCAGCATAGTAACTACATAAGCCACTGGTTGGCATAATTTCTGTGGAACAATTTGGAAAGAGTTCACGAAGAGAGTTACTAAGAAATTTGGCTAATTCAGGAGCAAAACAATGGGCAATAATGACTTTGCCGCCTTTATAACCTCTTACAAGCATTTCATCTTTGAGATGCTCGTAAGCAGTTAGTTTGCCGCGGCATTTCTGAAGAAGTTCTAAATCACCTTGCTCAGAAGCAACGCCTAATAATTTAATCCCTAAAAGTCCAGCTAGTGTCCCTTTAACCTTGCTAACACGTCCATTTTTAATGAAGTTATCTAATGATTTAAGAACGAATAATAAGTGAGTTTGTTTACAATAAGCATCAATCTGTTCACAAATGGCTTCAAAATCCATACCTGATTCAATATAGATCACAAGTTTCTCGGCAATCAAGCTAATTTCAGGTCCAGCAGAAAGAGAGTCTATAAGATGAATCTTTTTATCGGGATATTGTTCTTTGAACATATCGTAAGCTGTTTTAGCACTGGCATAGCTACCTGATAAAGTGCTTGTAATACTAATAGCAAAAATACAATCAGATTTTTCATAGGCTTCAAGCCAAGCTTGTGGACTAGGAGCAGCACTTCCTGTTTTACCTTTGTAAGCATACATATCTTTCATATAAGACTCAATATCTAAATTAAAATCATCAACAAATACTTTATCGCCTATATCTAATTTAAGAGGCACTCTTGTAAAATTGATTTGATTTAACGTTTGGTTTAATGTTTTAAGGTCACAACCTGAATCCACAACTATTCCGTATTTCATAGCATTATCCTCCAGTAATATAAGGTCTGTCATAAATATGCCTAAATTGTACTATGCTATTTTATGTGATACAATTTACAAAAGGTACTAAAATGTAAATAAAAACACAAATGCAAATAATAAATGAGGGATAAAAGCAATGAGGCAAACGGAAAGCGGTACCAATCTAACTGCTAGAAATCGTTATATAAGAATGTGCATCGCTAGGGCGTTAATTGAGCTCATGAGTCATAAATCACTAGAACAAATTACAGTTACAGAACTGGTAAAGTTAGCTAATGTATCCAGAATGACCTTCTATAAATATTATGTGTCTAAGGCAGAAGTACTTAAGGATTATGTCTATGAACTCATGAATGAGTATGTGGAGGAGGTGAGCAAAAGACTGGACATAGGGCGATTTAGAGAATTAAAGCATATTACACATTGCTTTGATTTCTTTCGTAAATATAGTAAAGAGCTTATGATTTTAGTACATGCGAATATGTATGGTGCAATCATAGGTGTACTTAATGATTATATGGATAAATATGTTCAGCCTGAGTCACGCTATTCTAAGTATGAGCTTTACTATTATTCAGGGGCATTATGTAATACTTACATTAAGTGGGTAGAAGCAGGGATGCTAGAAACACCAGAAGAAATAGCGACTATTGTTTATAAGCATTTAGCAAGAATATAATGTAAAAGGAAAAGTATAGAACAGAAAGAGAGTAAAAGAAAATGAACATTAAGGTTAAAGGTGCAATTTTAATGGGGTGTATACTTGGGATAAGCATGAGCCTTTCCGGTTGTGCTCAAAAACAATCTAAAAGCATTAATTTCTTTAATTATGGAGCCAATATCGATGCCGAAACACTTCAGGCATTTGAAAAGCAGTACGGAATCAAAGTAAAAATGGATGAATTTGATGATATGGAATCCATGTACTTAAAGCTAGCCAATAGTGATGTAAAGTATGATGTGGTTTTAGTATCAGATGCTTTAATGCCAAGGATGATAGAAGAAGGGTTACTTCAAAAGTTAGATTTAGATAAGATTCCAAATATCTCTCAGATGGATGAGGACTATTTAGATTTAGAAATTGATAAGGGAAACAACTACTCTGTTCCTTATATGTTTGGAACAATAGGTATCATCTATGACAAAAATGTAGTTAAAGAAGAAGTCGATAGTTGGGATATTTTATGGGACCCGAAATATAAAGACCAAGTCTTTATGTTTGACACTTATAGAGATACGATTGGAATGGCGCTTAAGAAATTAGGTTATTCTATGAATTCTGATAATGCAGAGGAATTAGAAGAAGCAAAGAAAATTTTACTAGAGCAAAGAGAATTAGTAGACCCTAAATATGGTGTGGATAATGGAACTACGATGATTGCCGCAGGAGAAACTGCGCTTAATATGATATGGTCTGGTGAAGGTTTGAATCTTCAAGATGAATATCCAAATCTAGTGTATACCATTCCTAAGGAAGGGGTTAACTTCTGGATAGATAGCTTATGTATTCCAGCTAATGCAGCTAATGTAGAAGGGGCGCATGAGTTTATTAATTTTGTCAGTGATAAAGAAGCGGCTCTTAGAATTGCAGATGAAATAGGTTATACAACCCCTAATAAAGAAGCAAGATTAGAACAGCCAGAACATGTAAGAAATAATCCAAATGCTTATATGCCAAAAGAATTAATGTATTTAAGTGAAATCTATCTACCATTATCACAAGAAACAAAACAAATGTATGATGAGGTTTGGACTCAGATAAAAGTTAATTTAGATTAAAGTTCATCGATAGATGGGATGAACTAGCAAAGGATAAGGTGAAGACAATGTGTGAAAATTGTATGTATCTTGAGTATGATGAACAGAGTAGACAATATGTATGCAGCATAGATTATATGATTGATGAAGATGATTTAGCTAGAATGAACTATTATAAAAGTAAAAGATGTCCATACTACAAGGTCGGAGACGAATATACAATTGTCCGCAAGCAAAATTAAGTATTTAACGGAAAAGTAAAAATATCAACTAAAAACACGAAGCAGAAGCTTCGTGTTTTTGCTTTTATATAGATAAGGGTTAAACTAAAATAAATCATTCCATCTAAAAGATGCCGGATTTTAACCCATAGGAATATTATATTCTTTTAACTGTGAAAGAATGGAAACACTTGGCGTACATTCCGTAATAATTTGAGTAACATCCATAATGTGAGCAAAGTTATAACTACAGTTTGTTTCAAATTTTTGATTAGAAGTAACCAAATAAAGTTGTTTTGAAATGCCCATGATAGCTTTTTTAGTAGCAGCATCTTCTGACAATGGCGTACTTAATGTCCCATCACTTAAATCAATTCCACCACATCCCATAAATGCCTTCGTGCATCGATAAGCTTTTATTTGTTCTATAGCATAAGAACCAATACAGCCCCCCACAAGAGGATTATAGTCACCGCCAATGAATATGAACTTAACCTTAGATGAAGTAGGAATAAGTGAAGCAATCTGGGTCATATTGGTGATAAGCGTAAGGGAAAGGTCCTGTGCAATAATAGATTTTGCAATCATATATGAAGTAGTTGAAGCATCTAAGAAAATAGTATCTTCTTCTTCGATAAATGCTAGGGATTTCTGCGCAATTTGATGTTTAATCTCTTGATTTTTGAGAATACGATGCTGGAAACTTTCAATATTAACGAGTTTATGGTTCACACTGATAGCACCACCATAAGTACGTTGAAGTAAGTTTTTCTTTTCTAAAAGCTGCAAATCTTTTCGAATCATACTTTCACTAACATTGAAAGTTTTGCTTAAATCTTTTACAAGAACTTTTCCATTTTGCTCTAGTAAGGTGAGTATATGATTATAGCGTTCTTCAATAAACATCTGATAGCTCCTTGTTAAAATTAATTAGTCTTATTATAGCTTGAATAAAGCAATTATTCAATTGACTCATTATAATAAATGAGATAAAATGATAACGAATAATATAAAATGATAATTAGTAATAGAGTTTATTGTTGAAATGATAATAAATGAGAAAAGTAAGATAGATAATTTTATGATAAGGATATTAATAATAAAAAGGAGAAAACAGCATGAAGAAGATAGTATTTTTTGATATAGATGGGACAATTATTGACACATTTCATGGCAAAAATGATATTTCACCAGCAGTAAAACAAGCAATCCATAAATTGCAATCATTAGGACATTATGTATTTATTGCTACAGGGAGACCTTATGCTTTTATCAGTCATGAGTTGTGGGATTTTGGATTTGATGGGTTTGTTTTAAGTAATGGGGCGCAAGTTGTTTTAAATGGAAAAACGATTTATGAAGATAAGATGGATAAAGCTTTTGTAAAAGTATTAGCAAATGAATTAAATGCTCATGATATTCAATATGTTTTAGAAGGAAGTCATCATTCATATATCAGACAGGGGAGTCAAAGGCTAGTTAATGTATGCGAGAGCATTAATGTTCCTTTAGAAATGATCAAAAGAGATTACGATATTGATAAAGTAGAAGTTTATAAAGCGGAGATATTTTGTGATAATGAAGAAATTGAAAAGCATTGCAAGGACGTTGTAAATCAATATCCAGATTATGGTTATTACTATAGCATTAATGGATGCTTATTGGAAGTATTTGCAAAACGTAATCATAAGGCTAAAGGGATTGAGAAAACTTTAGAGATTTTGAATATACCGATTGAAAATAGCTATGCATTTGGAGATGGGGATAATGATGTAGAAATGCTTAAAACAGTAGGGTGCGGTATTGCAATGGGAAACGCCAGCGATTACGTTAAAAGCTTTGCGAATAGAGTAACGGATACCGTTGGAAATGATGGCGTTGCTATGGGAATTAATAAGTTTATATTAAATGAGGAATGCAATGAATCAGTGGGTTAAAAATTAGACTTTATGCTTGGAATAAAATGAATAGGAAGGTATAGACAATATTCCCTAATACTTGATATTATAGAAAGAAAAAGGTATTTACAGGAATTATATGCTGAACATAAGAAAGAAGAGAAGAAAAAGTATAAAGACCAGATTGCTCATAGATATTGGAGTATTAATTATAGGAATTTGCATCATCAATTACTTTACAGTGATGTTTATTTATAAAGATATCCTCGATAAGAAAGAAAGTACAAAAGCACAAATTGTGGTTAATGCAGCAATCAGTCAAGTGGAGTATAGCGTTTATGATGCTGATGCCTTTATAGAAAATCTTTTGAAATGTGATTTTATGAATGATGAGCATCTATCTGCGAAAGATAAAGCCGATAGACTCATCGATTACATATCACCTTTTTACGATATAGGGATTGTTGATTTAGACGGAGAAGGTGCGACAGGAGAAGGCGTACCATTTCAAGTGAAAGATAAAGAAATGCTTGATAAGATCATTAATGGACAAAAGGGACAATTTGACTTATTAGAGTATGATAACGAAAGTTTTATTTTATTCTTTAGAGCGATTACGGGTCAGAATGGAAAAAAACAAGGCGCAGTGATAGGTGTGGTAAGGGCTGAAGAGGCGTTAAAGCAGATTATCAAAAGTAGTAGTGGACAAATCTGTTTTATTGCCAATAAAGATGGAAGTGTATTCGTGGGGGCTAGACAATATAATGAAGAAAGAATTTTAGCAATCCAAAATAGCATCAATACAAAAGAATTATTTGACAAGGACTTAGTGACTGGTAAGCAATATAAGGCCACCATAAAAGACCTTTACTTAAATGAAGAGGTAGATATAAATTATGGGGTTTTAGGTGAAACAGGATGGGTTTTAGGGGTTGTTAATAATAGAGAAGATGACAATATTAGTATGATGCAAGTGAAAACCTCTATGATTGTAGGAATGGGAATTGTTATATTGTTTGCATTTGCAAGTATTTATTTGACCGCTAATTCCCTTACTAAAAGGATTCTTTATATTGCAAGTCACGTCCATAGAACTGTAAAAAGTGAGTTTCAAGAAACCATGCCAGTAGAGCTTTTACAAAAAGAGGATGAACTAGGAGAAATGGCTAGGGAAATGCAAAAATTAGAAGAAGAAGTATCCAATATGTTAGTCAATGTTAAAGATAGTATTGACTATTTAAATGAAAAAGTGGAGTGGATTAAAGGCAGTAAAACTCATGAGACATTAAAGGAAGAAGAGATACTATAAATATAACCATGAGGTAGTGTGAACAAGATATAAATTAGCATAAAACATAAAGATAGGAGAAGCGTGAGGATGGCAGGAGAATTTGTGATAAAGCAAATTGCAGTGATTCAAAATGATTTTCCAAGTAAATTTGGGATTCCACGTCAAAGTGGCATCGTAGATTCACTTAAGGCAAGGATTATTTTTGAACCAGAGTATAGGGATGCCAATGCAGTAAGAGGTTTAGAAGACTTCTCACATATATGGCTCATCTGGCAGTTTTCAAAGGCGATGGGAAAAGAATGGTCACCAACTGTGAAGCCACCAAGACTTGGTGGAAACGCAAGAATGGGTGTATTTGCTACGCGTTCTCCGTTTAGACCAAACCACATGGGCTTGTCTTGTGTAAAATTAGAGAAAATAGAGTTTACTAAAGAAAAAGGACCTGTTTTACATATATCAGGCGCCGACTTATTAGATGGGACACCTATTTATGATATTAAGCCTTATTTACCTTACGTGGATAATAAACCAGAGGCTGTGGGGGGCTTTAGTGAAAGGTACAAAGACTATGAGATAGAGGTAAATTTCCCGGACAAATGGCTTAGACTAGTTGAAAAAGAAAAGAGAGAAGCACTCATTGAAGTTTTAGGGCAAGATCCAAGACCTTCTTATCAAAATGACCCAGAGCGCATATATGGAATGGAATTTGCGGAATATGAAGTAAAATTTAGAGTTGATGGCAAAGCACTTAATGTATGTAAGGTGGAGCTAAGAACGTCAAATAATTACAAGGAAAACATATCAAAAGAATAGAAAGCTTATAGATAAGAGCACACCACCAAATAGCAAGATGTTCATATAAGCAACACATAGCATTCAATTAGGAAACATATAGGAAAGGTACTATGGTTTAGGATGAAATCAAAAACACATAGGAGGCGTTAAAAATGACCTATAATCTAAAGAATGCAAAGAAAATTATGCCAGTATTATTAATAAGTACATTAGTAGGCTGCCAAAATATAGATTCTCAAACTCGGGTTAATGAAACGACAACAAGCACAAGTATAGCCGGGGTCAAAGTAGGAAATCAGGAAAGTAATAGCGTCCAATCCTACAAGGACAAATTATTCAATCAGTCTTATGTACATACCATAGACATTGAAATATCAGAAGAAGATTGGAAAGACCTACTAGCTAATCCTTTAGATAAAACAAAATATAAAGTGAATGCAACGATTGATGGTGAGAAGATAGAAGATGTTTTTTTTGCCACCAAAGGCAATACAAGTCTTTCAAGCGTGGCTTCAGATAAAGAATCCGACCGATATAGTTTCAAGCTTAATTTTGGAAAGTATGTGAAAGGGCAGACTTATTATGGACTAGACAAGCTTAATTTAAATAATATTTATGCAGATGCAACTTATATGAAGGATTACATGGCGTATGAAATTTTTAAAGCAGTAGGAGTAGAAGCACCACTTACGAGCTATGTGTCTATTTCTATTAATGGTCAAAACTTTGGCTTATATCTTGCATTAGAAGAAGTAGGAGAATCTTACCTTGAACGTGCTTATGGAGGAGAAGGTGACTTATATAAGCCAGAAACAGAGCAGTTAAATCAGGCAGGCAATAAATTTCCAGAAAGACCAGAGGAACCAGATGGCCCTAAAGGCATAGAGAAGTTAAGAAAAGATGCTGATGAGAATGGACTACAAAAAGATGAGCCTGTAGAAGAACCAACGTTACCAGAGAAAGGGGAAAGACTTCAAATTCCAGAAAGTCAAGAAACGCAAAAGGTACCTATTGATGGTGAAATACCAAAACCAGAAGATATGGAGTCACCTAGAGCATTTAAAGAAGGCGATAAAGGGCCAGGTGGATTTGGTGAGAGTGATAAAGGGGCTTCTCTAAGTTATACCGATGATGAGATAGAAAGTTACTCAGATATTTTTGATAATGCAGAAACGGATGTAACAGATGAAGATAAAAGTCGGGTGATTGAGGCACTTAAAAAGCTTTCTGAAGGCACCAATTTGGAGGATGCCATAAACACAGATGAAGTAATTCGTTATTTTGTAGCACACAATTTTGTTTTAAATGGAGACAGTTACACTGGAAATATGCTGCACAACTATTATTTATATGAGAATGAAGGAAAACTTTCTATGCTACCTTGGGACTATAACTTAGCTTTTGGAACTTTTATGGGTGGAGGAAGAAATGATAAGGACTCTGGTGATACTAGTGATAATAGTACCCTCACTATTAATACAGCGATTGATACCCCACTTGGAAATAACGATGAAAAAAATAGGCCGATGTGGGCATGGATTGCCAATAATGAAACTTATATGAAAAAGTATCATGAGTATTTTGAAGAACTGATTACTAATTATTTTACTTCAGGTGAATGTGAGAAGGAAATAGATCGAGTTTATAAGATGATTTTACCTTATGTAGAGAATGACCCAAGTGCCTTTTATAATGTAGATGAATTTAAAAAAGGCTATGAGGCACTAAAAACATTTTGTTTACTTCGCGCACAAAGTATTAAAAAGCAGCTAGATGGTGAACTGGCAGCGACTACATCCGAGCAGAAGAAGAGTGAATATGTTGACGCTAGTACACTTATCATCTCTGATATGGGAACACAGGGAAAAGAACAACAAAAAGCACCCTTAATGAATAATGAAGTAGAGTAAGAATCTAATGTTGAGTTTATAAATAATGTTATATAACAAAATCTTCTTTTTTAAAAAAAGTAACTTATTTTAAGGTATATGCTTTATTTATCATGTCATAAAAAGTATAATTATATATATACATGTTATAATGTAAGAAATTTTGATGGATAAAGATAGGGGGAGATTTTATGAAAAAAGAATCAGTAAACACATTGGAATTCTATAGGGGAATAGTTACTAAAGCTATAATTGTTATTTGGGTATTGGGAATTAGCGGTGCTGTTGGACTACCTTCTATTTTAAGAGTTGTTGGATGCTTCCGGAATATCTCAATATGGAAATATGTTTTATTTGGAGGAGTGGGAGTTGTTGAAGAAATTATTATTTTAGGATTTAATCACTTTTTTATTAAGCAAAAGGAAATGACTCCAAAGTACTATTTGTATTTGGAGTATATTTCATTAGCTATTTGTGTGGTAAATTATAATTTTTTAATAAGACTTATGCCTTCACAAGAAACTTGGGCAGCTTGTGGATTTATGTTAGCAGTAATTATTTTATTTCAAGATTTTAAACTAACTGTGGTAGGAACCATTTGCTTTATTGTTTCAATGGTGATATTTTTTATCCAATATCCAGCTCAAGTACTTCAATCAATTCCAGTATTAGATGAATGGATTTGTAAAGGAACTGCTATAAGTTTCATTATATTAGGCATGCTTATGATTAGCTTTTTCTCAGGACATATATTAGCCAATGTGGGGCAAGATAAAATGGATAAGAATACCAACGACCTTAAAGAAATTATTACGAACGTATCTAATTTAATGAAACAATTAGCCATGACATCTGAAAATTTGGCTGCTATTACTCAAGAAGAGATGGCATCTATGGAGGAAATAGTAGGAACAAGTACAGATATTGTTAAAGGAAATCAAGATTTAATATTAAACTCTAATCAAAGTCAGGAAAAATTGGAAAAGTTAAGAGAAAGTGCTTTGTCTATTTCCGTAAAAATGGAGAATACAAATCAAATTTCAGAGGAGATTGTTCAACTTTCTATTGAAAATGAAAAAGCATTAAATAATGTATTAGAAATTAGTAAAGGGATTAAAGGTTCTACAACACATACTTTAAATGTAACAGAAAAACTTCAAGAGCAAGTACAAAAATTAGATGAACTGATAAGGTTTATTGAGCAAGTAGCCGAGGAAACAAATTTGTTGGCACTTAATGCATCTATTGAAGCAGCTAGAGCAGGAGTTGCGGGAAATGGATTCGCAGTAGTAGCTACACAGGTGAAAAAATTATCAGAAAACACAAAGGAATCTTTGGTTAATATTAAGTCTGTCATTGAGGAATTTCAAGGAGATACAGAGATTGTTGAGAATTTAATGAAAGAAAATGTATCACAAATTGAAAGTCAAAATAAAGTTGTTAATGACACAGCAGAGACAATTACAAATCTAATTGGTAGATTAAAAGAATCTGCAAGCATGATTACACAAATGAATCATCTTACACAAGAACAATGTCAGTATACAGAAGAAACGGTACAATTTAATCAAACAACCTATCAGACTTTAAAAATGCAAATGACTCAAGTTGAAGGAATTACAGAATTAGTAAATGAAAATGCAAAAGGAATTGAACAGATTGTGCATGAAACAGATGGGATTAATGAAGAAATTAACAGGATTAGAGTTTTAGTAGAATAATAGTATTATAAGCTGTACATTGAATCAATTATAAAATGATTAGAAAACCGAATAAGATAAAAAAGAAAATTACATAAAATAACAATCAAGATTACATAAAAATATGTTGCAAATTTCCTTTATTACCAATAAAATATAGAAGAACAAAGACACTATTAAGAAGCTAAAAACGGAGGCCCAAATGAAGAAGATATTTTCAATGCTTATGGCAGTAACAATTGGTTTATCAGCACTTACAGGATGTGGAAGTTCAAACACTTCGGCGGCTGTAGATGAAAACGGCGCGAAGATTATTGATAAATTAACAGTTGCTTTTGTACCATCTAGAGATCCAGAGGAAATTGTAACGGCAACAGAACCTTTAAAAGGAATGTTAAAAGAAGAGTTATTAAAAGAAGGTTACAACGTAGGTGAAGTTGAAATTACTGTAGGAACAAGCTTTGAGGCTGTAGGAGAAGCACTTAGTGCAGGGACAGCTGATGTTGGTTTAATTCCAGGTGGAACTTATGTACTATACGATGATGGGGCTGAAGTTATTTTGACAGCAACACGTGATGCGTTAGACAAAGACTCAGATAATGCGAAAGACTGGAATGATGGTTTAGCAACAGAAACAACTAATGAGCAAGCAGTATCTTATCGTTCACTAATGATTGCAGGGCCATCGGCTAAAGGTCAAGAATTAGCAGCTAAAGTAAATGCTGGTGAAGAATTGACATGGGAAGACCTTAACTCAGCTAACTGGAGCATTATGTCTACAACATCTCCAGCTGGTTATATTTATCCATCTTTATGGATGCAAGAAAAGTATCAAAAAGGGCTTACAGATTTAGCAAGTGTTGTACAATCAGATTCTTATGGTAGTGCCATGGCACGACTTGCTTCTGAGCAAGTAGACGTATTATTAGGATTTGCTGATGTGCGCACAGGCAATGCTTCAAAATGGACAGAAGAATTTGGTAGACCAGCTTCAATTTGGGAAGAAACAAACGTTATCGGTGTAACAAGTCCAATTTATAATGACACAGTAAGTGTAAGTAAAAACTCAGATATCATGGATGAAACGCTTAAAAAAGCACTTCAAAATGCCTTTATTAATATTGGGAATACAGAGGAAGGGCAAGAAGTTGTTGAGATTTATAGCCATAAAGGTTATAAAATTGCCGAGGACTCAGATTATGATAACGAACGAGAGGCTCAAAAATTGATTAAGGAGCTTAGTGCTTCTAAGTAGTACGTTAAGTTAATGCTTATGTGGGAGCATAGGCCATAGGGGGTAATGGGTGAGCTGTTTTAGTTCACCTATTATTTTTACCCAAAATTAAATAAACTTTCTAAGTAGACAAAAAAGAAGCGGAGAATTTTTATGATTAAATTTGATAATGTAAGTAAAGTATACCCGAATGGCTTTAAAGGCCTTAAAAACGTGTCCCTTGAAATTGAGCAGGGTGAATTCGTAGCCATTATCGGACTTTCAGGTGCAGGGAAGTCCACATTAATTCGCACAATCAATCGTGTGCATGACGTAACAGAAGGAAAACTTACAGTAAATGGCGTTGATGTAAACAGCCTAAAAGGTAAGTCACTTAGAAAGTTTCGTAGAGAAATCGGTATGATTTTCCAATCATTTAACCTAATCTCTAGAACCACAGTGCTTAATAATGTATTAACTTCTAATATTCCAGATCTTCCATTTTGGAGAGTGCTTTTAGGAGCTTATACAAAAGAACAAAAAGTAAGAGCATTAGAAGCACTAGATAAAGTAGGAATTCTAGATAAAGCTTATACAAGATGTGACCAACTTTCTGGTGGACAACAGCAAAGAGTTGCACTTGCAAGAACACTTGCTCAAGCCCCTAAAATTATGTTAGCTGATGAGCCAGTTGCAGCACTTGACCCTGTGACAGCAAGACAAGTTATGGATGACTTCAAACGCATTAATAAAGAAATGAACATTTCTGTATTACTTAATATTCACCATGTAGACTTAGCATTAGAATACTGTGACCGTGTGATTGGGGTTAGAGCAGGAGAAATTGTTTATGATGGACCAAGTAGCGAGGTTACACAAGAGGTTCTAGATCAAATCTACTGTGGCCAAGAAATTGGAAAAATGGAGGCATAAGATGAACTTATACGATAAGATTTTTCCACCTAAGAAAATCACTCTTTCAGATGGTAAAGAGGTTTTTGAAAAACGCTCTAGAATGCCACTTGTGATTTTATTACTCGTTATTGCGACTTGGATTTCGGTAGATATTACAGGTTTTGATTTTTCTGTTTTAATGAAAAGAGGAAACCAATTCTTTGTCATTTTAGGTCAAATGTTTCCACCTGAAACCAGTTATTTAAATGCAATCTGGGGTCCACTATTTGATACGATTAAAATGTCTTTACTTGGCTCAGCAATTGGTGCATTAGTCGCAGTACCTTTTGCTATTCTGGCAGCGAGTAACGTGGTGCATAACAAAGTCGTTATTTCTATTACACGTTTATTTCTAAGCTTAGTAAGAACCATTCCAACACTTGTTATTGCCCTTATTGCAACTTATATCTTTGGTCTTGGGACTTTAGCGGGAACAACAGCTATTGCAGTCTTTACTTTTGCCTATATTGGGAAACTACTTTATGAGCAAATTGAAACCGTAGATATGGGAGCTTATCAGGCCATGGAATCTTTTGGAGCAACTAAGCTACGTTCTTTTATGGCAGCGATTATGCCACAAGTTCTTCCTAGCTATATTGCAAACTGCTTATTCTGCTTTGAAGGAAATGTAAGATATGCAGCCATCTTAGGGTATGTAGGTGCAGGTGGACTTGGACTCATTTTAAATGAAAAGATTGGGTGGAGAGAATATTCTAATGTAGGAATGATTCTTGTGACCTTATTTTTAACGGTTATGGTGATTGAAGGAATCAGTCACTATTTGCGTAAGAAACTCACTTAAAACTTAAGAAGAAGGCTTATAAGAAATAAAGCATTAGAGATAACGTCTAAGGAGTAGGCAAAAATGAAGACAAGTATAGAAATTCAAAAGCAATTAGAAAAAGAGCCAAAAAAGTGGATACTACAGATTATTTCAGCACTAGTCTTTGTAGTGCTTATGGCATGGTCTAGTAGTACACTTAATTTTAATGGAATCACAGAAGGTGGTTCTGATGTAGTAAAGAGTATTTTAGGTGGAATTTTTAAACCTGACACAGAGTTATTATTTAGCTTTAGTAATCAAGGT
Source organism: uncultured Cellulosilyticum sp. (assembly GCA_934725855.1). Classification (GTDB taxonomy): domain Bacteria; phylum Bacillota; class Clostridia; order Lachnospirales; family Cellulosilyticaceae; genus Cellulosilyticum. The sequence goes on along the minus strand of CAKVCL010000003.1, from coordinate 38,313 downwards.
GTACCTTATCTTTTATTAGAAACGATGTGTATTGCGTTTTTAGGAACGATTGTAGGGGCTATTTTAGCGATTCCAATTGCATTTTTAAGTGCAAGTAATATCGTGCCAAAGCCAGTTGCAGTGGTAGGGCGTGTGATTATCATGGCAATTAGAACGATTCCAGCCTTCGTTTATGGGTTGATGTTTATTAGGGTAACAGGACCTGGAGCCTTTGCAGGACTTCTTACCATGTCTCTTTGTTCAATCGGGATGATTACAAAAATGTATATTGAATCGATAGAAGATATTGATAGGAAAATCCTAGAGTCCTTAGATGCCTGTGGATGTACAACTTTCCAAAAGATTCGTTTTGGAATTTTACCACAGCTGATGCCAGATTTTGCATCTACTATTATTTATCGTTTTGATATGAACTTAAGAGATGCAACCGTACTTGGACTTGTAGGAGCTGGTGGGATTGGCGCACCATTGATTTTTGCCATGAATGCTTATAAATGGAATCAAGTAGGAGCTATTTTAGCAGGTCTTATTGTACTCGTATTAATTATCGAATGGCTTTCAGGAAAAATCCGTATTAAACTGGCGAGAGGATAGGGTATAATGAAAAGAAATTTAAAAATATATTATACGTCAGATACGCATAGTTATCTTTTTCCAACAGATTATATTAATAGGGATGAAGAAAAAAGTATGGGTGTATTAAGCTGTATGAGTAAGTTCAAAAAGGACGGCAATACCCTTATCTTAGATGGCGGAGATACCATCCAAGGCTCTGCTTTTGCAAAGTATATGTGGTTAAATAAAGGAGGGGCAAGTACCATAGCAGAGGTGTTTAATGGAGCACCTTATGACTATGTGACACTTGGCAACCACGATTTTAACTATAATTATAGTGGGCTGGAAAGTTACCTAAAAACATTAAAAGCAGAGTGTATTGCAGCTAATGTAATAGATAAGAGCAAAAGATTAGATTTAAAACCTTATACCATTCATACTTTAGAAAATGGACTAAGAGTTGGAATTGTAGGTGTGGTGACGGATTATGTGAATTTGTGGGAAAGACCAGAACACTTAAGTCACTTAGAAGTAAAAGATACCTATGAAGCAGTAGCTTGGGCATTTAAGGAGATAAAAGATAAATGTGATGTGAGCGTTTGTATTTATCATGGTGGCTTTGAATGTGACTTAGAAACAGGAGCAAGTCTTGCCAAAGAAAAAGAAAATGTAGGATATCGCATCTGTAAAGAGTTAGGCTTTGACCTGCTTTTAACGGCTCATCAGCATATGCCAGTAGAAGGCAGAAGTATACATGGAACTTATACCCTTCAACTTCCTGCTAATGGGCAGAAGTATGGCTTCATACAGATTGGGGTAGACGAAGAAGGAAAAATAGAGATCACTTCAGAGTGCAAAGCACCTAAAGCTATAAAGATGGATGCCAAGACTATTAAACAAATTGTTCATTCTAATGTGCAATCCAAAGTAGATAGTTGGCTTAACATGCAAGAAGCGGTTCAAAACTGGTTAGACCAAAAGCTAGGTAGCTTCACAGAAGAAATTGAGCCACTAAGTAAATTAGAATTAGCGCTTAATGGGTCAAGACTTGCAGATTTCTGCAATCAAATTCAACTAGAGTTAACAGGGGCAGATTTCTCATGTACTAGCCTAGGGAACAATCCAATAGGCTTTAATAAAGAAGTGACAACCAGAGAAGTTATGGGAGCGTATCAATTCCCCAATACGATTAAAGTATTAGAAGTGGACGAAGCAATCCTTCGCAAAGCTTTAGAACGCTCAGCAGAGTACTTTACCCTCGAGGATGAAAAGGTTGTTATTTCAGAGTGTTTCCTAAATCCAAAAGTAGAACATTATAATTATGACTTTTTCGCGGGGCTAAGCTACACAATTGACCTTACAAAGCCAGTAGGTGAAAGAGTGGTTAAAATTCTTAAAGATGGTAAAGAACTAAGTGATAAAAAATACACCCTAGCAATGAGCGATTATAGAGCAACTGGTACAGGTGGGTATGAATGCTACCAAACTTGCAAAGTAGTTAAAGAATATGATGTGGATATTCAGGCACTTGCAATAGATTATATTAATAAGCATAAGGCGGTAGAGATTACAGTAAAATCAGATTTAACACTTAAAACTTTTAAATAAAAAATAAGTGCTCTATCTATTCAATATAGTGTGTCGTGAGAAAACATAGAAGCTATAAGTCTATCTAAGAGGTAGATTTATAGCTTTTATTATAATTTGGCTTTTGTTAAATACAGGGGGAAAGTCCTGATATACAAAATGGTAATTAAATATCTGAAAAGTAAAATAATCTCAAATTGTGATATAATAAATAGTACCTAAAGATAAAAGGCTATGTTTATTATAGGGGGGATACTTATGAATAACCTTTTAAAACAACTTGTTTATTCTACAGATGCGTGTATTGCTTGTAATAAATGTATTTCTGTTTGCCCTACTCTTACAGTTAATCATGCTGTTACAGATAAAGTAACAGGTAAAGCTGCTATTCATATACATGGGAAGTATTGTATTTCTTGTGGTGCCTGTTTTGATACATGTAAGCATGAGGGGCGTATTTATGAAGATGATACAGAACGTTTTTTTGAAGACCTAAAGAGAGGAAAGCCTATTTCTCTTCTTATTGCACCTTCTTTTCTTGCTAACTACCCTCATGATTATGAAAAAATTCTTGGGGCATTAAAATCATTGGGCGTTAATCGTATGATTAGTGTAAGTTTTGGGGCGGATATTACTACATGGGCGTACATAAATTATTTGAGTACACATAATCTTCAAGGGGCTATTTCTCAACCATGCCCAGCTATTGTCGACTATATTGAAAAATATGTGCCTTTTCTCATAACTAAACTTATTCCTATTCAAAGCCCATTGATGTGTGCTGCTATTTATGCTAAGAAATATGAAAAGTTAACAGATAATCTTGCTTTTTTAAGTCCATGTATTGCAAAAAAGCATGAGATTGACGATCCTAATACGCATGGCTATGTTTCCTACAATGTTACCTTTAATCATCTAATTTCTTATCTTAAAGCACATCCAGTAAATAGTGGTGCAAATGCTTCAGATGAGATTGAATATGGTCTTGGGTCTATTTATCCAATGCCTGGTGGGCTTAAAGAAAATGTGCATTGGTTTTGTGGAATAAATACTTTTGTAAGACAAATAGAGGGAGAACAAAAAGCTTACCTTTTCTTACAAGATTATGCTAAGCGCGTAGCTTCAGGTAAATCATTACCTTTTCTTGTTGATATCTTGAATTGTGAAAAAGGATGTATTTATGGTACAGGAACAGTACCTAATAATAGTGATGATGTTCTTTATGAGATTGAGCATATTAAGGCAAAATCAAAAAAGAAAGCAGTTACTAGTCCTTGGCAACAACATCTTACACCTGAGAAAAGACTTGCTAAATTAAATAAGCAATTTAAAAAGCTTAGAATAGAGGACTTTACTAGACAATATACAGATCATTCACATGAGGTAATAATTAAAAAGCCTAAAGCACAAGAGTTAGAACAAATCTTTGGTTTAATGAATAAAATGTCTGATAATGAACGCCATATTGATTGCAGTGCTTGCGGTTACAACAGCTGTACAGACATGGCAATAGCCATTTTTAATCATTGCAATAAACCAGAAAATTGCATTTATTTTGCTCATAAACAATTGCAGCATGAAAAAGAGTCTATTGAAGGTTTTTCAGCACAATTAGAAACCCAAAATAGTGAGATTAGTGAACGTAATAAAGTGGTTTCCGAGGTTGTTGCTCAGGTAACTCAGAATTTCCAACAACTTGATCACTCTATTAGAGAGCTTACTATTGTTAATAATCAAAATGTGAAAGAGACTCAGACCATTAGCTTAGCCATTAATGAAGTAAGAGACTTTTGTATTCAGACCCAAACTTCTTTTGATCAAATTAATGAGGTACTTGAAAAGTTAGAGAAGAATAACACTACGATTTCTTCAATTGCTTCACAAACGAATCTTCTTTCTCTTAATGCATCTATTGAGGCGGCTAGAGCTGGTGAAAGTGGGAAGGGCTTTGCCGTTGTTGCTGATGAGATTAAATCACTTAGTAATTTTAGTAAAGATTCTGCCGAAGCAAGTAATGATAACAAAGAGGAAATTCTTACGCTTATTCATCATTTAAATGAACAATCTATTCAGCTTACACAGACGATCTCTGAGCTTAATAATCAAACATGCAGCCTTGCTTCTTCAACTCAGCAGATTGCCTCTTCAACAGAAACTATTAATTCTGTTTCTTCTAATTTAAAAGAGCAGATGGAACAGCTTAATAAGATGTGATCTATGTATGAGCAATAATAGAAAAAATAACACTCATGAAAATAATGATAAGAGAAAAAAGTAATGCATAAAGAATGAGCAGCCATTAGCCAATGGCTGCTCATTCTTTATGCTAATATACATCATCCGAAATGATGGTGGTATCAATTAATTGATGATCCTGAAACTTTTTGCGAATTACTTCTACATAATAACCAGAAGTTTTTTTAGAGACATTACTATTAATAACATAGGTTGTATCGGTTAATTTGCTATTGGAATAAAGATCCATAAAAAGTTTTCCGTTTTGTGTATAACTACAAATATAAAGAGGATAATCTAATGTATTAATAAATTGAAAATCAATGGTTCCCCAGTCAATCGTTGCGTCTTGTCCAAGAGGGACATAACTTGATGGCTTAGAATGGGGCCTTCTTTGAGAAGCAGTAAGTCCAGTGAGAAGTATGGCATTGTATAATGTTGAAGAAACCTGACAAACTCCACCACCCACGCCTTGAACAAATTTTGAATTAGCAATAACAGGTGCATATGTATATCCTTTTTCAAGGGTTGTGTTTCCAATAATATCATTAAAACTAAAGGTGTCACCAGGTAATAAAAGAGTGCCGTTGATTGTATCGGCAGCAAGTGAGATGTTAATTTCATTACCTGAATTTATTTTGTATTTTGTAGTATAACGACTCACTCTAGTATCAATTTGCTCTAGCATTTGAGTAGTAATATGAGCAGGCGTTACGGTTTTATATTGCTCCATATCTAATACCGCGGAGGTACGTTTTTTTAGGAGTGAACCAATGTCAGAGATAATATCAGAAGTTCTCCAAGTGATCGCATCTATAGAAGGTGTTATTGAAATATCTCCATTATGTGATATTTCAATAGAAGCATCTGATGAAGTGATATGATGTGTGGCAGCAAAGGAAGTTGCTAGATTTTTAATAGCGGCTTTATTAATTATAAAATTAATTTGATAGTCATGGATTTGATTCCCTTTTAAAAGTTTATATTTTTCTAGTAACGTATACTTATCAGAAAAAACAAAAGCACTCTCAATGACATCCTCTAAATTATTTCCAGAAATAAGTTCACTAAAAGGAATTTCCGTTGTGGTGCCTTGATAGGTCAATGATAAAGTGTTTTGTAATAAAGGATTAATATATTGGTTCGTAACAAGAGAGTATGCTTCTTCAAATGTAGTAGAAGACACATCAACATTATTAATCGTTGTATGCGTAAATAAACGGTTAGAATAACTTTGTAATAAATGAGTAATGCCAATAAAACTGCCGATGCTAAGCCCTAATACACCAATAATTATTTGAGAAAGAATAAGTTTAATAAATCTTTTTATTGAACGAGTCAAAACAGACTAATCCACCTTGAAGAATGTAAGAATATGATTGATGCGGGCTTTTTCAGTTTCAATGGCTTCATTTTCTTTTTGAACAAGTGTTTCCTTTTGCTTAATAGTTTGTTGATAACCAGCGATAACGGCGTTGAGGCGTTCAATCTCTTCCTTTAAAGAAGAAATTTCACTGTAATTAGTTGATGAAAAGGATTGTTGGAATTTCTCTAATTGACTAGAACGTTCCACACCATCATCAAGAAGTGTATGAATATCAATATTAGATGCAGTAATAATATTATCAATCGTTGTTTTCTTCACGTATTCAGGCAATTCTGCTGGTAATGCTTGAATTAGGTTTTCAAGATAAAAGACAGTAGCAGTAACTGCTTTATTATCTAAGCCAGCATAATGATAAATATTATTGATGGGTTGTTGTTGTTGGTATATCTCTGATGAATCCACTGATGATATTTGATCATCCTGAGTGGATTTATCTAAATTATGTTCATTGCTATCAGAAATCATCTGTTTTTGTTCTCCTTCTTCAACAGGAATAACTATTTGCTCGTCAGCATCTATAGAAGGTGAATCTTCTACAATAGGTGTTGATTCTTCTATAGAAGATTGTTCTGTTTCAGGTTCAGAGCTAGATAGCGTCTTATCATCATTAGTGTCTTCACGCTCAATGATTTTGTACTTCTCTAGAAGTGACATCATTTTCCCCATAGTTTAACCCTTTCTAAATATAATGTATTTATAAATTTATACTAATAAGGTACTTTCCAATAAGAATACTAACAATAAAGATAATTAGTAAAGAAAGTGTATAATAAAATGTAATTGTAAAACGGTAATGTTTTAAGTTTAGACATTTATTAACTAAAAAGATTATAAGGTTAACACCAATTATAGTGCATAATAAAATAAAAAAATAATAGGGAAACATTATATTATTTTCCTTAATGTAATATGTATAATTTTTTGAAATAAATTCAATGTTATTGTACTATAATAAACAGACTATCGCAACATGTAAAAACAAACTGAAAATGTATTGCCCCTTACGCCGCGTAATAGTATAGAGTAGTGTTTGGGAGATGATAATATGAATATTTCTTTATTACGTTCAGATGTTATTTATAGAAAAATGATTAATGTGCCAAAAGAAAAAAGAGAGGTTGATGAAACACAACAAAAACAAATTCAATTAATTTCAGAGGATTGCTTATGGAATGAGTGTAAAAAGACTATTGAAAAGGGCTTAGAATGTTTTACAAAAGCAGGCTACGAATTACCAGTTAAGGATTATTTATTTGCCCTTATGTTAGCTAATCCTAAAAGTCCATATGTATCATTAAGTGATGGTTATTTGGGTGATGGAGGTATTCCAGGGTATGCCTTATTGTGCAGCTTAAAGACCAAGGCTATGAGCTCACACCTTTTCATCCCTTACAAATTTAAGATTATTGGATTAGAACGTACATATAGTTATGAAACAGCATTTAATGAGATCCCTAAATTTTGGGATGAATATTGTGCAAGTAATTTATATAGGAATGAGAAGCTTAAGTATAGTATGGGGGTATTATGGGGTTTGTGTAATTGATGCAGCTATAAAAGGGGAGTTTAAGTATCTTATAGCTGCTCCTTACGAGGAAAGTGAACAAGTTATTCCTAAAGGACTTCAAGTCATTAGTATTCCTTCACTTACTTGGGCTAAGTTTAGGGCAGTAGGATCTATGCCACAAGCTATTCAAAATCTTAACTTACGTATTTTTAAAGAATGGCGACCAAGTAATCCGAACTATGAAATTTCTGAAGGCTATAATATTGAAGTTTATACGATAAGCGATGTGAAAAATACGGATTATATAAGTGAAATATGGATTCCAGTTAAGTGGAAATAAATCTGACACTTTAGAGCAAAAGGTGATAGGAAGAATAGAAGACTGTGTTGTAAAATGAAATCCATCAATAAGCAAGTGAAAGGAAGGAGATGACTTACCTACTTTCTAGATATTCAGGGATTGCTTTACTTGGCAGTAAATGTACGGATGGCCATACAAAGCTTGCTAGAAATTATGAGTTTAGTACACAAGATGAAGATTTAACACTTTGCAAAACAGCAGTAACAGGTAAGTATGCGCATATCGGTAGAACAGTAGTAGGGTTTGGTAGAAATGAAGAAATCAATGGGTGGGAAGACTACTATGTGACAGAGGATATAAAAGAAAGGATGGAAGAAAAGGATATAGTAAGAGAAGAAGGAAGAGAGGAACTTTTTGAAGTGATACCTATTCCACAGTAGACTATTAGAGCGAAAAAATATCTATAACGAATTATAAAACAAGCCGTATGAAGGTAAAATAGCACTTTCATATGGCTTATTTTATATGTATGTAAAGGTAAAATAGATGGATGCACTATCAGGAGGAGAAGATAGAATAAATATATTAATATTAGCTGTGAAGTTAATAATGATGTTGTTGATGAAGTGAAAAGAAGCTAAAAGTATTGGAGTAGATTGGAAAATAGAAAATGCGCTAAAAAAGGAATTAGATGAAGTTGGAGTAAAAGTTAAAGAATGGTGCGACGACTGCATCAAAAAATATGCACTCACAAATTAATAAAGTAGATACTTATTAATATGACAATATGGTGGCATATTAGGGATGTTATAATAGACTTATAAAAAAGATAGATTAGATGAAATTTTTTAGATAGAAATAAGGAGGAGATAGAGATGCCAAGACCACAAACAAAAAGTGATTTATTAGAAGCAGCACAGCAAAACTATGAAAAACTGATGAAACTGATTGATTCTATGAATAATGATGAATTGGAGGCGACGTTCAATTTTGTGATTGATGAGAAAAAGACACAAGCACATTGGAAAAGAGATAAAAATATAAGAGATGTTATTATTCACTTATATGAATGGCATAAGTTGATGCTTGAATGGGTCGAGAAGAATAAAAAAGGTGAACGTAAGCCATTTTTAATGGAGGGTTATAATTGGAAAACTTATGGGGATATGAATGTTGTCTTTTGGCAAAGAAATCAAGAGGTTAGTCTAGAAGAAGCGTTAGAAAGATTTAAAGAAACACATCAAAAGGTTATGAAGCAGATTGAAAGTATGACGAATGATGAACTCTTTCAAAAGAATGTGTATGATTGGGTAGGGGGAAGCACTTTAGGTTCCTATTTCATAAGTGTAACAAGTAGTCATTATGATTGGGCAATGAAGAAAATTAAAATGCATAAAAAATTTATACACAAATAGGATGTAGTTAGAAATAAAAGAAAATGAAGCCCTATGCTAGGAAAAACTTAGCATAGGGTTATTTATGTGTAAAGGATAATTTATATAGAAGATGGTCATACCCATATAGTTATAAAGATATTGTAAAGGGGTTATTTATTTTATAAAAAATGTCTATAATAATAATGGGATTTGCTATTGAGGGCAAGGAGGTATATTATGAAGATTTTAATTACGACAGATGCATTTGCACCACTTGTTAATGGGGTAGTAACATCAACCATCAATTTATATAAGCAATTAAAAGAGCATGGACACGATGTAAAAATACTCACCTTAGCTCATGGGGGAGCTTCAAGGAAAGAAGGTGACGTATACTATATTCGCTCTTTCGGAGTAAATATTTATCCAAATGCTCGTGCAACTGTTTTATTTAGAGATCATCTTATTAAGGAAATTATTGAATGGAAGCCAGATGTGGTTCATAGTCAAACAGAGTTTTGCACATTCTTATTTGCAAGGAGGATTGCAAAAAAATTAGATATTCCAGTAGTGCACACATATCATACGTTGTATCAAGATTATACAGGCTATTTTACAAAGCATGAACATATAGGGCAGAAGCTTGTTATTGGATTTTCTAAAACCTTATTAAATCATGTAAATGGTGTTATTGTACCCACAGAGAAGACAAAGCGTATTCTTGAGGGGTATGGTATTAAGGAAGAGATACAAGTTGTGCCTAATGGTATCGAGCTTGATACTTTTAAGAAACATATTTCTTTAGAGGAGAAAAATGCACTTAAAGAAAGTTTAGGTATTGATTTAAACCATAAGGTATTGGTGACTGTAGGACGTTTAGGTATTGAAAAAAATATAGATGAGCTATTAAGAGGAATGAAGCTGTATTTAAATAAAAGACAAGATATTACTTTGGTAATAGTAGGGGATGGACCTCATAAAGAAGCATTACAGCAGCAAGCTAAAGAAATTGGCATTGAGAAACATATTGTTTTTACAGGAATGGTTAATCCAAAGGAAATCTATAAGTATTATCAATTAGGAGAAGTATTTATTAGTGCCTCTAGTAGTGAAACACAAGGTTTAACTTATATTGAAGCCTTGGCGGATGGTATTCCTATTGTTTGTAGGAAGGATGAATGCCTAATGGGTGTACTAAAAGATGGCTATAATGGTTATATGTTTACCAACATTGATGAAATGGTTCAAAGAATAGAAGAATTAATGGATAATAATAGCCTTTATGAAGAAATCAAAGAAAACACAACATCTAGTGTAGAGGAATTTAATAGTGAACTCTTTGGAGAAAGAGTAGAGGATATTTATATGCAGGTTGTTCATCAGGCTGAGGAAGAGGAGCATAAGCATTCCTTTCTAATTGGATAAAGTAAAAAGGATACGACTAATGATAAGGTCGTATTTTTTTATGAATTTTTAAATGAAATCAATAATGCAGGAATATGGTATATAGTATAATAAAGTTATATATACCTATATTTAATATAAAACCTTAAGGAGGAAGTAGATGATTATGATACATAACAAAAATATAAAACAATTTATTTCTTACCTATTTGTTGGAGCAATCGCGACGCTTGTGGAGTGGGTCGGATTTTGGATATTAAATGGGGCATTTAAATGTCAATATCTTTGGGCAACAGCAATTGCTTTTACTATATCAACAGAGGCGAATTTAATGTTGGGAAGAAGGTTAACTTTTAAAGATGAATGTACGGAGCAAATTGAAATTAAAGAGATTATCTCAATTTATTTGGCTAGCTTGTTTGGGCTAGCACTCAATTTGCTTCTGATGTATTTGCTTGTTTCAAAGATATATATGCCGAAATTTTTATCCAAAGTGATTGCAACAGGTATTGTATTTTTTTGGAATTTTGGAATTCGTAAATTTGGTATTTATGCAAAAAAGTAAGTTTGACTTTCTTGATAAAAAGAGAATAGGCCTATAACTGGTTATAGATTCAAACTATAAATAGTTATAGTTATTATTTTGATTATTTTGTAAAATTTTATGATATGATAAAGATAGATTGTTTATCAGGGAGGAAAAATGATGAGAGACGAAACAAAATGCTTACATGCTGGTTATAGTCCTAAAAATGGTGAACCAAGAGTAATGCCAATTTATCAAAGTACGACTTATGTATTTGACTCAACAAAAGAAGTAGGAGATATTTTTGATGAGCCAACACAAGCTATTATATATTCACGTTTTGCCAATCCAACCGTTATGGCAGTAGAGGAAAAAATCAATGCACTTGAAGGTGGTGTAGGTGCAATGTGTACCACATCAGGACAAGCTGCTAATATGATGGCTATTTTAAATATTTGTAAAGCAGGAGATAGTGTGGTTAGTACAAGCCAAATCTATGGTGGAACCATTAATCTTTTTGCTGTAACACTTCAAAAACAAGGCATTGAATGTATTTTCGTAGATCAAGATGCAGATGAAGAAACCATTAATGCCGCATTTAAAGAAAATACAAAAGCTGTATTTGGTGAAGTGATTGCTAATCCAGCAATGTGTGTATTAGATATTGAGAAATTTGCTAGAATAGCACATAATCATGGCGTGCCACTTATCGTAGATAGTACCTTTGCAACACCTGTACTTTGTAAGCCTTTTGAATTTGGTGCAGATATCGTTACACACTCTACCACAAAATACATGGATGGTCATGCAGTTCAAGGTGGCGGCGTCATCGTAGATAGTGGTAACTTTGATTGGACAAATGGTAAATTTCCAGAACTTGTGGAGCCAGATGAATCTTATCATGGCATTAGTTATACTAAAAACTATGGGAAAGCTGCTTATATCGTAAAAGCCAGAATGCAGCTTATGAGAGATTTTGGTTGTTATCCAGCTGCCAACTCAGCATTTTTATTAAATTTAGGACTTGAAACTTTACCATTAAGAATGGAAAGATATTGTGAAAACGCTTTAAAAGTAGCAAAATACTTTGCAGCATCAGATAAAATTGAAGCAGTTATGTATCCAGGACTTGAAGGAGATAAATATTATGACCTTGCCAAGAAATATCTTAAAGGGGCAAGTGGTGTGATCTCTATTATTGTTAAAGGTGGAAAAGAGAAAGCCATTCAGTTTATGGATGGATTAAAGCTTGCATCAAACGAAGTTCATGTGGCGGATATTCGTACTTGTGTGCTTCACCCAGCAAGTGAAACACACCGTCAATTAACAGATGAACAGCTTGTAGCAGCAGGCATCAACCCTGGGATGATGCGTTTTTCTTGCGGTCTTGAAAATGTGGAAGACATTATTGAAGATATTGAGCAAAGCTTAGCTAAGTTATAGAAAGAATATAAGAGCAGATAAACTAATGAAATAAAGAGAAAAACAAGCTAACAACTTATTAGATAGGAGGTTAGCTTGTTTTTGTGTTTAATATAAAAGTCGATAATAAAATATACTGAATATTAATAAAATAAAAGACTGGGTCGATATTGTTATGAATAGAATAATGGAAAGGGTGGGAGATGGGCAAATGAACATTTATATGGGAAATAGTAATTACATAAAAAAAGGACCTATAAAGGGCAATCTAATAATAGAGGGTAAAAAAATTAGTATAGGCAAAAGCCAAGCTGATGACAATGAAAAAATTAATGCTAAAGAGAGCAGTACTAATGAAGAAGTAATCAGTATAGGACAAAAGAAAGATCCAATAGCTCAAAAGGAAGAAGCTCTTAAGAAAGCATTGGAGCAATTTCTGATAGGAGGAGAAGATACTGAAGAAAGGTATCAATCAGTTTTAGATAAAGTTAAAAATGGTGAATATTTAACAAGACAGGATTTAGAATATATAAAGAAAAGAGATCCTGATCTTTATAATGAGGTGCAGACTGAAATTAGAATGGAAAAACAACTTGAAGAACGCTTAAGGCATTGTAATTCTAAAGAAGAAGCAAAGGACATTTATATTAAAACCATGCATAAGGCAGGAAAGCTATGTGGGATTAAAGGAAATACTACTACAAAACCTAATATAGAAAGATACAATCGATTAATGAAACGTATTAATAAAGTATGGGACAAGTATCAAAAAGGTGAGCTTGGTAAGAAAAAAGACAAAAAAGAACTTGAAAAAGAAAATGAAGAGAAATTACTCAAGCGAAAAATAAAGGTATTTGAACAATTTCAGCTTATAGATGAAGACGAAATATATAACGAACAAAGCTAAAAAATAAAAACGGCAACTAAAAGCAATCACACTTTTAGTTGCCGTTTTTATTAACTTATAAGGAATTTTCTAACCAAGAAGCCACCTATTAAACAAAAAATAGCACCTAACAGCATGGCATAAGATAAATGAATATCTGATATTCTACCAAAAAGAATATTTGTAACTGTAGAGGTTCAAATAGGCTGAATGCTATTTTTAGAATGACAATGGTAAAAATAGAAATAAAAAATGTATAAATACAAGACTTTTTAAACATTAAAGGTTTAATATAAGGATATATGAAATTAGTATGGCGAAATATGGGAATAGGACGGTATAATAGAATTATATAATTTAATTAGAATAAGGAGCAAAATATTGGCAGCAGATAAAGAATTATTAAATGAATTTAAAGAGTTAATAGAAACTGTTTCTTTAGAGATTATTAAAGAAGCACAAATGAAAGAAGTTGCAAAAGATGTTGTAACAAGAAGTTATAAGGCAGAAATATCAGATGCACTTGAGGCAATTAGTGGAGAAATAGAACGCGTTAAAGGAGAACTTCAAGCACTAGATTATATTTCTGCAGAGGATATTGAACAGCTTATTTATGGGATTTGTGAGAAAAATGAAGCGAGCCTTAAAGAAAGTGAAGAGCGTGTTAAGCATGTAGTTGATGAAACCACAAAAGAGCTTTATATCAATCATGAAAAATTACGTTCGGAGGTAGGCACATTAAGTGAGCAAGTTAACAGGCAGCTGGTGGGCACCAATCAGGTTGTTAAAGAGAATACAAAAGTTGTCGGGGAGATAAAAGAGAGTTTAGCTGAAGTGGGGGCTAAAACGAAGAAGCTTTTTTGGATCAATTACGGGTTAATAGCAGGGGTTATTTTACTATTAGGGTTTATTTTTATAAAGGGAAATCATGGCGCTTAATGACGTAGCAAATAAACTGGCTGCTTTTTATCAAAAACTAGAAGATAGAAAGTTAAATGAGGAACGTTTCTACATAAAGGCCAGATTAGAAAAAAAGTTAAATGAAATTGAAAAAGCTATTATTCCGTTAGAAAAACAAGAAGAGCAATCAGAAAAAGAAAAGCAATGCCTAAAGGAAATTAAGCTAGGCGTTGATAGGCTGCGAAGTCTAGGGCATAAGTTAGAAGAAAACTTCTCTATTTTTGTAATTGGCGATGGAAATGTGGGGAAATCCACAGTTGTTAATACCTTACTAGGACAAGAAGCCGCTAAAATGAAGTTTGATCCGATGACATGGAAGGTGGATGTTTTTTATGCCCAAAAGCAACCAAGTGGAATGTTAGATAGAGAAAATGCCAAGGTGCAACTTGTAACTTATGGACCAAGAGAAAACAAAGTAGAGGTAGTCAGCTATCAAGAGGCCAAGGAAAGAATAGATGAAGAAGAACGTAAAAAAGATGAGTCTATAGATAAGATTCAAGCATGTATCAAGGAAAAAACAGAAGTTTTAAATAAAGTATGCAAAGCCCAAAAGATTCCTTATAGAGAAGTAGCTGGCAAGTTAGAAGCTTATAAAGCGAAATTATGGGAAGAAGAACTTTATATTTCGTCTATTATAGAAGCCAAGTGGCCAGTTAAGACCAATGAGCTACTAGATAATTTTCAAATTGTGGACACGCCAGGGCTTAGACAAAACCGTGGAGCAGATATCTTAAAAGAATCTATCCAGAAATACTATGAAGAAGCAGACGGAATCATTTGGGTACTAGATATTAATAAAATAGCTATGAATTCTACAAGAGAATATATCAATGAAATTGAAGAAACCCTTTTAACGAAGGGAAAAGCTTGTGACCAAAAGAGAATGCTTGCACTTTTAAATAGAAGTGATTGCATACGAACAAAGGAGGACAAGAAAATCATTTTAGAACAGGCACGTTCGATGTACTTGGAGGAATTTAATGAAATTCTTCCCTTCTCAGCCAGCTTAGCGCTTAAAGGAAGACTTGAAGGAGATGCTAGTCTACTTGAAGTAAGTGGATTTAATGCACTAGAAGCTTATATTCAAAGTCACTTTTTAAAAGGTGCAATCGAAAATAAGACTCAAAAAGTACTCAGTGAAATTCAAAGAGAAGAAATAAAGTTTGAGGTCATGCTTAGTTATTATGCAAAGGAAATAACCCAAGGGGTAGAAAACTTTGAGGTTAGCAATGAAGAGATGACACAAAAGTTTAGTGAAATCGAAGCTGAAAGCCTAAAACAATTAGAAAACATGATATTAAGTTATAGACACACCGTAGAGGCTGCTATAGAAAAAGAAACAGAGGTCTTACTAGATGTTAAAGGGGATAAAGACAGCTGGTTAAGAGAAAAAATCTTAAGAATATCAAAGGCTGAAAAGGAAGTTAAAGAATTACTTGAACATATTGCAAATCAAGTTGAACTTATCAAAGGCGTATATCTTAATAAAGAAGGGCTTAGAAGAGTTAGTGAAGAACCTATAAGGGATTTCATAGATGGGATACAAATTAGTGCCTACTTTAAGGCATTACAAGAAGATTTGGCACTAGATAAGCAAGAAGATAGTCCTCTTAGAAGGTTAATCAGTGGGATGAGCAGGGTTAAAAAACTTGTAGACCGCCCACTTATTGATACTTATAAAGAAAAGTTATATGAAGGGATAGAAGAGGTCACTCAAAGATTTTATCAAGATATAACACAAGGACTGCAAAGCGTATTACAAAAAGAAAAGTTACAGCTTTTAGAAATAAGAAAGAAACAAGTAGATGAAAACTATGGCAAAGATGAGTTAAGAATGAATAGTATGAATGCACTTAGAGAGGTAGATCGCATACTGCAAGCATCATCAAGAGAAAGTCATGTAAAGGATTATATTAAAGGGATAGGTGAAGGCGAATGGAAGAATATATTAACAAATTAGAAGCCGTTATGGACGAAGCGCCTGGAAGAAGTGAGGAAAGTGAGCTTTTTGCACAATTTAAACCTTTATTTGAAGAAAATAAAGGCTGTCTTTCTATTATTAGGAGTTCATTGGAACTACCCATTAAAGTCGTGTTAATGGGAGAGGTTAAAGCAGGTAAATCAACTCTTATCAACAGTATTTTAGGTAAGGAATTATCTAGAACCAGTGTGCTTGAAGCAACGTCAGCTATTTATCATTTTTATTATAGTGAAACAGAAGAATGTAGTGTGATTACAAAGAATGGACGCTTTAAACTCCAAAATGTAGATAAACTTATAGAAATGCTTGAAGAAAAAAATGAAGGTGAGGATGAAGCGTTTATTAAGGAATGTACCAACATTGAGATTGGACTCAATCTACCTATTTTAAAGCAATTTGACCTCATTGATACACCAGGACTTGGGACAGTTACAGATTCCAACGAAGAAATTACCAAACGCTATATTCCTTGGTCAGATATCGTGGTGTGGGTATTTAACAGTAATTATATTGGACAACAAAACATTAGAGATTATATTTTTGACATTAAAGATCAAGGAAAAGATATTATTGGCGTTTTAAACCGTATCGATGAAGTGAATGCATCACCGGAAGAAATTCAAGAGAGTGCCGAAAAAGATATGCCAGAGATTAACACCTATGTGCCTCTATCAGCTTATAGAGAATTTGAAAAAGTGGTTAAAGGGGAAGAAGCAGAGGGTGTAAAAGGCTTGTTAGAAACCATTAAAGCGCAGATTGGTGACGACATTGAAAAGAAAAAAAAGGAAGTTGTTTCTCAAAGTCTTTTAGCACTTATTGAAAGAGAAATGGGCTACCATGATGAAATGATTCAAATTAGTAGGCAAGTACAAAAGATGATTAATGACTATCAAAGCTCAATTCATGAGATTGAAGAAGAAGTAAGTGACGAAATTCAAGAAAAGTTTGTGTCATGGTTAAAATATGGTTTCTTATCTGAAGTCATATGTGAGATTAATCAAAAGAAAACAACTTTGGAAGCATTGCATGGCTTGGAATCAGACTACTTAAGTGAAGACTATATCAATGAAACATTGTCCGAGCAGGTTAATGAATTTTGTAAACAGTTAGAAGATAACTGGTTGGAACGCATTAAACAATTAGATGAAGATTGTTTGGAGGAACTTAGAGAATTTGCAAAAAATCTTCATATAGAACAAGAAAAACTTTATACTAGTACAGCTTTATTTAGCGAAGAAAAGCATGTAGAAGAACTTGTACCACCAGTCGTTCAAAAGGACAATAGTGCGATTAAAGAAAGCTTATTAGATAGTGTAAAAATTGGTTCTGCCTTAACAGGCTATATGGCATTTATTGGACCTACAGCTGCAAGTGTGAGTATCCTTGGCGCGGCCGTAACCGTATTTCCAATAGTACTTGCTGGAGGGCTGGCAGTAGGTTATCTAAGAACCGCTTATAATAATCACTCTGGAAAAAGAGAGGTTGAAACTTACCAAGGGGAGCTTATTGAGAAGATTCGTGGTATAAAAGAAGTTCTACTTGAAAGCGATTTGGTAACAGGCAATCACTTTAAGACACTTAGCATGCAAGTAGAAGATGAACTTATTAATCAATTCTTAAATCAAAGTTCAATGAAAAGTCCATTGGAATTAGAAGGGTTAATCAAACAGCTTGAAGAAGGGTTATTACCTTACCATGAACTACAAAATGAATTAATAGAAGAACTACAAACCAAAAAAGAAGCCCAAGAAGCAGTGGATTATAAAGATTTTAATATAGATGATTTGTTGGGGTAAAAAATATGGATATTTTAGTATTAGATGCACCTATGAAGTTTATTCATGGGAAAATGATAGAGCAAGGGGCACAAGAGTGGTCTAGATATTTAACAAATCAGTTTAACCCTATAGGTAGGGGGACACTTTATAGTGAATCCTATGATAGAGAAGAAGGGTTAAAGGTTTACTTATATAGTGCCAGTATCACTTTAGAATGCGTAGGGGAGAGTAAAGGCTACTTAAAGGTCGTTAAAGCCGAAGAAACAGACGTTACTGCTTATCATAAAGTCATTGAGGAAGGCAAATTATTAGAAGAGAAGATTACTTTTGTACCTGTTTATAAGTTTCAATATATCAATACCAAAGAACATCATGATGTAGAACGTTTTTTACAAGTAGAGAAAAATAAAAGAGACCTTCAAAAATATATAGAGGAATGGAATAGCTTTATCGAAGATGAAGAAAAGAATGAAGTTAAAGTAGAACAGTCTAAAGAAGATAAAGTAGCTGATGTAGATAAAGCAGTAAGTGAAGGTTATATGAGAAAGGTATTAGAAGCTTTATATCTTGGAAAGACTGCTAATCCGGATATGAGAGAATTTATGCCTAAAGTAGAAACCTTAAAGAAGCCTGCATACGATGAAGTAGTAAGTGAAGCAGATGAAGAAACCAGTGGAATATTAGATGGGGTGGAAAAACAAATTGTATCAAAAGCTATAGGGACAAGTGAGCTTTACTTTGTTCAAAGTAAAGCGTTAGATACAAAAGAAAATGAAATTCTTAAAGAATTACTTGAACAAATAATAACTAGAAAAGGAAAAGCACTGCTTGTTGCACCAGAAAATAAGCAAGTAGATGAGCTTTTAATGCACCTAGATGAAGGGGGTCTATTAGGTGTCCATATTCAAAAAGATGCATTAGGCAGTTATTCGTTTAATAATAAGGTACAAACGATGAAGGCTGAGATATTAGCACATTTAAATGAAGAAGCTTCTAAGCATAATAGGCATAAGGAAGAATTAGACCAGATGAAAGCTGAATGTGAACTCTATCATAAAACAGAACGAAATATTCAGCTATGCTTTGATATTTTAGAAACGCTTAAAGCAATTGAGGAAGAGAAAGAAGCTATAGCCAAAGAGTCTAAGCAATTAGAAAGTGAATGTGCTCAGTATGCAGGCACATTAGAAGCCTACGAAAACATTTCTGAGCAAAAAAGAGAAGTTTACCGTAAGATAGGCCAAGCTGTAGAGCAAGATGAAACGCTATTTGATGAATTAGTTTGGACAAGACTTCATGAAAAAGCCATTGCTTATCAGCAAAACAAAGAAGTAATCCTTAAATATAGCCAAGCTGTACATGATTTTGAAAAGAAACTCAATGCCTACAAGAAGCAAGTTGCAGATAAAAGTGAGTATGAAGCAGAATGTAAAGAACTGGAGATGAAATTACTTGAATTAAGAAGACAGTATTTAAAAGCAGAAGCGCTTAATCAAGTGGCGCCAACTAGCCAAATTCAAGCAGATGATGAAGTCACTGAGAAAATCAAAGAAATGGAAAGTGAACTAGAAAGCTTGCGCAGTAGAAAAGGTAAATTTGAAATCACTATTAGTACAAGATATCTAGATGAACTTTCTAATGCGGCATATCTTCTTAAAGAACAAGTTGAGGCTTATATAAGAGCGTATAAAAATGCCTTAGTAGATATTTATGAAAAAGAAGAAATAACAAAGGCAGAAGTAATAGACGTTTTTAAACGCATGGAAAAAGTGGAAGGCCTTTTTGAAGAAGGAACACTTTATGAAGAGTATTTAGAAGGCATTGAAGCATATCTTAATCTTGAAGTAAAGGTTAAACAAAATGAGCTACTTATTAAGAAGCAAGAAGCAAATCAAAGTAAAATGAGTCGTGCATTAAAGAAGCAAACAGAAGTAACTAGCCTACTTTCTACAAAACTAGAAGAAAAGGAATTTAAAGAGTTTCTACATTTAATTGAAGTAGGTGAAGAGGAAATAGAGGAAGTTATTAAAGCACCACTTGAAGCCAAAAGCGTGACGTTTTTAGAAAAAATTGAAGCAGCTGTTCAGCAGAGAGAATTTAAACTTCAAGTTTATAAAGAAAAAGTGGCCTTCTATGAGGAACTTGCTAAGTTAAAAGAAGAGTGGAAGCAAAGTATTACAGAAGATATAGGCATCCTTGAAGATTATCTAATGAGTCGTATTAAAGTAGTCGGTGCAACTTGTAAAGAACTAGAAGAAAGCAAGGATAACCGTGTACTAAATGAAGACTTTGAGTATGTTGTCATTGTTAATGCACAGCAAATAGAAGGGCTTGAGCTTTTAGTGCCTATGATTCATGGTAAAAAGACGATTTTATTTGGTAATGCCCAAGGACAAGAAGGCTCATTATTCTCAAGATTATTTGAAAGTAGTCCAAAAGAAAATAAAAGTATTTTGGATGAGTTAGCTTAGGGAGGGAAAGCAATATGTTAGAAGAAAATAAAGAACAATTCAAAGACTATTATGAAAATCATGAAATGGTGACGTCTTTAAATGTATACCTTCCTTTAGTGAAAATGGATTTAATGATGGACTATATTTGTAATGAACCTCTTGGAAAGTTAGAAAAGTTTATTTGTAAATGTATTAAGCAAGGCATTACAGAGCGATATGGTATAATGGATGCGTTAGCTTTAGAAGATGAAGTGGTTAACGATGTAATAGAAGAGCTTATCAAAAATAAGATCATCAAAGAAGTATCAGGTAAACTGGTATTTGTGGATGAGCAAAAAGACTTAGAAGAGATTAAAGTAGAATGCCATAAAAAAGGAGCTGTATGCTGGTGCTATAAAGGTTTAATAAATGCAGATAAGAAGATAGATACTCATCTAAAAGCTTTTGATAAGGCGATAAATATTGAAGCGCTCTTACAAAAAAAGGCCTATTATTTGTTGCCTAATGTATTACTTGAAGTAAAACCTGAAGAACTTAAAGCGATTCATTCTAAAATGCTGCATTACCCTAAAAATGTAAAAGAAGAAGTGACCGAGATGCTTAACCTAGAAATCATAAAATTGAGGACGGTTTTATATGAAGCATATACAGTGATTTTCTTTAAAGGAGCAGAAGGGGATGTTAAAGTATTAGTGCATAGTATAGGAGAGAATCCAAAGGTTGAAGAAGCATTTACTAAGACACTTCAGCGCTTATATGATCGTAGTGAAATGATGAATCAAATACGCTATACTATGCCAGAGGGAGAATCTGAGTTAGCGAGAATCAATAAGATGATTACTTCTCTTATTGTTGAGAAATGATACACGCTCTAAGACATTAAAAAAGACCATTCTTGTATGAATTAAGCATAACAAGAATGGTCTTTGTGGTTATTATAGAAGATTAATTAATGTAAACGGTCGTTTTAGAAAGCATATTATCGTAGAACCATTTTGCATTTTCTGTAGAGAAACGAATGCAGCCATCTGAAGCTTTTTTGCCAAGAACACCTTTATTTTCTAAGAGGTAAGTTCCTGTTTTATCAAAGATAATAGAATGATAAAGATAAGTGGTTCCAATAAAACCAAAAGCATATTTGCAACAATAGCCTTTATTTTGACCAAAGCTAGGGACTTTATAGGTGAGGGCGAAGGTTCCTGTTGGTGTAGGAGTCTTTGTTTTACCTGTTGAACAAATAAAAGTTTTATATAAAGACCATTTTTGCTTTGAACCTTGGAAAATATAAGTACGTTGCTCTGGGATATTTGTCCAGACTAAATATTTGGTAGGACTACTAAGTCCTTTATTATTAACGAAGTTTTCAGCTTCTGCTACTTTTGTTACTTCAATAGGATCACCATAATTATTAGTTAGGACAGGTTTTGTAGTTTCTTTAGTATAGGCTTCCATCATAGAAGTATTAAGCTGACCTAAGTAACTAGCGTTGCTATATGTATAGTTTTCACCCTGTACGGATTGGACAATAGAGGCTATATAAATGTAATCATCAGCATTAGTGACAGGAAGAGGACGCTCAATAGTAGAATAAGGATTAAGTGTATAAGTAGATGGGGATAATAATGGTTTACCATTCCAATAAATGTCTAATACTGTGACGTTTAAAGTATATTCACTAGAATTAGATATAGAAGTTTGAGTTGTGGATACTGGAAGTGCTTCGCTAGGATTGAAATAGCAAGCATGATCAGTAATGCTTAATTGTCCAACACTTCCTAGTGCAGCTAATGGAATGAGTGTACGTTCACCACAAGTTATAGCTTGGGTTTCAAATAAATTGATAAACACTTTGCCACTATTATAAATAGAAAAAGGTTTTGAAATGAGAGTTTTATCAGAGGTTACAGATGCAGGAACAAGTTCACCATAAGTTGGAGAAGAAATGGATATTATATGATCTTGAGGTGAATAGCTTACACTACATCCTAAATATTTTAAATCAGAAACTAGGACATAATTATTATCATATGCCTTGTAAGTATTAATTTCTGCCTCTCCATATATCAGTTTAAGATTACTTTCCTTAAGCGTACCAAGTGTAACGCTTTCATAGCTTTTAGCAAATAAGGTACTAGGTAGGAGAATAAGTAAAAATAAAAACATAAGGATTGTTTTTTTCATAATATGTACACCTTTCGTTAAGTTAGAGTGTACCGTTCAATAAGTGTGAACGGTAAATTTTATAGACTTAATTATAATAGCACAATATAATTCCTTAAAGACATAATTGTGCAAGAAATGTAAAGAAAAATTAATATAAAAAATTGGTAAAATATTACTTTAAGAAAAAGTTTTTGTGCAAATTATGAGCTAAAGTATTACTTTAACTCATAATAGGATGTCAATTTCTTAAATTTAAGTTTATAATAAGAGAGCATAATACAAAGCTTGTATCATCAAAAGAAGGATACGACATGAGTGTATAACTTATATTAAGGAGACAAAAATGAAAGAGGATAAGAAAATAGAGGCTGAGAAGAACATATTAAAAGGGGCTATGATATTGAGCATAGGTGCCATGATTAGTAAAATCTTAGGGATTATTTATCGATTCCCTCTAGATAAAATCTTAGGGGATATAGGCAATGGCTATTTTGGTAGTGCTTATCAAGTATATGTTATTATCTTAACCCTAACAGCTACAGGAATTCCTGCTGGACTTTCTAAACTCATTGCAGACCGTGAAGCGATAGGTGGGTATAAGGAGGCAGACAGAGTATTTAAAATCGTGCTTAAAGGTGGGTTAGTGGTTGCGATATGCTTGGGACTTACCGTAAGTTTTTGCGCAGATTTAATATCGGATATATTTTTCCCTGGGAATCATATAGGGTTACCTATTCGTGTGCTTGCACCGACTATTATTATTACAAGTGTCATGGCGAGTTTAAGAGGGTATTTTCAAGGGATTGGGAATATGGTACCTATTGCCCAGTCTCAAGTGATTGAGCAAGTGGGTCATATTGTTGTAACCCTTGCTTTAGCAAGCTGGCTTATTCATAAATCACTTATGCTGGCTGTAACAGGTGCAGTTATGGGAACAACCGCAGGGGCAATTGTAGCTTTACTTCTTTTGCTTGTGCAATATTTAAAGGCAAAAAAGGAAAGAAGTTATTTGCTCGAAGAGCAAACCGTAGTACATACAGAAAGGCGAAGAGATATTATTAAGAGTGTGATTAAGATTATTTTACCGATTGTACTTAGCACTTGTATATTTGCCATTATGACTTTTGTTGATTATAGTATGATTGATATTGTATTACCACATACAATAGAAACATTAATGACAGCAGGCAGACTAGACATTTTACCTGTAGTAGATGCAAGCTCAATGGTGCTTCAGGATATCGTAAAGTCATTAAAGGGAATTTACAGTTTCCAATATAATACTTTTATCAATATACCTGTTTCAATTATTATTCAGTTAGCAGCCGCTTCTATACCAGCCATTGCAGCAAGTGTAGCCATTAAAGATGAAAAAGCAGTTAGCGAAAAAGTTCAAATGATTTTTAGAATAGGATTTATTATAGGTGCGCCTTGTGCAGCAGCTTACTTAGTATTAGGTAAAGATGTCCTCTGGTTCTTATTTGGTAAGACAGGGGGACAGGTCTTATCTGCAGGAGCAATTGGTTTAGTGTTTATTACAATTGCACAGTTAAGTGCGGCAATCACACAAGCTATGGGAAAACCATTTGTAGTTTCTATCAATGCAGTTATTGCATTTTGTATCAAGATTGTATTAAACTTTATATTAATGCGTATTCCAGCACTTAATATATATGGGGTAATTCATAGTACGACATTATGCTATGTTATTTACAGCACATTAAATTTAACTTATTTATATAGAACCTTTAAAGTTAAAGTGAACTGGAAGCAAGTTGCAATCAAACCTTTAATCTGCGCAGCTGTTATGAGTGGAATTTCATATGGATGCTTTGAAGGACTTAGACATTTAATAGGAAGAGAAAGAATCAGTATGCTAATTGTAGTATGCTTGGCTGTAGTTGGTTATTTTGGATTAGCCATTATAAGTGGTGCTATTTCAGAAGAAGATTTGAATCAGCTTCCTGGTGGAAGAAAAATTAAAGGGTTGTTAGGAAAGTAAAGCTATAAGCATAGAAGTTAGCCAATTGGTTATATAGGGACGAACCGTAACATGAAGGATGTATTTAAATAGGGATTAATTTTGTGCTCCCATTTGAATGAACCATAACATTAGGATGTAAAATAAAAGTCTGAAAATAAAATATATTGACAAAAGTAGAACTAGATGTTAAACTGATTTTGTTAATAATTAATGATAATTCAAGGGAATAATTTTGTGCAAGAAAAAAGAAGGGAGGAAAAACCGTGTTAGTTCATGAATTCTATACCAAAGTGTACTGCTTGCAAGATATTACTAAAAATGAGGTAGCCATTCAAATTAGTAAATTGATTGATAGTTTGCTAATGAAAAATGAAGAAACACAAATAATTCATAAAACAAGAACTTATAAACCTTATTGTTTTGGTGGACTTATGCCATTAGAAGCGGATGGCATTTATAAAAGTGGAAATATCTATACATTTGTGCTTAGGACGGTAGATGAAAAACTTACCCAGCTATTTAGAACACAATTGCCACAGCAGTATACCAAGACGTTAAAGATTCTGACTGTAGAACAGAAAGAAATCAGGAAAAAACCAATAGAAAAAATCTTTACATTAACTCCAGGGATTATGAAGTTTGACAACGGGTATTGGAAAACACATTATTCAGAAGAAATTTTTGAAAAGCGTTTAAGAGAAAATATGATTAAGAAATATAATACCTTATCTCAAACTAAACTTGATGAGGATTTTGAGTTATTCCAATATATTAAGTTTGACAATCAAAAGCCCATTGCTTTTCATTGCAAGAACATTACGTTATTAGGGGATAAGGTCACACTGGGGATAGCAACTAACCAAGTTGCACAGCAGTTAGCTTATATGACGATTGGCACAGGCCTAGGTGAGATCAACGCGAGGGGTGCAGGCTTTATAAACTATAAGTATTTATAGAATGGGGGTGAGATTTTGTTAAAGGATTGCTTAGAGGTCTTTAAAAAGCAATATGAAGCGAAAGGTGAAGGCTATATACTAGATGATTATGTATTACTTGAGGGAAACTATGTGTTAATTGATGCTAGTGGAGCCTGTAAAGCTTCATTAGTGGTAGGCAAAAAACAAGAGGATAGAGATGAAGTTTATCAACTATTTAGCCAAATGGACTATCTTTCAAGATTAACGGATATGAATAAAGCCTTGGGGATAAAAAAGGTTATACATAGTAATAATTATTTATCCTTTTTTATTAAGAAGGATAATTTAACAAGTGGTAAATTAACAGATGAGGTAATTGACTGTTACTATAAAGTCTTTTTAGAGCCAACTAGTAAATATGGTAAAGACAATAAAGCAATGGAAATCTACAATCAATTTACCAAGGAGCATGGAGAGCCAGATACGGCAACAATTGAAAGAAATAAAGCATGGATTAAAAAGCATATCGGACAAATCACAGTAGAATATCCTGAAATAAAACCAGATAAGAATTATCTTAAAATTTTCTTTCAAGCAGATATGAGGCAATTTGAAATAGAATCAGAACGTTATTATTTGCCTAATATTTATAATGCCACAGAATATAATGTGACCATTAACGAGCAGATTTTTGGAATGCCAAATAACAATATTGGCTTAAATAGTAAAAAGCCTTATTTAAAGCATCGTACAAGAAAAAACAGTACACCTTATCTAATCAGTACAGATGAGGTTATGCTACAAAAGAAATTCTTTGATTTTTTGATGAACAAAGTGAATCAAGGCTTCTCAAATATTTATATAGATGAAGAGATTCATTGTTTACCAGCTGACAAAAGTATGCCGAAGCGTTTTAGTGGCTATTTTCTAAGACTTCAAAAGGGAAAAGAAGTAGAATTAAAAGATTTTGATACCGTTGTTTGCCTTAGAAATGAAATAGAGCCTTGTTATATTCCGAAAAGCATTGAGATTGACTATCCCAAACTGAAAATAGAAAGTGAACTCAAAACACAGGTTGTTAAAAAGTTGGAAGACTTAAGTCGGCTAATCAACAATGTATTATTTAGTAAATGGCTGACAAATAGTTATTATCGAGAAGCATCTGAAATTAAACTCAATGATACAGTATTAAAGCGTAGCATATTGGAATCAAGAGAAGCATTCTTTGCTTGGTTTTATAAAGGTAACGAAACGATGATTAAACCGTTATTTCCAAGCCTTAGCATGCGGATTATTAAAAATACTATTTGCAATGGCTATCGCATAAGGGCACAAGAACAATGGATGCTTCGTGAAGGGGTTATGAATTATTTAAATAGAGGGGGAATTCAAGTGGCAGACCAAATGAAGGACAAATTAGATCGAATAGAAGAAAAAATCAATGCCAGTACACAGCAAAGCATAGAAGAAGATATGGAGTATGCTATTGCAGTAGGACAGTTAGTGAATTACTTTTTATCTTTAAATAAAGCAAGTACACCTAAGCATGCACTAGTTAATCCTATACTTAATATAAAAACAGATGAAAAACTTAAAGAAGAACTTAAAAAACTTTTCAAGAAATATAACTATACGATTGAGCGTAAGAGTAAACGTTTTGGCAATTTATATGCTATGGTAGAAGCCTATGTGCCACAAAGCATTAATGAAGATGGTTTGATTTATGGGTATTTAACAAACAGTTTAATTTATAAAAAGGGGGAAAAAGAGGATGAATAAAAGAGTTTATGGGGTAATCGGTATTAGGTCCATTATGGCAAATTGGAATGCAGATTTTACAGGTTATCCAAAGACCACTAGTACAGGAGAAGTTTTTGGAAGTGATAAAGCCTTAAAATATCCAATGAAAAAGCTGTGGGAGTCACAAGGAAAAAAAGTCCTTTATGTCAAATCCTATAGATTAGCAGAAGACAAGAAAAAAGAAGAAAATAATGTTATTCCACGTACTTTAAAGGAAAGATATGAACAGCTTTTTGAATGTGAAGATTTATCCAAAATAAAAGATAATCAGATAGTCATAAAGAATCTTTTTACAGCCATAGATGTAAAGAACTTTGGAGCTACTTTTGCAGAGGCAGGTAAAAACTTTTCAATTATTGGAGCTGTGCAAATTGGACAAGGCTTTAATAAATATGATTTAACAGAAGCACAGGAACAAGCTATTTTATCTCCTTTTAGAGATCCAAGTGATGCAGAAGCTAAAAATTCTACCATTGGAACTAAGATTGTAAGTAATGAAGCGCATTATTTTTATCCCTTTGTTATTAATCCAAGGGCTTATGATGAATATGTTAGTTTAGGATTTACAGAAGGCTATACCGAAGAAGATTATACCTCTTTTAAAGAGGCAGCATTAATAGGAGCGACTTCTTTTAATAGTAATTCAAAGATGGGCTGTGAAAATGAATTTGCTTTATTTATTGAAACAGAACAAGAACTTTACTTACCAGACTTAGCGCAGTACATAACTTTTGAAAAAGAATCAGGAAAAGAAGTCATTAAATTAGGCTTTGCAGAACTTTTGTCAGAGGTAAAAGATAAAATTCAAAAGATAGAGATTTACTACAATCCTTATAAAACAGTTTTAGAAGGCAAAGTAGAAGGGGTACATTATTATAATCTCTATACTAAAGAAGAGATTAGCCTATGAGAGCTATAAAGTTTAATTTACGAGGAGAAACTGCTTTTTTTAAAAAGCCAGATGTAAATACTTTTTTATACTTTACCTATGGCAATATGCATAAGGTGGCATTAATAGGGATGCTTGGAGCAATCATGGGCTTTAAGGGGTATAATAGTCAAACGGAAAAGGAAATTTACCCTGAATTTTATGCAAAGCTCAAGGATTTAGAAGTCAGTATCGTCCCTAAAAGAAAATCAGAAAAAGATTTACCAGGTGTTTTTGGAAAGAAGGTACAGACCTTTAACAATTCAGTAGGCTATGCTTCTGCTGAAGCAGGAGGAAATTTAATTGTCAAAGAACAATGGCTAGAAAAGCCTAGTTGGGATATTTATATTAAAGAAGGACACGATTGCTATGAAATGCTTTTAAATCGGCTTCAAAATAGACAGTATGTGTATGTGCCATACCTTGGAAAGAATGACCACTTGGCGATTATTACAGCTTTTGAAGAAGTGGATTTAAGCGAATTAATAGGTGAGCAAAAGATGATGAGCTTATGTCTTAAAGAAGACTTTGAAATGGTGACAGATGAAGATGAGGAGGAAGATTTCTTTGAAGAAAAAGAAATTTATTACAAATATGAAGAAAAACTTCCCATTGCATTAGAGCCAGAGCAAAATCAATATGAAGTTGCTACTTTTATTTTAACAAATCAAAAGCTTAAAGTGAAAAAGGCAGATAAAGTGTATCAGACAGAACATCAAGAAAATATTTACTTCATTTAAAAATAAAACATAAACAAAAGACATTGCAGCTAGAAAGTAGATAGGTTGCAATGTTTTTTGTTTATAAGGAAATTAACTAAAAAAATGGGATTAGTTAAAAGAAGGAGGTTGTTTAAAAGTGAGTGAGCAAAAAAAGTATTTTGAAAAGATTATACGATATCCACTAGAACAGTATATTAAAGAAGTAGATAAGCTACTGGCACATACCAGTGAGATAGGAGCAGAACCAGAAACACTAGAACAGCATCTAGACAAGACAATAGAATATTTATACAAAATTTATAAAGAAAAGAACCTAGCAGTTGTTAGAGATAAGCTGTATAGAGCATTAGGCATTAGTGAAGTTTACCGGGGCTTTTTTGATGAAATGGCAATTAATTTATTTTATATGCATGATGTAGGAAAGTGTAATGTGAATTTTCAACTAGTTAAAATGAACAATCGTTATTTTAAAGGAAAAGGGGGAAGTGAAACTTGTCATGCTCTTTTATCGGCAGCACTTTATATAGAATATTTTTTAGGCAGAATGAAGCAGTTAGGTATTAAAGGACGTGAGGGTAAAGTACTGCGTACCTATATGATATTAAATGCCTATGTTATAGCAAGGCATCATACTAAGCTTGAAACGCTAGAAAGCTTCGAAGATCAGCTGCAAAAGCTTTATGACGAGTATCAATATATGTCTGATGACAATAAGTTTAAGCTGATTAAAGGGTTAGAGGGGGAAGAAAAGGCTTGTTTTGCATTAGGAGGTAAGTTATGTGAGCAGCTTTTTATAGGTGTAAAAGCCATATTAGAAGGAAAAGAATTAGGATGGCACGCTGCTTACCCCTATATTTACACAAAATTAATGTATTCATTAGTAGTAGCTTGCGATTTTTATGCTACTTCCGATTATATGGAGCAGGAAGAAGTAAAGGATATTGGTAATTTAACAGACTCACAAACTTGGAGACAAGCTTATGAAAAAAGTGGAACTTATCAGGCTATTTGTCAGTATGAAAAGCAGACAAAACAAAAAGGTGTTAACTTGAGTGAAGTGACCAATATCAATGTACTAAGAAGTGAAATTTTCTTAGAAGCTATAGGAAATTTAAAGCAAAAGCTAGAAGAGGATATATTGTATTTAGAAGCGCCTACAGGTGGGGGAAAAACCAATACGTCTATTGGGCTTACCATGGAACTTTTAAAACAACCTTATCGGAATAAAGTATTTTATATTTTCCCTTTTAATACATTGGTAGAACAAACAAAGAAAGCTTTAGATGAAGCTTTTAAAGAAAATCCTGATTGCTACAACCAAATTACGGTAGTCAATAGTATTACTCCTATTGTCAGTAAACAAACAACAGATGATGAAGCACCAATCAACTATAATCGTATGCTTTTAGATAGACAATTTTTCCATTATTCTTGGGTCATTACAAGTCATGTACAATTTTTTAATTTGATGTTTGGAACAGGCAGGGAAGATGGTGTCGGTTTGTATCAACTCATAGGCAGTGTGGTTATTTTAGATGAAGTACAGTCTTATAGAAATGCCATTTGGACAGAAATGATTCATTTTTTGAAGGCTTATGCTAAAGTTTTAAACATTAAAATTATCATTATGTCGGCTACACTTCCACAGCTCGGGGAGCTTATGCTGGAACAAGAAGAAATTCCGATGCTCATTACGCAAAGAGAAAAATACTTTAATCATCATTTATTTAAAGACCGTGTGCAGCTAGATTTTAGTTTATTAGAGGAAGAGGAAGTTTATGAGGCGTTAATGGTGCAAGTAGTAAACTATACTAAAGCTGGAGATAAGAAAATCTTGGTGGAGTTTATTAAGAAAAAGACAGCTATGGACTTCTATAATGATTTAGTTAATCGTATGGAAGAGTCCCAAGTAGAAATAATGCTATTAACAGGAGATGACAGCAGTTGGGAAAGGGAGAAGTGTATTCAATCTATAAAAAAAGAACAAAAAGGCATGGTACTAGTAGCTACACAGTTAATTGAAGCAGGTGTAGATATTGATATGGATTATGGCTTTAAAGATATTTCACTACTAGATGCAGAAGAGCAGTTTTTAGGACGTATCAATCGTTCTTGTAAAAAAACAAATTGCAAAGCCTTTTTCTTTAACTTAGATAGTGCAACCGTTTTATACAAAGGAGATTGCAGAAAGAATCAAAACGTTACACTGATGAATCAAGAAATGCAGAGGCTGCTTAGAAACAAAGATTTTGCAGGTTACTATGGAGAAATTTTCAAGGCACTTAAACAATACAATGCGTCCTATACAGTACATAATTTAGAGGATTTTAGGAAAGAAGGCCTGCAACAATTAAATTTTGAAAAAGTAAAAAGTAGGATGCAGCTTATTGAAGAGGACTTAAATCCTTATACAGTGTTTTTAGGCATTACAATGGAGATACAGGAAAATGGTCAGCACTATATATTAGATGGTAAGTGTATTTGGGAGCAGTATAAAGCGTTACTTCATAATTCTAAAATGACTTATGCAGAGAAAAAAGTAAGATTATCACAGCTTCGCAAGCAAATGAGCTGTTTTATGTGGAAGGTTAATAAGGTAGAGGTTGGCTACAATGAGCAAATTGGGGACATTTTTTATATTGAAGATGGGGAGCAGTATATGGTAAATGGCAAATTTAACAGAGAACTTCTGTGTGGAAGTAGTTTTGAAATGATCTAGGGGGGAGTTTAATGCTTAATGGGACATTGGTAAATTATTATTTGCATTGTAAGAGGCAATGTTGGCTGCATGGTAATAGAGTCAATTTAGAAGACAATAGTGAAAATGTAAAAGTCGGAAAAGCATTACATGAAATAAAGGCGGAGCAAAGTCCACAGACAGAATTAGCGATTGAGAATATTAAAGTAGATAAACTCACAAAGGATTATCTAGTGGAAATCAAAAAGTCAGATGCAGATATTGATGCCGTAACTTGGCAAGTGCTCTATTATCTTAAGGTGCTAAAAAGCAAAGGAATAGAGAAAAAGGGGAAAATCGAATTTATAGAAAAAAATAAAACAGAAAACAAAATTGTCTATGTGGAATACACAGAAGAAGCAGAAAAGATTTTAGAAGAAATGGAAAAGGATATTCTAAAATTACTAGAAGGAGAATTGCCAGAGAAAAAAGCAAAGCTAGGAACTTGCAAAAAATGTGCTTATTATGAGTACTGTTATATTTAAGGAGGGTTAAAAGAATGGGAACTACCAAATATATTACTTCTATGGGAACACTGAGTCGAAAAGATAATTCACTATGCTTTAGAAAAGATGATAAGAATATTTATTTACCTGTAGAAAACACAAAAGAAATCTATTGTTTTGGTGAGGTGACATTAAATAGCAAACTATTAGATTTCCTAAGCCAAAATCATATTATTGTTCATTTCTTTAATTATTACGAAGGCTATAGCGGTACATTTTATCCAAAAGATCAATATTTAAGTGGTAAATTATTAATAAAACAAGTGCAGGCATTTGAAACTAGCCGAATGGTGATTGCCAAAAGCATTGTAAAAGGTATTGCAACCAATATGTACTATGTGCTAGAGCATTATAGTAAGCATGGGGTAAAAGAAGTCAATGAACTCATGAAATACATAAAAAAGGAAATAGATGAAAAGATAGAAAAAACTTCAAACGTAGAAGAATTAATGCAAGTAGAAGGAGATTTGTGGCAACAATTTTATGGCACATTCAAATACTTTTTGCCAGAAGATTTTATGATGAATAAGCGTGTTAAAAGACCACCAGATAATCCAATAAATGCAATGATCTCTTTTGGAAATAGCTTACTCTATGCAAAAACCACCTCCATTATTTATCAGACCCACCTAGATCAGCGTATTAGTTTTTTACATACACCAACTGAACGTAGGTTTTCCTTGACCCTAGATTTAACAGAAGCTTTTAAACCGATTATTACCTTTAAAACAATTTTTGAACTTGTAAATAAGAAAATGATAAAAGTAGATAAACACTTTGAAAAAAAGGTAAATTATTGCCTACTAAATGAAGAAGGAAGAGATATTTTTATAAAAGCTTTTGAAGAAAGACTAGAAAATGTCTTTGAACATACAGGCTTACACAGAAAGACAAGTTATCGCAATGCCATAAAACTAGATTGCTATAAGCTTATAAAATACATCTTAGAAGGCAAACCATTTATACCTTTTAATATAGGAGAAAAAATCTGATGAAGAAAAATTTTAACTATGCATTTTTGTTTTATGATGTCAACGAAAAACGTGTTCAAAAGGTATTTAAAATATGCAAAAAGTACCTATCACATTATCAAAAGTCAGTTTTTAGAGGAGACATTACACCTAGTAATCTAATAAAGCTCAAAAATGAACTAAAGAAAATTATTCATGAAGATGAAGACTTTGTTTGTATTATAAAAACAATGAATGATTATACCTTTGAAGAAGAAGTGATGGGGAATAAATCGCCGAATGGAGAAAATCTGATTTTGTAAATAAATAGTGAACAATAATCAAGAAATATGGTATAATATTAGTAGATAAATCAAAAAATAAATAAAAATCCCCCAGTGATAAATAATTTAATTTACCTATTTTATATTGATAAATCAATGTGGAGAGGTAAATTAGCATACTTAAGCAAAAAAGAAAAAATCATTGGGGGCAAAATGTTAGAAATGTAGTTTACTCAAGGATAAACATTAATACGTGAACAATAGAAACCTTTATTTTGGGTTGGAAGAACCATAACATTAGATGTATTGAAATGCACTATCTAAAACTTCTGCTTCTTCTACTGTAAAGAAGAACCATAACATTAGATGTATTGAAATGCAGAATCAATAGTTTTATCTTGAATACATTCGGCTGAAGAACCATAACATTAGATGTATTGAAATTTGAGTATCAACGGTTTGCTCGGTATGGCAGATATGAAGAACCATAACATTAGATGTATTGAAATCCCGAAAGCCATCCTTCAGCCCGATAATATCTTTTTGAAGAACCATAACATTAGATGTATTGAAATTCTGTATATCTTTCATCATTATAAATCTCATCTTTGGAAGAACCATAACATTAGATGTATTGAAATTAATCTGAACCTACGTACCAACGCTCCGTTTTAGGAGAAGAACCATAACATTAGATGTATTGAAATTAGGTACATCTAACATTTTAAATAATGCTGTTTCAGGAAGAACCATAACATTAGATGTATTGAAATTTATCCATTTCTATATTAATTCTATTCATTGGAATTTGAAGAACCATAACATTAGATGTATTGAAATCTTATCCAATATCTACCATACCAAGCAAACCGTTGAGAAGAACCATAACATTAGATGTATTGAAATCAAAATGAATTTTTAGATAGAAGGTGGCAAGTATGGGGAAGAACCATAACATTAGATGTATTGAAATAAGTATTAGGCTATGGATTTGAAATTATTCCTAATAGAAGAACCATAACATTAGATGTATTGAAATTGCGTATTGAAGATATGCTTCCAGCTTGTGAATTAGAAGAACCATAACATTAGATGTATTGAAATTGAATATAAACTACACCACTTGACTCTGGCATAATTGAAGAACCATAACATTAGATGTATTGAAATTTAAGCAAATCAAAGAAAAAGGAAACGTAGTTGACGAAGAACCATAACATTAGATGTATTGAAATTAGAAAATATTAAAGCATTATGTGAAGCAGCAGCGGAAGAACCATAACATTAGATGTATTGAAATTATTGTTCTTGCTCCCTTCTTGTCTGCTTTGCAGTTGAAGAACCATAACATTAGATGTATTGAAATATACTAAAAACTTTGGATTGCCACAGAACAGAGAGGAAGAACCATAACATTAGATGTATTGAAATAAAAAGAGGAACAGGGTGTAATTGATAAGATTAAGAAGAACCATAACATTAGATGTATTGAAATTGGTGAATGTGGTATGTTTTATGAATTTGACAGCTGAAGAACCATAACATTAGATGTATTGAAATGCAAGTTTATAAACTGGAGTATCCATGCTGTCTCTCGAAGAACCATAACATTAGATGTATTGAAATTTATATTTGCAAAGAACTGGGAAGGGCGTTGACTAGAAGAACCATAACATTAGATGTATTGAAATCCTTGACTTGGTACTTTATTTAATTGTTTGTTCATCTGAAGAACCATAACATTAGATGTATTGAAATATTGTTTGACTTGCAAATAGTTTTTGAACCTTGAATGAAGAACCATAACATTAGATGTATTGAAATTAAACACATACTATTTGTTCATCTGGTAAAACCTGAAGAACCATAACATTAGATGTATTGAAATTATGCAAGTGGAAGTGCTGCTTCTGCATCTACCAAGAAGAACCATAACATTAGATGTATTGAAATAAAACTTGCTGTTCGTTTTCTCCTGTTGTTGCATTGGAAGAACCATAACATTAGATGTATTGAAATGAGGGAAGGTTTACTCAGACATCCAAAAGCAGTTAAGAAGAACCATAACATTAGATGTATTGAAATGATGGTAAAGTACATGGAATGCTTCAGTTTTATGGCGAAGAACCATAACATTAGATGTATTGAAATAAAGCTGGAGTATCAACAAGTGGAAGCTACGGTGGAGAAGAACCATAACATTAGATGTATTGAAATGATATTCCAAATTGCTCAGCTAAATTTGCGTAAGAGAAGAACCATAACATTAGATGTATTGAAATGCATATTTTCTAAGGGCTTTACTATCTGTATCTTTGGAAGAACCATAACATTAGATGTATTGAAATGGGGTATAAGATAAGTAATTGCCAATGCAACAAATTGAAGAACCATAACATTAGATGTATTGAAATTTGTTTGGTACTACAAATAATTTTTCCATAATATATGAAGAACCATAACATTAGATGTATTGAAATTTAAAACCCGATATACTCAGGTGGATACAATAGAGGTGAAGAACCATAACATTAGATGTATTGAAATTTTTTAATCCTCCTCGCCCATGAAGGGCTTTATATATGAAGAACCATAACATTAGATGTATTGAAATGGAATGAAGTACAAGGAAATAGCTGAAAAGTATAAGAAGAACCATAACATTAGATGTATTGAAATGTTATATCTGCGATAGATTTAATCTTTTCAGGATCAGAAGAACCATAACATTAGATGTATTGAAATAAGCGATAGTATTTTATATGGTGGAGTTAATCAAGAGAAGAACCATAACATTAGATGTATTGAAATCTAAATAAATTAGGAATAGATTCAGAAGCCAATGCAGAAGAACCATAACATTAGATGTATTGAAATTAGATGTATTGAAATCCTACCCCATGAGTTTTATACTAGAAGAACCATAACATTAGATGTATTGAAATGGTGTAAAATCTATTAGCAGTATGATAACTAGTGGGAAGAACCATAACATTAGATGTATTGAAATAGCACTCCGTTGTTCATTGTATCTGCCATTTTTTTGAAGAACCATAACATTAGATGTATTGAAATTCTGTTTGTTCTACTTCAAATTCATCCAAATCAGGGAAGAACCATAACATTAGATGTATTGAAATATAGTAAAAAAGGTTATAGGCGATTTAATAAATGCTGAAGAACCATAACATTAGATGTATTGAAATCATACTTTTTTAATTTGTTCTGCTATTTGTTCAGTAGAAGAACCATAACATTAGATGTATTGAAATTTAAAAGAATACAAATTTATAAAGGCAACAAATGTGAAGAACCATAACATTAGATGTATTGAAATTTTTCCATCTATTTACTGGATACTTGTACTTACCATTGAAGAACCATAACATTAGATGTATTGAAATAATTTACCTATTGCAAACTATCTACTAAATTATTTAAGAAGAACCATAACATTAGATGTATTGAAATATATGGATTTTAGGGTGGATATCCTAATCAAGAAGAGAAGAACCATAACATTAGATGTATTGAAATTTTATTAAGTTTTAATTTTAGTCTATAGATACGGTGAAGAACCATAACATTAGATGTATTGAAATTATTCTTTTTTAAATTGTTTGCCACAGATAGGACAAAGAAGAACCATAACATTAGATGTATTGAAATTTGGAATTTCCATCCCAAGAATAGAACTTAAAACTGGAAGAACCATAACATTAGATGTATTGAAATACAAAATACTCGTTAATATTGTTATCATCCGCACGGAAGAACCATAACATTAGATGTATTGAAATGGAAGATGTAAAGAAATTCTTTGGTATAACAGATTTGAAGAACCATAACATTAGATGTATTGAAATTATTCTTTTTTAAATTGTTTGCCACAGATAGGACAGAAGAACCATAACATTAGATGTATTGAAATGCGTCTTCTATACACTCATTCCAACAGTCCATAATTGAAGAACCATAACATTAGATGTATTGAAATTAGCTATAATCTTCGACACATCAATACCGTTATCAGAGAAGAACCATAACATTAGATGTATTGAAATCTCATTGTATCGTTGTTGAATGTATTGTATGAGCATGAAGAACCATAACATTAGATGTATTGAAATATTTTTTCATTCATGACTTAATTACCCCCTTATATGAAGAACCATAACATTAGATGTATTGAAATGAGATAAGTACTATCAAGATGGATTAAGCAAGTAGAAGAACCATAACATTAGATGTATTGAAATAGTAAGCAATACAGAAACGCTTGATAAAGGGTATCTGAAGAACCATAACATTAGATGTATTGAAATATTACCTTAATAGCTAATTTACCATATAATTTTTTCAGAAGAACCATAACATTAGATGTATTGAAATGAATAACGAGCAAGTTAGAGATGCTATAAACCAGTGTGAAGAACCATAACATTAGATGTATTGAAATAAGAAGATTCTGGTTTTAGTGATGGTCTGAGTGGAGAAGAACCATAACATTAGATGTATTGAAATAGGAGAGGATGATGTACAATGTTAGATTTAAATATGGAAGAACCATAACATTAGATGTATTGAAATCCTACCCATATGTTAAGATTGAAATGAAAAATTTATGAAGAACCATAACATTAGATGTATTGAAATTACACAACACCTGTTACAATTTTCTTTTCCTCATTCAGAAGAACCATAACATTAGATGTATTGAAATCTCGCTGATGCCCCCAAAGATGAATCTCCCGGAAACGAAGAACCATAACATTAGATGTATTGAAATTCCCAAATAGATACTATACAATTAGCATTATCTCTGAAGAACCATAACATTAGATGTATTGAAATTAAAAACATTCTTCTGGTATGTTTAAGTATTCGGTAAGCGTCATATCAAGCACGCCTATTCACTCCCTTGATTTTCAAGTATACTGTCTTTAAATATTTTTAGGAGGTAT
>CAKVCL010000002.1 GCA_934725855.1 uncultured Cellulosilyticum sp. | reverse complement strand
CGACCCAGAAGGGACTCGAACCCTCGACCTCCGCCGTGACAGGGCGGCGTGCTAACCAGCTGTACCACTGGGCCATAAAAAAGCAGGGGCAGCAGGACTCGAACCCACGACATTCGGTTTTGGAGACCGACGTTCTACCAACTGAACTATGCCCCTATGCATATGATTTAGTTTATACCTAAGCAAACTAAAACTCCCCGAGTAGGGTTCGAACCTACGACCCTCCGGTTAACAGCCGGATGCTCTGCCGCTGAGCTATCGAGGAATATGTCTTTGAGAATTTATCTCTCAAGTACTTCGTTAGTATAGCAAAGCTAGAAACATATGTCAACACTTTGAGTTAACTTTTTGTTCATTTATGTTACAATTTATTTTCTAAATCATCATTCTATCCCATTTACTTCTATTTATGTTATGATAAGATGTCTAAAATCAAGGAGGTGCCTCATGCAATTTTATATTTCTCATCTTATCGATCATTCTATTTTTTTAAACTTTATTAAGCACTACTCATTAGGTATAGAAAGTATTCATTTCAGTGTATCTGATGTTCTTGATCAAGGTACTGATTCTATCTCACCTTATGTCGATACACTAATGCCCTATATTGAGCAAAGACCCCTTATTTTACATGGGCCATTTTTCGATTTGTCTCCTGCTAGTTTTGACTCCCAGATTAAAGCTGTAACCTTTAACCGCTTCAACCTAGCATATGATATTGCCAAAAGGCTAGGTGCAAAAAAACTTGTTTTTCACACCGGTTTTATTCCCCAGATTTATTACATTGAAGGTTGGCTTCAAAATTCTATATTATTTTGGAGAGAATTTATGACCAATAAAAATAATGAAATACTCATCTGTATTGAAAATGTATTCGAAAATGAATATACCCCTATTTTAGAGCTTATCACCAAGGTTAATCACCCTGCATTTAAATTTTGCTTAGACATTGGACATGTTAATGCTTATTCCTCTTTTCCTCTTATCCATTGGATTGAGGCATTAGGTGATTACCTCAGCCATATACATGTGCATAACAATTATGGTGATCAAGACGCACATCTTGGCTTAGAAAGTGGCACTCTAGATCTTTCTTCTTTTTTAAAATTGGTTAGTAAGCATTATCCTGATACCTCTCTAACATTAGAAATTTATAATCAAGATGAATTAGCTCATTCCTTAGATTATCTTCATAAACATGGTTATATTATCCCAGTGTGCTAAAATTATTTGTAATGCAAAAAGACTCTGAATGAATCAGAGTCTTTTTAAGTAGCGGAAAAGGGATTTGAACCCATGACACCACGGGTATGAACCGTGTGCTCTAGCCAACTGAGCTATTCCGCCATAAATACAAAACAGGGGCAGCAGGACTTGAACCCACGACATTCGGTTTTGGAGACCGACGTTCTACCAACTGAACTATGCCCCTATGCATATGATTTAGTTTATACCTAAGCAAACTAAAACTCCCCGAGTAGGGTTCGAACCTACGACCCTCCGGTTAACAGCCGGATGCTCTGCCGCTGAGCTATCGAGGAATATACCTTTAAGAAGTTTTCTTCTTAAGTACTTTGTTAGTATAACATCGTCTTTGACTCATGTCAACACTAATTTACACTAAGTTCTAGCTTTTTATTGTCCATTGCTATTTGCGACACCATACTCTTCTAATCCAAAAACATTTCACACTTCTTTATTTTATCTTTACTATCCATATGAATTTGCAACCATCTCTACATCTCTAGAGATGATTGCGCACTTACTACTTTTATAGAGCAATTTGATCTTTATTATCTTCAAGCCATGCTTTACCTTTTTGATAATTTGGTAAAACTTCTTCTAATTTAGCTAATTCACTTTCATGATCTTCACAGTTGATGCGACATAAACTACTTACTAAAACATAATCAATTGCTTCACTAGGTAAAACACCTAATTTAGCATCTGCAACGATGGTTGACTGATTGGCTTTGAATAAAACCTTATCATCTGTTGTAAGTTGTATGTCCTCAGGAATCATTTCAAATAAATTTCCGTACTCTTTAAAGCGTTCTTTTATCTTTGCTTTTACCTTTTGTTTATACCATTCTAAAAGCGCTTCTCTTATAGTTTCTACTGAATCTGTGGATGTCTCTACTACAAATTTTCCACGTACCATTTTTACTTTTACGGATTCATTTTCAGCATGAGTCACAATTTCAAGTTTATAGTTCTTACCAGAATACATATATTGTTCTAGTAACTTAATTTCCTTCTTAGCAACTTCTTCTACTTGATCTTCAGCTTGTAAATTTACACCTTTATTTCTCTGATAAATTTCACTAATAATCCAAGGTGCATTGCCTTTTACTTTATCCATCACTGTATAAACAGACGTTCCTAACGGAGCAATAACATCTACTCGTCCGCTTTCAGTAATTTTAATAGAAATGGCTTTAGCTTTCTTGTAAGTTAAGTAATAAGTTACCTTAATGCCTTTATATTCAAAGCTCAGTTTCATTATTTTACCCCTTTTTCTTGTTGTGTATAAAGTGTAAATGTTTTTCTTGGAACAACATTTTTATTATAACAAGTATTATTTTATTTGTACATATTTTAATATAAGAAGTCTTGCAATTAAAGCTGTCATAAATATCCAACTAATAATTGTTTACAAGATAGTTTATGTTATAATAGAGATGGATTGATTATCGGGAAGGAGATTACTATGCAAAGTGAATTAGATGTATTTCAAGACTTTATTAAGGATATTCTCATTCGTAATAAAAGTATTTTAGATCAAACAACTAAACTTCAAGATGCTTGTACACACCTTTGTCGTAACATTTCAAAATCCGCAACTACTTGTGGCTGTATTTCTATTCATGCCAAAAAACAACCTTATCCCACTATAGAAGAACTCTCTATAGACGATTTAAAATCCCTTATGAAAACTCACATTGAAGGTCAGCTTTGCCCTAACTGTGAGGAACTTTTAGAAAAGGAAATGGGACGCGTCTTATTTTATCTTGCTGCAATAGCCAATACTTTTGACTTATCTTTATCGGATATTTTAGAACATGAAAAGAAACATACCGAATTATTAGGCAAATATTCTCTTCGCTAATTTTATATTAGCACCATTTTGCTATTTTTTCTACAACTACTCACTTTTAGCCGCGTCAAACTTTCATCCTCATATATTTATATTTTTACTTAAAACAATCCTATTATTTACTTTCATTGATCTAAGGAGGTTTTATGAACTTAAGACCACGTGCTGCTGCTATTATTCTAAATAAGTCCAACGAATTACTTGTAATAAGACAAAAAAATCCTGTCTCTGGTTTTGAATGGTGGACCTTGCCAGGCGGGGGTATGGAACCCGAAGAAAGCGTCATTGATACCATTGTTCGTGAAGTAGATGAAGAATGTCATTTAAGATGCCGCCCACTTAAGCTCATCTATATGAGTGAATATGTGGATTACACCATTAACACACATCACCTCGGCATGTTCTTTCTTACCCTGGTGGATAACCTAGAAGATTTACAAATCGGCTATGATCCTGAAGTTGAAATCCAATATATTCAAGAATGTCGCTTCATCTCTGAAGAAGAACTAAAAGCTTCTCACATTCCTATCTTTCCACCAGTCTTTAAAGAACAATTTTGGATAGATCTAAAAAATAACTTTCAAAATCATGAAGTGTACCAACGTGGGCAGACTCATACCGAATAATGGCTCTGGAAATTGACTTTCGGCTATTAAACTAAATGGCTATTGCTGTGCATTAAAAAAGGGCATATACCTTTATGGTATGTACCCTTTTTTAGTGTATTTTTATTAAATGCCTAATGGAATACCGAATACAAAGAATGCAATTAAGATTGCTGTCCACATAACTAAAAATGTAATAGAATATGGGAACATTAATCCAATTAAATCCCCTACAGAATATTTAGGTTTATATTTTCTCATATAAACTAAAATTAAACCTGCATAAGACATAAGTGGTGTAATGATATTGGTTGATGAATCCGCTACACGATAAGCTGCAGCAACTAAATCTGGTGTCATGGCACTATTTACATTATAAAGCATTGGAATAAAGATTGGCCCAAGAAGTAACCATTTTGATGTCATACCACCTACAAATAGGTTAATGATTGCTGTTGTAATAATAAATCCAATAAGCAGTAAAATTGGATATTCGCCAAGCCCTAAGTGTTGAAGTCCTTCTGCACCTAAAAATGTTAAATAAGTTCCTAATTGTGAATAACTTAATAATGATAAGAAGTTATATGAGAAGAATGATAAAACAATCACCGCTCCCATTGAACCCATTGCTTTTGACATAGCCGCTACGATGTCTGATGAATTTTTGAACTTTCCTACTTTGTAACCATAGAATAAACCTGGCATTAAAAATAAGAAAGTAATCACTAAAATAATATTATCGACTAATGGTTTTTTAGGTGTTACAGCCCCTGTTACTTCATCTACTAAGTCATATGGTGCAAGTGGCCCAAATCCAAGTAATGCAATAATAACAATTCCTATAACAAGTCCAAGCCCAGCCCATTTAAGTGCTTTATTTTCTTCTGGCTTTACAGTAAATTCATCTAAATTTAAACCTGCTGGAATGGTATAACTTTCATTTTC
This sequence comes from uncultured Cellulosilyticum sp., assembly GCA_934725855.1. Taxonomy (GTDB): domain Bacteria; phylum Bacillota; class Clostridia; order Lachnospirales; family Cellulosilyticaceae; genus Cellulosilyticum. Next base: position 171,454 of record CAKVCL010000002.1, on the reverse strand, counting down.
AAGCTTTGGAACAATGAACTTAGTCGTCACAATTCCTCCAGCAATTGTAAGCGCTACTGTCGATACAACGATAAAAATATAGTGCATAGTAGCTGGTGTAATGGCTTTACCTGCTGCTGTTACAAATGGTACGCCTTGAGCTGCTGCAAAGGCTTGTGCATTCGTTCCTAAAATAATATCTGATGGTGTTGCTGGAATTAAGTTTGCACTAAATCCTGCTGAAACCCCAGCAAAAGCTGCTGCCATACCGATTAATGGATTTTTGTTAAGCCCAGCATATAAAAGACCTGCTAATGGAATTAAAATAACATATCCAGCATCAGATGCCACACTACTCATAATCCCAATAAATACAAGTACAAATGGTAAGTATTTATCTGAAACATTAAGTCCTACTTTTTTAATTAATGTAGAAAGAAGCCCTGATTCCTCTGCGAGACCAACGCCTAACATAACGATTAGAATCGTACCCAGTACGCCCCCACCATAAGATAACCAGTTGGTTAAAATCGCATTATCAATAATCCATCTCATATTTTCAGCTTCAAACATATTCTTGATCTGATAAGTGATGGTACTTCCGTCTTTTGCAAGTATGCTAAATTCTTTTCCCCCTAAGAAGATGGTAATTACCATAGTTACCGCAAATAAAATCATAAAAATAATCGTTGGATCTGGTATTTTATGACCAATCTTCTCAATTAGGGATTGTTTTTTTGGTTTGTTTTCTTTCATGTCTATCCCTTTCTGTCTTACATGTTGTATGCGTGATGTCAATTTTCTTATTACATTATATCAATTTTTTACCTTTTTTGCAAGTAAATGTATCAGGAATTTTATTCTATTTTAATGAATATGTAACAATAATCTCGGAATTTCCTTGACTATCATAACTTTTAGACATCAACAATATTTGCTATGAGCTATTTTGTGTGTACAATTTTTCAGAAATTAGCATTTAAACTTCATTAATCTTGCATTTTAATCTCGTTTTCTTAACCTCTCCATCATTTATTTTAATTTTCACTATTTAATAATTGCTTTTCTTTATGTTTATGTTCTGCTATAATAGGCAAGTAATGAAGACAAAAGATACGGCTTATTCCTTAATAAGACCTATTGTTTATTTATTGGAGGACTTACAAATGAAAGCTCAAGTTGATCAATCACTTTGCATCGGTTGTGCATTATGTGTATCTATGTGTGATACCGTATTTGCTATGAATGACGACGGTGTTTCAGAATCTATTATGAATGAAATTCCTGAAAATGTACTAGAAGATGCCGAGGAAGCAAAAGATTGCTGCCCTGTAGATGCAATCGTTATAGAATAAAAAAATGGACCGCGTAGGTCCATTTTTTTATTCTATAAGCTAATATAAATATGAATTTCACAATTTTCAGGATCAGAGCCTAAATATTCCTCAAAATCAGCCCTATAACTTCTTTTGATATCCATTTTCCAAAATTCTTCCCAAAACTGGGCTACAGCTTTTTGCATATTTCCTTTTACCACAAATCTAGCATATTTCCCTTGTGGTATTTTCTTTACGATACAGCCTTCTGGTAACTTATCTACTAATGCCACCTCTGCTCCTACAGTTATATCGTAAGCCCCATTCACATCACTTTCATAGTCATCATATAAAGCAATGGTAGTCATTCCTTTTTTATGGTCTATTTTTTGATAAACGCCTGTCTCAAATAAGTTTTTCCACAACCCACCAATCACTAATGGCATATTCGGGTCTGAATTTTTCGTCCTTGCACCTATCCCTATCATATTTTTTTCTTCTAATTGTACGACTGTATATTCCATATAATCTGTCTCCTTTTTCCTGTTTGTAAACTCAGTTATTGATAACTTAAGTATATTAGAAAAATGAAACAGCATATTGTCATATTATAATAATCTTTTTAAAAAGGTAAATCTTTTCTTTCTTCAAAGACACTCCAAATAACTTCACTTAATGTATTCTTTTCAATAACTTGCAGATTCTTAAAATGTACTTGACGTTGAAGGGATTTTTTTGCTACATAAGCTCTTTTATATCCCATGCGATCTGCTTCTTTAAGCCGAACTTCCAAAGATGGTACACGCTGCAATTCCCCAGTTAGTCCAATGTCTGCAATAAATACGGTATCACTTGGTATACCTTTGCCTCTTTCTGAGGAAACCACACTCATAACAATCGCTAAATTCACCGCTTGTTCTTTAAGCTTAATGCCTCCCGTCGTCTTAACGACCACATTTTTGTCAAACAATTGCACTTTCCCTCTTTGCTCTAAAATGGAAATCAAGGTATTCAGCTGTTCTCTGCGCACATTCTCGCTAATACGTGAAGGATATGGCGTGTAAGAAGCACTGACTAAACTTTCTATTTCCACAATAATGGGTCTTGATCCTTCACGCACAACGGTTAAGGCTGAGCCTGAAATCTGAGAATTTCCTTCTCTTTCTGTCATAAAATACTCTGAAGGATTTTCAATTGGAATCATTCCTCTTTCTGTCATCGCAAAAAACGAGGATTCTCCCGTTGAACCAAATCGATTTTTAGTGGCAGTTATGCCTCTTAGTTCTTCACTGCTTTCTCCCTCAATAACAAGGACTGCATCCACCAAATGTTCCAACGCCCTTACACCGGCAATCTCATCATCCTTTGTCATTTGACCAACAATAATCACCGCTCTTGGCTTAGTCCCATTTTTTGCAATTTGTAATAATGCACTGGCACATTCCATCGTTTGCACTGGGCTTCCCGGACGAGAACTATATTCCTCCATAATAAAAGTTTGAATACTATCCACAATAATTAAGTCTGCATCTACTTCTTCTACAGCTGCAAGCACATGATTCAAACTCACATCGGAATGAATCCAAATATTCTCTGGGATACTTTCTAGTATACGCTCAGCACGGTTTTTAATTTGACTTTCACTTTCTTCTCCTGAAGCATACAATACATTAAGACCTTGCCTAGCGACATCCTCTGCCACTTGAAGCAGCAGTGTTGACTTCCCAGCCCCAGGTCTTGCTGTAATGATGGTTAGTGAATCCTTTACAATTCCTCCACCCATTACCCGATTAAACTCACCAATTCGAGTAATAATCCTTTCTGATGAACTTCCTGTTACATCAATCAGTCTTTTAGAAATGGTTCCTATCTTGGATGCGACTCTATTATTTTTCTTTCCACTATCCACTACTTGCTCTTCTATTGTATTCCATTCCTTACATCCATCACAACGTCCCTGCCATTTAGAGTAAACTTGTCCACAAGTTGTGCACACATATATTTGCTTAGGTTTTGCCATTTTTTCTTCCTCTCAGTTTGTTTTTCTTCTATTTATATTACCAGTAATACTCGATTCCATACAAGCTTCTTATGCCTTATTTAGGCATACCTTTTATACACCACATCTTAGATCAAACGTAAAAAGACTACCAAATTAAACACGCTTAATTTGATAGTCTTTTCTATTTAAACGAATGCCCTATTTTACTCTTTTTAATTGAACTTGCTTAAGTGATTTTTCACAATCCACAGAAAAACTAATTTTACCTGATACTGTAGATTTAATATTACTAATAGTGATATCATCTACGATTAATTTATATTCTACTTCGGGTTCAAGTTCTAATGTAATTTGTGAACTTTCTTCACCTTCTACTCCAAAACTTACTCCTTGATCCGTAACCTTAAAATTATGAACAGCTGTTCCTGGTAATGACTCATACACGAGAGCACCGTCTCTTTTAAGCTTAGTCACTTCGTAGAAAGTTTTTGCTTTATATAATCTACCCTCTACTTCAAAGTCTAATACCTTTGTTTTCTCTTTTAATTCATAGTTTCCAAAGCTAAGTGTGCCATTTTCTTCAACACGTATTATCTCTTTAACAACAGCCATTGCTAAATCCTCCAATGTTTACTCTTCTATATTTTGTCTAAAAAAGTTATTATGTGTTTATTATACATGAAGAAATGTGAAAAGTATATGAATATTTAAGAACAATTTGTTTTTTGTTATTAATGTCTAGGATTGCTTTTTAAATATGCACAATTCGCCTTCTACATCCACCTCTACACTATCACCCTCTTTAATTGAACCCGCTAAAATCTCATCAGAAAGTTTATCTTCGATATAAGATTGAATCGTTCTTCTAAGAGGTCTTGCACCATATGCCTCATTATAACCTTTTTTACCTAAGAAATCTAAGCAAGCATCTGTAAGCGTCAATTGGATGCCGACATTCTTGCTAATACGATCCATTAATCGTTTGATCATGATATTAGCGATTTCTCTAATCTGGTCACTTGTGAGTGGATGAAATACAATCGTTTCATCAATACGATTTAAGAACTCTGGCTTAAAGGTACGCTTCACTTCATCCATTACATTCTTCTTCATATCTTCATAGGATTTTTTAGCATCCTCTGAGGATGCAAATCCAAGTTTCTTAGGCGCAATAATATTCCTTGCCCCAATATTAGAAGTCATAATGATAATGGTGTTTTTAAAGTTTACCTTTCTACCTTTAGAGTCTGTGATATGTCCATCATCTAGGATTTGAAGTAAAATGTTAAATACGTCTCCATGTGCTTTTTCAATTTCATCAAAAAGTACAACGCAGTAAGGCTTACGACGAACTTTCTCTGTCAATTGTCCGCCTTCTTCATAGCCCACATATCCTGGAGGAGATCCTATCATTTTGGATACCGTATGTTTTTCCATATATTCAGACATGTCTACCCGAACCATGGCATTTTCATCTCCGAAAATAGCCTCTGCCAATGCTTTTGTAAGCTCCGTTTTACCAACTCCAGTTGGACCTAAAAACATAAATGAACCGATTGGTCTATTAGGATCTTTAAGTCCTACTCGGCCTCTTCTTACTGCTTTTGAAACGGCCGTGATCGCTTCGTCTTGACCTATAACTCTTTGGTGTAAAGTTGCTTCCATATTACGCAATCTTTCAGTTTCCTCTTCTGCAAGTCGTTTTACCGGAATTCCTGTCCAACTGCTTACAATATCTGCAATTTCTTCTTCACCTACAATTTGATCACTTTTTGTATGCTTAGCATCCCATTCTAATTTTGCAGCTGCCATTTTTTCTTTTACTTCATTTTCCTTTTGTTTAATTTGGCTAGCTTTCTCATACTCTTCACGAATAATTGCTTCTTCTTTTTCCTCGCCTAACTTACTTAATGTCACTTCAAATTCCTTAATGTTACCTGGAGAAGTAAAAGCTCTTAATCTTACTTTAGATGCGGCTTCATCTAATAAGTCAATCGCCTTATCTGGTAAGTAACGATCTGAAATATAACGAGATGATAACTTAACAGCTGCTCTTAATGCTTCTTCTGTAATTTGAACTTGATGATGCATTTCATATTTATCTTTTATTCCTGATAAAATCGCATAGGTTTCTTCTTCAGAAGGTTCTTCAACTTGAACAGGTTGGAAACGGCGCTCTAAGGCTGCATCTTTTTCAATATGCTTGCGATACTCATCTAAAGTCGTTGCTCCAACTAATTGAATCTCACCTCTAGCTAATGCTGGCTTTAAAATATTAGAGGCATCCATTGCCCCTTCTGCTGCTCCTGCACCAATGATTGTGTGAAGTTCATCAATAAATAAGATCACATTACCCGCTAAACGTACTTCTTCTATGACTTTATTAATTCTTTCTTCAAATTCACCACGATATTTTGTTCCTGATATCATGGAAGATAAGTCTAAAGAAACCACCCTTTTACCTTTCAATAAATCAGGTATTGCTTCAGCTGCTATTTTTTGTGCAAGTCCTTCTACAACAGCCGTTTTGCCTACTCCTGGTTCACCAACTAAACAAGGATTATTTTTTGTACGCCTAGACAAAATCTGAATAACGCGCTCAATTTCCTTTTCACGTCCTACAATAGGATCAAATTTTCCTTCTCTAGAAAGCTGGGTTAAATCTCTACTATACTTATCTAATGTTGGTGTTGTAGATTTCTCATTTTTACCAACCTGCCTCATCTTACTAAAGCTTGCATCTACTTTTTGATTACTTCCTGTGAGCATTTCCATTAGTACGGATAAAAGCCTATTCACATTAACACCAAGACTTTCTAAAAGCTTAACTGCAATACAACTTCTCTCTTTTAATAAGGCAATTAGTAAAAATTCTGTGCCAATGCTATCACACCCTATTTGCCTTGCTAACTGACCACTCATTTCAAAAATTCTTTTCACACGAGGTGTAAAATCTTTAGCAACAACTAATGCACTTCCCCCTATACCAATAATGTCTTTTATTTTATCTAAAAGATCATCTTCCGTAATACCACAAGCTTCAAGAGCATTTTGTGCTACAGAATTAGGGGTGTGAATGAGGCCTACAAGAAGATGTTCTGTTCCTAGATAACCATGTCTAAATTCTGTCATAATTTTTTCAGCATACTCTATAGACATTTGGGCTTGTGCTGTAAACTTAATTTCCATGTCATTTCAACTCCTTCATCTTAGGTACTCATGTTGCAAAGAACAGCTTTTGCTATTCAAATTTATTACCGCATTTAATACAATATGCAGCATGCTCATGATTTCCTGTATTACATACAGGACATACCTTTAATATTTCAATCCCATCTTCCTCTTCTTGCTCACTTGGATGGGGCATTTCTTCCTCTTCCCATGCAGTCTTTACTTTTCTCTTATAAGAATCAAAACTGCTTTTTTGCATATTAACAATCTCTTCAAGCTTTTGTTCTAATTCTGTAATTTCTGTTTTTAAATTAGTAATTTTTGAATACAATACGTTACGTTCTACATTATCTTCATTTTCAATATAAGCTTTATATTGCACTTCACCAAGCGTAGTATAAAGTCTTTTTAATTCACTTCTTTTATTAAGTAATTCTGTTCTGCATGTTACTTGATCCACAGACTTTTGTGTTTGCTCTGTAGCTTCTTTAATTGTATTTTTAATACTTTCCCCTAATTTACTAAATACATCTGCCATAATACATAACCTCCCATTTTTTGTTTTTTATTTATCTCCATCCTATAAGCAGTATATTAAAACTGAAGTGAAAATACAACTTATCTGGTGCATATTTCACTTCTTTTCAATATAAATCTCATGAAGTTTTCAGTCCAATAACTAGTCTCTTTTATCGCTTTTTACGCTTCATTTTTATATTATACCTAATTAACATATAAAAATCATGAAGCTTATTAATAATTCATAAATAGCAAAGCAAAAAGGAGACTAAAAAAGTCTCCCATATACATGTACTATGTATTTAGCGCAAAACTGATCTTGATTCCTTTGTCTACTTGAGTCATAAGATTATCATCCAAGTGACAGATTTTCTCTTTTAATCTTCTCTTGTCAATTGTTCTAATTTGTTCTAAAAGAATAACAGAATTCTTAACAAGTTCATATTCTGCTGCATCGATTTCTACATGCGTAGGAAGCTTTGCTTTGTTAATCTTAGAAGTGATTGCCGCACAGATTACTGTAGGGCTAAATTTATTACCAACATCATTTTGTACTACTAGTACTGGGCGAATACCGCCTTGTTCTGAACCAATAACTGGACTTAAATCCGCATAAAAAATATCTCCACGTTTTACTTGCACTTTACTCACACTCCGCTATGCGATCATAATAATCCTGCGCCTCACTTTCTACTTCAAAATAAAGATTAGAAAGCGCCAGATTAATCGCCGCCATTTCCTTATAGCCTTTCTTCATAATAATAAAATTCTCATCGATTGTAGGGGTTTGTTTGATTTTTTCTTTAGTCACCTCAAAATCGCTTATTGATTTTGCCATAAAGCAAATCACTCCCTATCTAACATCGTGATCTACTCATACCTAGCTAATGTCATTGTTGCCTGATCTTATCTATTTTATACGATGTTTTTCAATTTTTTTAGATTTTCTACTAAGGACATTCGGAGTCAATCTATTTTACTTTCTTACATAAACACGCGGAACTCTTTTACCAATCATGCATATTATCTCATAATTAATCGTATCTAAAATATTTGCGATCTCCTCTACTGGAATTTCATTGTTTCCTTGTTTTCCAAATAAAACGACCTCATCCTCTACGGACACATGCTCTATATTTGAAACATCTACCATGAATTGATCCATACAAATATTTCCGATAATAGGCGCAAATTGACCTCTAATAAGCACCCTACCTTTATTTCCAAGTCTTCTTGAATAACCGTCTGCATAACCTACTGGAATAGTTGCAACCTTTGTTTTTTTCTGGGTTTGATGAGTTCTTCCATAACCAACATAGTGCCCTTCTGGTAACTCCTTTACATGGACAACTTGAGTTTTTAAAGTCATCGCTGGCATTAAATCAAGCACTTTACCTTGTAAATAGCTAGATGGATAATAACCGTATAAGATAATACCCGGTCTTACGACATTAAGATCAGCATAGGAATGACACATAATTGCGGCACTGTTAGCTGCATGAATGATTGGTAATTCAATGCCTACCTCTCTTAATTCATTTAAAAAGCCTTCAAAAATATGCCATTGCTTATACGTATATTCTCTATCTTCCTCGTCTGCTGTAGAAAAGTGTGTAAAGATCCCTTCCATATTTAAGTGTGGAAGAGAAGCAATCATTTTTACTTCTTCTATACTTTGAGGTGATGACAAAAAGCCAATGCGTCCCATTCCTGTATCTACTTTGATATGAATATTCACTGTTTTTCCAAGTCTGCCTGCTTCATCTGACAATGTCTTTGCCATGTCATAAGAAAAAACCGTTTGCGTTAGGTTATTTTCTATCAATGCCCCTATATCTGCACGAGGTGTATAGCCTAGTACTAAAATGGGCGATGTAATACCATTTGCCCGAAGTTCTTCGCCTTCTTTAGCAATTGCTACTGCAAAACGATTTACCCCTTGTTCTTGTAACAATTTAGACACTTCAACTGCGCCATGTCCATATGCATCTGCTTTTACAATGGCCATGATTTCTACTTCATGAGGCACATTACTTCTTATTTGTTCATAATTATGCTTAATTGCATCTAGATTAACTTCTGCGACTACACGTGGTCTAAGAGCTTCCATTTTAACCTCCCTGAGAAAATTCTATTTTCTCATTCGTCCAAAAATTGTATTTATTTTTATTATCTATAACTTTAATTCATTATAGTTTCTTTATCATCGTATAGATCCCACTATACTGGTATTTTTTCTTGCTATTTAATTAGTATTGGAAGCAGATCGCTTCTACCAATAATGCCTACCAATTTATTTTCCTTATCAATAACTGGTATTCGATTAATATGTCTATTCATCATTAATGAGACAATTTCTTCTATAGTAGCTTCCAGATGTACCGCATATACTGGCGTAGACATCACATCAGCTGCAGTTAGTGAATCTGATTTCTTTTGATTTGTACTTTCTACACCTTTCCCATCTGTAAATAATATACTCGCCATAAACTCCATATATGATGAAATATTAAACACTCTATCTTTTGTTACTAAATCTCTTTCTGTTACCATTCCAACAAGATGATTATTTTTATCAATAACAGGTACGCCACTTACATGATTTTGCATCATTACACTGATGATTTCATCTAACTTATCATCCTTTTTAATAAAAATAACATTTTTGATCATGACATCTTTAGCACGCATATACGTCCCCCCTTATATGCTCCTTTGTTATCTCCACTCTAAAAATACCTTACCTAATAAATGAATCACATCACTTGCTACAAAACTGCGTTCAGATAAACTTTCCTTGGCTAAGTCTGCGGCTCTCGTTTGCAAGTAAACCCCTAACCTAGTAGCTTCTATAGGTACCATGTGCTGAGCTAAAAGTCCTGTAATGATGCCTGTTAAGGTATCACCACTTCCTCCTTTTGCTAAACCCGTATTACCATATCTATTAATATATATGTTGCCATCTGTATGAGCTATCACCGTTTTCTCTAATTTCAGCACGGTAATCACATTAAATTTTGTTGCAAATTCTCTAGCATATTGAATAGGTTGATCTAATATCGCTTCGATGGTGACTCCCATCATCCTAGCCATTTCTCCTGGATGTGGCGTCATAATCGTTGCTTTTTTACGTGCTTTTATCATTTCTAGAACCTGCGGAACAAAATAAAGTGCATCTGCATCTAAAATGCATGGCTTATCATTTAAAAGAACCTCTTTAACAAGTGATAAAACCGTTTCACTCCTACCTATTCCTGGTCCTATTGCAACCACCCCATAGTTTGGTAATATCTTTCTTAACTCACCTTCTGCCCCCTTACTAAAGTGACCTTTATCATCTTCTAAACCAATTGCCATCACTTCAGTAAGCTTCTGTTGCATAATTTCAATTATACACTTTGGAATAGCTGTTGTAACAGTACCACATCCCACCCTATATGCTGCCATACTGGTCAAGGAGATTGCACCAGCCATTCCTAGACAGCCTCCTATCGTGAGCACTTTTCCATAACTTCCTTTATTACTTCTGACTTCCCTTCTAGGAAGGATTGTTTTCATCTCATCTTGTTCTATTGAAAAATATTGTGTATTAGTCTTTTCAATTAGCTGTTCAGGTATTCCAATATTTGCCACCCTTACTTCTCCAGTATACAAGATAGCAGGGTATAAATACAATCCTAATTTTGGCCTAACAAATGTAATGGTTAAATCTGCTTTTACCGCAATGCCTTGAACCTTTCCAGTTAGGCCATTTATCCCAGAGGGTATATCAATACTAATTACTTTAGCCTGTGCTTTATTGATCTCACTAATTATTCCATAAAATAGCCCTTCAATCCCTCTAGATAAACCTGTTCCAAAGATCGCATCCACTATAATAGCAGCATTTTGAATAACTTCTAGCCAGATTTCTTTAGGCGTTTCTTTAACATGGACCAAATCGATGCCCATATTTTGGCATATCTCATAATATGCCTTTCCATCCTCTGAAAATTTTTCTTTTGAGCATAGTACTAGAACTTTTACCTTACAACTTGAAAAGGCTTTAAGCTGTCTTGCTAAGGCTAGACCATCTCCTCCGTTATTCCCTGGACCACAAACAATAACAACCCTTTTTCCATCCTCATTTTCTTTTATATAGGAAAAAACTTGATAAGCTGCATGTTCCATAAGTAGTATACTAGGTATATTATACTCTTGTGTGGCTGCCTGATCTACAGCTCGCATTTCTTCGGGCGTTAATAACTCCATTTCTATCACTCTCCTTCAGCAATAGCAAATGCTGTGGCATATTCTTTACAATGTGATATGCTCACTTCAACATGCTTAATCTTTAACTCATCAGAAAATAACTTCGCATTTTTATGAAGATAAACTTCTGGTTTTCCAAGTGCATTAGGCACAATTTCAATATCCTTTAATCTAAACTTTCTAAACCCTGTTCCTAAAGCTTTACTTACTGCTTCTTTCGCAGCAAAAAAACCTGCTAAAGTTTCTGCTCGATTATTCTTTTTTTGATAATGTGCTTGCTCTTTCTCAGTAAAAACCTTATCTATAAATCCCCGTGTACGTAAAACAGCCTTTTCTATTCTGTCAATTTCCACAATGTCCGTCCCAATGCCTACAATCATGTTATTTGTTCTCTCCTAATGATTTGTCAATAATTTCAATTTGTTCTCTTCCTACAATACTATGAAGATAATTATAAATCTCCTTTAAGAAAGCATCACACTCTTTTTTCTTATTGGTTTTCTTTAAGAGTTCCTCTCTTAAAACTGCAATTTCATTTTCTAGCTTTTCATTTTGTTCCTTATAATTATCTATATAACTATAGCCTACTGCTATCATTTCAGATACCAGTTCTTTATTTTTTTCTTCTATTTCAAATTCTATCTCTTCTAGCCTTTTTTCTATTTCTTCAAGTTTTTCGTTAACACTTAGCGTACTTTGATGTAATTTATCTAGTTCTTGTAAATGAGTAGGTTCATTACTATCTTGTATTTTGCCACTAACCACTAAAATTTCTTTTAAGAAATTTTGCTTAATAGCCGTATACTCTTTATAGTCTGTATTTAATCTACCTTGCTCTTTCAGTAATTCTTGTAACTCTTTTTCTTCTTTATCAATCACCCGACTTTTAATATGCTCTTTGGCTGCATGCCATAAAGGATCTAAAAGAACGATGGGTACCTTTTTTGTTTTTAATATATCTTGTATATACTCTTTTTTTAAATCAATATTTGAATTTTTTACTTTAGTATCTGTAACCTCTTCATTATTAATAATGACTTTACGTTCTTTCTTGAAAAATTTAAACAATTTTCCGCCTCCCAAAAATAAATCTTGACTTATCTATTTCAGCCTCTCCATAATCATCTATTGCTCTTTTCTTTGCTAAAATGATATGCGCTAGATAATTCTACACTGATAAATAAAAAAATGTTCACCTTCCATTGTAAACTTACAAAAGACTTATGAACATTTTTATAGGCTAAAATCTCATCCGAACTATTGATGATTGTATAACTTTTATTAAAATTAGTTTAACATGTCACTTTACCTCAGTAAAGAGGATTTGATAAAAAATGCTAATATTTTTATTATGTTTTCTATCAATCATTGTCTAATTTGTTTCTTCTTATTCTCTTTCTCATAACGCAAAAAAGATGGCTAAACCATCTTTTTTATTTATCTCATTCTACTTTGCTTTCAAACAAAAATATGATGTATTAATTCAATTTCATAAAGATACTTTTCATAACCTTATCATAATCGCTAGGGGGTGCAAAATACATTCTGTTTCCACCATACTTTTGAATACTTTTTTCATCTGTAATCACTTGAATTTTAGGCATATCCTTACTGTCTTTTAGCATCTTATTAAAATCTTTCTTTTCTTCATTTGCCATTTTAATCACCTCTGCCATTACATTATCTCTGTTTATAGTCTTATGCAATGAGACGATTAAAAAAAATCAACAAAAAAGTTCATCCCCCATAAGCTTTTACGCTTTCAAGTTGATGAACATTTTATAATTTCTTTAAGATTCAGTTTGTTCTTTTTTGTCAATTTTAACCTCATGAATCTTATATGCAAGTGTCATAAGTGAATGTGAAAGATGTACATTTTCTACTTGTACTGTTTCTGGTAAAAACAAATCAACAGGTGAAAAATTCCATAAACCCTTAATGCCCCAAGTAGCAAGCTTTTCAGCTGTTTCTTTAACTCTTGTTTTTGGCATGGTCAAAATCGCAATTTCTACTCCATTCTCCTTTACGAATGCTTCCATATGATCCACGTCCATGACTTCTACTCCATGAATACTCATACCAATTAGCTTAGGATTGACATCAAATAATCCCACCAGCTTAAATCCTCTCTTACTAAAAGATGTAGAATTAGCTAAAGCCTGACCTAAATTTCCGACCCCAACAATAATCATTTTATAATTCTCATGTAATCCAAGAATCTTTCCTATTTCAGTGTATAAATACTCCACATTATACCCATATCCTTGTTGACCAAATCCACCAAAATTGTTAAGGTCTTGACGAATTTGTGAAGCCGTTACATTCATCTTTTCACTTAATTCTCTAGATGAAATCTTAGTCACACCTTTTTGTAATAATTCTCCTAAATATCTATAATAACGAGGTAATCGTCTAATAACTGCCATGGATATTTTTCTGTCTTCTGCCACGCTCTCATCTCCTTACCCAAAGTAAATATTAAAATTAGTATAGCATTTTAGTTTTTTTTTTGTCAATGTGAGAGTGTGTTTCTTCACACTAAATGCGTGAAAGTCTATCTTAATCAAAAGTAGTCTATATCGTTTTCCCAAATAGATACTAAATACTCAAAGATGTAAACTTAATTGTTCAAACTGATGACAGTCATAGTGATGCATATACCTAAAAAGTGTTTTAAGCTCAAAAATACTTTAAGAATAATTTTTAAGTTTCTTATGACATACTATCTTTATTAACATCTAGAAAGGATTTGGCTTATGTTTATTCCACAACATATCATTTTTGAAAAAGGGGCTAGAAACTACCCTTTAGGTGAGCAACTCTATGAACACTTTAAACACTCTAGTGATATAGAGATATCAGAAGTTGCAACCAATCAAGTCAAAAAACTTATTCCTGGCGAGAATCTGCAGCAAATGTATACGCATGGTAAACGTACACTTGTTGTTGGGGTGAAAAAAAGTTTAAAATTTCAATCCTGTAAACCATCTGCGCATTATCAGCTGCCCCTCGTATCAGGTTGTATGGGACAATGTGAATATTGCTATCTTAACACCCAATTAGGAGATAAACCCTTCGTTCGTGTCCATGTCAATATTGACGAAATTTTAGAGCAAGCTCAAAAGTACACAGACGAACGCGCACCTCAGATAACTATTTTTGAAGGTGCTGCTACTTCAGACCCTCTACCTGTAGAGCCCTATACCCATGCACTGGCTCGTTGTATTACTTATTTTGGCGCAAGAGACAATACGCGCTTTCGCTTTGTCAGCAAATATAATGACGTAGAGGGGCTTCTTGACTTAAAACATAATGGTCATACAGAAATTCGTTTTTCGCTAAATACGCCTCGTATCATTCGCACTTATGAGCATGCCACTGCCTCTAGCTTGCTTCGCATTGAAGCTAGTAGTAAACTAGCCAGTAGTGGTTACCCTATAGGCTTTATTATTGCCCCTGTGTTTATGTATCCCAATTGGAAAGAGGAATATCATGACTTATTGATTTCTCTAAAAAGTAAGTTACCCCCTCATCCTGCTTACCCTATCCTCTTTGAAATCATCTCTCACCGTTACACCTTAAGAGCTAAAAATCGTATTACTGAAATCTTTCCCGAAACCACCCTGCCAATGGATGAAGCCACACGTAGCTTTAAGTACGGACAATTTGGCTATGGTAAATATGTCTATCCCAAGGAAGAACTTGCAGACATGAAGGCTTTTTTTACTCAAGAATTGAATAAGCTTTTTCCTTATAAAGATGTGAAATATATTATCTAAATCAAAGCAAAAGGGCGTCACACTCACCTAAATGCGTGTAACGCCCTTTTGCTTTTCCCTAAAAAATGACTTCCTGATTTTCTAAGCTATCATAGGGATTCAATTAACCAATAAATAGTTGTGTCCAATAATTTCCGTTTGCCTCATATCCAATACCAATTTGGGTATAGTTAGCATTTAAAATATTGGCACGGTGCCCTGAACTATTCATCCATCCGTTTACAACCGCCTCAGCTGTTGTATAACCTTGTGCAATATTTTCACCTGCGCTCTTATAACTGATTCCGAATGATTTTAGCATATCAAATGGTGAACCATATGTCGGACTGGTATGACTAAAATACTTTTTAGTACTCATGTCACTTGATTTAGCTCGTGCTACTTTTCTTACATTTTCATCCATTGTTAAAGCCTTTAATCCATTTTTTGCACGTTCTTTATTAACCAGTACTAGTACTTCATCTTCTATTTTCTTTTGCGTACTTACAACACTTGTGCTGTTATTTGTATTATTATTCGAACCATTGCTATTATTTGAGTTATTATTATTTGAGCTGTTATTATTTGAACCGTTGTTATTATTTGAGTTATTGTTATTACCTGTATTCGTATTGCAATTTCCATTTTGTTGTGGCTTATTGATTGGTTTGGTAACTTGAGTGCATCCATACTTATAATTTTTGTTTACCGTATAGTTGCTTGTCGTTGTTTTTGCCTGTAAAGCCACTCCTGAACTTAATGCAGTCATTAATGAAAGCACTGTTAATTTTGCGATTAATTTTCTTGATTTCATGATTATTCTCCTCTTATCTTCTACATCTTTTATTTTCACTTCATTTACTGACTGTTTATCAGTCCTTTGTCATAAGTGAATGCTTTTGGATTGAATCAATTTGGATTGAATCCTAACAAATAGCTCCTGCTATTCGAACAAAACTATTACAATTTAATTAACTCTTGTAACAACTTCGTAATACTTATTATACACTTTTTAACATTTTATGCAACTTTTTACCTTAATTTTTATCTTCCAATTTATTCCTAACCTCTCATTACAAAAAAATAAAGGTTAGAAGCTCCTCCCTCAAGCTTCTAACCTTTATTTAATTAATTTATCTCCTTGTACAAGCCGATTAATGTGTAGCATTAAATACATCATCTCATCATTATTGACCACATAGTCATAATATTTTTCTATATATCTTTTTATCTTTACCGTACACTCATATGCTTCAGGTATTTTTTCCTTCATAATCTCAAATAGCTCATCATTAGATGCTTCCACGACTTCTTTATTCAGCAAACGTTGTGCAAAAAACTTAATATGTGTTAGAAATCTAAAATAATCTAATGATTCTTCATCAAAGTCAATGATAAAATAATATTTCACAATATTTAAGATGTCTTCAACAATCTTAATAATATCTAATGTAATGGACATGGATTCATGCGCCTCGGCATTTGCTATATGAAGTGCAATATTGGCAGCCTCATCTTGTGGCAAATGCGTCCCTAATCTCTTATTGATTAATTCAATGGCATAAATTCCAATTTTATATTCTTCTTTATAAAACTTTTTGACCTCCCATGCCAGCTTGTTCATCACCATCTGATTTTGCCTATGTCTTATAATGGCAAAGTGAATATGATCCGTGAGTGTCAAATAAATCGTTTCATCTAGCTCTTTTTTCAAGCTTGTCATGGCATACTGAATAATCTCTTCTGACAAGGTAAGATGTTCTATTGGAATATCAGCAATCAATTTTCCGAGCTTGTCATTTACTGAGGTATCTTTTAAACAAAAATGCTTTTCAATTTGCTCTTTACTCACCTCATCTCCAGCTTTCTTTTGAAAGGCTAATCCCTTCCCCATAATAACCATCTCTTCACCTTGCTTATTAATGGCAATGGCGACATTATTATTCAAGACTTTTTTTATTTTCATTTTACTGTCCTTTCGCACCTCATTTGAAAAATAAAAAAATACCCCTAGCACTCAAATGCCTACTAAGTTATATTATATTCTCTTTTTCTTAAAATAATTATAATGGATTATGTTAACTCTTGTCAATAAAGTACACTCATTACAAAAATTAGTCAATAAAATCACTCATATTTATTATACCCATTTTATATTTTAGACTATAGTATTTTTGCCTTACTTTTTTAAAGCAATTAAAAAGTCCTCTAAGCTACTACCCTTTCAGTAACTCAGAGAACTTTATATCATATTTTTATTCATTTTTTCTTTTGACCTCTTTTCATTATTTTCTAATGTTATTAAGCTTTCTTCTATCATTCATCCTCAAAATAAGCTGCTTTAACTTTTAAAGGATTTAAAAGACTAAATTCTTCTTCGCTTTTTTCTCCTGTTAAGTTAATTTGTCTATAACCATATTGATTCGTTGTCAGCACAACTGATTTTTTCCCTTGTTCCTCTTCAACGATTTCGGTCTTTAAAAATTCATTAGGTTTTTGTTGTTTTTCTTGTTCACTTAAGCGACCTAAATTTGTAATCCTTTGTATCTTTTCAACCCGCTCTCTTTCAAAACTCTTAAAAGTTTTATCAACTTGAGTCGGTCTTGCTGCTTTATCAGCTTGATCTACATAATATAATCCACCTAATACTTCATTTATTCTGTTTACCATAGTAATCACCTCTTTGCTCTTTATGTCATAAACATAACCACTTAACCTCATCCTTTCTTTTATAAAGTCTATTTTATTATCTTTATTTGTCATTTATATCGACTTTTTTAACTTTTTCTTTATAGCTATGGAGACTTTACAAATAAAAATCTACACTTATTTTTAATTTTTCTGTTTTATCACTTGAAATCTCTATCCTTCTAAATTATAATAGAACATATGTTCGTAAATGAAACTTATTCATTTCTATAAATCATAGTAAAGCATTTATAATCTAAAGAAATAAGGTGATAAAATGGAACTTCAAGAGAAATTACGTATTCTCTCTGATGCAGCTAAATATGATGTTTCTTGTTCAACTTCTGGCTCCAAAAGAAAAAGTGTATCTGGTCAATTAGGTTCAACAGAAGCAGCTGGTATTTGTCATAGCTTCACGCCTGATGGCAGATGCATTTCCCTTCTTAAAATTCTCATGACCAATTACTGCATTTATGATTGTGCTTATTGTGTAAATAAGCGCTCTAATGATGTAAAGCGTACTGCTTTCACCGTAGATGAAATTGCTAATCTAACCATTAACTTTTATCGTCGCAACTATATTGAAGGTCTTTTTTTAAGTTCTGCTATCATTAAAAGTCCTGATCATACGATGGAAATGCTCCTGCAAGTAGTTAAAAAGCTTCGCAGCGAATATCATTTTGGTGGATATATTCATCTTAAAGCCATTCCTGGTGCTCATGAAGATTTGATTCATGAGGCAGGCCTTTACGTGGATCGTATGAGTGTCAATATTGAGCTGCCTTCAGATGCTTCTTTAAAACTCTTAGCCCCTGATAAGAAAAAAGAAGCAATCTTTAAACCAATGAAGGATATTAAGCAAAATCAACTCATTCATTTAGAAGACCGCAAGAAATATAAAAATGCACCTTCCTTCGTGCCAGCGGGTCAAAGTACACAGCTTATCATTGGTGCCACACCTGATTCAGACTTAAACATTCTTTCCTTGAGTGAAAAGCTCTATGAGAAATACAGTTTAAAACGCGTCTATTATTCAGCTTATACCCCTGTCAATAAAGGCAAAAATTTACCTGATTTGCTCACTCCTCCTACCCTTAGAGAACATCGCCTTTATCAAGGGGATTGGCTTTTGCGTTATTACGGTTTCAAAGCCAATGAACTATTAGATGATAAACACCCTCAGTTTGACATCCATTTAGACCCCAAAACTTCCTGGGCACTTAATAATCTTCATCTTTTCCCCATTGAGATTAATAAAGCCTCTTATCAAATGCTACTTCGTGTACCTGGCATTGGTGTAAAAGGTGCCAAAAAAATTATAAGTAGCCGTAGGATTTCCCCTTTGCACTTTGATGACTTAAAAAAACTAGGTATTGTACTTAAACGTGCTCAGTATTTTATTACTTGTAATACTAAATACTATGGTCAAGTAGAACTTGATGAAGCTAAAATTCGTAACAAACTCGTTCCAAGCCATTATTTAGCTCTAGAAAGCCTACCTTATGAACAGCTCAATTTGTTTTCTGCCTTACCTACTCCAAATCAATCTTCTACTTCGTCCTCTTCGCTTATCTTACCATTTGAGGATTCTTCATCACATGCTTTACCTAGTTTATCTCAAGTTGCTTATACTTCTCAACCTATTGATAAGCATTCTGTTTTGTTAGATGATGGGATAAGTGCTTTAACA
The DNA here is from genome assembly GCA_934725855.1 of uncultured Cellulosilyticum sp. Lineage (GTDB taxonomy): Bacteria > Bacillota > Clostridia > Lachnospirales > Cellulosilyticaceae > Cellulosilyticum. The sequence goes on along the minus strand of CAKVCL010000002.1, from coordinate 152,080 downwards.
GGTGAATTATAAAAGACAAGGAGGGTATTTATGATTGATTATTTATATGATGAAAGTTTTAGTGGTTATTTAACGGCTATATTTTATGCCTATCCCCAAAAAGAAGAAGTGAGGCTTTTTAAGGAACCTACCTATTCTCCTTCTCTTCTTTCAACTACGAAATTTATCCCTACTGAAGAAGATAAGGCAGAACGAGTCTCCGATAGCATTATTACTAAACTTTCTTTTTCTACATTAGATCACCTATATCATCTTTTTTTAAGTGAAGAGGAAGGTGCGGATACTTTAGGCTTTAACTATCTCAAGCTATGTTACCGATATGGTAATTCTATTAATCTTGCCAAAAACAACGATTGTATCCGTCTTGTGGATTTAATTTGCAAAAGAGTGTGGACTGAGGTTCATCGTTTTCTTGGTTTTATTCGTTTTAAAGAAATTGCTCCTCTTACTTTTTATGCAGCGATTGAGCCAGATCATAATATTCTTCCCCTTCTGATGGGACATTTTAAAAAACGCTTTTCTGACCAAAATTTTATCATTCATGACCAGAAAAGACGCTCTGCTATTATCTACGATCAAAAAGATATTTATATCCGTTATTTGTCCCCTGAAGAATCCACTCAGCTTGCTGAGGCTGAAATAACTGACCGATTTGAAGCTTTATTTAGAACTTACTATAAAGCCACTACTATTGAAGCAAGAAAAAATCCAAGATTACAAAATTCTTGGATGCCGAAACGGTATTATAAGCACTTAATAGAAGTTCGTTAAAATAAAAAGTGGAGCTTATTTAGATTTTACAATCCTTGGTTCTTCTAAATAATGCTACACTTTTTTAATTCTCATTTTCTATAAAATGCATTGATCCCCTACTGCGATTTTTAATATGTCTAGTGCTGCCTGATTGATTTCATCTCCATTGACTGTATTACATAAATGAGATAAAATAACTGGTCTAATGCCTCTATCAAATAAATCAAAAGCTGTTGCTAAAATGCTCGTTTCTGTATTAACGCCTGCTAAATATACCTGCTCAACTTTGTTTTTTTCCAATAATTTATATACATCTTCTGTTAAACTTGAATAAGTAGATTTCATCAATACAAAATCTGATATTTTTTCAATGGACTCAACTAGTTTAGCCTTACTACTAAACACCGTCATATCTTTAACATAAATGTCTGATTGATGGAGTGAGTCATTTTTACTAATAAAACGTGTCGCAATGACTAAATCATAATCAAAGTTTTTGACATGCTTTTCAATATCCTTTGCGAGTTTCCTTAATTTATCATTCATGTACCCTTCTTGTAAATCCACTAATAAAATAATTTTCATGTTCTATCTCTCCTTTATTTCCATAAACTCTTAGGTATAAATCCAAATAGAATAGGTGCTGAGGAACCATTAGGGAGCATATATACAATTTCATTTGCTGAATTAGCTGGCACTGTCCCCACATAAGCTGCTACGGTTTTAGAACTTAAAAAGCCTTCATCAGGTATATTAAATATTTTTGACTTGTTCCATTTTAATGCTCCTTGAATATAACCACCCCTTGCATTTGCAATAATCCCTATATCTTCATTGTTCTTAATAACAATCTTAATAGGCACACCATAATTTCCACCATCTCTACTAGCTTCTCCTGTAATCGCATCTATACCTTGTAGCCACTCTTCTTTTTCTTTTCCTAATACCAACTTAAGTGATTCCTTGGCGTCATTTAAATCTAAGACATATTGTCTTTCAATCACATTAAATGTCCCTCGATCGTGTACGTCTCTATCTAAAATCTTTAGCTTAGAGATATTTTCCATCTTAGAATTTTCATCCATCATAATGATTTGCCATGTCACTTCACCTGTGCTGTCAAAATCAAGTGTTCCTGTAATCACTTCACCCTTTTTCCAGCTTTTTATTTTAGAACTATCATAAACGCAAGTCATCTCCCCTGGCTTAATAGTATATGATTTAGCAGGGGTTCCTGTTAAATACTGACTAACTGCTTCCTGCCCTAGTGGTAAAGTATGTTTACTAGGCCCTTTTATAGCATTATTGCACGTACTTAATGAGACAACCTCTTGACCTGGATTTGAAACTACAATCATAAATTTCTTTGCATAAGGTGTATTGTTTACATGGTGCACAATGATTCTTCCTATCCCTGTCGTCGTATCTCTGTATAAAATACCGCTTTCATTAACGGTTTCAGGTGAATTACTCATAATAAGTGTTCCTGGAATATCTACAACTGAAACAACACTTGCTGGACTAAAATCATTATAATCACTGTCAATATAATTATCAATTAAGTCCCCTTGCTTACCTTTTTCAAATAAATAATGCTCATTTCTTTCAATCACTTTATTAGATACGTTCACTTTACAACTCACTTTATTTGACCAATTTCCCCATTCATCTTGTAATTCTAGTGAAACTTCATACACACCATTCTTCTTAAAATACTTAGGTTTACTAGAAATTAGCTTCCCATTAGTCGATAAATTCTTATAACGCCATCTTTGGCTTTTAATTTCTAAATCGTTTGGGTTATCATATGTATAAGTAAGTTGTAATTTTTCTCCTATAGCATATGTTGCCTGCTCCGACTTAAATTCTGTGATTTGAATTGGAACAGGTTTTGTAATGGTAATTTTTTGACTGACCCAATCACTCCAATTACCATTACTATCTTTTACTCTTAAAAAAACTTCTATTTTTCCAAGAGGGGCATTACTTAACAAATTAGTCAAATTGGCACTCGTCTTTTTTTTGCCCTTTATCGTGCATTGCCACTCTCTTTTAGTAATTTTATTTCCAATTGGACTGTAACTTTCTTCGATAGCTGTAATCGGTTCATTTTGTTCAAAGGCTTCCTTCTCAAAACTAAACTTAGCAACTGGTTTTATATCTTGCCCTAAGCAAATAAAGGGCACACAACTTATGATACATAAAAATAATAAAACGATTACTTTTTTTCTCATTGGTCTCGTACCTACTCTCATTTAATCCACTTACATTTTTATTATACAATAAAATAAACTTTTTTTCTTCCTAAAAAAACTTTTCTCATTAAAATGCCTTTATGGTAACATAAAATGCCTCAACATAGTATACGCTATTTGAGGCATCATAGTGTATGTCTTAAGCAAATCACATACTCCTATTTGCTTTTCATTTTTTTAGGAAGACGTAAAGAAAAACAGCTTCCTTTTCCATACTCGGATTTTACGTGAATTTTTATCCCCATGGTATAAGCTAAAGACTGCAATAAACTTAGTCCTATGCCATTTCCCTCTACTCCTGATGCACGCACTTCATTACTTCGATAAAAACGATTAAATATCTGCGATAACATCTCCTGTCTTATGCCTATACCTTCATCTATCACTTGAACGTCAATCATTCTTTCTTCTATCTGTACACTTAGGATAACCTTTCCTTTAGCATGTGAATATTTAATGGCATTTTCTAAAAGAATGCTTATACACCTTTTAACTTTTACTTTATCCCAATAGACAATTCTTTCTTTCTGTTCTTCTTGGTACTGACCTACTACGCTCACATCATGTAGCTTCCCAACGTCTTTATAAAACTCTAAAATCTCATCAATAAAGGTTTCCAAATAAATGGGTTCGGCCTCAATGATTCCTTGCATATCTTCCTTTGACAAAAGTAGTAGATCTTTATTAAGTTTTTCTAACCCGCTTAATTCACTCATCATACTCGCTAATTCATGATAATGGGCTTCAATGCTGTCTTTAGGCGTTCTTACAAGCAATTCAATCTTCCCTCTTAAGATAGCAAGCGGTGTTCTCATCTCATGAGAGGCATCTTGAATAAATTCGGCTTGCTTATGATAAGCTTTGTACAGTGGTTTAAGGGCAATCTTCGCCAAAATATAGGCAGTCCAAAGCCCTACTAAAGTAAAGGCTAAAAAAGTAATGACTAATGCTTTTCTTAATTGCTTAAGGGCATGAATTTGTGAGTCTACACTTAGTAATACTTGAACCGATACGCCTTTATGTGTAAACTCAATGCCTCTATAGACATGCGTTCCATTCTGAATCGTTACGATTTCGTCTGTTTTAGGGAAAACAGGATAAGCATGTGTTCCCTTATAGGGGTGAGGACTTTCCTTTACTAATTCCCCCTCTTGCCATACAAAATTGATTAACTCCTTGGAAAGAGGTGATGGCAAGGTAATTTCGACTGCTTTTCCTTTTAAATACTGAATATGCATCTCATTAATGATCATATTTTTATGAGTTAATAGTTGTTGGTCTATATCACTAAATAAACTCATCCTAAATAGTGTTTGTGTAATAAGTGCAAACACGATTAGCATTCCCATGACCATACCTAAACTCATTACTATAATGTTTTTTCTAGTGGTTGAAAAAAGATCTCTTCGCATTGATTATTCCTCTAATATATAACCCATTCCTCTTTTAGTTTTTAAATACTTTCCATATCCATAAAAATTTAACTTTTTTCTAAGTTGACTCATATAAACTTCTACAATTTCAGTAGAAGCCTCACTATCATATCCACAAATTCTAGCAAAAATTTGCTCTTTAAACAGTAGTACACCTTGGTTAAGTAAGAAATATTCTAAAAGACTAAATAACCTTTCACTTAGTTCTATCTCTTCTTCTTTGATCCAAGCCCTTCTTTTTTGCAAATTCAGCTTAAGTTCTAAGAAAATTAGTTCATTCTTATTTTCCATTTTTCCCAGTCGTTTTAAAATCACATACATGCGTGCTTTTAACTCCTCCATGAAAAAAGGTTTAGTCAGATAATCCTGAGCGCCTCTTTCAAAAGCTTTCAGTTTATCTCCTAAATCTTCTTTAGCCGTTAGAACAAGCACACCAATTTCTAGCTTTTCCTTTTCAATATAAGACAGCACACTCATGCCATCTATTCCTGGCAACATTAAATCTAAAATCACTAAATCATAGGTGTAAGCTTTTAAATAAAGAAGGGCATCTTCTCCACCAAAAACAGGTTGTACCTCAAAATCATTTTTGAGATACAACCTAATATTTTCACTAATCTCTCTCTGATCTTCAACAAGTAGTACCTTGATCACGCTGCTTGCCTCCTACTTCTGTGTGTTAATGGACTTATACACATAAAGAACCAAATCAGGATTGTATGCCTTAATATATTCTTCAATATTTCCACTAAAATATCTTTTATCAATGAGCCTTGTTTCACTTACCATAGTAGACAAAAAGGCAGAAAAAGGAAGTCCAAATGAATCCTTAAATATAAGCACCTTCATATCATTATCTGCTAGATGATTTTCCACAATAACCTCCGGAAAATCTGCTCCAAAATAAGCCGCATAGCGATTGGTAAACAAATCATCTGGATTTTTGAGTAAATTATATTTTACAATGGCATCTTCAAAGGTTCCTTCATGAGTGGTTGAACCATTAGTTTTATGAATGGTTGCCGTATAACTTGTTTCATAATTTGGAATCATTAAAGTGTAGTCATCCACCCCATCATAATATTTCCCTACACGACGTCCTTGTGAACCTAGAAAGCTCTTTTCATAATTGATCAACGAATATTGCGCTTTATCCGTATAAAATTGATTTGGATCTAAATCTATCCCTACACTTTCCTTTAAATAGTCTACGACCTCTCCTACTGCCCAAAAAGCTGTTTGTGTTTTCCAGTGATGATCAGTGGTGTAAAACAAACTCTTTAAGTCCATTGTTTCTTCTTTTATATTTTTTCTTAAATCAATCGTATTAATACCTGCCTCAGCTAATAAATTCATAAACTCATCTGTATTGCTATTGGCATAATCTAGAATTCCATCTGGCATCTTAGTATATCCCTCTATGGTCTTAAGGGGAGTTTGCACATAAACAAGAGGAATATCCATCTCATCTAATGTGCTTTTAACCTCTGCAATTTCATCCACATAAGGCTTTGTATCCACTTTAAAACAAATAAACTGTAACTGGTCATTATTGTCTTTTACCACACTATTCGTTGGATGTGCATCGATAATATAATGCTTATTTAGAATATTTGAGGTTAATCCAAATAAATTAATATAGGACGTTTTTGCATATATATTTTCATTGACACCTGTTTCTAATCCACTAATAGCTCCTTCCACCATGCCACCTATGCCTGAAGAAGTATAGCCCTTTTGTATTCCTGAAAGGGTTGCCTTTGCTATTGGTTTTGCTCCTTTGATTAATGTCATTGCCCCACTCCCAATTAGAGTAGTACAAAACAAAGCAATCCCTATCCCTTCAAATCTTATTTTTTTCATTTTGTATGCTCCTTAAAAATTAAAATAAATAAATGGATTATAAGTTCCTTTTACAAGATAGGAAACGGAAACCAAAAATAGAATACCCAGTAAAGCCATACAAACCAGTTTAACAAGCTGCTTATATAATGGTGTCAATCGTTTATAGACTGTTTTTGCTTTTTTACTAAATGGCATACATGTCAGTATTCCTATTATCATAATATAAAGATTTTCTTTAAAATAAAGTGATGCTAAACTGTTGGTTAAGCTATGGTCTGTTTTTCCAAACATACATCCAATATAGCTGATAGCTTGTTCTAGACTATCTGCTCTAAAAATCACCCAACTTAATAACACTAAACCTAAAGTATAAATATGTCCTATCACTTTAGAGCGATTCATTCGACTGCCCAAACCAGTAAACTTTTCAATCATCAATAAAATACCAAAGTATAATCCCCATACGATAAAGGTCCAGTTGGCGCCATGCCATATTCCTGTTAATAGCCACACGACCATTATATTACGAAGATGTTTCATAGGGCTTACGCGATTTCCTCCTAATGGAATATAAACATAATCTCTAAACCATGTGCCAAGAGAAATGTGCCATCTTCTCCAAAAATCTGAAACGGACTTTGCTACATATGGAAAATTAAAGTTCTCGTTAAAATGAAAACCAAACATTTTACCTAGTCCAATCGCCATATCTGAATAGCCTCCAAAGTCAAAGTAAATTTGTAGCATATAACTTATAGCCCCTAACCAAGCAAAACTCACTGTCATGGCTTCTGCCCCATACATATCAAACGCTTTATCTGCTATAAGTGCAAATTGATTAGATAAAATGACCTTTTTACTCAGCCCAATAATAAAACGACTAATGCCATCTGCAAAATCATTGACCGTTGTTCTTCTGTTATGAATTTCTTTTGCAATGGTTTCATATCTTACAATCGGTCCTGCTATCAGTTGAGGGAAAAATGAAATATATAATCCAACATCTAAAGGATTTTTAAGGACCTTTCCATCTCCTCTATAAACATCCACCACATAAGAAATACTTTGAAAAGTAAAAAAGGATATCCCAATCGGTAATGCAATCTGTGGTACTTTAAGCGTCGCCCCTAATAAATCGTTTATACTTTGCACCATAAATCCTAAATATTTAAAAATCATGAGGATCACTAAATTAAATACAATCATGTAAATCAAATAAGTCTTTGCCTTGGCAGTATGCCTTGCCTTGTGAACTACCAATCCAAAATAATAGTTTGCCATAATCGATAAAAGCATAATCAGTACAAACTTTGGCTCTCCCCATGCATAAAACAATAAACTTGACATAAGTAATACTTTATTTCTTGCACTTTGCTTTCTACATAAACCATAGTAAAGCACAAGTACAGTTGGTAAAAATATATAGATAAAAAATGTGCTTGAAAATAACATTTTAAGTTCCTTTCATTTCTTCTTGTTAATCATAAGTGTTCTTACTGATTAACAGTATAGCTTATTAAGCTTAATACTTCCTTAATCCATAAACTAACTTATTCCTTCCATTTATTCTTATAACATAAAAGGGTTATGAAATCAAACTAACTTCGATCTCATAACCCTTTTATAAATTTAACTATTTACAACCAACTCCTTAAGTAATTGGCTGAGCATATTCTCTTTTGCAATATCATAACTTTTAAAAATTTTTTCAGCTTCACTTAGATTATTATAAACCTGCCAATAGCCACATTTTAAGCACGCCTTATGTGTATGATTCATATAATCTTTTACATCATCTACTGGAAATCCTAAAAAAAGTCCTATTTCTGGAGGGCAATGCACAGTAACATAACGCATTTTTAAGAAACTTAATGCTGCATATACAGAATGTATAGGATACCCTATTTCCTTTAGTACATGCTGTTTTCTAGAATCTTGGAGTATATTTTCTATTAAGCATTTACGATAGATAAACAAAATAAATACGTTTGGTGTCTCTCTTAAAATCATTACCTTTAAGTCCAATGCACTAATTATTTTTACGGCTTTTGATTGAGTGAGTCCTCTTTTCTCATGCTTTGCTATCGAAAGTGTCATTCCCGGCTTATATCCCATCATCACAGGAGCAAGCTGATATTTAAGATGATAGACATAGTAGCTTGCCCTGTCCAACTTTTTAAGCTTATTATAGAAAATAATCCTCTTATCCATAGTTTCTTAAGTCTCCATGATCTCATCGTTATTTTATCATTTGTTTGCCGTACTCTATGCAAATAGCTTCATCTTGTCCTGATGTAAATTCATTGACAATAAGGGGCTCAGCTACTAAAGTTGCACCCATTTCTTCCATCTGTTCTTTCCATGAATCCATCCATTCTCCAGTTCCCCAACCATATGAACCAAATAAGGCTATTTTCTTTCCACTAAATAATGCTTGATGTGCTTCTATAAATGGAAGCATTTCAGTATCTTCTAACTCTTCAGCTCCCATAGCTGGACATCCTAATACTACTATTTCTGAATCTATTATTTCCTGTGCTCCTGCATCTGATACTTGTACAACCTTGACATCACGCTTTTCTTTTATGCCTTCAGCAATATTTTCTGCCATAAGTTTTGTATTACCTGTTCCACTCCAATATATAATTTGAATCATATCTATTTCCTTTCTGCTTTTTGATAATAAATTTCATTTACATTTTTATTATAACGAACTTATTTATTTTGTCAATTGATTTTCTTTCTCATTTTTAAATAATAAAAAGCAGAGGACTTATAGTATTGACTCTCTATAAATCCTCTGTTCGTTTAAAACTTATTAATTTTCACTCTCTAAGTATCCAACCAATACTTTTAACGTATTTTCTACGCCCTCTTTATGGCTACGCTCATAGCCATGTGATGCATATACCCCTGCTCCAATTAATCCATGCCTAATATCATGACCAGAACTTAAGGTAGTTCTTACATCTGAACTATAAAATGGATAAGTATCTACTTCAAAATTTGCTTCTTTCTTCTTTGCAGCTAGGATGAGCTTTTTCACTACTTCATATGAAAATGGGCCTGATGAATCTTTCGCACAAATGGATACTTGTCTTTCTGTACATTGCAATCCTTCTCCAACACAGCCCATGTCTACAGCAATTGCCTCTGTTACACCATCTGGTACAGAAGCAGCCCCGCCATGTCCCACTTCTTCATAAACTGTAATGTGTACATAAACTTTACGTTTTAATGAAACATGCTCATCTTTTAAATATTTTGCTAAGCCTAATAAAATTCCCACACTCAGCTTGTCATCTAAAAAGCGACTTTTAATGTATCCTTTCTCAGTTACTTTTGTTCTTGGATCAAAGCATACAAAATCTCCAACCGAAATACCTAATGCTTTCACATCCTCTTTGTTTTCAACTAATTCATCTAATACAACTTCCATCGTATCAAAGTTACGACTCTTTGTTTTATACTCCTCATTAACATGAACAGAAGCGTTAATCAATTGAAAAGTTCCCTCATATGTGCCATCAAATTTAGTTACTACCGTGCAATTTTCAGTTTCCACATTATTAGGGCTTAATCCACCAATGTTTGTAATACGTAAACGCCCATTGCTTTTAATTTCACTCACCATGCCCCCTAAGGTGTCCATATGAGCTTCAAATAATAAAGCATCTTCTGCATCTTTACCTCCCAAATCAATGAGTACGCCCCCTTTTTGGGTTGGTTTTACTAAATACCCTAATTCCTCAAAGCATTCTATGACAAACTTTTGGGCATTCATTGTATATCCTGTTGGACTATCGATTCCTAATAACTTAACGGCTTGTTGCACGGCAAACTCTGTATATCTTCGATTCATGTTATTCTCCTTCTTTCTCTCTAAATATTTTCTCGTGTACCCTATTTATTATGCCCTCTATTCTTTAACTGCCTGATGACATTGATTCTATTTCTTGTGATGGTCTGATCAATTCCCATAGCAGCCATTAAATTAATAAACTGATCACTAGATTGCTCTTGTATAAACATCAATTCTTCCTTATAAAGAGGCATAACATTATAAATAAATACATTTAAGTTATTTTCACTATATTGATAAAAGTGAACATCACTTAAATTAATTGGTGGATAAACAAGTGCACCGCAATACTTAACGTTTTTATCATAATATTGTAAGTTTTCTCCATTTCCTACAATATGTCCCCAACCTAAATAACTATTGTTCAGACCTGGATAAACTGCCATATCAGATAACAATTTAACTAGCCATGCATTTTCCTCACGCATTAACCCTTCATCTGATAAGTCAAACGCCTTGTCCACATACATCATTAACTCTATATTTTGATAGGCTTTAAGCTCTGGTGGTGTATTCATAGACATCCTTCTCATTCCATTAGTTACTAGGGCATCATTTGTCTTGCCTTTAAAATATAGAATATCTATAGGTGGATGAGTAGGAATGACTTGTTTATAGATTGCTTCAAATTCCCCTAATTGCTTTCCTAGATGTTCAATATAATTAGGTTCTGATTGGATCATAGGCTCTTTTTTATCACTAACCGCCCCTTTAAGACTCTTCTTAGAATTTAAAGTAACAATATGATCCTCTTTTTCTATGTCCATTGGCTGATTTAATACAGAAAACAGATCTGGTACTTTTTCATCTTCTTCCTGTATTTCCATTTTCTTTTCTATTGCCTCTCTTAACAACGGTTTTATGTGTTGGTCTATTTTTTCTTCTTGTTCTGTCGATTTTTTACTTTCTAAACTCATAATAGGAACTGGTTCTTCTATTTTTTCTTTGCTAATAACTTCTTGAGTCTCGCTACCTAACGAGATTTCTTCCTCTTCTTCTAATGACTTATCCTTATTATCTAATTGTGCCTCTTCACCTTCTACTACTCTGGGATGTTGGTAAAATTTAACCATTTTATAAATTAAATAACCTAGCGAAATAGCCATATATAAACCTTCCACGCTAACGATTATAAAGTCTTGTTGAAAAGTTCCAAAGCTAATGATAACCGCATGAACAATACAGCAAGTCCATAAATTTCTACCATAGTAATAAAGCAAACTTAAGTAAAACCCAAAAATAAATGGAGTAATAAGCTTCTGCATCACATTAATAGTCGTGACTTGATCTAAAGTCATTAAAATCGTAGGCACATATGTAGCTGCACCTATTATAGCAACCACTAAACTAGTAATGATTCCTTTTCTACTTAACAAACGATAAAGTGCTCGAAACAAAAAGCCTCTAAAAATAACTTCCTTTAAAAAAGCAATCGTTATAAAATTTGTAGCAAATTGGCACACTATATCAATGGCATCAAACTCAACTTTTCGACTAAATTGACTCATTAGATATGTAGCAATTGTCCCTCCTGCTAAATATAAGAGATTAATGAGCAAACTTGCTAGATTATCTTTTATATTAGTTACTCCTAATTCTTTAAATGATATGTTATAGCTTCCATGTGCTACAATGTAAATCATTAAAATAAATTCAATTCCAAAATAAATAAACTCATTTATAAAATGTGTATATTGCCCTGGAAATAGATTTTCACATTGAATCGGTTCCACTAATCTAAAGAGCAACATAATGACTTGTAAGATTACAATAACTAAAATTTGACCTAAATATTGACTTTTCTTTTCTACCTCGTACATATCTTCTCCTCAAATTTTCCTTATGTTTATTTTCTTGCCTTAAAGTACTCTTATATGATTATTTCTTACTCACTTTTATATTTGAATACTAAAAATAGATGAAACTCCTAAATTTGTTTCATCTACTTTTATCTATTATCTTCTCAGGGCTCTTATAATTAATCCAATTCCTACTCCAAAATCTAAAACGGATGTGTCTTTTTTACTAGAATTTCTAAAGTTCAGCATCTGTTTTCTCTCCCATCTATTCCTTTATTTCTCCAAACACTATATTAACTCCAATTATAATGTATTCGTTCTATTTTTTCAAATTGACTTAATGCCTATCATAGATTTAAACTTTAAAAAAACTTCTATAGTAAAATGCCCCCAATAGGCTAGCTTAGACTCTAACTTACTAGGGGCACTTCATTATCTTATTTTATCACTTAATCTAATATTTCAACTTTTGCTTATAATCCAGTCGTATAAGATCATTAATTCATTTATTTTTGATTCATGGCTTTAAGCACATAAGAATAATAATTACGCTCTAACACTTGTGCTGAATAATAAAACTTAGCATCTACTTCTGTTATCTTATTTTTTACATATTCTTCATCAACTTCTGCCCCAGGTGCCTCAATAAACTCATTGGTTAAAGCATTATAGCGACCTTTATCTGTAATAAAGTTATGACTATATAAAATAACTAAAGGTTCACTATCAGAGAAAATATCTCTTCCCACAAATAACCTTGAATCATATTTTAACCCCATTAGGTTAGATAACGTTGGTAAAACATCCAAGCTTGAGCAAGGTTTATCAATCACTTTGGGTTCCATATTAGGTGTATAAAGTAATAAAGTTGAATGATATAATTCAAAATTCTCATCAACTGTTTTTCCGGCTAGTTCACTAATAAATTCATTATTTAATCCATATGGATAATGATCTGGAGTAATCATAATGAGCGTATGTTCTAATACTCCTGCTTCTTTAAGCTGATCTAGTAAATTTTCTACTGCTCGATCTAATTCAATTTGACAAGCTAAATAAGCTTTTGCAGTATCTGAGTAGTTTAACTTCTCCACCAATGCCTTGTTTTTTTCTGACATGGCATTTTCTCTAAATGAATAGTTCATATGACCACTTACAGTCATGTAATAGGTATGAAAAGGCTCATTAGTAACATATTGGCTTACACTTTGCTGCATCATCTCTACATCGGACTCTGGCCATGTATCGGTTACTTCTAGACCTGCTCCCTTTGCCTGATAGGTATACCCCAAATTAGGATGTGAAATATTTCTATCGTAATAATCAAAATCATGATCATGAAATGCCATCGTGTGATACCCTTCACTTTTTAGTTGGTTACCTAATGTAAAAGGCATCTCATTTTTTCCTGATGCAGACATACTCCATATACCACTTTCAGGTATTTGCCCTGTACAAATTGCATATTCACCATCTGATGTGCTAACTTCCCATAATGGTGTATAAAAATTAGTAAACTTATACCCCTTTTGGGAAAGCATATATAATGTAGGCGTTAAGTCTTCACGAATCGCATAAGGTGAGAAGCCTTCTGCTGTTATACAAATTAAATTATAACCTTTATATTTTCCTGTATATTCATTTTTAGCTGATGGCTTAGCATTTTTAAAATAAGTATGCATTTTGACTAAATCTTCTGATTCTGCCTCATTAATCAATTGATCAAAATTAATATCTAATACATTATAATCTCTATTTTCATCAATAGGTGCCTCTTCTACAGGAGCGACTGCCTGCGTACTATCATCCTTAATCAAGGTAACTTCCTGACTAGCCTGTTCTAAACTAGGCGACCATTCAAAAAGACTTCTTTTTACATCTAGCCTTAAAGTAGTCATCAGGCCTAATTTCTCTGCTGCAACTACTGGGTAATCATGCTTAAAGTATAAATCATAAGGTGAATAAATCGCCTTGCCAGCAAGACCCAGAGATAAAATACCCATTAATTGACAACCAACTACTCCTGCTAATAAATAAGAACGTTCTTTAGTATGAATGGGTTTTATATTAATTATTTTCTTTTTAAAAATCAGTAAAATCATAAAAGGAACAGAGAGAAGAACAATTGTTGAGAAGTTATTTCTTACTTTCATCACAACAATCTCCCAAAACTCAAAAACTTGACCTGCCTTTGTTGCAGAATAAAGAGAATAAAACATTCTAAATATCTTAAAATAAATAAACTGTGACATAAACAAAATGGTAATCAGGCCCATTAAAATAATTGCCACCTTATTTCTCTTTGACTCCTTAAACAAACCACATATCAAATAGCATATGATTCCAAATGGTATGGCAAAAATCAACGAATAAAATGCACCTGTTCCAAAAATCTTACCACTGCTCATTATTCTAAAAACATATTCCAAATAATAAATAGCACCTACAAAATAAATTAATAACATTTTATAGCTCCTTTGAATCACGATAATGATTCTAAATCAATTATTTACTCTTCACCTATTCTATCAAATTCATTCTGAAATGCAAGCGTTTTAATATCTAATTGTCTCCAAATTCTGTACATTTTAAACACACTTATTTTATTTGATTAAGATATTCACAAAACTTTTCGACTTTCACCCTAGGGGTAGCCCAAGAAGTTACAAGACGTATTGCCACCTCATTTTCATCTATTCTTTCCCATTCACTAAAATCAAATTGCTTTTTTAATTCTTCCACTACCTTATTCGAAAAAATCGGAAAGATCTGATTCGTCGTTGAATCAGTTAACATACTATAGCCGGCACTTTTAATGCCATGAGCTAATAGATTTGCCATTTGATTTGCATGCTCGGCTAATTCAAAAAATAATCTTTCTCTAAATAATTCAATAAATCCTATAGAAATAACTCTTCCCTTTGCTAATAAAGCTCCTTTTTGCTTAATAAAATACCTAAAGTCCTCTTTTAAATGATCATTAACAATCACTAAAGCTTCTCCTAATAAAGCGCCATTTTTTGTTCCTCCAATATAAAAAGCATCTGAATACTTGGCCAGATCAGCAAGTGTTACATCATTATCTTGAGCGGTTAATGCTGAACCTAATCTTGCCCCATCAATAAATAGCAATAGGTTTTTAGACTGACAGTATTCATAAAGAGCTTTAATTTCATCTTTATAGTAAATGGTTCCTATTTCAGTTGAATTTGAAATATACACAAGCTTTGGCTTTACCATATGTTCATCGATATGACTTGCTAACACTTTTTCTATTAAATCAGGTGTTAACTTTCCATTCTTTGCCACCACTGTAACCACCTTGTGCCCAGTTGCTTCAACAGCACCCGTCTCATGTGTAGCAATATGTCCACTAGTAGCAGCAATAGCTGCTTCATGAGGTCTTAAAAATGCTGAAATTGCTATAAGATTAGTTTGAGTCCCTCCAACTAAAAAGTGAATTGCTACATCCTCTCTTCCTATATGCTGTTTAATCAATAATTCAGCTTTTCTTGTATAATCATCTTCTCCATATCCTAAAGTTTGCTCTTTATTGGTCTTTAATAAACTTTCCAAAATACTTGGGTGTGCCCCTTCACTATAATCATTTCTAAAACTATACATATCTCCTCCACCATCCTAAACACTCGTATTTTTTAGCGTATCAATTGTAATTTCTAATTTATTAACTTGTTTGTCAAATATCCTTAGTATTTCATCATCCAAAGTCAAAGAAAAAGGATATCCTTCAAATTTACTAATAAATTCGCCAGTCCCTAACTTAATAGCTTGATCTAATTTATTATTTTTAACCACAAATACTCCACTACCATCTGAATAATAGAGAATCTCTTGGTTCTGTTTTGTGAAAAACTTAAAATAATTACAGCTAATCCCCATCTCAAGAAACTGGGCATTAAGCTTTTTGACTTGCTTACTTACCTCCTTAGGTGATTTACAAGTTAATCCATCTAATTGCTCGATTTTCTGTTTATACGCTTTTAATGTTTCAATTTTTTCCTCATACGTTAGAATGAGTGTATCGAGCAACTCTTTTAAAAACATTGTCTGTGAAGAATATTTCAATTCTTGTTGATACCTTTTCTTCTTATTCTCAGGAAATGGACAAACTTTTCCCATTTTCCGCCCTCCTTAAATCTGAAGGTGGTCTTTTCACGCTTCATCCTATTTTGTCATTTTAATTTCTTTCTAAACTGACAATACCTTGCTATGATTCGTTTGTCAATTATTACTTCAAAAATCTACTTTTAAATTGCTTTGTTTTTATATATGCTCGCCATTAAATGTACTAAAATAAATGTATTAAAAAAGGAAAGGCTTCTAAATTTTTCATAGAACCCTTTCCTTTCTTAGTTTCCTTTTCTATAATGTAGTAATGCTTATCACGTCATAGCCCGCTTCATCAATTGCCTCTTTGATCTCTTCTTGTGATGCGTTTCCAACAATCGTAGCACATTTTTCTTCTAAAGATACTTCTACACTTTCTACATCCTTTATTTCCTCTAATGCTTCTTTAACATGTGCTACACAATGTCCACAACTCATACCTTCAATTTGAATTTTTCTTTTCATCTCTTATCCTCCTATTATTATCATTTTATATTTTTTCTAAAGACGAAAGTTCAGCTTTCCCTTTAGATTTTAAACTTTCTAAGACGTAATGCATTACCCAATACGGATACTGAACTTAAACTCATCGCTGCTGCTGCTATCATCGGATTAAGTAACGGGCCTCCAAAAATATAAAGAGCGCCCATAGCTACTGGTATGCCTAAAACATTATATCCAAATGCCCAACATAAGTTTTCTTTGATATTTCTTATCGTTGCTTTGCTTAGTTTAAGAGCTGTAATCACATCCATTAAATCGCTTTTCATTAAAACAATATCCGCAGATTCTATTGCTATATCTGTTCCTGAACCAATGGCTATTCCTAAATCAGCTCTAGCTAACGCTGGGGCATCATTAATCCCATCCCCTACCATAGCAACTTTTCCACCTTCTTTTTGCAATTTTTCAACCATTTGTGCTTTATCTTTTGGCAATACTTCAGCTAGTACTTCATCAATTCCTGCTTGTTTTGCAATAGCTTCTGCTGTCTTTTGATGATCTCCTGTAATCATTACAACCTTTATTCCCATATGGTGTAATGCCTCAATCACAGCTTTACTATTTGGTTTTAAAGTATCTGCTACTCCAATTATTCCTTCTAGCTTCCCTTCTATTGCAATAAACATTGGCGTCTTGCCTTCTTTGGCTAACTCAGTTGCCTCCTTAGCTAATTGATCACTACTAATAGCTCGCTCATGCATCATTTTTTTATTACCTATTAGAATTTTCTGATTTTCTACTACTGCTTCTATTCCATGACCTGTTATGGCTTTAAACTGACTGCTTTCCTTTAGTGACATGTTCTTCTCTTTTGCAAATCTAACAATAGCCTCACCAAGCGGATGTTCTGAACCGACTTCGCAACTAGCCGCTAATAAAAGTAACTCGTCTTCTGGCATTTGCAAGCTTATCACATCTGTTACTTTAGGTTTACCTTCTGTTAAAGTTCCAGTTTTATCAAAAACAATTGTGTCAATATGATGTGCCATTTCTAAGGCTTCTCCACTTTTTATGAGTACGCCATTTTCTGCGCCTTTTCCTGTTCCTACCATAATAGCTGTTGGCGTAGCAAGTCCCAATGCGCAAGGACACGCAATCACAAGAACAGAAATAAAGATCGTCAGTGCAAAAGTCGTACCTTCTCCTGCCATTAACCATCCTACAGCTGCTAAAATAGCTAGTCCAATAACAATGGGGACAAAATAACCGGAAATAATATCTGCCATTTTAGCAATAGGTGCTTTACTTCCCTGTGCTTCTTCTACTAATCGTACAATCTGAGCAAGTGTAGTATCTTTTCCTACTTTAGTAGCTTCATACTTGATATAGCCTGATTTATTAATGCTTGCGCCAATCACTTCATCTCCTATTCCCTTTTCAACAGGAATACTTTCTCCAGTAATCATCGCTTCATCAATTGCGGTGCTACCTTCAACAATTTTTCCATCAACAGGTAATTTCTCACCTGGTTTTACAATAATGACATCTCCTACCCTTACTTCTTCTATTGGTACCACCACTTCTTTTCCATTGTGTACCAAAGTAGCCATCTTAGGTGCAAGTCCCATTAACTTCTTTATAGCTTCAGAAGTTTTTCCTTTAGAACGTGCTTCTAAGTATTTGCCTAAGGTAATCAGTGCCAAAATAGTCGCTGCTGACTCAAAATAAAGATGCATAGCATACATTGAATCACCTGTCTGAATAATCTGGATGATTGCATAAATGCTATATCCAAAAGCCGCAAGGGTACCTACTGAAATCAAGGAATCCATATTTGGACTTAAAGTCAATAAATTCTTTATTCCCACCTGATAAAACTTATAGCCAATAAGCATGACGGGCACAGTTAATGCAAGTTGAATAAGTGCAAAATATAAAGGATTATTCATAGGGGAAATCACACTTGGTAAGGGCATTCCCACCATATGTCCCATACTAATTATAAGCAGTGGTATAGTAAAAATCATTGAGCCAATAAATCGCCAAAATAACTTCCTATCCTCACTTATTTTTTTTGATTCATTGGATTCCTGTTTCGTCTGAACAAGCTTGTAACCTGCTTTTGCAACTTTCTCCTTAATCTCTCCTATACTCATAATACTCTCATCTATGCTAACACTAAGCTTCTCAGTAGCAAAATTAACAACCGCACTTTGAACACCACTTTGCTTTTTCACAATCTTCTCTATACGATTGGCACATGCTGCACAGCTCATGCCTTCAATTTTAAATATATAATTTTTTATTTCTTTGTGAACGTTATAACCAGCTTTCACAACTGCCTCTTCTAATCTTTCTTTGCTTATACTAGTCTCATCATAAGAAACACTTAATGTTTCAGTTGCAAAGTTAACACTTGCTTCTTCCACTCCCTCTAATTTTTTTACTGCTTTTTCTACTCGATTGGCACATGCTGCGCAACTCATGCCTTCAATTTTAATTAATTGTTTCGTCACATGCTTCTCTCCTTTTTTATTGATTTATGTCCTTTTTAAATATTTTTTAATTGATCTATTTTGAAACAAGCTTCTCTAAAATAGAGATAATCTCATCGATCTTCTCATCTGCTTGATCTTG
The DNA here is from genome assembly GCA_934725855.1 of uncultured Cellulosilyticum sp. Taxonomy (GTDB): domain Bacteria; phylum Bacillota; class Clostridia; order Lachnospirales; family Cellulosilyticaceae; genus Cellulosilyticum. Next base: position 132,924 of record CAKVCL010000002.1, on the reverse strand, counting down.
ATGACAGGCTTCCTTAACACAATGCTGCATATGTTGTTTTAAAATAGTCATATTGGCTTTTTTCAAAAGCGATTGCGCCGCAAGAATTTGATTGGATATATCAATACAATATCTGTCATCCTCAATCATCTTAATAATTCCTTCAATTTGTCCCTTAGCTGTTTTTAAAGATTGAAGTGCCTTTTTTCGTTCATCATTCATATTCGTTTTTCTCCCTCCCCCGGGGTGGGGGGTATTTTTTCTTTAGCATACGCCATATCATTAGGATATGTCAAGCACTTTTTAACTAAACTTTATGCTTTAAAGGCTTTTTTCTTCTATAAAGCCTCATCCCAGCTTGATTTGGAGTATTTTACATTGCTTAATGCAATTAGATTTCCTTGCACTCTCTTCTTATCCTCTTGATGATTCAAAAAAACAACAGTTAAGTGATTGCCAGTAATCAGTTGCTCTAACATATTGCTTTGAACAATATTTCCTCCTATACACAATTCGCCCCTATTTAAAATGGTCTCTTTACAGTTATGCAGCTCAAAATCATCTCTGATTTTCATTTGATCTTCACTATTGTTCATCTTTATATTCCGTGCACCTAACAAGATCAATGAACCATTTATATGAACTTGTCCTTTACTAAAATCTATTCCATCCCTTACTTTTAAATTACCATTTATTATCACTCTATTTCCAAGTACATTTAATTGAGTGACTTTACAAACACCATTAATAATCATTGGGGCCTTTGTGTTAATTATTTCAATTGCCATTGATTCAGGTAAATCAATTTGGCATGCTACCTCATTCTCTATCCTATTTAGATGATGTTCTTTTAATTGATTCGTATTATTTTTAAGCATCATCAATTTGATTTGTCGATTCTTTCTTCCTTTAATAATAATGTTAGGTAACTTAACACACATACTTGAAATATTAACTATTTGATTATCTTCTCCTGCCAAAATCAATTCCCATTCACTTCCTGTAGGCATTTTATAACTCATTTCACTTGCTTTAGGTCTACCAATAAAATTTCCTTCTAGAATAATTTTCCCTTTTGTACACTTATCAATCCAATCAGAGCCATAGGATACTATATCTCCATTTACTATAACAAGATCATCGTCATTTTTAAGTACTAACACACTTTCATTTCCACTTTGTTTTATTTCATTATTCACAAAATAATTTTCATGAACTAAAAGTCTTCCATTATGAATGATTAATTTTCCTTTGTTATGATACAGATTACCTTTTACTTCTAATGTCTTACCATTTAAATCAATTCCTTCTTTTTCAATATATAAATCCCCTTCAATAACTTGATCCTTCTGTAGTTTTCCTCGGATAATATCTTGGGATTCTTCTTTCGAATAATCTAACTCCTCTACATTTGTTTCGTTTTTAGATTCTTTTCTTTCAATTTCATATGAAGAAGCTGTGCTTTGCTGATTATGCCATTTTTCATCAGCCTCTTTGTTATTTTGATCATTATTTTCCTCTTTAGTTTGCTCCTGTCTTTTGTATTCGTTCTGCTGTTCTGCTTGATTTTCTTGCTTTTCATTGCACGCATTATCTTTAATTTTCTCTTCTTGCTTTATTTCTTGTTGCTTTGTTTCTTCTTTTTCCTCATCTTCTTTTTCCTCATCTTCTTGTTTTGAAATCATTCCACTATCATTCTTTTCTTCTGCTCGCCAGTCTCTTTTTTCTTTCTCCTTCTCCTCTTCACTTACTTCATTTTCCTTCCTCTCTTCCTCTATTGCTGATTCCTTTTCCTCTATTTGTATTTTACTCTTTTCTTTCTCATCTGATTCGGGGTTTTCTCTATCTTGCCTTTCTACTTGCTTTGTCTCTGCCTTTTCTTCTTCAACTTTTATTGAATAATCTTCAATTTTTTCTTTAAAATCGCCTTGCTTGTCTGCTTGCCCTCTTTCCGTTTTTCTGCCTTCTTCTAGTAGTGGGGCATTTATTGCCCATAAATCTTCTTTCTCGTCTACAAACTGACCGTTATCTAAGTCATGCCTATCCTCACGTAAAAGTTTATGTTCTAAATCACTCGTCTTTGATACTCTTTTTTCCTGCTTTATCACGTGAACATACTGAATTGGAATTTGACTACCTATCATAATTAAGATTAAATAATAAATAGCGATTGTCTTCATTTAACCACCCCTCATCTTTTTTTGAATATTTCCAGAAATAATTTCTTTTATACAAAAAAGGCTGCACATTATTTTGTACAACCTTCTATCATTCTAATTTTACGCCTCATAAGCCTCTACTCTTACTACAAAATGTCCTGTGGCATTTTTAACATCTGCTATATACAAATTTCTATACGGAAAGTAGGGTGTAATACTCCCTTCTCTAATATTCTCAAATCTTAAACTATCCTCCTTATAAGTATGATGTTCTTTTACATTAAAACATATTTGTGTATCTGCTTCCGTCTTTGAAATAATGTGCCATATAATTTTTCCTTCGTTTGGTAATTGAATGATGCAAAAATCATTGCTGTGCCTACTGTCATAATCATGGTGTGCATTAGGCTGACAGGCAATATTAGCCGATGGTTTCACTTAACCACCTCACTTTCATAATAATATATAAAAAATGGATAACTACATTATATTATATATTTGTATTTTTTGGAATATACTTACATTTATTTTTTCAGCTTATCCTATTCTTTGTATATTATTACTAAAAATAAGTCTTATATTCACACCTTAACCACACATCCCTTTTGATCTAGTTGTTCTAACGCAAAAAAGAGACTATTTTTCATAGCCTCTCTTTAAATAAAATCTTATTCCTGAATGGCAAGGAAACTCACCGATTCTTCACTTTTTATACTCTCAACTAATTTTTCTGTTTCTTGATGATCTTTATTTAATATCATGCCATTTACTTCAAAAATAAAGTTCGGATCAATTGGCATATTATTTACTCTATATTCAAAATGCAAGTGAGGTGTTGTACTATCACCTGTATTGCCACTAAATCCAATGACTTGTCCAGCTTTGACATAGTCACCTGCCTTAACACCATACGCACTTAAATGCATATATCTGCCTTCTACACCATTTCCACAATCTAGGAAGATCATTTTGCCACCACCATTTTCTACGCCTTTTGAATCTGGTGCTGCTTTTGTAATGACACCATCTGCAATAGCAAAAATAGGTGTTCCTTCCTCCACTCTAATATCTATTCCTTCATGTTCATAACCTTGACGCTCCTCGCTAAAGGGTGCTAATAATTCCCCTGGTATCTGTAAGGGTGCCACAAGAAATCCTTGAATGGATTTATAAGGTAAGTTATAGCTTCTCGTGTCTCTATAATCATCTGCTATAATTGGTGAAATCGCTCTTTCCTGGGCGTATAATACTTGAGCCGATAATAAAATACTTATTGCAATTAGGCCTATCCATTTATGTTTTTTCATATGTATTCCTCCACCTAACTAAAACTTCCTTTATATTGTGTTCTATCTATAATATACTCTAAAACAATGCACTACGAAATAGAAAATTATCAACACATATTTTATTAATCCCATGCTCATACTAATTGGAGTTAAATGAACGATCAATTGATGAGGTACTTATGAAAAATATTTTTAAATACTTTTTTATTTTTTGCGTTGGCGGACTGATTTATATGCTCATTGAAACAATCTTTAATGGCAGTACACATTGGACAATGGGTATATTAGGTGGTATTTGCTTTATTCTCATTGGGCTTATTGATTCTTTTTATACGCTCCCCCTTTACAAACAAATGCTTATGAGTGCAGTTCTTATAACTGCATTAGAGTTTATAGCAGGAACCATCTTAAATTTAGGTCTAAAATTAAATATTTGGAATTATAGCCATCTTCCTATAAATATACTAGGTCAAGTTTGCTTGCCCTTTTCTCTTATTTGGTTTTTTCTTTCTCTTCCAGCTATTTACCTAGACGATTGGATTCGTTCCTTTTTTTTCAATGAGCCTCCTATTCACCATAGACTATTTTAGCGTTAATAATCATAAAAAAGTTGATCTCCTGTAGGACATCAACTTTTTTATGATTTATTTATTTCTGCGTCTTAATTTATCTCTTTTCTTAGATACGCTTTTTGTTATGTTTTTTTCCTCACTCTTATGTATCTGATTAACACATTTCTCATTATCCACTACTTCAAAAATCTTTGCCGAAAATGGTGCTAAGCTAATGTCCATGAAATATGGATGCTCCCCTATAGCAGATACTTGAGTTTTATAGGTAGCATGTTTTCCGTCAACTGTCTCTCCACCATATATATCATAATCACTATTTAACACTTCTCTCATTGTAATTTCTTGGTCTACTCCAAATTTATAAGTTGTATACGCGTTATTTGAGAAGTTTAATGCAATAATGTAGGTTTTTCCTTCATAGTGACTTCCTTTGTTACTTCTTTGATAAATGTAAACACATTCTGCCACTCCATTAACTTCTAACCATCTAAAGTTTTCACTATTATATTCTCCCTCACTAAATGCTGGTTCCAAAGAATATAGTTTATTTAACGCTTTCACATATTCATGGAAAGAATCATGTTTTGGATATTTTAATAAATCCCAATCTTGCTCTCTAGTTTCGTCCCACTCTCTAAATTGACCAATTTCATTTCCCATAAAGTTTAGTTTTTTACCTGGATGGGTATACATGTACGCATATAAGGCTTTACATTGCTTAAACTTATCTTCATACTGCCCCCACATTTTCTGCATAATAGTTGCTTTGCCATGTACAACCTCATCATGAGAAAATGGTAATAAATAATTTTCATTATAAAAATACATCATAGAAAACGTTAATTTATGATAATGCTGTGGCCGTTCCTCTGGAGGCGTTCTCATATAATCTAACGTATCATTCATCCAACCCATGTCCCATTTATAGTTAAATCCTAATCCTTCATATTCTACTGGTGCCGTTACTTTTAAAAAGGAGGTTGAATCTTCTGCAATTAACATTGCTGTTGGATGCATACGGTGTAAACCAGCATTCATTGTCTTTATAAACTTAACCGTACATCCGTTTACCCCTCTATTTGGATCTCCCATCCAATAAAGCGCATTACTTATGGCATCCATACGTAACCCATCAAAATGAAATTCTTTTAACCAATAATTTGCTGATGATTGCAAAAAGCTACAGACTTCCCCTCTTGAATGAATAAAGTTGCAAGATCCCCATTCACTTTGACTAACGTCAGAAGCAGGATATTCATACAAGCTACTACCATCAAAATTAGCTAATGCATAATAATCCATTGCAAAATGAACAGGCACAAAATCCATGATCAACCCTATTCCTGCTTGATGGCATTTATCTATAAATTCTTTGAGTTCTTTTGCCGTGCCATACCTTGAAGTTGGACTAAAAAATCCTGTAATTTGATATCCCCAAGAGCAGTCTGCTGGATGTTCACTTAATGGCAACACTTCTATATGAGTATAACCATTTTCTTTTACATAAGGAATCAGCTTATCTGCTAATTCACTATAACGATACCAACCGTTTTCATCTTCAGGATTTGTTTTCCATGAGCCTAAATGAACCTCATATATGTTCAGTGGGCGATCATAGTTTAAATCTCTTTGCTCCATCCATAAATCATCCTTAAACTGATGCTCATTTAAATCCACAATGATAGAAGCACAATTAGGTCTAAGCTCCATCCCAAAGCCATAAGGATCACTATGTTCAACTACTCCACCATCTTGTTGATAAATGCGATATTTATACATCTGTCCTTTTTGTGCATTTGGACAATATAAACTATAAATGCCACTTTGGCCTTCTCTATTCATGGATTCGCCCTGCCAGCCATTAAATTCCCCAATTAAGGCAATCCCCTTTGCATTTGGGGCATACACTCTAAACGTAACCCCTTGCTCATCTATATGTGCTCCAAAATATTCATAGGCATCAAATGCATTTCCACTATAAAAATCATTTAAATTCATTCAGATTCCCCCGTTTCCACCTCTATTATTGCCTTTATTTATTCATTCTTTCTCTTCTATTTTAAGCTAATTTTTGCTTCTCGTATATGTAAAAATACAAATTTCTATTGTTTTATGAATCATTACTTCATATTACTGTGTATTTATTTTGAAAACAATTATCATTTTTGTTGACATTCATAAAATTGCATGGTATATTTAATTCATCCAAACAATACATACATATTTAAATCATTATACTTCATCATGCTAAGTGAAGCACTCTTTTTGATTTCACTTAGCATGAAACTCCAAAGGGTGCTACAAGGCACAAATTTTGTCCTTTTCTTTATACATATAAACAAAGACCTAGCTATTATCCCATAGTAGCTAGGTCTTTGTTTCTCTTATTCTAATTGGTCCATTGCCTCATTGACAAGCGCATCTACTCTAATATTCCCGGCAACATCTGCATGCCCTTTTACTTTAATAAACTTAATATCCTCACATTCATTCACTAGGGTATCCATCTTCATCCACAATTCTTTATTTTCTACAGGCTCTTTTTTTGAATTCACCCAGCCTTTTTTCTTCCAACCATGAATCCATGATGTAATGCCATTAATACAGTATGCCGAATCACTATGCACTCTAATTGGCAGTTTCTTATTTTTAATCGCACTAAGTGCCATAATAATAGCCGTCATTTCCATCTGATTATTAGTCGCGCCATAACAAGCCTTCGCATCTTCTTTATAGTGTGCCCCATAAGTTAATGTATAAGCCCAAGCTGCTTTACAATCCTCTTTTCCATTTCCTCTAGCGCCACCATCCGTATAGACCATAATTACATTTTGCATCCATTTCCTCCATTAACTTATCAAATGGTTTCATTCATCTTATTGATTCTTTTTGCTTAGATGTCATGTTCACCTAAGTCCTTTATTTCATACTTCTATTTTACCAAATTATATTGGTCTTGTATGCACGGTTAACCACTGTAATGCTTCATCTCTTAAAAATGGCGATAATCTATCATATACTAGTGTATGATACTGATTGAGCCACTCTTTTTCTTCAAAGGTCAATAAATCTAAATCAATTGGAGCTGTATCAATTGGAAAATAAGTGACCGTTTCAAACTGATAAAACTTTCCATACTCAGTTTCTTTATAAGGCTTTACTAGTAAAATATTCTCTGTTCTTATGCCATGTTTACCTTCTATATAAATGCCTGGCTCATTAGTAATGAGCATGCCTGGCTTTAATGGTACATGATTCGTCATTCTTAAACTTTGTGGGCCTTCATGAACGCCTAGCATAAATCCTACGCCATGACCTGTTCCACATTTATAATCTATTCCTTCTGACCAAATGGGTTCTCTTGCAAGAATGTCTAGGTTTCCACCTGTACTGCCCTCCATAAAAATAGCTTTTGCCATCGCTATATGTGATTTAAGAACTAATGTGTAATGTCTTTTTTCTTCATTCGTCACTTCACCTAATGCAAAAGTCCTTGTAATATCTGTGGTTCCCTCTAAATATTGTCCACCACTGTCAATGAGTAGCATACCTGATTCGTTTAATACCTTATGTTGCTGACTAGTTGGCGCATAGTGCATCATGGCAGCATTTTCTTTATAAGCAATAATAGAAGCAAAGCTTTCTCCTACATTGTGTGCTTGCTTTCCTCTCGCTTCTTTAAGCATACTCACTAAATCATATTCTGTTACAGTATGACTACTTTTCATCCTTCTTTCAAAGTCAACCATAAACTGGACTAATGCACATCCATCCTTAATATGTGCTATTCTTATATTTTGAATTTCTACTTCATTTTTAATAGCCTTTAAATCGATAATGATTTCTTCGCCTTCAATTATTTTAACGGATAAATTTTTCTCAAGTAAACGATATAAATCATAGTTTAACGTATGCGCCGAGCAAAATACTTTGGTCGGCTTATTAATGGATTTGAGGATATTCTCTATTTCGTGATACCTTCTAATTTCCACCCCTTCAGCTTTTAGCTTCATACTAACCTCTAAAGAAAGTCTTGAAGTTTCAATACACAAATAAGCTTTCTCTAAAGTAATATGGGCATAAGCGATCACCATAGGATTATAACAAATATCATTAGCTCTAATATTAAACAGCCATGCAATACTTGCTAATTCACTAATAACATAGGCATCTGCATGTCTTCGTTTCAGTTCTTCTCTAACAGCCATTAGTTTTTCTTTACAAGAACGCCCTGTAAAACATAAATCATGCCAATATACTGATGTTAATACTTCAGTTGGTCTATCTTTCCAAACACGCTCCACTAAGTCCAAATTAGACTTTAGTGTTAACTTTTTCTTCTTAAAGGCTTTTTCCATGCTTTTAATCGTTGCTACTGAAAATAATTTGCCATCCAAACCTACTGCACTACCAGCTTTCATTTCTTGAACCAAATATTCTATAAAACCTGGTACAGATTTTTCACCCATTTTAAATAACTGAATTTCACTTTCTGCAAGTTGTGCTTCTGCTTGAATATAATATCTACCATCTGTCCACAATCCACTACTTTTGTCTGTCACAACTAATGTCCCTGCTGAACCTGTGAATCCTGAAAAATAAGCTCTACTTTTCCAGTGCTCTGAAACATATTCACTCATATGTGGATCATTACTAGGAATAATATAAGCTTTAATCCCTTCCTGCTTCATTATTTCACGTAAAGCAGCTATTTTTCCATTTGTATCCATCTCGTTCTCTCCTATTACAAAAAATGTCCTATAACTATCTAGTCGTTTGCATTTCTTTCATTTGTTTTTTCATTTCTATTTTATTGCCATACATCATCTTATCTGCTCTTTTAACCATTTCATGTAAAGAGTCATCTCGACTACCATCAAAATAAGCATATCCCAAAGCAAAGCTTACAGGATGTGTTTTATTCTGATTTTCTTGTTTTCTTACTTCTTCAATTTTAACCAATAAATCACTAATTTCAACATTCCGCTTATTGATAAGTAAAATGCCAAGTTCATCTCCACCTAAGCGATAAAGTGTTCCTTGATCTTCTAGTGCCTTACCAATTATATTAACACAATTTTGCAAAAGCTCATCACCCGCATCATGCCCATATTGATCATTAACAACCTTCAAATTATTAACATCGATAGTTATATAACATAAAGATTCATATTTATAACGATTCGGGGAAATAACCTCCATATCACTTTCAAAACCATTTCGGTTACGAATTCCTAATAAATTATCTGTATACAACTTTTTATGTTTAATATCTATTTGCATTTCAATGATTCTGTTTTTAATATACTCAACGCTTGTTACATCCTTATCCACATCAATGCACTCCACTTGTGCATTTAATAGAATTCCTTTTTGTTCCACTTTCCATACACTTGCAAATCTGCTTTTTATCTGTTCAATATAAGTTGCCATCACATCATTATTGGCTGCAACGCCCGTTAAAGTATTCGTGTTATACAGGTACACTCCATCTTTCATAAAACTATGTAAATAGCTCTCTACCATTTCATAGAGCTGTCGTTCAACACTCGCTCCATATTCCTCTCTAATATCCTCTATATTGCCCAGCATAACTACTAAAACAGAAAAAGGATCGTTTTTACATATCTTGTCCTTTAATACTGTAATAAAAGCAAAATCATTAAAAAAATTAAATTGATTTTCTAAAAAGAAGTTGGGATTTTCTATCCCGATATAAATACTAAAAGTACATAGTGTAGTAGCTAATCCAGAAACAAGCAGTTGTGGATAAAATTTTTGTAAAACCATTATTATGATACATATGGCAATACACTCAATGGTGGTTTTCTTAACTTTGGAGTTAATAGACGCTATATTTTTCTTTAGATAATAAATGACTGACCCTAAATAAACCACTACTGCTATATAACATACATTTGCAATTGGACCATAAGAATAACCATAGTCCTTTTCTACATGATACGCTAATTGATCTGTAAAACACATTGCTACTACTAGCAATAGGGGAACAATAGCAAGCCATGCTCTCTCACTAGGCATCTTCTGATCTATGGTTATAAGATTAATCAAATAAATCGCAATAAGTGCCATAAACACATCAACGCTTACAATAAATACTCGTGTAACCACTTCATTAACCATATTGGAAGTATCTGGATATAAATATAATGTACTAACACTAGCAATGTCTAATAATAAGTTAAAAATACATGCCCATAACATCATAAAATATACTTTGCTGGAATAGGTACGTATTCGCTTATTTAAAAGATAGTTAATTGTTAAATATCCAATAAAGCATAAACAAGCTATTTGCATTTTTACATAAATATATTGCATCGCTTTGCCCCCTCTCACTAAGTTGCTTTACTTTGTCATTTTTCTATAGCTCATTTTAACATGTATTCATACTATTTCAAAATTATACTTTAAATATGCTAAGCCTTATTACCATTTAATAAATTATCTTCTTCCTTTCTAATGACACACATTGCTATAAATTTAAAAAATCCATCAATGTCTGGTTGACTAGGATGCTGTGCTCTTATTAAAACCTCCTCATACGTTTTTCGATCCTCTGTTCTAATCACGATAGATTGATATCCTGCTTGACTTAATAATAAGTTGAGAACAAGAAAAGCGACTTCCTCATTCTTATCCTCAAACGGACACAATTCTAAAATTCTTTTATGGCAAATGGCTGCATATTCAATAGGATGAAACATCTGCTTAGAAATTTGTAATTGACTCATAAAGTGTGCTACTAATCTTGGTACTTCAGATGCTTCTGGCAAGGTAATTGGACTAGCTTGTATGACATCCTTTTTTCTATAACTTCCTGTTCCACCTAGTGCTTGGTGCATTTGCCTAAGCATTTCTTCTGTGAGTAGTATCTTTTGATCATGCTCTATGTTAAATAAGTGTTCTGGTTGATTTTTATTTTGATCTGCTCTTTTTAGTAAATCTTGTAATCTCATAATAACCTCTTTTCTACTACTTTTGTTAATATGATTGTATCACTTTTTTCCATAATTATATAGTTCTATGTAACGCTTAAAAAGATGCAGAAATAGACTATAAAGAGGAGGTTCTTTAAGTGAATCATTTCAAGAACCCCCTCTTTATATTTACCATGCATTATTTAATCACTGATTTGCCACCCATATATGGTCTAAGTGCTTCTGGAATGCTCACACTTCCGTCTGCATTTAAGTTGTTTTCTAAGAAGGCAATTAACATTCTTGGTGGTGCTACAACTGTATTATTAAGTGTATGGGCAAAATATTTTTGTCCATCTTTTCCATTCACACGAATTTTAAGACGACGTGCTTGAGCATCGCCTAAGTTAGAGCAGCTTCCTACTTCAAAGTATTTTTGTTGTCTTGGTGACCAAGCTTCTACATCAATAGATTTTACTTTAAGGTCAGCAAGATCTCCTGAACAACATTCAAGCGTTCTTACTGGAATATCTAATGAGCGGAATAAATCTACGGTGTTTTGCCATAATTTATCAAACCACATTTTGCTATCTTCTGGTTTACATACAACGATCATTTCTTGTTTTTCAAATTGGTGAATACGATATACACCTCTTTCTTCAATACCATGTGCACCTTTTTCTTTTCTAAAGCATGGTGAATAGCTTGTTAAGGTTTGTGGTAATGAATCTTCTGGAAGAATAGTATCAATGAATTTACCAATCATAGAGTGTTCACTTGTACCAATTAAGTATAAGTCTTCCCCTTCGATTTTATACATCATAGCATCCATTTCATCAAAGCTCATTACACCAGTCACGACGTTGCTACGAATCATATATGGTGGAATGCAATAAGTAAATCCTCTATCAATCATGAAATCTCTTGCATAAGAAATAACAGCTGAGTGAAGTCTAGCAATATCTCCCATTAAATAGTAGAATCCATTTCCTGCTACTTTTCTAGCACTATCTAGGTCAAGACCATTGAATTTTTCCATAATTTCTGCATGATATGGAATTTCAAAATCTGGCACAACAGGTTCACCATATCTTTGAACCTCCACATTTTCACTGTCATCTTTACCAATTGGTACACTTGGGTCAATGATGTTTGGAATGGTCATCATAATGGTTTTGATTTTTTCTTCAAGTTCTGTTTCTTTAGCAGATAATTCTTCAAGGCGAGCAGATTCTGCTGTCACTTGTTTTTTTACTTCTTCTGCTTCTTCTTTTTTGCCTTGTGCCATCAGTGCACCAATTTGTTTAGAAATTTTATTACGGTCAGCTCTTAGTTTTTCAGCTTCTTGTTTGACTGTTCTGTTTTCAACATCTAAAGCAATGACTTCATCAACTAATGGAAGTTTTCTATCTTGGAATTTGTTTTTAATATTTTGTTTAACAATCTCTGGATTTTCCCTTACGAATTTTAAATCTAACATGGTTTTCCTCCTGCTTTGACTCTATTTTTATGTTGTAAAATACAATAACGCAAAAAAGTCCTTTCCCCACATATTCACATATGGGACGAAAGGACTCCGTGTTGCCACCCAAATTGCTAATTCATACAATTAGCCACTCATTAGTAGGATAAAGGGTACCAACCTTTCGATTCATCACCGACAGCTTCAAAAGTGGAAAGATTTAACCTTTCACCGATTCACACCAACCATCGGCTCTCTGAAGAAATTTATAAATCGTAGCTTTTGTCAAACGCCTATTTTCCGTATCACATTTTACATTTTCTTTATTATATTGCCTTTTCTAACTAAAATCAAGTTTTTCCTACCTGAAGATTAAAATGATTTACCCTAAGTTCGCTAAATACTCTCTTACTTCTACTAAAGACTCAAACTTTTTATAAAGTAAGGCTTCTATTTCTTCTGTAGGCATGATTAAATCTGGTACCATGATCGGTTTCATTCCCGCAGCGTGAGCTGCCCTTATCCCATTTATTGAATCCTCTATCACCATAATGTCTTCTGGCTTTGCACCTAATTTTTCACCCGCATATAAGAAAATTTCTGGATTAGGTTTACTTTCTTTAACTTGGTCTCCACCTACAATCACATCAAAATAATCTATTATTTTAGCCTCTTCTAGCTCACGAATGACAATCTCTGTACGTGTTGAGGAAGCTAATCCTATTTTATAGCCTTTTTCTTTTAAAAAAGATAATAACTCATAAACACCTTTCTTCATTGGCATGCCTTGTTCATGAATGTGTTTTTGAAAAATCGCTTTGGCTTTTGCATGATAGCATTTCACATCAAATGCTTCCCCATAATGCGCTTTAAGAATTTCTCTTGTCTTTTGTTCATTTGAACCAATACATAACTTTAAAACTTCTTCTATATTTTCCAAAGAAGCTATATCTAGTTCACTCCAACATTTAAGATATAATTTCTCTGTATCAAATAAAATTCCATCCATATCAAAAATAATGCGCTTATTCACTATTCTTCCCTTTCTAGGCTGATAACATTTAAAACTATTATATCAAAGATTCACCCCCATTAAAACCTAATCTCAGGGTAATAGCATGATAGACCCAACTTACATATCATTTCATGTCCATTCGGTAAAATCATACGTTCCAAATATTCCTCTTCTGAATCACACGCCCTTGCAATCGCCACATTCTCATGAATGAGACGAATATCTTCACAAATATTTTGCCATTCATCTGAACGCCCCACAATTTTTCCTGCTGTAATTCCTAGTTTTACAAAACGATAAATCGAACAAAGTCCACAGGTTTGATTATGAAAGTTTTGGGTATAAATGATATCATTGAGCTCTACATTGTGTTTTTGCATAAACTGCTTTTTATCAACCTTTAAGTCTCTGCCTGCTGCTCCTATATAAGCACAAATAGAGGGCTTTTCACTTCTATGAAATCCTAAGCAGTGTGCATCTGAAAAGCGACATCCATTACGCATCATAAAAATCTCATACTCAACCTTTGGATAAGTAGATACAATTTCTTCAATTTCATGAGCCGATAAATCTCTAGGTAAAATAATACGCTTTGCACCTAACTTGCAATAAAATTTCACCATATCCACATTATAAATGCCCGCTATTGTACTAATAACAGACGGAATGCCCACTTTGGCTGCCATTTCTACTAATTCTGCGCAAGAAACAATGACCCCATCAAACGGGGTTTCTTTAAGCTTTATAAAATACTGCTCAATAAACTCTAATTGTTTTTGGCTATAAGTGCTTGCATTAAACGTCACATAAATTTGAATGTCTTTTTCTTTGACTTGATGGATGATGTCTAACACTTCTTCAAAACTATAGGGATTTGCATTTTTCTTAAAACCCGTTAGACGATTAATATCTGCATATTCACCAAATGTGTTTACCCAATTCTCATCATAAAATCCAATATAAAATTCCTTGGCTCCCGCATTCATGTAATCCTCAATATGTTCTATATTATTTAGCGGTACTAATACGTTCATGACTTACCTCCCAATCTAGTGGTGCATAAATCCTTCTGACTTGTTGCAATCCGATGAGTTCTGGTGCTTTATTCTCAAAATAAATTGCTCTTCCAACTCTTCTCCAATCTCTTCCATCCTCCATATGGTACTGCATACGATAACGATAACATTCAGCCCCACAAGGCTCATTGGGTCTAAACTTCTTTTCAATAGACTTTGAAATACTGCCCACCTCACAGATTTGTCCTACTGTAATATAACTATAAGGTTCATAAATCCCTATTTCTACTGACTCAGGCTTTTGGGAGAAATCTATTTTACGATGAGTTGGGTCAAATTCTATCCCCCCCACATGATACTTTTTGATAAGCTTTTCTAAATAATGGGTAAATCCTTTAGGCTTTAGCGTTTCATTAAAATAGGCTTCATAACGTGGTTCTCGATAATCCTTCATAAATAATCTGCCCATATTGAGTCTTATATCTGGATAAGTATCGGCTATATATTGCAGCATCCCATAGTCATTAACCGTTACTTCATCTATTATGCCACTATAACTCTCAATCAAGTTTTTAAGCTTCTTCTTTCCCTCTAATAAATGTTTTTGATTAAAGACAGGCACAACAAGAGTGACACCCATCTCTTCTTTTTTGCAAAAGGCTAAGAGATTCCTAATATGCTCAGGGGATAAATTTAAAAAATATTGTCCGCAAAAAGAAGAGCCTATATAAAGGCGTTTGCATTTGTTATACCCTGCCGCTTGATTGATTTTTTCGACCATCTTCTCATAGCGAGGTTCCATTTCATAAATATGCTCTAAGATTTCACATAAGCTAATACATTCTATTTGCTTCACGACTTGTCTGGCTCCTTTCTCATGTGCGATTAAGTTGACTTACGCATTATCCATTATCTTTTTCATCACTTGGGGCATCAATATTATTCATATAATAAATGCCATCACTCATCTCATTTTGTGGAATAGGCGTGATTTCTCCTAAAACGTCTTCTATAAACCCAGGACAAGGTATCTCACGCTTTAAGTCATTTCCCGCAAAGAGTGCCTTGGCTTTTTCAATATCCTCCGCTTCTGCGTCTTGATGCACCATCTCTTGTAAGATTTCATTGCTTTTATAAATATGACACCCCCCATATACGGCACCTATTTGTGTATAAAGTTGACCTATTTCTGTAGGGGTCATGGTTTCGTAAGTCAGCTCCTCATTACTGGCATACTGACTCAGTGACTCATTATCCATCTTTAAACAATATTGGGCAACTTGCTCCCTAGAATTAAAACCAATAAGGTGATGTGAGGGAGATAGTACAATGTATTTCATCATCCGTTTCCTTTCTCATACTAACTAATTTGTTTTAAACTTATTTACTTATTATGGAACCTCTCATACAAAATTATTCCAATATAAATAGAGCAAGCATCCGTATACCCACATACTCATGCTTGCTCTAATTCTTCTTAATGATTCACTTTTTCTAATTTATCTTATAAAGTTGGAGCCATTAACACTTTGCCAGTTCCTCTATAAGCATTCACAAAACCTATTGTTGTATAAATTATGATACTGTATCATACTCTTTCCCCTATCTTGCTATTTATTTTTTCTTGCTCATTCTTATTATAGCATGTCACAACCTCTTTTTGCTTTGCCATATTCCTTGTCATTTCCATTAGTTCAAAACATCTGCTTTTTAATTTCTGTTCTAGTTTTTTATTTTTTAAGATATTATCAATCCATTTATAGACTCTTTTATAATCCCCAATGCGATAACTCAGCGCCGCTACAAGATAACATATCATCTCTTCATTCAATTCAAATATCGAATCACCTTCTTTGTGGTAAGCTTCTATCAGTCCATTTCTAGCTTGTTCTAAAAAGTAAACTTCTTTTTCTTCCTCTCCTAGTTCCCTATAAATCCAGCCTATCTTAAGCGCAATATAAGCTTTTTCACCTTCCGTACCATTTCTTACGATTGCATTAAGAAGTGCTAACTTATATCTGTCAATTGCTTCTTCTGCTGTATAGAATTCACTATAATTTCTTCCTGAAAACTTCATAGAAACCTGCCTACAAATTAATTCAGTCTCAGCAGCAGTAGGCATTTCTTTTCTTTTATTAATTTGAGCAAATCCACAAGCATTGCAAACAATGACTTCATAAAATAATGGGTTTACTTTTTCATAATGTGAGCATAAGTCATAATCTGTTCTTATTAATCTATTCTTACTTCCCTTAACACATTTCTTTTTTATAACTGCTTTGCATAACGGACATTCCATTTCTTTTTCATATATGATATCTCTTAGCAATTCAATGTCTTGTGACTTTTCCATATACTCCTCCTCGTATTTTTCCATGAAATTATAGGATTTTGTACATTTTATGCTTAATCGTTATGAAATATAAAAAAGCCCTTCTCCTTACGTCCATTATAAAATATAAATTATAGAATTTTTATACTTTTTAAAAATTTATTGTTAATTTTACTTAATTTTTATTAAAATAACCTCTTTAACTTTCCCTAATAAAGAACTTGTGTATTAATATCATCTCTTGCACCTATTGCTATGAATGATATACTAATGTTAATTCCTTTAAATAAAATGTGTATTCTTTAACGAGATATACCTACTACTGAAAAATACGGAGGTGGACTATGAAAAGACAAGAATATATTTCTTGGGATGATTATTTTATGGGGATTGCTTTGCTTGCTGCTAAACGCAGTAAAGACCCTAATACACAAGTAGGGGCTTGTATCGTAAGTGGAGATGCGCCTAATGGTTTTAACCATAATACTATATTAAGTGTAGGCTATAATGGTTTGCCTATAGGTTGTTCTGATGATCTTTTTCCTTGGGAACGAGAAGGAGATTTTTTAGATACAAAATACCCTTTTGTGGTTCATGCTGAACTTAATGCCATACTAAATGCCCGTGGTAAATCACTGGTTGGCTCTAAAATTTATGTAGCACTTTTTCCTTGCAATGAATGTTGTAAAGCCATCATTCAATCAGGAATTCGAGAAGTAATTTATCTTTCTAATAAATATGCAGATTCTGATGCTGTAAAAGCCTCTACTAAAATGTTTGAGGCAGCAGGTGTCAAACTCACTCAACTTAAAACTAACCGTAAAAAAATTGAGCTTTCTTTTTTACCTGAATAAAGCACTTCTTTTTTATCTTATGGCATAAAAAAATAGGTAAATCCTCACCCTTAGGTGAAAGGATTTACCTATTTTTTATTTTTCATTTTTTATTGTGTTAATCTTTCATATAAATCTTCATAAATTCTTGCTGAACGATTCCAAGAATAATCCATCTTCATGCCTCTTGCCATCATATTGTTCCAACCAATACGGTTTTCAAAATAAACCTTCTTAGAGTAATTGATGATTTTGAGCATTTCATCTGCATTGTAGTTCGCAAAGGTGAAGCCTGTCCCTTTACCCTCATATTCATTAAATGGCTCAACGGTATCTCTAAGTCCACCTGTTTCACGAACGATAGGCACTGTACCATAACGAAGCGCAATAAGCTGTGTTAAGCCGCATGGTTCAAAGCGTGAAGGCATTAATAAAGCATCAGCTGCAGCATAAAGTTTATGCGCCAGTTCATCAGAATAATAAATGTTAGCCGATACCCTATCTGGCATAATCCATTGATAATGCTTAAACATATTTTCATATTGAGGATCCCCTGTACCTAACACAACCAGTTGAACATTTTCATCACAAATGCCATTCATTACCCAGTCAATCAAATCTAATCCTTTTTGATCGGTTAGTCTTGATATAATTGCGATCATATATTTATGTTCATCTACAGGTAGTCCTAATTCAGCTTGAAGTGCTTTTTTATTCTTCACTTTTTCGGTTCTAAAATTCCAATTAGAGTAGTTGAAGAAAATATGAGAATCAGAAATAGGATTATAATTATCATAGTCAATACCATTTAAAATACCACATAAACTGTTGTCTCTGGCTTTTAATAGCCCATCTAATCCTTCTCCATAATATGGCATCTGAATTTCATCTGCATAAGTATTACTTACTGTTGTAATATAGTCTGCATAAACTAGTCCACCTTTTAGCATACTTGCATCTTTTCTATACTCCAGCTTATCAGGTGTAAATAAGTAATCAGGAAGACCTGTAATGCCTTTAATGGTTTTAATATCCCATACACCTTGGAATTTTAGGTTATGTATCGTCATAATGGCTTTAATTCCCCAATAAAATGGGTTATCACTAAAGACTGTTTTTAAGAAGACGGGTACAAGTCCGCTCTGCCAATCATGGCAATGAATAATATCTGGTTTAAAATCTAAGGTTGGTAAAATAGCTAAGGCTGCTTTACAAAAGAAACTAAACTTCTCAATATCAAAGCGTGTCGTTCCATATGGTGCCCAACCACTAAAGTAATACTCATTATCTACAAAATAATAAGTAATCCCATCATACTCAGTACTCATGATTCCTACATGATGGGGTTCTTTAAACCAACCCATTTCCATATAGAAATGCGTAATATACTTAAACTTACCACGATACTCCCAAGGAATACAGGTATAACTTGGCAAAACCACTCTTACATCATATTTACTTTTATCAAACATCTTAGGTAATGTTCCTACAACATCAGCCAGTCCTCCAGTTTTAATAAAAGGAACACATTCTGAAGCAACAAACAGTATCTTTTTCATGAGCTTCCCCCTTCAGTTAATGATTTTATTTTTCAATATATTTCCTTTATTTTACAACCTTTTAACTATAAAAGCAACAATTCATACTTTTATTTCTATTTAACTTTGCATATGCTTGACCCATTCTACATAGTTAAATTTTACATAAAGCTTTCCATATTCAATTAAAAACAATGCACTGCTTAATAAAATAGGCACTAATATATATGAAATATGTCCTTTCAAATAAAAAATGCCTATAGGTTCACAGTATAAATAACCAAATAAAAGCATGCATACTTCTCCGCATAAATAGCCTACCATCCCTCCCATAATATAAATCCATCTATACTGACTTACTATTTTTCCTCTTACCTGCTTTATATTATACCCTAATATATAAAATAATGCGACTTCTTTCATTTCTTCAGCCACATATATTTCTAATAGGCTACTTTGTGATTTACTAAGTTGCAAAATAAGTAATGTCCCTAATATTATTCCCACTAGTCCAAGATTTCTTTTTAATAAGTTAATAAAGCTACTCATTTCTTCTTCTTCGTCAAAGCGTTTTTCAAATAAATCTTGATTTTGTGCCATAAATGCTTTTATTTCTTTTTTATTTTCTGCTTTATTGCTTTATAAGGAACAATCAAAACATTTTCCTTGCAAAATCCAAGATTATATTCTACTCCTGCCAATAAAGAGAGTCCGATACTCAATATAAAAAGAATAACTATACATCTAGTACTTGCTCAGCCGCTTTATAATCTAAAGAAGCGGTCATCTCGTCAGCAAAAATGATTTTTGGATGATTGATTAATGCTCTTGCAATGGCGACTCTTTGGCATTGTCCACCACTTAACTGAGTAGGTTTTTTCTCCATTTCCTTTTCAAGACCTAAACTACTTAGTAATGCTTTGGCTTTATCTCTATCTTCTTTCTTATTGCAATTAATGGGAATCAGTACAAGTACTCTAAATTGCACTTTCAGCAAATTCTAAGCATGTTCCTGTACTAAAATAATGTAGTTTTTCACCCAGCTCTTCTTTCAATATTTTATACGCTGGGTCTCCTGTACAATGTCCTGTATAAATTTCCTCTGTCTCACATGCGTTAAGTCTGCGTCCTAGTGCTCTAATCTCTTCTGGTTTTCCTTGCATCGTCTTAACGCCACCAGCTCCCATCAAATGAAATCCACCAATCATAGCCATTACCTTTTGCTTAGGAAATGCTTCTTGCACTTCTTGAATAATATGATCTACGCCTCCGTGTGAGCAGCTATTTAATACAACAAGTCCCCCCGCGCATTCAAAAACTAAACTTTGTTCGTGTGCAAAGTCATCCCATTTGATTTTCCCATCTATTTTTCTAGCTAAATGGGTTTTCTTGCCTCGTATCTCTAAATGAGGTGTTGTATGTGGAATAAGCCACACCCCAAGGTCTAACTCATATTTTCCACTAATGTATTTAAAGCGATTGCTATATTGTGCTAAAATTTTTTTAGGAATCCCTACATATTTTTTAATACATCCTACTTTTACGTAACAAGGCTCAATCCCTTTGTCTCTTACATAAACACTTACTCTAGCATTCTTCTCAAGTAATCCCTCATATCCCCCTGAATGATCAAAATGTGCATGCGATAAGATTGCTTTATCAATTTGTTCTAGGTCAATACCTAATGCTTTAGCATTTTCCAAAAATAAGTTGCTACTACCAGAGTCTAGTAAATATTTTTTATTTCTATATTCAATGTATACACATAAACCATGTTCTGTATGAAGTGGTTTTTCGCCTTTATTCTCTATAACTGCCACAATCTTCATCCTCATTTTTCCTCTTTCTTCGTTTTTATTTATTGTATCCTAATTTCTAAAAATAAAAAAGAGTAGAAACACTACTCTTTTTTGCTTTCCTATTCAAATTTAATGCATTCAATAATATTTAATTTAGGTACAGACCGTGCTGGAAGAGCCGTTCCAATCACTGTAATCACACTTGCCCCGAAAAAATAGATTGCAAATAGTTCTGGTATCATTTCTATTTTAATTTGTAAATTCAAAGCAAATAAAACTTTCTCTAATACAAATAGTAAGAGAACACTTCCTGCTATCCCTGCTAAACCACTAATTAGACCACTTCCTAATGCTTCTACAAAAATCATTTTTGTAAGCTGCTTTTTACTCATTCCCACTGAACGTAAAACGGCTAAGCCTTTTCTTCTTTCAATAAAGCTGATGAGTAAATTATTAACGACACCTATAATTGCAACCATCAACGTTAACATCCCAAATACACTAATCATTTTCATAAGGTTTGCATTACTATCTGCATTGTCTTTACACATTTGCGCCACAGTGCTCATTTCAACACTTGATGCTCTATAACGCTCTTTAAGCATCCTTACAACTTCATTAATATCAGCTTTCTCCTTAATCTTAACATATGCTGTAGTATAATAGTTTGCTCAGCATCCTGCTTAAAATATTTAGCCGCTACTAAACACATAAAGCCATTATTCCAGATATTATCCATTGTTCCAATAATCGTATACTCCCTGACTTGGTTATCAAAATGAAAGGTTATATAGAATCAAATGGGTTAATTGATAAACAAACTAAAGTCATATGACCTAAAAAAGTCATCCTTGCAACCCGGTAAGTTTTAACAGTATGAATTAAATAAAAAAGGACATTCTAATTAGGTAGATATAAACTTATGTCTGGAGGACCTATCAATGCAAAAAGCTAAAAAAACAGCAACTGACAACCAATGGTGTGGTAATTGTAGTAATGAAAGCTTAAAATATCCTCATGGTGCTGCCAAAAAGACAGCTACCAATAATCAATGGGTATCCACAGGATTAGGTCGTGTAGATAAAGATTAGCATCTATATTTAAAAAGCGTATCGCCTTTTCATAAACGATACGCTTTTTTGTCTTTAATTGTTACTATTTAAGAATTTGATAATTACCAATAATCGGTAATGGTTTAGTTGCTCCATTAACTACATTGACAATTCCTATAATCATAAATACAAAAAATACTATACCAATTAACCCTAATACCATTGAAACAAGTGCGCCAACTATAGGAATATATTTAAATATACCTATAATAATTCTTGATGCAATGGAATAAACGGCACTTGCAATTAATAAACAAATTCCTTGATTCGCATGATAACGAGCAAATTTTGAATCTGGTGCCATAATTAATGTCACGACCACTAGTATGCCTAGATAAGCAAATACTGACGCTAATTTATTAGCCTGTGCGTCATTTTTGTCAGAATTTGACTTGTTTAAATCCATTCTTCTCCACACCCCTCATCATATTATCAATCTCAGGCACTTTATTTAATCAGCCTTCCTTTGATTAACTCAAGTATATAATTTCTATGGTGCTTTTTCAATATTCTTTTTCTAAATGCTAAGCAGCTAACCCATTTAAAATAAACTCAGCTGTTCTTCTTGCCAAAAACCAGATTGATAAGCCTTAATAATATCTGGCATTTTATAAAGAATGCCATGCTTTTTGCAAGTAGTTGTAAAAATTTCCCATAGTTTTTTTACCTTGGGACTTGTACAACGATAAAGGCTACCATATTGCTTTTGATAGCGTTCCTTTATACCAGGAAAACGCTTGTCTAGCTCATTATAAAAATATTCTCTTTGTCCGTCTCTCATCGTCATCCCAATAGCTGGATAAATAAACTGCACGCCACTGTCGGCTGCTTTTTGAATGATTCCCGTTATATTTTCCTCATGATCTTCAATAAAAGGAAGAATCGGCATCATTAATACCCCGCAAAAAATTCCTGCCTCTGAAATCTTTTTTAAAGCTTCAAATCGTTTGGAAGATGGACATACATTAGGTTCCACAATTTTACTAAGCTCATCTTCATAAGCGGTTACGGTTATCTTCACAATCGTAGGAGAATGTTGATTAATTTGGCTAATCACATCAATATCTCTTTCCACTAAATTACTTTTAGTAGCAATTGCCACCCCAAAATGATACTGATTGATTAACTTTAGTGCTTGCCTTGTTAGTTCAAGCTCCTTCTCAAAAGGATTATAAGGATCTGACATCGAACCTGTGCTAATAACACCTGCACCAATCCTTCCTCTAAGCTGTTTTCTAATAATAGCAAGTGCATCTGCCTTAGCTCTTACTTTACTAAATGACTTGATTTGATAACAGTTGCTTCTACTATCACAATAAATACATCCATGTGAGCAACCTTTGTAGATATTCATATTGTAACGTGCGCCAAACCAAGACATATCTTTATTTCTTGTAACTAAAGTTTTTGCTGGTATATATTCCATCATTTTCTCTCCCATATATATTATACTGAATTCAAATAATCTTTCTTACTATATCATAGTGATTGCTTTTATCGTTTTATGTTTTAAATAATGATTGCTTTATCATTTTATCTCAGTTAATGTGACATATAGCTGTCTTATTTATGAAATAATTTTTCCATTATCTTATAAAATCACTACAACTCTTTCTCATTTCAGTCTATACTATAGGTATCAACCATAGAGGAGGCATTTTCATGCAAGAAGCACTTACTAATCGTTTTTTGGAATATGTACAAATTAATACAATGTCCAATGACGAAAGCACAACCTTTCCAAGTAGTAGAGTTCAACTAGACTTTGCACAAAAATTAGTAGAAGACTGTAAAGCCATTGGGCTTACGGATGTTATTTTAGATGATAATGGCTATGTGATGGCCACTTTACCAAGTAACATTTCTAAGAAAACACCTGTTATTGGGTTCATTGCTCATATGGACACCGTTCCTGATTACCCTGGTGACCATGTTAAACCGCAAGTGATTTCCCATTATGATGGTGGTTCTATTGTACTAAATGAAGCACAAAATATTAAACTTGAACCTACTCAATTTCCTATATTAAATACTTTAGTAGGCGAATCTCTTATTACCACAGATGGGACAACCGTATTAGGCGCTGATGACAAAGCCGGTATCTCAGAGATATTAACTGCTATGGAATACTTGATTACTCATCCTGAAATTCCACATGGCACCCTTCGCATTGGGTTTACACCCGACGAAGAAATTGGTCGTGGCGTAGATTATTTTAATGTAGAAGCCTTTGGCGCAGATTTTGCTTATACGATTGACGGATGTGATCTTGGCGAATTACAATGCGAAAACTTCAATGCAGCCTCTGCTAAACTTCATTTTAATGGAATCAGCGTTCATCCCGGTTCTGCTAAAATGAAAATGAAAAATAGTATTGCCATTGCTTGTGAGTATCAGTCACTGCTCCCTGCCTTAGAGGTTCCTGAACACACTTCTGGTCATGAAGGCTTTTACCACTTAGATCATATGTCTGGTAATATCGAAAGTACTTCATTGCACTATATCATTCGTGATCATAACCGTGAACTCTTTGAAAAACGTAAACAAACCATGCTTGGTCTTTCCCATGTTCTTAACAAAAAATATGGTGAAAATACAGTTGAAATTGAAATAACCGATAGCTACTATAATATGAAAGAAATCATTGATCAAAATCCTAAGGTCATGTCATTAGCTCAAAAAGCTTTTGAAAATGTGGGGATTACGCCTATTCTTGCACCGATTAGAGGTGGCACAGATGGGGCTAGGTTATCTTTTATGGGATTACCATGTCCAAATATTTTTACAGGTGGATACAACTGTCATGGCAAATACGAATTTGCTGTCATTTCTCATATGCTTAAAGCCACCGAAGCAATTATAGAGATCAGCACACTTATTACCAAACTATAAATATTAAGGAGATACGATGCTCGTATCTCCTTATCCATAACTGTATAAATAATCATTATAAAGTTCTTCACATACTTCTTCGGTGAGTTCTTCGCAATAAATATAAAACACTTCTTCTATCTCACCTTTTGAGGCTTCTACTTTCATTTTTCCAAAGATTGGTGAATCCACTGCTTCAACAAAACGCCAATCTTTCCATACGATTTCGTTCACACTTTCCTCCCTATTTATTCAGTTCATCAAAAAACGTTCCAAGAATCATATTTTCTTGCTTAAAGTTTTCTAAAAGCTGATTATAGTCTGCTTGTTTAGGCAATGCCTCCACTTCTAAACTTAGTGCTGTTTTGTAAATGCCAAGAAATACTTGCTCCGCATCTTTTACAGCTTCGATAAATTGATCATGAGGAAGCGTATTAAATAAGAATTCTAATTTTTCTAGAGTGGATACAATACTGTAGTTAAAAGTAAAAATAAGTTCTTTATTAACCTGCTTAGTCAGCTCAATATATGAAAAAACATGATTATATAATTCAACTAAAACGGTTTCCGTTATTCCTCTAAATTCCACTCTTAAAATACCTGGTTTTGGTTTTCTAAAACGCCTTTTAACAGGTGCTTTATCTACAATATAATAATTCTTAAATCCTGTAAAATATTCTTCAAATTGTTCAGGTTGCATCTTACTTCTTTGTTTGATCCCTCTAAAAAAATAAACGTTTCCAAAACGCTTCCAAGCCTTTACAACGTCTCCTTTATTTGCTCCCTGACAACTTTTAATGCATATTGCACGAACCATTTAGATGCCTCCATTTTTCATACTCAATACTATCATATTACTTACCTTATGAAAGTACAATAAAAAGCCAATAAAAGGCCATCATTACGATAGCCTTTTATCATCTCTTCATTTTTAAGTTTTTACTAATTAAAGGTCACTAAATCATCCTGCTTCTTTTCCGCTTTTTCAATGGATTTAACATATAAAATAGGTCCTTTATCATTATTATAAACTTCTGCTTTTTCATAATGGATTTCAGCTAATACACAAATGCTATCTTCATTCTTAAACTTAGGCTTCCCAATATTATGGCAATATAATCCCATTAGCGAAATATCATCTGCACAACAAGGCATTGCAAATCTTCCAAAGGTAAATCGATCTTTAGGGTCGTCATCATCTTGGAAGAAAAGACCATTTACCTTCACGCGTTTATTCATATAACGCTGTGGTTCTTCCCATAAATCAATGTACCATACACCATAATCCTTATCTTCCACCTCAATAATATCTGCATGAATATCATAAGGTAGTTCTTCCTTGATAGGTTCTAATGCAAATGCCTCATCACAAGTAAATAACTGAGCCTGTCCATTAACCGCCTTTACTGTATTTCTATAAGAAGAGGTTTGCTCCTTTTCACCTACTCGGTTAAAAATAACCAAATCAGCACATTTAAAGTGTTCCATCATAATGCCACGCATATTGTTTAAATAAACGCTGTAAGTTTCACCATTAACTAATGTAACTACTTCATAAATAAACCATGCTTTAGGATAATCCATGTTAAAAGGCACTGCCATATCCCACATCCCATTATATTCAATTAAGACACGCTGTGGATTATACTTTTTAGCTAATTCACTCATATAAGCTTCTGTAAACGCTTCTTCATCTTCTATGGTGACTAATGTAATATGATTTGCCTCACAATAACTTGTATCATATTCTTCTATCCCCTCTTCGCAGACGATAACTAACGTATTTTTACCATCTGCAAAAACAGGCTTTTTAAGCATATAATTCATAAATGAGGTTTTCCCTGCTTCTAATAAACCGTTAAATAAGAAAATAGGTATCTTCATATCATACTCCCCTTAGCATCTTGAAAATAAATTCTTAAGACCTTCTTCATTAAGTTTTGTCCCAATCACACATAGTCTTCCCGTATAATCAGCATTTTCTTTTCTAATTTCATATTCGCCTGGAACCATGTCGAAGCAGAACCATTTGCCTTCTTTGTCTTGAAGAATACCCTTAGCACGTAAAATAATACCGTATTCTTCTGTTTGAGATAAGGTTTCAAGAATTTCTTTAATTTCATCTTCAGCATATTTGTGAGGTGTTTCCATTCCCCAACTTGTAAATACTTCATCCGCATGATGATGATGGTGGTGATGATCACAACATTCGTGATCGTGGTCATGGTGTTCGTGATCGCAGCATTCATGGTCATGGCCATGATGATCGTGATCGTGTTCATGGTCACAACATTCATGATCGTGGTCGTGTTCATGATGATGAACATGTCCACAGCTTGGACAAACTTCTTCAGCTTCCATCAGCTCTTTTTCAAGTGAAGAACTCTTTTCCATGACTTCAAGTAATTTTGCTCCTGATATATCGTCCCATGCGGTTGTAACGACAGCAGCTTTTTCATTATGTTCTCTAATCATCGCTACACATTCTTCAAGTTTTGCTTCGGATACTTTTTGAGAACGACTTAAAATAATGGTACTTGCACTTTCAATTTGATTATTAAAGAATTCTCCGAAATTCTTCATATACATCTTACATTTTAAAGCATCTACTACGGCCACTTTGGCATTTAAAACAACATCCATGCCTTCATCCACATTTTGAACAGCTTTAATGACATCAGAAAGTTTTCCTACACCTGATGGTTCAATGATCACGCGATCCGGTTTATAATTTTCTAATACATCTTTAAGGGCAGCTCCAAAATCACCTACTAATGAACAACAAATGCATCCTGAGTTCATTTCAGTAATCTCAACGCCACCTTCTTTTAAAAATCCGCCATCTATTCCTATTTCTCCAAACTCATTTTCTATTAAAACAAGCTTTTCTCCATTAAAACCTTCTTGAATTAATTTCTTAATTAAAGTCGTCTTGCCTGCTCCAAGAAACCCTGAAATAATATCAATCTTTGTCATTTAAATTTCCTCCCAATCTCTTTTCCTCGTCTAAGTTCTATAGCATGAATAGAATTGAGACTTATTTGCATGTAAATTATATATCTAAATTATAACGATATCAAATATTTTTATACATTAAACCCTATCTAATTTAAACATTTGCAATCTTTTAGAGTAGTGCCGCAACAATAGCTGGCAATGCATAAGCAATAAAACACATGATTGCGGTTGCCATTACTAACCCACAGCAAATCGCTAAAAAGGCTTTTTTAGTTTTTATATCTAATAAGGAAGCAATTAAAGCACCTGTCCATGCGCCTGTGCCGGGTAAAGGAACGCCTACAAACAATACAAGTCCTAAAAACTCATATTTTTCAATCTGCCCACTTTTGCTCATAGACTTATGTTCTAACCATTCTACAAATTTCTTAAAACACTTAATCTGCTTCATCCAATTTAAAATCGCTCTAATAAACAATAAAATAAAGGGTATCGGTATCAAATTTCCTAAAATACAAATGCCTACGGCTTTATACATTTCAATGCCTAGTAAAGACGCCGCTAATATCCCGCCACGTAACTCTAAAATAGGGACCATTGAAACAATAAAAATAATAACCTCACTCGGCACCACACCCGATAACCCTTGTGTAAAAAATTGAACTAATGAATCTACCATAATTAAACCTCTTTCATCTTATTCTGTACTCTTTAGTTTACATGATAATAATACATCATTTTGCCTAATTACAGTAGTCCCACTAGGAATAATATTTTCCTCTTTGCGTTTCACCATAATAAAAATCATATCTTTAGGAATATGGCACTGTGCAATTGTCTTTCCTATCCATTCATGATTCTTTCCAATAGGCAGTTCTTGAATTTCTAAATCGGAATGTTCTTCCTTATACTCACTACTTAGTACAATCATATCTTGTGCTTCTAGAATCGTGTCACCTTTTGGAATAATGCGATCGGATTTTCTTTGAATATAAACCGCCAAAGCGTGATGTGGAAATGTAATTTCACTAATCCGTTTGCCAATCCAAGGGTGATTTTTACTAATTAGGATATTCACTAATTGCACATCGGCATCATTTTGATAATCACTAAAGGTCATAGATACTGGCGACTTGTCATCTATAAGATCTAATTTTCTTGCGACTAATGAAAGCAAGGCACCTTGTATGCCAATCGATAAAAGTGCAATGCAAAAAACAATATTAAAAATCCTATTTTCTTGAAAAACACCACTTACTGTAACCACAATGGCGAAAACAATACTAGATGCCCCTCTAAGTCCTGCCCAGGATACAAGAAGCTGCTGCTTAAATGGGACTTTAAAAGGGGTAAGCAAAATAGCTACAGCAGCAGGTCTTGCCACAAAAGTTAGAAATAATGCGACTAAAACAGCAACGCCTAAATAGCTGATGACTTCTGTTGGAAAGACCAAAAGCCCTAATAAAAAGAATACCAGCATCTGAAATAAACTGGTCACCCCATCAAAAAAATGTACCAGTGTAGCTTTATTAGGTATCCTTGTATTGCCCAAAATGATTCCTGCTATGTAAACGCTTAAATATCCATTGCCCCCTAAAAGTTGACTTGTTGAATATGCAAACAAAGCGATAGCAACTATAAAAATAGTCCCTAATCCTTCATTCATATTCGCAAAAGTTCTTAAAATATAACTGGCTAATAATCCCATTAAAGCCCCAGCTAAAATGCCTACTACGAATTGCATTATCAATAATTCTGCCACTGAACCTTGCATTTTTCCACTCAAAATTTGTATCAGAATAATCGTTAAGATGTTTGCACTTGGATCATTACTACCACTTTCTATTTCTAACAAAGATGCCAGACCATTTTTTAAATTTAATTTTTTGGCTTTAAGAATGTAAAATACAGCAGCTGCATCTGTACACCCTAGTACTGAACCTAATAATAATCCTTCTAAAAAATCCATCTTTAATACAAAATAGCAAAATCCCCCTGTTAATAGAGCTGTCAAAGCAACCCCTACGGTAGATAAGATGCCTGCTTTTGCTGCAACAGGCTTTGCCATCTTCCAACTAACCCCAAAGCCACCATAAAAAATAATGTAAATAAGAGCGAGAGAACATAAATCATTAGCTGATTCATAATTATCAAAAGGAATTCCTCCGATGCCTTCACTACCAAAAAGCATGCCTAATCCAATAAAAAAAATTAAGGTTGGAATACCAATTTTACTTGAAAGTCTACTAGCAGTTAAGCAGAGAAAAATAATGATGGATACGATAAGGATATGATATGCCAAATTTTTTGTCCTCCTTTTTATTCTCATAGATATAACAAAATATTCTAATTTAATCATCATTATAATGTAATTTAGCTTTTAACTCTATTAATTTTCCATAAAGAAATGGATAAATATCCCGTTCTAAGCACTATTTATAAAAATTTTCGCATAGAATGTAATAAATTTAATTAACATTTTTATAAAATTGTTTTATAATTATTCTATGTGCAGAAACGTCTTAAGTTTCTGTCCAATTTGGCATAAATTTTTTTCATGAAGGGAGGACCAGCTGATGGAATTATCAAATACTTTCGTCATTTTGATGGGCCTAGGAACTGTATTCTTTGGTTTAATCTGTATCATTGTACTTTGCTACATTATGAGTTATGTGGTTCAAAAAATTGCTAAGCCTGTACCTGCAGCACCTGCTTCTGCTCCTGTAGCTCAAAACGCCGCACCAGCTAAAACACAAATTGCAAATCGTCAAGAGTTTATTGCTGCTGTTTCTGCTGTTATTGCTGAAGAACTAGGCACTGATGTATCAGCGATCAAAGTTTTATCTGTCAAAGAACTCTAAGTTCCAATACACTTAATTAATTAAAAGGAGAATTTGAAATGAAAAAATATCGTGTAAATGTAAATGGAAATAATTACG
The DNA here is from genome assembly GCA_934725855.1 of uncultured Cellulosilyticum sp. Taxonomy (GTDB): domain Bacteria; phylum Bacillota; class Clostridia; order Lachnospirales; family Cellulosilyticaceae; genus Cellulosilyticum. The sequence continues at coordinate 102,109 of CAKVCL010000002.1, read as the reverse complement.
AAATCGCTATTGAACTAATTGATGAAGCAGAAGCTAAATCAGCAGCTCCTGCACCAGCAGCCGCTCCAGTTCAATCAGCCGCTCCAGCTGGTGGTGAAAAAATCACAAGCCCAATGCCAGGTAACATCTTAAGCGTAAACGTATCAAATGGTGATACCGTTAAAAAAGGTCAAGTATTAATGGTTCTTGAAGCTATGAAAATGGAAAATGAAATCATGTCTCCAATTGATGGTACAATCGTATCTGTTAATACATCTAAAGGTGCTACAGTCGAATCAGGTGCACTTCTTTGCGTAATTAAATAATCACTACTTTGATTGGAGGAACAGATCAATATGGAAACCATTATGAATTTCATAAATCAAACTGGATTCGTTCTATTAGCTAATGATCCTAAAGTGCTCATTATGCTAATTGTAGCATTCGTTTTGATGTATTTAGCTATTGTTAAAGGTTTCGAACCTTTACTTTTACTGCCTATATCATTCGGTATGTTACTGACGAACCTTCCAGGTGCTGAAATGTATCATGAAGCTCTTTTTGCTGGTGGTCATGCACACTGGGATTTATTTGCTGGTGATCAAGGCATCACACCAGGACTTATCGACTATTTATACTTAGGGGTTAAATTAGGACTTTACCCATGCTTAATCTTCATTGGTGTAGGAGCTATGACTGACTTTGGTCCACTTATTGCTAACCCAAAAAGTTTATTATTAGGTGCTGCTGCACAACTTGGTATTTTCGTTACATATATTGCTGCTAGATGCTTTGGTTTCACACCAGCAGAAGCAAGTTCAATCGGTATCATTGGTGGTGCTGATGGTCCAACAGCTATTTTCGTAACCAGTAAATTAGCGCCTGATCTTCTTGGACCAATTGCGGTTGCGGCTTACTCTTATATGGCACTTGTACCTGTTATTCAACCACCTATTATGAAAGCACTTACCACATCAGAAGAACGTAAAATTAGGATGGTTGCACTTCGTCCTGTTTCTAAAACAGAAAAAATCATCTTCCCTATTGTTATTACAGTATTCGTAGCTATGCTCGTACCATCTGCTGCGCCACTTATTGGCTGCTTAATGTTTGGTAACTTACTTAAAGAATCAGGTGTTGCAGAACGTTTAAGTAAGACGGTTCAAAACGAACTCATGAACATTGTAACCGTATTCCTTGGTATTTCTGTAGGTGCTACTGCTACAGCTAGTACATTCTTAAGTGTTAGAACACTTGCTATTATCGTAATGGGTGTTATCGCATTCGGTTTAGGTACAGCTGGTGGGGTTATTTTAGCTAAAATCATGAACTTATTCCTTAAAACTAAAATCAACCCACTCATTGGTTCAGCTGGTGTTTCTGCCGTTCCAATGGCTGCTCGTGTGTCTCAAGTGGTTGGTCAAAAAGAAGAACCTTCAAACTTCTTATTAATGCACGCTATGGGACCAAACGTTGCAGGTGTTATCGGTTCAGCAATTGCTGCCGGTGTATTACTTGCACTATTCGGTTAAGGAGGAAACATAAACTATGGGTAAACAAGTTAAAATTACAGATACAATTTTAAGAGATGCTCATCAATCACAAGCCGCTACTAGAATGCGTATTGAAGATATGCTTCCAGCTTGTGAATTATTAGATAACATGGGTTATTGGTCACTTGAATGCTGGGGTGGCGCAACTTTTGACTCATGTATGAGATTCTTAAACGAAGACCCTTGGGAAAGACTTCGTACTTTAAAGAAAGCAATGCCTAAAACACCACTTCAAATGTTACTTCGTGCACAAAACCTTTTAGGTTACAAACACTATGCAGATGATGTGGTAGAAGCTTTCTGTAAAAAATCTATTGAAAACGGCATTGATGTGGTTCGTATTTTCGATGCATTAAATGACCCTCGTAACGTTGCTGCTGCTGCAAAATACGTTAAAGAATATGGCGGTACTTGTGAACTTGCATTTAGTTACACAACAAGCCCTGTTCACAATATTGATTTCTTTGTTAAATTAGCTGAGGATATGGTCAAACTTGGTGCTGATGTGATCTGTATCAAAGATATGGCTAACCTTCTTCTCCCATTTGATGCATACAAACTTGTTAAAAAATTAAAAGAAAACTTAGATGTGCCAATTCACTTACATACTCACAATACTTCAGGTACTGGAGATATGACTTACCTTATGGCTATACAAGCTGGTGTAGATATTGTAGACTGTGCACTTTCTCCACTTGCTAATGGTACTTCTAACCCAACAACAGAATCTCTTGTTGCCACACTTCAAGGCACTGAATATGATACAGGTCTTGACCTTAAAGAGTTAAGCAAAGCAGCCGCTCACTTTAGAACAGTTGCTGATAAACTTAAAGAACAAGGTATCCTTGATCCTAAAGTTCTTAAAGTAGATACTAATACTCTTTTATACCAAGTACCAGGTGGTATGCTTTCTAACCTTATTTCTCAACTTAAACAAGCTAATGCAGTTGACAAATACTATGATGTATTAGCTGAAGTTCCAAGAGTAAGAAAAGACTTCGGTTATCCACCACTTGTAACGCCTTCAAGCCAAATTGTAGGTTCACAAGCTGTATTTAATGTATTATCAGGTGAAAGATACAAAGTATTTACTAAAGAATCTAAGGCTATGCTTAGAGGTGAATACGGTAAACTTCCTGGTGAAGTCAATGAAGAAGTTAGAAAGAAAGCAATCGGTGATGATAAAGTTATCACTTGTAGACCAGCTGACCTTCTTGAGCCAGAACTTGATAAAATCAGAGAAGAATGTAAAGACGTTGCTAAATCTGAGGAAGATGTACTTAGCTACGCATTATTCCCACAAGTTGCTCGTAAATTCTTCGATGTTAGAGATGGACGTGTTGCACCTCCTACAGAAGCTGCGCCAGCTGCCAAAAAAGAAACAGCTGCTACAACAACTGCTGATGGTGTCAGAGTCCTTTATGTTAAAGACGTTTCTCAGTAAAACGCAAAAAATAAGAACAGTTGCATTTCAACTGTTCTTATTTTTTGCGTTTTTATTAATTTCCTATTTGCTACTAACTTACTTATTTTCTTTTTTAAACGGCTACACATTACTTAAGAATTTCTTTGATTCTGTTAGCTAATACCTTAGCTGCCGCCTCATGTGCCAACACTCCTGGATGTTGTCTTGCCCCAAAGGTTTCATTTGTTGTATCTGGTAATAATAAACTTTCTGCGTTTTGATCTCCACTTTGCACCTTATAAAGCTTAACGCCCTCATCAACAGTTTCCCAAAGTCCTGCTCCCAGCATACCAAACACCCAAAGTAAAGTAGCCTTTGGATTATACTTTCTAAGTTTGGTTAAAAAGCTCACCATAGCCCCTTTAAACGCTTCTAAGTCTTCCTCATTATAGCTGCCATCTTCATTTAATCGCATTTTATAACTTCTTCCTGTTTTTTCATCCACCCATTCCGGAGTCGTAAATGCACAAGCATCATTTGTTCCTAAATTGATGACCACAATATCTGGCTGCCAACTTTTAAAGTCATAAGCCTTAAGGGCACCTAATGCTTCATTTTTTTCTCCTTTTAAGATGCCACATACTTTTTCATAGAAAGGTGGCAATACATGATAAGGATTATTATCCCATGCTCTAAATAGTCCCCAACCGCTTTGAGATATAATATGAAAGTCTGCATCTACTTCATCAGCAGTCATTCTGGCATAGTTATTTTGTGTACTAAACCACATGGAAATCCAATCTTCTTCTATAGTAGCACCTACACTTCCTTCTCCAGAGGTAATGCTATCTCCAATGAACTCAATCTTATAAGGTCTATCCTGAACCTCTTCAAAGCTTCCTTCAATACGCATGGCATGAATTTGCATAAGATGCGCCATATCATCTGACATCGCCTGAACTTCTTTTAAAACCTTTACATTCTTAACAACTTCAGGATTCATCCCTCTAAATAAACAGATCCACTCTCTTCCTTTATTAAGCATCCTGCGACTAACATAAGTTCCATTAATCACAATGCCTATCCAAGGTTCATAAGTATCATAATCTGCTTCAACTTCAATCCATAATTCACTAGCTTTCACATTGCATTCAATGCCGCTTCCTGTCCAAAATAAAGTAAGCGGTGATAAACTGCCTGTTGTTCTTCCCAATACCTTAAGTGACCCAATTGCTTCTAATGCATACTCTTTTAATGCCATTTTTACACTTTCCCTTCATTTTTATCTTAACGTAGCCTATAATGCCACTATTTTTCTTTCTACTATTTTTTATGCTAAAACAATCACACTTAAGATTCAATGTCATTTCCTATACTAAGCTTTTTATTGATTATTCTACATGAGGCAATTTTGATAAACTCTTTCCAATCTCCTCATCTGTTGGAATATAGTCACTCATTTGACCATCATTAAATTTTTGATAAGCAACCATATCAAAATAGCCGGTTCCTGTTAAACCAAATACAATTGTTTTTTCTTCTCCTGTTTCTTTACATTTCATTGCTTCGTCAATGGCTACCTTAATGGCATGACTGCTTTCTGGTGCTGGAAGAATGCCTTCAATTCGAGCAAACTTTTCGGCTGCTTCAAATACAGCAGTTTGTTTCACAGAAACAGCTTCAATCAGTCCGTCATCATATAACTGTGAAACGATGGAACTCATTCCATGATAACGAAGTCCTCCTGCATGGTTAGCTGATGGAATAAAACCACTACCTAATGTATACATTTTAGCAATTGGACAAACCTTTCCGGTATCACAGAAATCATATGCATATTTTCCTCTTGTTAAGCTTGGACAAGAAGCAGGTTCTACTGCAATGATTCTATAATCCGCTTCTCCACGAAGTTTTTCGCCTACAAATGGTGAGATGAGTCCACCTAAGTTTGAACCGCCACCCGCACATCCAATAATAATATCTGCTTTTACATCATATTTATCAAGTGCTGCTTTCGTTTCAAGACCTATAATTGTTTGATGCAATAACACTTGAGACAAAACAGAACCTAATACATAGCGATAGCCTTCCTGAGTAGTTGCTGCTTCAACTGCTTCAGAAATGGCACACCCAAGACTTCCTGTTGTTCCTGGAAATTCTTCTAAAATTTTGCGCCCTACATTTGTAGTCATAGATGGAGATGGTGTAACAGAAGCACCATAGGTTCTCATGACTTCTCTACGAAATGGTTTTTGCTCATAAGAAACTTTAACCATATAAACCTGACAATCCAGACCAAAATAAGAACAAGCCATAGATAAGGCAGTTCCCCATTGTCCTGCTCCTGTTTCTGTTGTAACCCCTTTTAATCCTTGCTTCTTAGCATAATAAGCTTGTGCAATGGCAGAATTAAGTTTATGACTTCCTGACGTATTGTTTCCTTCAAATTTATAATAAATTTTAGCAGGTGTCCCTAAAGCTTTTTCTAAGCAGTATGCACGGACTAATGGTGCGGGACGATACATCTTATAGAAATCAATAATTTCTTCTGGTATATCAATATAAGGTGTTGTATTATTTAGCTCTTGTTCAGCAAGTTCCTTACAAAAAATAGGTTCGAGTTCCTCTACCGTAATAGGTTTTAAAGTCGCAGGATTTAAAATAGGAGCTGGCTTATTTTTCATATCTGCTCTAACATTATACCACTGCTTTGGCATTTCACTTTCTTCAAGATAAATTTTATAAGGGATTTTTCTTTCTTCTGACATAACTATTTCTCCTTCTTGTTTTTCAATTTTAGGGTAATAAAAAACTCCTGTCCTATAAACACTATAGGACAGGAGATTACTCTTCTGCGGTACCACCTAACTTCATTCTATTAAAGAATGCACTCTATCATGTACTACTCACATACACTAGCCCTATAACGTTCGGCTTACGTTTCCCCTACTTTAAAATAAATGCTTCTTAAAAACATTACATTATTTCAGTTCACCCTCACAAGTCCATTCGCTTCATTTGCTATTACTACACTTCCACCCTCTGTAGCTCGCTGAAAATTCTCCATAAAGTTACTTTTCTTGTTCAACGGTTTAAAATGTTTAAGTTATTTATACATTATCCATCAAAAATTGTCAATAATATTTTATAAATTTTTAATAATCTCATCTTTTACTTCATAATTTGCTCCAATAAATAAACACGGTTAAATGGAATGGAAAAATAATACCCATCTACAAAGTCCTTTGTTTCTTCTATCATTTGTCTAGCAATCTTTACCCCTACGGCTTCTCCCTCTTCTTTACTCATATCTGCCTTAAATAAATTGACGATTTCATCTGTTACGTGGATGTCTGCCATTTCATTTTTAATAAAACTTGCATTACGTTTACTCACAAGCGGCATAATCCCACATAAAATCTTAGTTTCTACTCTGGATTTAATTTGTCTTAACTTCTCTGCATCCTCACTTGTAAAAATAGGTTGAGATAAAAAGAATTTAGCCCCTGCAGCTATTTTCTTTTGCATGCGCTTGATCTCGACTTCCATATTTAGGCGATTATAATTGAGTGCCCCGCCATAAACCATTGGGGACTCTTTAAATTGGTCTTCATTCATTTCTTGTATGATTTTCATAATCCCTACTGAATCAAAATTAAACACACTTTTTACATCCTGCCTAATCATAGCCGGTACAGGGTCTCCTGTAATAACCAGTACATTTTTAACTCCATTAATATGTGCCCCTAATAATTCAGAGCGAATGGCAATGGCATTACGGTCACGGCAACAAATATGTGGCATGACATTCATTTTGGTTTCATTTGCCACCTTCACACTCATTAAAATCGAATCTGCACGCATTCTTCCAGAAGGTGAATCAGGAAAAGTCAATATATCCACGCCACTTCTTTTTAAGACATTAGCAGCGTCCATAATGCTTTCATAATTCACATTAGGTGGTGGTGAAAGTTCTACCGCCAGTATTTTTTCTCCTTGTGTTTTGTTTTCGTAAAAATAAGTATTATGAGCATTTAAATCTTGCTGAGCCTTACGTTCTACTTTAGGCGTATGGTAAGTTGGCGCTAGGTCAACTTGTTTGCTTAAAGCCTCTATATAATGTGGATTGGTGCCACAGCATCCCCCAATTAAATCCACACCAAGTTTAGCGATTTCCTTAACTTGTCCTGCAAAGTAAGCCACATTTTCCATAAAAACTAAACGATTTTGGCGTAGTTTGGGATAGCTGGCATTAGGCAGGGCTGTCAGATACTTGCCTTTATTAAGCTCTAACTTACTTAATATCTGATAAAGATGTCCTGGTCCCACGCCACAGTTAAGTCCTATGGCATCAATTTCTGGTATTTCACTAGCTTTTTCAAGCAGCCTTTTAGCACTTTTGCCAGAGGCACTATAACCATATTGATTCACGCAAAATTGAGTAATGATAAAAACATCATACTGACTTTTAATTTTTTTGATTACAGCTTCAATGAGCTCTAAATCTGAAAAAGTTTCAAAAACTAATAGCTTAGCGCCTGCCTCTAAGAATGCTTTACAAATTCTTTCATACTCTGCTTCAAGCACTTCCTTACTGCCTTGTGCCATGGAAATCGGTCCAATATCCCCTACAATATAAACTGCTTCCCCTTTTAGGTGCGCCTTACTTTCTGCAACTGCTTCTTCTGCCAAACGATATCCACATTGAATATTTTGGATAACTTCTTCCAAACTACATTCTAATGCTTTTGTATTGGTTGCAAACGTATTCGTACGAATCAACCTTGCGCCTGCTTCTATGTAGGCTTTATGAATGTTTTTTACCATTTCAGGATTTTCCGTATTAGCTTTTTCTGGTAAGCTATTTTTTCCAGTCACACTACTATAATACGTTCCAAATGCCCCATCGCAAATGATTTTATGTTCTTTTAATGTTTCTTCTATTCTCATAACCTACTCCTTACTTATGTATTTCTCATTTTACTTTGTGTCTACTAGGCTGCTCATTAAGCTTTATTTTCATGCTTCTAGTTTTTATTCCTCTATGGCAGAAGCAACAACGTTTCTAAGCTTCCTTGTATAAGGCGTAGTCCCTGTATTAATCTTTTGCTGCATCATGATAAAAGTTAAATCATGTGCTGGGTCATTGGCAAAGTAAGGCCCAAGCCATCCATCCCATCCATATTCTCCTTTACTGCCGCAAAAAACAGCCAGCTCTGGTGCATTCATGATACGAAGCAGATTGCTATACGTATGTCCTCTTAAGCCATCCCATGTTGCCACATCCTGATTTAATTTAGGTAGTAATTCGCTGGTCGTCATAAATTTTACAGTGCTAGGTGCCAGTATATTTCTCCCCTTATATTCCCCTTTATTTAAGAGCATTGTTGCAAAATGGCTATAGTCATCAATCGTTGAAACGAGTCCTGCTCCCCCTGACTCAAAGCGTGGTTTTCGATTCATATCAATTAAGATGCCTAAATTATTGCCACTGTACTCTACTAACCCCTTATCCGTTTCTTCATAAACCTTTGATAAACGATTTTGTTTTTCCTCTGGTACATAAAAACCTGTATCTTTCATCTCTAACGGATTTAATAAATTCTCTTCAATAAATTCACTAAAGGGCTGATTGGCTATAACTTCAATAACCGCACCTAAAACATCTGCACAGGCACCGTATTCCCATTTACTACCCGGCTGAAAAGCAAGAGGAATTTTGCCAATACAATCAGCAAATGCTCTCGTTGTCATGCCCTCATCTGACAATAACTTTGCTTTAATCTTTTCAAATACAGCATTTACCTCTATGCCATTACGGTTAAAATCATTGCCATAAGTAATACCAGCTGTCATACATAATAAATCTTTAATCGTGACTGGTTTTCCACATGGCACTAAGCCATTTTGAGTGCCTACCATTTGCCCCTTAAAAGCTGGAATATAGTTTTCTACTGGATCGAGTAAATCAAACTTGCCTTGTTCTAATAAAAGCATAGCTGCCGCCGCTGTAATGGGCTTACTCATCGAATAAAGTAAGAAAATCGTATCTCTTGTTAATGGCTTTTTAGTTTCTAAATCAGCATAACCAGCCTCATAATAGCCAATCTCTTTTCCTTTATGTACTACCATGCAATTGACTCCTGCTACATAAGAAGTAGCTACCATTTCATTTAATAGTTTTTGAATGCCTTCTAATTTTTTTTCATTCATCCTCAATGCCCCCTGTCTTCTTTGATGATCGAATGGATCGTTTTGCCCAACATATTTCAAACGATATCACAAAACAATCTATTTATCTACACTTTTAAAACAATAAACCCTATATTGACTCTATATTTTATTAGAATAATTTTTTATCTATCATTCTAATATGACATACTATTGTCTTATTACTCCCTTTATACTAAGTTCATACCAAATCACTTTAAGGAGGAATTAAAAATGGAAGAAAGATATTGTCAATGCTGTGGCATGCCTATAATGGTTTCCAACCTTAAAACGTTGGAAAAAATAAGCTAAAATAGCCGATAGAAACGTTCGCTTTCTATCGGCTATTTGTCTTTATTATACTTCATAAATTAAAATTGACTGTTATATAAATTTGCATAAAAACCATTTTGGCTCATTAAGCTTTCATGATTGCCTTGCTCTATAATCTTGCCATCTTTCATCACTAAAATCACGTCTGCATTTTGAATTGTAGATAATCGGTGTGCCACAATGAAACTGGTTCTTCCTTCCATCATTTTATTAAATGCGGCTTGGATCTTTTGTTCCGTACGGGTATCAATAGATGAGGTTGCTTCATCTAAGATAAGCATGGGTGGTAATACAAGCATCACCCTTGCAATACATAAAAGCTGCTTTTGTCCTTGAGACAGGCTACCTCCATCTTCTGAAATCATTGTATCATAGCCTCTAGACAAACGCTTGATAAAGCTATGCGCATGAGCGGCTTTAGCAGCTGCTATAATTTCTTCATCTGTTGCATCTGGTTTTGCCATTGCAATATTTTCTTTAATCGTTCCTTTTCTAAGCCATGTTTCTTGAAGCACCATGCCATAACCTGTTCTAAGGTTTTTTCTTGTCATATGCTGTGCATCTACTCCGCTGACTGTAATACGACCACCCTTTATTTCATAAAAACGCATTAATAAATTAATTAAAGTGGTTTTTCCACATCCTGTCGGTCCAACAATGGCAATACGCTCTCCTGGTTTTACATCTAAATTTAAATTTTCAATGAGCTTTTTATCTTCTGCATAAGAAAAACTAACGTTTTCTATTGCGACATGTCCATCAAAAGTTTTTACTTCTTTAATAGGCTCCTTATCTGGCACCTGAGCTTCTTCTTCAATGAGTTCAAAGACTCTTGCCGCACAAGCAATCGCATTTTGAAGCTCTGTAATAACCCCTGAAATTTCATTAAATGGTTTGGTATATTGATTCGCATAAGTTAAAAAGCAAGATAGTTGACCGACTGTTAATGCACCTCTAATCCCAGCTATGGCTCCAATAATCCCAACTGCTGCATAAACCAAACTATTTACAAAACGTGTACATGGATTGGTTAAAGAAGAAAAGAAAGTAGCACGTAAAGAATATTTCCCTAATTTTTCATTGATGACATCAAAACGACTAAGTGCTATTTCTTCATAGCCAAAAGCTTGCACTACCTTTTGACTGCCTATCATTTCATCAATCAGTGCTGTTTGCTCACCTCTTGTCACAGACTGCAACTTAAACATCTCATAAGTATGTTTCACAATAAACTTAGCCACAAATAGTGAAACTGGCGTTAACACGACTACCACTAATGTAATCTTAATATTGACAGTCAGCATAAAGCCTAATGTACCGACTATCGTTAAAACGCCTGTAAAAAGCTGTGTAAATCCCATTAGTAGGCCATCTGAAAATTGGTCCACATCCGCAATGACACGGCTTACCACTTCCCCATAAGAGTGTCCATCAATGTATTTAAGTGGTAGACATTCAATCTTTTTAAACGCTTCATTTCGTACATCCCGAATCACATTATAAGTAATTTTATTATTGCACACATTTTGAAGCCACTGCATCACAGCTGTTGCTGCAATCAGAATAATCATAAGCTGTAATTTATCCCATACAGCTCCAAAATCTACTGCCCCTTGCCCAATAATGTAATCGATGGTATTTCCAATTAAAATAGGAATATATAAAGTGGACACCACAATGCAAGCTGCTAATAAAATAGAAACGATAACATATGCCCAATAACGCTTAATATATCTTAATACTTTCATGACGGTTTCTTTTTGCTTATTCATGAGCCTCTACCTCCTTGCTATATTGTGAATAATAAATTTCCTGATAAACTTCACAATCTTTAAGTAAAGTTTCATGAGTGCCATGCCCTACCATTTTTCCATCTTCAAGAACTAAAATTTGACTGGCATGCAGCATAGAGGCAGCACGCTGAGAAACAATAAATACAGTTGGCTTTTGCTGCATTTCTTGAATGGCTTTTCTAAGTGCAGCATCTGTCGCAAAGTCTAAGGCAGAGGCACTATCATCTAAAATCAGAATGTCTGGTTTTCGAACAAGTGCCCTTGCAATCGTTAGTCTTTGCTTTTGCCCACCTGATAAATTCTTACCACCTTGCTCAATTACAAAGTCTAAGTCGCCTTCTTTTTCTTTTATAAAGTCATCTGCCTGAGCTATGGCTAATGCTTCCCAGATTTCATCATCTGTAGCCTTGCTATTTCCCCATTTTAAATTTTCTCTAACGGTTCCTTTAAATAAAACGGCTTTTTGCATCACCATGCCTATGCGTTGTCTTAAATCTTTCAGTTTATAATCCATGACATTCGTTCCTAAAATACTGACTTTGCCTTCAGTCACATCATAGTAACGTGGAATCAGATTCACAATAGAACTTTTTCCTGAACCTGTTCCTCCAATAATTCCAATCACTTCACCTTTAGCTGCACTAAAATCAATATCCTCTAAAGCTTTCTCGCTGCTTCCTGCATAAGTAAAGCTGACATGGTCAAATGTCACAATAGGCGTATCAGATGCGCTTTCTTTGGAAACTTCTAACATACCATCTTTTAAAGAAGAAGTCATTTCAAAAACACTCTGAATACGATTACCAGAAGCTGCTGCCTTTGTCATCGTTACAATTAAGTTAGCGAGTTTAATCAGTTCCACTAAAATTTGAAGCATATAATTGACTAAAGCAACGACCATACCTTGTGTTAAGATGCCGCTATCCACGCGTAAAGCCCCTACCCAAATAATCACTACAAGTGCGCCGTTTACAATAATGTATGTAATCGGATTAGTCAGTCCTGCAATACGTCCAACCAGCTTTTGCATATTCGTTAATAATTCATTTTTCTCTTCAAAATCAGCAATTTCTTCTTGCTCCATATTAAAAGCACGAATCACTCTTGCTCCTGTTAAATTCTCTCTTGTCTTGCCTAATACATTATCTAATGCCCCTTGTACCTTTTTATATAAAGGCATATTAATGAGCATAATCCCAAATACCACTATGGATAATAATGGAATAGCCACTGCAAAAACAAGTGCCGCCTTAACATCTACGGTAAATGCCATAATCATAGCCCCAAAAACAATAAATGGGGATCTTAAAAACAAACGAAGTGTCATATTCACCCCAGACTGCACTTGGTTAATGTCACTTGTCATTCTAGTAATCAGTGTATTATTGCCTATCGTGTCCATTTCTGCAAAGGATAAACTTTGAATATGTTTAAATAAAGCATGTCTGAGCTTGGTTCCAAAGCCTGTAGCTGCCTTTGCTGCAAAGAACTGCGCCGTAACAGAAGCCGTTAACCCCACAACTGCTAATAAAATGAGTACTCCCCCCATTTTCAAGACCGTCGCCATATCCTTTGGAACCATTCCCTTGTCAATCATTGTTGCCATGACAAGCGGTACAAAAAGTTCAAAGATGGCTTCCAGCATCTTAAAAAGTGGCGCAAATACACTTTCCTTCTTATACTCCTTTAAATAAACTAATAGCTTTCTCATTTCAACCTCCCTAATTTTTTGCTACTGCCTTGTGTAAAATGATATTTACCCAACAAAAAAGGGCCTCTTAGTACCCTCTATACCTTTATCATATCATAGGTTGAATGATAGTAAAAATATTATCTTCCTATAGGAAGTATATCTTTTTACTATAGATTAAAAATGATGTATACTATAAACTAAATGACGCTTATGTTTTTATTGGATAGACTTTATTTTCGTAGAAAGGAGTATTGACTTTGGATCTTAAACAATTAGAATATTTTACAACCATTGTTAATGAAGGCACCATCTCCGCTGCTGCTAAAAAACTAAATCTTTCTCAACCTCCCCTAAGTGCCCAAATGAAAGCCCTAGAAAAAGAATTTGAATGTGTCCTATTTGAACGTGGGGCAAGGCAAATCCAACTGACTGAAGCTGGACGCATTTTATTTCGCCATGCCACCAATCTATTAGAGCTTTCCAGTCGCGCTTCTAAAGAAATGCATGATTTTACACATGGGATAGAAGGTACTTTAAGAATAGGCGTTACCTCATCTGTTGTTAACTTACTTTTGGACAAGTGGCTCATACCTTTTCATACCATTTATCCCAAAATTAATTTTGAAATTATAGAGGCTAATACTTATGAGCTCCTGGAAAAATTACAAGCCCATCTTCTTGAAGTTGCCCTTGTACGTACACCTTTTCCAGAATGCGGTTTTGAATGTACCCCTTTACTCAATGAGCCCATGATTGCAGTAGGTGCTCCCTCTTTCTTTGATCCCTCTGCTTCTACTTCCATAACCCTTAAGGAGCTTGCAAACCAGCCCATTATTCTCTATAGACGCTGGGAAAAACTTATTGAAACTGAACTCGCTGAGGAAAAGATTACTTGGCATATTCTTTGCAAAAATGATGATGCCAGAACCAGTATGTATTGGGCCAATAATGGATTAGGCATCGCTATTGTCCCTTATTCTGCCCTTCCGCTCGCTGAAAGTCATATAACCACTTACAAAATCATCGAGCACCCTAAACTGCATTCTAGTATTTCGATTATTCACAATCAAAATACATATATTTCTACCATTTCCAGCTTATTTTTAGACTATGTTAAAAAAAATTAAACTAACTTATTTCAATTCCAATTTCATTTAATATCCGCTCTTTTACCTGAGTAGGCTCTAATTTCATACTAATTGCTAATTCTTGATAAAGAAAATCTTCAGCCTTCTTTAGGTATTTTGTATCCGTAGCTGTCATTTTCTTTCCTTGCTTGGCTTTTACTTCTTTCCTGTTATAAATGGTTTTAATGAGTCTTGCCCACCCTATGCATTCACATGGCTTAAGTGCTTCTTTATAGACTTCTTCTCTTTTCTTTTCGTCATTAATTTCAATAGGTGAAATATTTCTTAATCCATCTATAAGTTGAGGCACTTCATCATAAGAAATGACTTTTCTCATTAGCATCTTATCATTATCTACTGCCGAATAAATTTTGCTCTCTTTACAGTCAACTGGTTGAAGGACATAATAAAGTTGGCTCTGCTCAACTTTATTCATATCTTGCTTGGTTACATCTTCTACAAGGCATACTCCTATATTAGGACACACAACATACTCGCCTTTTGCAAACATTTTTACTTCCTCCATTCTTCTTATCTAGAACCTTTATTATGCAAGATAATCTTCACAAGGATACGTATTATACTGCTTCTTAATCTCAATAATTATTGAGCCATCTGCCTGTTTATTTTCATTTACTATTTTATATTTTGTTTTTTTCTTATCAAGCTCTGCAATATACTTTCTATACTCTTCATTCATCTCAAATTTGATAGTTTGTTCTAAACAAGCTTTCATTATACGTTTCACTTCTACCATCTCCTTCTATATATCTATTTTATCAACTTTATTTTTTCTTGGTAAGTTTTTTTAGTTTACAATCGACTTTTTGTGATTTATTATCCATATTTAGCTTCGTCTATTTATACATTTTTCACTACAATTACCTCATACTAAAAACCTGCTTTATTAAGAATAATCATCCTTCCTAATAAAGCAGGCGCTTTAATTTCAAACGATTATTTCACCCTTTTGTTTTAAATACGCTATAAACGCTTCACATCCTTCTACGACATCCCTATATGTATCGTCAAATTTTCGACTATACCAAGGGTCAATAACCGAACGATTACTTCCTGCAAACGAAAGTAACATGACAATTTTGCCTCCTTTATGTCCCGTCATACGCTCTATATTACGAATATTAGCTGTATCCATCCCAATCAAATAATCATAGGCATCATAATCTGATGCTTTAAGCTGGACAGCCCTTTTACCCTCACAAGAAATTCCATGATGTGCAAGCTCTTCTTTGGCGGGTGGGTAAACTGGATTACCTACCCCATTCCATATTTCCTCCGTACTCGTTGCAGCAGATGCAATGATAAACTGATTGGCTATGCCCATTTTTTTCACCATATCTTTTAAAACAAACTCTGCCATTGGACTTCTACAAATATTGCCGTGGCAGATGAATAAAACTTTTATCATAATATTTTTCCTCCTAAAATGCCATGTTTTGCAAGTTTCCTTAAGTATTCCCTATGATTCATTTATGATAATGTCTTATTAGATGACATATGATTATGTCCCAAATTATTATATACTAGATTTCTAACTACTTACTTTGAGGTGACTTAATGACAAACTTAATCCTTACTACTGATGAAAATACTAAATATGAAATTATTAAAAACCTTGTTGATTCTAATGGCAATAAAGATAGAGCTACTCTTAAATTAGGATGCTCTAAACGACATGTTAATCGCCTTATTGCTAACTATAAAAAACACGGTATGGCTGCTTTTATCCATAGTAATCGTGGTCGTAAGCCTGCCCATGCTTTATCTGAGCATTTTAAACAACTTATCCTTGAACTTTATCTCAATAAATATTCTGATTGTAATCTCACTCATTTTTGTGAGCTTCTTCGCATACACGAAAATATTTCTGTTGACGATGCTACAGGTAATATTGTTAGGGCTTATTTTGATTATCAAGAAACCTTAAACGGTTATTATCACGTCCTTCATCAGGTTCTTACTAACTATGGTATCCCTTATGAATTTTTCACTGATAATCGTACTGTTTTTGAATACAAGAAAAAAGCTCAGCCTTCTGTTGAAAAAGACACATTTACTCAATTCGGCTATGCTTGCAAACAACTTGGCATAAATATTAAAACTTCTAGTGTTCCACAAGCAAAAGGGCGGGTTGAAAGAATGTTCAACACTCTTCAATCCCGCCTTCCTATAGAGCTTCGCCTCGCTGGTGTTTCTTCTATCGAAGAAGCTAATGAGTTTTTGATCTCCTACCTTCAAAAATTCAACCAGCAGTTTGCCTTGCCTATAGATCGTATCAAATCTGTTTTTGATTTGCAACCTAAAATGGAACAAATTAATCTCACTTTAGCTGTTCTTTCAACTCATAAGGTGGATAATGGCAGCTGTTTAAAATACAATAATCAATATTATCTTCCTATTAATTCTCAAGGAAATGCCGTCTATTATCGCAAAGGCAATGAAGTTATGGTTATTAAAGCTTTTGATAACTCTCTCTATGCTTGTATCAATAATGAAGTCTATGCCTTACAGCTATTGCCAGACCATGTACCTTCATCTAAATCATTTGATATGCCAAAGCCAGAAAGCAAACCAAAGAAAGTCTATATTCCACCTATGAATCATCCTTGGCGTCTTACATCATTCAATAAACATGTTGCTGCTCAAAAACATACTCAAAAAGGCGCATAATTTTTAGAATATTTCTAACCTATATTTATCAGTAGGTTTGTTTGCCCTGCAAAATTTTCATTTGTTATATCCATTATTCCTATAGAAATTTTATATCTTTGAACACAGTGTTTCATTACTTTACAGTAGGGGTAAATATGTTAGGCTGGCACTGTCGTGCCGTCAGGCTTTAGCACTTGGAGTGTTCTTCTCCAAGTGGTAGAGCCTGACCTCAAGCCTGTACTACATATTTACGGGTTCCTGCTGTCAAGTATTTAATCATTTATCATCAAATATATGTTTAAAAAGCACCTAAAGACAGGTGCTAATATTTAAACTTTTTGAGGACATAATCAAAAATGATTGACAATATCACTCTTACAGCAGAATAAGTCAACTTCCTGCTAATTTTGTTTTGCACAATATACTCTTTGTCTATTTTGCTCCATAAAAAAACTACCTATTCGAGTAATCTCTTAAGTAATATTCAAAATTAGGAGTTAGCCCCAATAGGTAGGAATTTATAAATATTTAATTCATTTTATTTTCATAATCTTGCAATTCATGAAAAATATTATCCACATAAACTGTATCATTTTCAATACGATACAGCATAAAATATCGATGAGATAAGAAATTGATTCTATGGTATCCTAACTCTCTTAGTTTAAGATTATCACAGAGTTTCAAACTTCCGGCAACATTTATCAAACTTGTCTTTGTTGCCTCAAAATCATTTAATAAATTTCTTGCAGCCTGCTCACTTTTCTTTTCAAACAAAAGATATGTGACAAATCTATCAAGATCCTCCTCCGCATCCCTAGCCAAAACAATCTTATAATCCATACTTTGACCTCATATCAGAAATCACATCATCTGCATCTCTGAACATTCCCTGTTCTCTGGACTTTTTCAATTTTGCAAGCATCTCTTTCTCGGTCATCGGTGCATATGGATTTGTTTCCGTCTGCCTTTTTATTTCAAAAGGAAATCCATTTGCCGCAACAGCCTGTGTCAAAAACATTCTGATTGCTGTTGTCGTGTCTGTACCCAAATCTTTAAATAAGGCATCTGATTTATTCTTTAACTCGTCTTCTACCCTAACCTGAATTGTACTAGCCATGATCAGCACCTCCATTTCATTCATTTTCTTTATTATAATGCAAAATCATTTCTAATTCAATACATTTGTACTGTTTTTGCAAACACATAATTTTCTCTGCTACTACAAAAGTGGTAGTTATTAGACTTCGTTGCTCTTGGCCAACTTATCTCTCGTAGCCTAGCCTTATATGCGATTTCTGTTCGTCGGACCAGAGATTTGCCTCCAGCTTCCTTCAGATTCCACCTCACGATGGACACCCTTGCTTGTTCAGCTATATATTTCCCACTACCTAGGCATGTTCGGGACTTGCACCCGTTAGAGCGCGCCCATGGCGCGCAAACCAAAAATAGCTCGACATATTTGCCGAGCATAAAGAAAGCATCAATCAGATTTCTCTGCCCGATACTAACGCACTACTACTTTATTGACATTTACAAAATTCCGATTTGGACTTATTTCTTAAATAACTCAGAATGTGTACCTAGACGATAAAGCATCAAAACAAGTACATCTCCACGGATTTCATAAATGAGTAGCCAATCTGGCTCTATGTGACATTCACGAGTACCTTTATAGTTGCCTGTCAAATCATGATCTCTGTATTTTTCATCCAGCGTACCGCCATTCGCCAGAATATCGATTACCTCAAACAATTTATCCAGATTTTTATTTTGCTTTTTTGCAAGCTTCAAATCCTTTTTAAACTGATTGGTAAACTGTACATCATATTTCATACTTCCAATGCCACCTTAAGAGCATCCATACTTGAATATCTCGGAGCAGAAGGGTCAGACATCATTTTTCTGCCTTCTGCAATCGCAGCCGCTGTTGTTTCATTTGGCACATCCAATTTCAGTTCAAAAGGGATGCCATGTTCGCGGATAGCAGTTCTCAGGAACATATTTACAGCGGTTGTCATATTCAGACCGAGTTCATCGAAAATTTTTTCTGCCTGATCCTTGATGGCTTTATCTGTTCTAATATTCAAATTTGTTGTTGCCATACAGAACACCTCCATTCAAGTATAGTATATGCATAAATTCGTTTATTGTCAATACACCGTCATTATATAACCATAAATTTCAGCTAAAATGCGTTAAAATCCTCCTGAGTGGCTACCTGTGCGTATTTGTAATCATCATTACTACTCTCGGCATACATATCATTAACCATTCCAATGGTAAGTAAATCAAGTTCACTGATGGATATGCCAAGCTGCGCACACCTCAGAAGAAATAATGGTGTTGTCATTTGACGCTCTGTTGGATGAAGTTTTTTTAGCCTCAACATCAGTTTTGACATTGAGTCCCCAAAGTTCAATAAGCTGCGGAAGTACTTGATATATTGAAAAAGTATTAAATTCATCAAGCCATTCCTCTGGTACATCTGAAATGCTAGGGTCTGCGTGTTTTGCCATTACATATGCAATGTTTTCAAACATCTCCAAAAAAAATAAATCCATATTGGAATCTTCCTCATCCCCATCAAACTCACATAGCAATGCAAAAGCACTTGTCTCTACTGTTGCATCTTCAACAATAACATTATTCTCATCCAACGACTCTTTCACGACATCGGTACGAAATGATTCGGGCACTAATGCGAGTTCCAAATTTCCCTCACTTTTCCTGCCTTAACCAAATCATGTAGCGTTTCCATAACTTTCAATATGCTTAAAATTCTTAAGTTTTTCCATGTCCTCGGTGGTAATTTCAAAATTTACATCCGCATTTACTTTCATATGAGTAGGATTTTGTGTTTTATTTAAGAACTCTCTTGGTGAATCTCCGGTCTGCTTTGTAAAAACCTTATAAAAATTAGAATATGTAGAAAACCCACACAGATTGCACACCTGCTGTGGATTTTTTCCACTTTCCAGCCACTCTTTTGCAAGATTAATTTTCTTAGATAATATATACTGATGAATCGTCAGCTTTGTATACTCCTTAAACTGATGGGACAGGTAGTATTTCGACACAAAAAATTTTGATGCCAACTCATCCAGTAATGGAGAATCCGTCACGTTACAATTGATGTAGGAAATCACCTGTTGGATCAGACTATTGTCGATATCTTCGATTTTTTTAATCGTTTTAAACGAATCGAGTATTCTTTCCAAAATTAAAATATTATCGCTGGCACACACATGTGTAAGGAGTAACTGTTCTAAGGTGGACTCCCCAGAATCAATATCCGATGTTGTATTATGTGATGAATTATATTCCAAACTATATAAATCGGCAGATCCATATAGCCTGCACCACTTATCAAGCAGCTCATCAAAAAGAGAAATCATAATTTTAAAAACATTACCCTTAAAAGAAACCAGGCGAGTCTCTTTATTCTCGATTTCATGACTTATCGCATCAAGAAACTGTCTGATTCCGGCATTTGACGCAGAATACGAGCCGTAAAGCCACAGTACATATCTGTCGTAAGGCAGGTTGCTTTGAATAACCGGTCTATGCAGCTTTCCGGCGGGTATTATGAGCACATCACCTCTTGTCAGGTCATAAGTTTCGTCTTCGATATAGTATTTCACATTACCGTTTACGAAAAAATAAATCTCGTAGAAATCGTGGCTGTGAAACTGTACAGGTTTGCTATATTTTTCATTGTTGTGGGATATTCTAAATAATTCGTTCATAGCCAAGCTACCTCTAAAAAGTTACGTTACTGACAACTATCTTATAGATTATATATAAACGCAATTTTTGAAATGTTTCAAGATAAAATTCGCAATATATGATATTTTTTTCGTGCGTGATGTGATAAATTGTAATTAACATAAACTTCACACGAAAGGAATTAAGACATGTTCGATAGATTAAGAAAACGAGAAGCCCTAAACGGTCCATGGCATTTTGCAACAGACCAGTACAACACGTTCCTCTCTGCCAAATGGTACGAGGAAAATTATTATGACGAGGGAGGCAATACACTTCCGGTAGATTTTTCATTTGATGAATGGGAGACAATGGAGCTTCCATGCTGCTGGAATACTATGGACAGACTATATTTTCACTATGAGGGCAGCATGATTTTCACACGCAAATTCATGTATGAAAAGAGAAATGATGATGAGCGTGTAATCTTAAAAATCGGTGCCGCAAACTATATTTGCAGACTGTACATAAATAAAAAATATGTCGGAATGCACAAGGGCGGCTCGACACCTTGCTATTTTGATATAACAGATTTTCTCGAAAGGAATAACAGAATCATCATTCAGGATTGAGATTAAAAACGGCAAAGGAGAGTTCGTATTTAACGCATCACCGCAGCTATGGACACCTGAAAATCCAAAACTCTATGATGTAAGCCTAATCTGTGCCAGTGATATCATACAGGATAAAGTCGGGTTCCGCGAAATACATGTGGATGGCATGGATATTCTGCTAAATGGTCAGAAAATTTTTCTTCGCGGTATAAGCTGTCATGAGGACAGCGTAGAGCATGGCAAAGCTTTAAGTGATGACGAGCGTATCGAAAATATCAGAATTGCAAAGGAGCTGGGATGCAATTTCATGAGAGTAGCTCATTATCCTCATAGCGAAAGAATGGCGCAGCTTGCCGATGAATTGGGAATTCTGCTTTGGGAGGAGATACCAGTATACTGGAGTGTTCATTTTAGAGAAAAAGAAACTTATGATGATGCTAAAAACCAGCTTACAGAGCTGATAAACAGGGATTACAACCGTGCCAGCATCATAATCTGGTCAGTTGGAAATGAAAACAATGATACAGATGACAGACTAAAATTTATGGGAGATCTGGCTGCGTGTGCGCACAGACTTGACCGTACCAGAATGGTTTCAGCGGCATGTCTTGTAAACTATAAGAAAAATGCGATTGAGGACAGACTTGAGCAGCATCTTGATATAATCGGCCTGAATGAATACTGTGGCTGGTATACAGCTGATCTTAAAATGCTTCCGGAATTATTTGAAAACAGTAATCCAAATAAACCTGTTATCATTACAGAGTTTGGAGCCGATGCCTATACAGGACTCCGTGGTACGATAACTGACAAGGGAACAGAGGATTGTCAGGCATTTGTATATGAAAAACAGATAGAAAACATCAGAAAAATATCTTATATAAAGGGCATGACACCTTGGATATTATATGATTTCAGATGCCTGCGCAGGACCTCGGTCAGCCAGAAATATTACAATACCAAAGGACTTCTTTCGGCAGATAAAACGAAAAAGAAGCTGGCATTTAACGTGTTGCAGGAATTTTATAAAACAATGACGCCATTGTAAAAGTGCGTTATAATCAGCCACAAACTACTATTTGGGCTCGTTTCCTTTTCTCTGTTCACTTCCTTACATCAATTCTTGTTGCACTATTTACAATCAGTATAACTTTCCCTTCATATTTTACTTGCCTATAGTATAGATAGCAATTGGGGGATGTGTTTGCGGACACATACTTGGAGGAGTCGGAGTAATCTGGCTCCTCTTTAATTTTCAACACTGATACCGGATCCACACCGCATCACTGTCGAATTTTTTCACATCAATTAATTTTAGCTTTGCAACATCATGATCCATCGCAAGTCCATCAAACACAGCAGACATGCCGCCTCTGCCGTCAATTCCGGCTCCGATCAGAAGACTAATCTCATCCAGAAGTCCTGCTTCCAGAAATGCGGTATTGATCTTAGAACCACCGACAATTCCCATACGTTCTACATGAAACTCTTCTGCAAGGATTTCTGTCGCACGTACTAGGTCTACATGGTCTTTTCCGCAGGCAATCCATGAAATATTCTGGTCATCAAGGTAATCTAGATATTCCTTTGCTACATTCTCGCCAGTTACAATCAGATATGGCTTTGTCATGCCTGTTGCATCCGGCCAGAGAAGCTTTCCATTCGTATCGATGACAACATCATACCCTGCTGCATCCGCCTTTTTGGAAAAGCCTTCTTTACCATAAGTTTCTTTATTCTTCGGGATAAATTCGCCCGTCTCTGCCATCTCAAGCTCTGCTGTAACTCGTCCGCTGACTGTTGTTGGCACGTTGATTTCATCTAATGTTGTGTAATAATCGTTCACACCCGGAAACTTTGATGTCATAGCACAGTCGATTCTTCCGTCAATAGAAATCATCATATGACATACGATATATGGTTTTTTCATAGTCCTCTACGCTGATTGTAAAGTCAACCTCCACATTCGTCTTCATATGTTCTGGATTTACAGTCTTTGAAAGAGAGAATAAAAGCTCCAATAATTGCAGGTGTTTCAATTATAAATTGGATTATTGGAATTGTATTAATGGTGATAGGTGGCTTTATCATTTTAGGTGGGTTACAAATAATAAAAAGCTTGTTATCTAGAAGGGAGTATATTCAATTCTAAAATAATCAAGATAAGCTTTATATCTATCCTGTGCTGCTAAACACGTATCTAGCAGATATCCTTTTTCATCATTCCATTCCTTCAAGCCACGGTAATAGAACATCTTCAAATTATCTTCGATGATAAATGGAACAATATTATACTTTAAACACTCTTTAAACATAATCAACCGACCGACACGACCATTGCCGTCTTGAAACGGATGGATTTTCTCAAACTTCACATGAAATTCCAAAATATCTTCTAAATTCTTTTCTTCCTTGCCGTTGTACTTTGTCAGCAATTTTTTCATTCTATCGGCAACTTCTTCCGGAAGTGCAGTATCCATACCGCCAACTTCATTTGGCAATTTTTTATAATCCCCAACAGCAAACCAATCTTTTCTGGAATCACTAGTACCGTTTTTCAGAATCAGATGCAGTTCCTTGATAAGTTTTTCCGTCAGTACCGCGTTTGCATGATCTATAATCATATCAATACATCGGAAATGATTTGCCGTTTGAATCACATCATCTACATTGAGCACTTCTTTTTCTACACCAATGGTATTTGTCTCAAATATATATCGAGTCTGATCGTGAGTCAGGCGGCTGCCTTCAATATGGTTTGAATGATATGTTAAATCAATCTGTGTCTTATGATAAATACCGCCAGAGTATTTGTTTGCTTTCTCATCCTGCAAAATATCCAGCAGAGTAGCCGGCTGCTCTTTCTTCTTGTTGGAACGCTCCGGCTTTTCTGCATTTTCTGGAATATTCCATGTCTTTCCGATAAGAAATGCTCCCGACACACGTCCTTGGGCACAATAATTTCTTACACTACGCTCGGACACATTCCACTTTTTCGCCATCTCAACAACTGAAAGGTATCGCATCTACTCTCCTCCTGTCAAATTTCAAAAATACATTTAACTATGGTTAGTATACCACATTATCGGCAATAATTCTATGTTTTTTAATTATTTCAAGCTGTTTTTGCCGGCTCATTCAACTCCGCAAGATACGTCCAAAGCTGACCTGTCAGAACCAGCTCATTGAACATCATCAGATTATGTTCTTCCAAATAGTCTCGGTGCAATACTGGCCTTCCCCTCTAGCCTTAGCAAAACGAATAAAGCTGTAGCCTTCTTTTTCACAAAAATCGTAAACCTGCTGGCCCATACTTTCATCTTGTACATTCCAGCCTCCATAGTTCATATAAATGACACAAGTCTTTCCCCCTTCACTTGGGCTATAAACTTTACACTGTTCCACTCCTAACTCCTTGGAAGCATCTTTTACCTCTTTAAGTACACTATGCTTTTGACCTTCTCCAGCCTTTATAGGGCTATAATCGATTTTGGTGTAAACTTTCTTATTTTCCTGCGTTTTTTGCATAGGATAATGCCTATTAGTAAAATAATCCCTAAAATGATAAGTAACCCCTTTAATAACATTTGGTCCACCATTTTTTACCCATAAAAAATACAGTATAACGTTTAATCCGCTATACTGTAAAAAATTAGACCTGTAGCTGCTTATTTTGTGTGTTCTCACAAATTTTAATACACCTTCTGTAAGCTGGAATCAAGAAGCAATCTGCAAATAACCACGCTAGTGGACTAGCAATACATGCCCCTACAAAGCCAAAGATAGGAACTAAAAATAGACCTGCAAGCGTTCTGGCAATCATCTCTAAAAGTCCTGCATACATGGCAAATTGCCCAAATCCTATACCTTGAATCATAAATCTAACGACATTTACTAGTGCTAATAAGATATACGCCCCACTATTAATGAGGATAAATAAAGTCGCATTTTTAATAATCTCTGTTTCATTGGTATTGACAAATAAAAGAAGTAATTTAGAAGCGCCTAATGCTAATATCACAAAAGCAATGACTGAATAAATAAAGCTGATGATGCAAGCTGACTTAAGTCCTTTGCCAACACGCTCCACTTTTCCTGCTCCAATATTTTGTCCCCCATAAGTTGCCATCGTAGAACCCAAGGCATCAAAAGGTGTACAAAATAGCATAGAAAGCTTAATAGCCGCTGTCATGGAAGCCACTGCTACCGTTCCCAATGAATTAACCGCAGTTTGTAAAATGACACTACCGATTGCTGTAATGGAATATTGGAGTCCCATAGGAATCCCATCAATACATAAAAGTTTAATCAGCTTTCTTTCCCACTTCCATTCTGCTTTTGTTATATGTAAAATTTCAAACTTCTGACTCATATAAATCAAACAAGCCACTCCAGAAACCGCTTGCGAAATAACAGTGGCAATGGCTGCCCCTCTAACACCAGTGTGCATTACTCCAATAAATAAAATATCTAAGATAATATTAATTATAGACGCTAAAGCTAGGAAAATTACAGGGGTACGACTATCTCCCACTGAACGAATGATCCCAGATAGCATATTATATAGAAAGGTTACTGGAATCCCTGCAAAGATAATCACAATATACTGATAAGCCCCTTCTAAAATATCACTTGGCGTCCCCATAAGTTCTAAAATTTTTCTACAAAACAAAGTAGTTACACTGGTCATCAACACGCCAAAAATAGCACTTAGCCATGCACTATTGGCTACAATCTTTCTCATCTTGCCATAATCTTTTGCTCCAAATGTTCTTGCTACGGGCATGGCAAATCCTGAACACAAACCATTGCAAAATCCTAGAATCAAAAAGTTAATTGACCCTGTCGAACCCACTGCTGCTAGTGCATTAGCCCCTAGCAATTTGCCTACAATCATTGTATCCACCAAACTATAAAACTGCTGAAACAGCATACCAAATAGTAGTGGCAATGCAAATCCAATAATTAATCGAAATGGGCTACCTTCTGTTAAATCTTTTGTCATCTCTCATAGTCCTCTCTTTAATTTATTTTCATAGTCATTATACAATGATTTTGATTTATTTTCTATTTTATACTTTATTTCTATACTTTATTTTTCGCTGTGTTCCTTTACATATTCTAAAAACTCTGGTGTCTGAGACCAGTATTTAATCCCCCAGTTTTCAAAGTTCCATTCTTCCATATAATCATTACATTCATAATCAATATAATAAATCTGTCCTTCTTGTACGACAAAGTTTGTAGGGAAATAATCAATGTTAATGCCTAATGGGTAAAGTATGTCACACATCTGTTTGACTTGCTTCACAAATTTCTCCTCTATTTGATTTTGTTGTACTAAGTCATAAATAGTTGGCCCCTCTATATATTCTTTAAGAATGGTTTCTTTTTCCTCATCAATAGCCAACATCTTAGGCATTTTAATGCCTGTTTCAATTAGACGGTTATAATCCTTTTTTTCAGATTCAATTTTATTGCCAAACTGATAATAACTACAAGGCTCATGGTGTATTTGCTTTAATACGTATTCCTTCTTGCCATCAGTGACTAAATAAGAATACCCTCCTTTACCATGGCCTAATAATTTTATAACCTCATAACTTTGATCTTTAACACTTAATTGTTTCATTCCTTATCCCACCTTATTTATAATGAATAGAGCTATCATTCTTTAAATTGACACCCACAATGATTACAACTGACGTCTTTTTCTTGCACTCTTCTATTGCCACAATTTTGGCATTCATAATGCTACTTTACTTAAGCCTAATCCTAAACCACCTATTACTACACCACTTCCAAGAATAGCCCCACCGTAATGAATGGAATTGATTTTGCGTCGTTTCTTCCCCAACTATTTATTCTCCTTCCCCGTAAAATTAACTTAATAACTGAATCTTATCTTCAAATGTTTCTCCAAAAGTGCTCGTATACACCCTTTTATACTCTTCATAACTTATTTGACCCTGCACCGTTAAAAGCTCCATCTCTACTCCAAAAAGAAGCACATATATTTTGGCTTCAGCTAGTCCATGACTTAAATAAAAAGCTTTTCTTCTCACACGTTCATCATAGTTATCTGCCTTTTCGTCTAATATTTCAATTTCTAAAAATAGGCGCTTATTTTGATAACGCTTTTTGAGTTGCTCTATGGCCTGTCCCCCTAATCCTTTTCCTCTCTCATTTTGATGCATTGCAAAATAATCCAATAAAACCATATCTCGATATAAAATGGTTATCGCTAAACCAACTAGCCTTCCTTCCTTTTCAATAGCCAATATTTCCATCTTGCCTTCTTTTGCTTTTTCTTGCATGAGCTTAAATGGTTTACGTTCATTTTCTGGGAAGGTCTCCATATAAAGTTTATAAATCCATTCTAATTGTTCATTTAATGCTTCTTTAATCATCATACGCCTATTCATCCTCTTCTTAATTTGCTGCTAAAATAGTCAGCCTTTTCTTCTTTATAAGTCGCTTAACACTATTTTACCATAAAAAAACACCTTCCCAAATGGGAAGGTTAATATCCAATCTCATCAATGGCTACTTTGCCGCTTTCTCCATAAAAAGTAAACATGATTTTTTGAATATGTCTTAAGTCAATGTCATGCCCTAATGACAGAGCCTGGCTAGTTTGAAAGGCTTTTGATGGAATACTCACTGTTTGAAACTGATGCTTGTATTCCACCTGCCCTAAAAGATATTGTAATTTATTCAGTCTAACTAAAAATGCTGGATACAAACTCGCATAATCCTTTAAATGAACCTCTGCCTGGTTGCCATTTGCATCTTCAAGTACTGCTTTAACCTCTTGAATATAGACTTTTTCTTCTTTAAAATCTTCTCTTAAATCCATTAAATCAACTTGTAAGTTTCGCTTTGTTAAGTCAATATCGGGTGTTAAAAGAGTTACTGTTGGCACTCTATTATGACTCCATTGCAAATACATCGCTGTGTTACTCCTTGGTACTTCAGCAGGATATATTCCTTCTGTCCATATGTCACCACCACTTACTTCAATGGTTACCCCCTCCATAGTGCCACTTTCCAAGCTTATATCTTCTTCAAAATTACATAAGGTTATAAAATCAGATTTCTGATAGCTTTGAATATATAAAGTTTTAGGCAAGTATTCTAAATAGGCGTTGCAATCTTCGAGTAGCCTTTGATTCGTTTGATCATTTTTTAAAGTACAGTCCAAGAATATTTTAATAAAAATCTCCGCAATTTGCTGTTGCTCTCTTTCACTCACAAAGTTTTTCACATTAAGCACTTTTCTAAAAAGACCTGATTGATCATAGGTTCCCCACCTTGAATTAAACTGTCCATGGTTGCATCCTGCACAGTAAAGAGCTGTTTTAATATAATCTCCTTTTCCAGTAAAACGAATATTCTTATATTGCTTAAGTCCACTAAACTGATAAACATCTTGATCATTGGCACCATGCAAGACCATATAATTCACATCCTCAAGTTGAACTGATTTACTGGTTGGTTTATATTGATCCACCGTTGGGGCAATAGCAATAATCGAACGTATATTAAAGTCATAGTTGAGCTTTGTTTTACCATTATTCGGATTAACCCCTTCACCATTTAGAAGATATGCCACACTTACAGCTTCTCCTCCTCTTGAATGACCCGCTATGGCTAACTCTAACATATTAATTTTTCCGAATAAAGGACTATCCTTTTCTTCATTATATTGCTTTATTTGTTTTATATTCTCAAGAAGTAGAATAGCTCTTGCATCATTTTCATTCTTTAACAAGTTACATGCGTTTTGATCAATAGAAACCACAACATAACCAAATCTCGCTAGGTATCTTCCTAAATACTCATAGCCTAAATAAGATTGCTCCTTATAATCATGATTTCCATGAGCAATAAATAGAGTAGGATAATGTCCCCCCTCCTTTGGATACCATATCTTACCTCTAAGGGGCACCTCATCTAAGTCATATCCTTGATACTTTTTCTTAATATACCCTACAATCCCTTTATTTTGCGCATAGCCTTTGAGATTAACAGTTTCTGAAACAAGTGGTGCATCTTGCGTATTATATTCTATTGATTCCACACGATAACGTCCACCTGAAATAGCTTTTTGAAAATTTTGTTTTTCAATTTCTGATTGATTATTTCTTACTTTATCTAACTTTAAATACGTATTAATATACGTATCCTCATATCCCTCACTATTTAAAAAGGCAGCACCTACTAACACAAAAATTGTTCCTAGAATAATGACCTCTATATTAAACCTAGTGACTCGCTTTCCAATTACAAGTGACCATAAGCATTTAAAATAAAATAATAATATAATTCCTACTATCACACTCATTATTGTAACGATAGAGCCTTCTATCTTAAACGAAAAATAAGATACACAACCTGCAATCACAATGACCATGCCAATAATAGCAATTAATTCATCAATTTTATTCTTATCTGTAAACAATCTAACCATTAACACTATAAACCATGCAGCAATCATTCTGATAAAAAATGCAGCTAAAATGCACCCTAAAAAAATGATCAGATGCCCTAGCCAAATCGGTAAGATGATTCCGCCATAATCATGTGCCACATCCAATGAAATGAGCCCAGCCGCTAGCCAATACACTAGCCCACTTGATGGAATAAAATTCTTCTCGTTAAAGTTTCGATAGCGATTTATAGACGTATTTTTCATTGACTCTATACATGCTTTAATTTGTTTCTTCACTTTGCTAACCTCATATTTTCTTACAATCTATTTCTATTTTTACAAATATCTCTTATTTTTATAGCACAAATTTATTTTTTTGATTAAAAAATTTTTTCATTAAAAAAACTGCTATATGACTTTTACATATAACAGTCTTAGCTTACTATAGCCACTCTTCATCTCCGCCAGTAATTGCTAAACTTAATAGTTTATCCCATTTTTCCACATCTTCTCCTACAATAACCTTTGCTAAGGTGGCTTGCGCATGACTTTTAATCATCTCTTCATCAGGCCCAATCTCTGGATCAAAGTCTCTTTCGCAATAAGGACAAGGAATCACTTCTTCCAAATGTAAGGATAAAAACCTTGTGCCACATTCTTTACATTCATAATAGCCACATTTAGTCGTTTCATCTGGTATATAATACATAATCTTGCTTTTCCCTCCCTAATGTTGCATTCTACTATTTTTTATTATAGCACAAGTTATGCAAATAACACAAAGAAAATATAGCATCCAAGTTATTTGTTATCTATTTTTATTAAGAATGTCATTTTATTTCTTAGCATTTATGATATTTTCTAAAACTGACTGTGACCTAATATCATGGCTAAATATCCCCAGTCCCATATGACGTCTTCAAAACTATTTTCTAAATACTCATAAGTATCACAGGCATCATATCCCGTCACTCTCGCAATTACGGATAGGTAATTTCTAATCATCTCATAAGCTAATGTTTCTCCCTCAGCTATCCATTTTAAAAATAAAGCTTGCCTTAGCTTTTTCCTTTAGCGCAGTGGATTTCTTTTTAATACTCCATATTCCTAATCCTAACTCTATCCCTACACATACTATCCATAAAAAATAAACCATCATCTCTTTGCCTCCCTCTTCCTTCTTCATTAATAGCAGTATAGTATTTCTTTAGGTTCTGTGTTAAAAAACAAAAGCCAAATGCACATTTCACTACCCGAAATGCACACCTGGCTTTTAATTTCACTTATTCCTTTTTCTAGCTCTTATCTTTTCTAAACTTTTATTGACTTTTTGGTCTTGTTCGTGCCAACTCACTACCATCATCAAATACACAATGATATAAAATATAAGACACATGATTATATTAATTACTATTTCTTTTATTCCCATTTGAACCTCATAAAAAAGAATTTGAAATAGATTAACTGGAATCATAATATCCACCAAACGAAATACATGGCGCATGACATTTTTTTCTTTGCATATTTTATCTGTTAAATACATCAAAAATGCCGCAAGCGTGGTTGCTGCAAATATAGGAATCACATTAACGATTGATGATGCGTCATCTGATAAACCGCACACTACCAGTAAAGCATTGATCAAACAAACCATTGTAAATGCATAACAATCAATCATCCAATACATTTTTAACGTTTTCATGCCATTTCCCCCTGACGATTGATTTTTTCTCTTAATTCTTCCGCATAATGGCGATTGACAATGACCTTTTCACCATTTTCTAAAGTGGCTTCTATTTTCCCATTTAGCAAGGTGCGAATACTAATCAGTTTGTAGATATTAATGATACAACTACGACTAATTCTTTGAAAATTCATAGCACTTAAACGCTCTTCTAGTTCATAGAGCTTCTCTTTACACTCATACACTTCATCTTCGCAATAAGCATAACTTCTATTATCCACTGCCTCAAAATACAGAATTTGTTCTAAGTTAATCTGATAATTTTGCCCATCTTTTTCCCCTGATATGGAAAAGCCAAACAAACGAATCTGTTCAATCAACTTCTCTAAAGGCTTGGTCATTTGATTGCAACGCACTCGAATTTCTACTTCATTCCATTCATCCGATTGCTCAATAATAAATTTCACCCTTATCCCCCACTTTAACCTTCAAATTGATGGTTCATTTTTAAATGAGTCCAAAACTTCTTAGTATAAAAAGCCAAAAAGTCAAGGTAAATGCACTTGCAATGGTTGTTAAAACAACCGTCGTAGAAGTCAATGTCCCTTTATGCCCCAAATTGCGTGCCATAACAAAGCAAGAAACAGTGGTTGCTGCCCCAAGCATGACTAAAATAGCCACCAGCTTCTCTTCTCTAAACCCTAAAAGAACGGCTAATGGTAAAAAAACGCTTGTAAAACCAACTAGTTTGAGTCCACTACTTGCTATAGCAAGTCCTATATTTTCCTTAGATTGTTTAAAATCAAAATCTGCACCTAGTGCCATAAGTCCAAGTGGTGTGGCAAGATTTGCAACATTAATAACGGTCTTAGACATAATTGTCGTTTGAGGGATCTTTAATAATGACCATCCCATTCCAAGAACAATGCCAATGATAATAGGGTTCGTTATAACATCTATTACCGTCTTTTGAATGAGTGTTTTGCTCATTTTCCCTCTATTTGGTTTCATAAAATTTAAGATTAAAACAGCTGCTACATTATATAGTGGCACCGCCGCAATAATCATTAATGAAGCCGACCCTGCTGAACCGTAAA
Source organism: uncultured Cellulosilyticum sp. (assembly GCA_934725855.1). Classification (GTDB taxonomy): domain Bacteria; phylum Bacillota; class Clostridia; order Lachnospirales; family Cellulosilyticaceae; genus Cellulosilyticum. The sequence continues at coordinate 69,806 of CAKVCL010000002.1, read as the reverse complement.
TATTTTGTACAAAGGCACACCCAAGAAGCGCAGAGCTACTCCTATAAGAAGCTTGTGCAAACTCACCCCTTACAGACTCGTCTTTAATCAGCATAGAAAGTCCTACTGCCACCAAAATACTTAATAAAGAGGCCACAAAGCAAAACACAACAAACTTCATGTCCCACATTTCATAAAAATTCGCTGTAGATAACTCCTTAAATACTAACGCTGGTAAGGTAATCTTAAATACGAATTTATTAACTTTACTTGCAAATACTTCATCAAAAATATCAAACTGCTTTAACACATATCCAATCACCATTAATAAAAAAACTGGCATGGTCGCATTTAAACTAAAAATTAAGTTTTCCATGATTCCCCCTAATCATTGGCTATATTCCAATCACTCATTGCTTTGTATGATTTACTTTAGACCCTACCTAGTGCTTTTACTCAATGGTTAGATTTGCATTTTGTGCCTTTTTGATCTTTTGATTATAAATCATATAGAAAATAACATTAACCACAATTCCAAAGATCGTTGCTGTAGGTGCTGCAAGACCAATCATTGTTAGATTTGCATTAGGTTGTATACTCATAAAATAAGACATAGGTAGTCTTACTAAAAAAGATTGAGCAATTCCTTGACTCATGACAAATATCGTTTGACTATGCCCATTGAAATAACCAATAAAACTAAATAATATACAAGTAATTACCGCTTCTAAGCTAAAACCTTTTAAATACTCAGCAGCTCTAAGCACTACTTTGGCATCACTTGCAAACAAGTATGCTAGCATATCCCCTTTAAAGAATGCAATAAGGCCAATAACTACTCCAATACTTGACCCAATTATCATGCCTATAAACATTGCTTCTTTTGCTCTCTTTTCTTTGCCTGCTCCCACATTTTGTGCCACAAAAGAAGACATAGATTGCATGAGTGAGCCTGGAATAAGCATCACAAAACTTACAATTTTACTTGCCACCCCATAGCCTGATGAAGCCTCTAGTCCTAAGCGATTACTAAAAGCACACAACGCTAAAAAAGAAACTTCTGTTAAAATCTCTTGAAAAGCAATGGGCATCCCAACTTTTAGAAAGTCTAATATTTCTTTATTAAATCGAATATCTGACTTTTTCATAGTAAAGGGAAGCTTTTCTCTTCTTATAATCACTAAAGATAAAATAACACTTACAGCTTGCGCCATGACTGTAGCCAGTGCTGCACCTACTACATTCATATGAAACATGGCTACAAATACTAAATCCCCTATAATATTCGTTATACAAGCAATAGCTACAAATATTAATGGTAATCTAGAGTTTCCTAAGCCTCTAAAGATACTGCTAATCACGTTATAAGCAATAATAAATAAAATACCGCCACCACAAATCCTTACATAATCCACTGTTAAGTCTATTGTAGACTCAGGTGCTTGCATTAAACAAGCTAACGGCCTAGCAAATAGCACCATAAACACGGAAACGATAATAGACAAAACAATAAAAAAGCAAATAGCGCCTCCAATGACCTTTCCCACTAAGTGTCCCTTTTTTTCACCTAAATAACGTCCAATCATAACGGTAATTCCCATTGCTAATCCTGCAACTGTAAATATAACTAAATTCACAATGCTACTTCCTGTTGATACAGCTGAAATTCCTTCTGTTGTACCAAACCATCCTACGATCATAATATCTACAGCACCATACATGGCTTGTAAAATTAGCGCGCCTAATATAGGCAGCATAAACTGAACTAATTTAGCAGGAATGCTTCCTTCTGTAAAATTGTTTTCATTCATTTTTTTCTCCTCATATCTAAAAAATTAATTGTTTTAACTTAACCATTTTATCATACTTTAATTATTTTTATAATATTTTATATATACCAAGTATTTCTCTTAATACAACTAAAGGCTATTGGAGAAAGCAATGCCAATTCCTGTTCCTTTTGTCCCAACACCTCTATTTATTAAATCCCCTATTACTTTTCTCTCACAAATTTTTTATTTTTTCATACGCTATATAGAATCCAACTATTTCCATATAAGGAGTGGTAACTGATGAATAAGTTTCGTGTTATTTCCGTAGCGCATTCTGAAATTTATCCTGCAACTCCAGTGAATTCTTATAAATATACCACTACAACAGTTAATCTAAGAGAAAGTAAATCAACTTCTTCTAATATATTAGCTGTCATTCCAGCAGAAACTAAAGTTCAAGTCCTTGATGCTGAAGAAGATTGGTATTTAGTCCTTTATAATAAAATACAAGGCTATATTTATGCTTCCTTTTTATCCACTACAAAGTATCCTTATCGAGATGTTCTTTTACATTCTTATCCAACAGCTGAATCTAATCCTTATACCATTGTTCCAAAAGGCTCCGAGGTACAAGTTTTGTCCGTTGTTGGAGATTGGAGCAAAGTGATTTACAATAATCGTAATGGCTATATCTTTTCTTACTTTTTAACCGATGACGGCAGTGCGCCTAATGCTTATGACTTCACTTACTTCACCACAGATATGCTTCGCTTTGTAAATTCCAATGCCATTAAAAGTCCAACCAATAACTTAATAACCACTGACTTAGAAAATAAATATACTTACATTTTTAATAAAATCAATGGCAATACTTGGAAGCAGCTTTATAAATGGCGTTGTACAGTAGGTGCACCTGATACCCCTACCATCAAAGGCACCTTCTATGTAACAGGGCGAAAACCATACTTTGGCTCTGATACTTATCGCGTTAAATATGCCACACGCATCCAAGGCAGCTATTACTATCATTCTGTACTTTTTAATCCAGAAGGAACCGAAATTATCAATGATACATTAGGTGCTGCCATTAGCCATGGTTGTATTCGCCTAGCCGTTCCTAACGCCCAATGGATTTATGATAATGTTCTTGACGCAACTGCTATTATCATTAACTAAATCAAAAAAGAATTGCTTCCTTTGTTTTAGGTTGCAATTCTTTTTACTTATCAGGATTCAATGCCTTTCAAGATTCAATAGCCTTACATAAGTGGCTCCACAAATTTTAAAATTTTACCTATTAAAATCAGTCCTATTCTACCTTTTCTATAGTTTGTAAAATTCATCTTCTGACATTTTTCCAAAGTGTCTTCTATATCCTTTTTAATGGTATCAATGGCTGATACCTCATACATATAGGTGGCACATTCAAAATGATGATATAAACTACGATAGTCTAAGTTAAAGGTTCCAACCACTGCTTTTTGATCATCACTTACAAATGTCTTTGCATGGACAAATCCCGGTGTATATTCATAGATTTCCACCCCTGCTTTAAGCAAAATCTTATAATAATTCAGTGCTAATGCAAAAGCGTACTTTTTATCTGGAATATGTGGCAAAATGAGTTTAACCTTCACCCCCCTCTTTGCTGCAAATGCTATTGCGCTTTCCATTTCTCCATCTAAAATCAAATACGGTGTCATAATGTACACATAATCTTTTGCATGATTAAGTATATCAATATAAACCATTTTCCCAACATGTTCACCATCTAGTGGATCATCTCCATAAGGAATAAGATAGCCTTTGTTTTCCTCTGTATAGGCTATTTCATCAAACTGCTTTTCATAGGAAGGCAATAGCCATGGTCTATAATCTTCCTCTTGCTTTTCATCCATATTCCACATTTCAAGAAATAGACTGGTAAAACTAGCCACAGCTTTTCCTTCTACCATGATTGCATTATCTTTCCAATGTCCAAAAACTTGCTTTTCATTAATATATTCATCCGCTAGGTTAACCCCACCTGTAAAGGCAGCTTTGCCATCCACTACAAGAATTTTTCGATGATCTCTATAATTATATAAAGTAGAAGCAATGGGCATAATGGGCAAGAATACTTTACATTTAATGCCTAACTCCTCTAATTTTTTAGGATAAGAATGGGGCAATCTAGAGAACTCACAAGTGCCATCATACATCACTCGTACTTCTACCCCTTGTTGCACTTTCTCTGCTAAAATGCGTAAAATTCTTCCCCACATATAGCCTTCTTCTATAATAAAGTACTCTAAAAAGATAAATTTTTTAGCTTGTTCTATCTTTTTGATGATTGCCTCGAAATTTTCTTCACCAATCGAAAAATAGGTTACCTTATCTTCCTTATAAATAGGAAAACTTCCCGTACTACGAATATAGGAAGCAATATTATAAAATGCTTTATCCTTGTGTTTAACTTCCTCTAGTATGCATTCATCATCACTTATAAACTGTTCGGTATGCTTTTGCATATTCATCAGTCTCTTCTTAGCTGCACGGTGTCCAATATCAAATCGACTAAATACATAAAGAAAGATTCCTAGAATGGGTAAAATCATTCCTAATATTAACCATGTATTTTTAACGGAAGGATTATCCTCCGTATTTAACAAGTAAATCACAATAATGATATTAAAAATCACCGTCCCACTAAAAATAAGATGAATATAGTTACTAAAAGAACCAAATACATAAATCATAAAAATAAATTGCGCTAAAAGAGAAATCAGCACAATAATAAATCGTCCAAACACCATATGCAAAATACCTTTTTTCCCTTTTTCCAATAGTAAAACACTATTTTCTTTATAGGTATTTTCCTTTCCCATATGTCGCCCCCCTTATTTTCTATAGAATCTTTTAGTCTCTTTTCCCAGAAGCACTATTTTAAGTAATTTTATTGAATAATGCAAGTTCCTATTGTTGGATTTTTATGATTTCATGTGTTTCACTTCGTTTTGACACTTTTTTCATAATAGTCTAGTCATCTTATAGTTTCACTTTTATAATGAAATGGTAAGTATCTCCTTAATGCTACTTAATTAATCATCTAACAAGGAAGTGAAAAAAATATGAAGTATTTAATCATTGGTGCTGGCGGAACTGGAGCTTGCATTGGTGGCTATTTAGCGCATAATGGGCATGATGTTACCTTTATTGCCCGAGGTAATCATTTAAATGCTCTAAAAGAAACTGGTCTTACCATTCATTCTAAGAAAAATGGTACACTCTTTATTCATCCTATTCAGGCTTATACCATGGCAGACTATCAAGATAAACCTGATATTATCTTTGTTTGTGTGAAATATTATTCCCTTAAGGAAGTCAGTACTTTCATTAACCGTATCGCAACCTCTCAAACTTTGGTCATTCCTATCTTAAATGTATTTGATACAGGTGAAGTGCTTCAAAAAGCTTGTCCAAACTGCACCGTTCTAAGTGGTTGCGTTTATATTGTTGGTTTCATTCAATCACCTGGTATTATTAACCAACCTGCTGATATTTTTAAGATTTATTTTGGTTATCGCAAAGGTCAGCCTCATAAGTTAGAATCGCTTGCTTTACAAGTGGAAAAAGATCTAAATGCTTCTTCTATTGAAGGTCATTTTACAGAACACATACTGCGTGAAGCCCTTCAAAAATTTAGCTTTGTTTCACCAATGGGAGCTGCTGGTCTATACTATAACGCAACAGGTGGCGATTTTATGGTGCCTGGTGAAAAACAAGACACTTTTATTCAGCTTATTGAAGAGGTTGAAACTTTAGGAAAAGCTATGGGCATTACTTTTGAATGTAACCTCAAAGAAATCAATCTGAATATCCTATATGGACTAGCCAAAGATTCTACCACTTCTATGCAAAGAGATGTCCAAAAAGGTGGACTTTCTGAAATTAATGGTCTAGTTCATAGTATTGTTAGGCTTGGCCGCAAGTATCGTGTTTTCCTCCCAACCTATGAAAAAATAAGTACCTGGGCACAAGAGAATAAGATTAGCTAAAATAAAAATAGCTAGTTGCCTCTACTTTTCTAATGCAACTAGCTATTTTCCCCTTATATTTATCTTGCCAAAATAATATTATGTATGACTAACTCATTACCAACCAAACTGATTAGTTGTTGATAAATTTATCTTCTTCGTTATTCCAGCTATATAATTTTCTAATTTCTGCACCCACTTTTTCAGATGGATGTTCTGCATGAAGTTTACGCATTGCTTTGAAGTGTACTTGACGACCAGCTTCTGACATATCGAGTAAGAACTCTTTAGCAAATGAACCATCTTGAATATCAGCAAGTACTTTCTTCATTGCTTTCTTAGTGTCTTCTGTAATAATTTTTGGTCCTGTGATGTAATCACCATATTCAGCTGTATTAGAGATAGAGTATCTCATACCTTCGAAACCACTTTGGTAAATTAAGTCTACGATTAATTTCATTTCATGAATACATTCGAAGTAAGCATTTCTTGGGTCGTATCCAGCTTCTACTAATGTTTCGAAACCAGCTTGCATTAATGCACTCACACCACCACAAAGTACAGCTTGTTCACCGAAAAGGTCTGTTTCTGTTTCTGTACGGAATGTTGTTTCAAGTACACCAGCTCTAGCCCCACCAATACCTGCTGCATAAGCAAGTGCCATTTCTAAAGCTTTTCCTGTAGCATCTTGATGTACAGCTACAAGACAAGGTGTTCCTTTACCTGCTTGGTATTCACTACGTACTGTATGACCTGGTGCTTTTGGAGCAATCATGGTTACGTCTACATTTGCTGGTGGTACAATGCATCCATAGTGAATGTTGAAACCATGAGCAAACATTAACATATTACCTTCTTCTAAGTTTGGTTCGATATCTTTTTTGTACATATCAGCTTGTTTTTCATCGTTGATTAAGATCATGATGATATCAGCCATTTTAGCAGCTTCTGCTGTATTGTATACTTTAAAGCCTTGTTTTTCAGCTTTTGCTTTTGATTTAGACCCTTCATAAAGACCAATGATAACATTACACCCTGATTCTTTAAGGTTAAGCGCATGTGCATGTCCTTGTGAACCATACCCAATAATCGCAATTGTTTTTCCTTTTAATAAATCTAAATTACAGTCTTGCTGATAAAAAATCTTTGCAGCCATTTTTTCCCCTCCAAATATTTTTCTTTAATGACAAGTTTGTCATTTCTCTTTTCCCTTATTATATAGTCGGCTAGCCTCACTGAGGTATCAACAATCCCGTTTCATGTATCAACATTTTGTTGATACTATTCGAGTTCTTTATCTACATCCAGCCATTTAAGGACAAAATGAATGAATTGTTTTTCCTTCATACTCAGTTTTTGCCCTTTTTTCCATGCTAAAAAGATGGTTCTCACATAACTTTCATCTGAAAAAGGAATAATGGCGACTTGTTCATCTGCATATTCCTTTGCCAAATAATCTGCAGTAATCCCTACGCACCAATCCTTCTTGGCGGCATCCATAATAATTGAATCATCACTCGTTTCAAGTAAAATGATGGGTTTAAGCCCTCCCTTAATAAAGCGGTTGATATTACCCGAGAAAATCGAATACTCATGCCCCTTAAGTGCTAAAGGCACACCATTTAAATCTTTATACTCTAAAATTTTCTTATTGGCTAATGGATGCTTTTTATTCATCACTGCGCAATATCTGTGACTAAAGCAGTAGACCATATCAAATGTTTTAACATCTATTGGTAACGGTAAAAAAGCGACATTAATTTGTCCCTTTTTAAGCATCTCATAAATCGGATATTCTGGATATTCTACGAAGTTTAATCGTATATTAGGATATTCTTTATAAAAACTTTTAATGAAATCTACTGATAAATATTTAAGCACCGCATAGGTTGAAGCAATCCTTAAGGTAGAAACCTCTTCATCCTCACTTCTTCCTATATCTAGTTTAATTTTTTCATACTGCTCTAAAATAATTTCAGCATGATCTTTAAGTTTATCTGCTGCTGGTGTAGGATACAATCCACTATTGGAGCGAATAAACAACACTTCTCCTAATTCCTCTTCTAATTTGCTGATAATTCGACTCAATGCTTGTACGGACAAATATAACTCTTGAGCTGCTCTATGTAAACTTCCAAGTTGATAAACTTTAATAAAACACTTTAAATTACGTTCATTCATATAGCTTCCTCTGGTTCACTCCTCGCTAAACATAAATTCTTTTCTAAATCATATCATATTATCTGCCCTTTTCCTACACCCTCTCCTACTCTTTTCAAATCTTCGGGCCGTTAGTTGACAAGTCAACTATCTAGTGATAGCCTAATCTAGTTGACTATCAACTAATATTATATAAAGGTGATTTTATGAGTGAACGTATTGGAAAACTCATTTCCATTCTCCATCGGAAAAGTCAAATTTATCTTAACAAAGAACTAAAAAAGTATAATGTGGTTGCTTCTGAAGTGCCTATTTTACTAGCACTTTATAAAAAGGATGGAATGACGCAAGATGAACTGAGTGTTCATGCTGCTCTAGATAAATCTGCTGTAACGCGTATTATTCAGTCTTTACTTAGGAAGAATTATATTATTAAAGTCAAAGTTCAAGATGACTTGCGTTATAATCGCATCTACATGACACCAAAAGGTTTTCTTTTAAAAGAACCTCTTGAAAAGGTTCTTGATGCCTGGCATCACGATTTAATGAACGGCATTGAGCCTTCAAAACAAAATGAAGTCCTTTATATTCTAGGACAACTAGTAGAAAATACAAAAGGAGCCCTACACTAATGAATAACACAGCATCTAAAATACAAACTAATCCACTAGGCACTGAGCCCATCAATAAATTACTCACACAGTTTGCTGTTCCAAGTATTATTGCTATGCTTGTTAGTGCCTTATATAACATTGTTGACCAATTTTTTATTGGCCGTACAGTAGGTGAACTTGGAAATGCCGCAACGAATATCTCATTTCCACTGTCTATTTCCTGTGTTGCTATCGCGCTGCTCTTTGGAATAGGTGGTGCTTCAGCCTTTAACTTAACCATGGGACGAGGTGACAAAGAAGAAGCGATGCACTATGTGGGCAATGCCATTGTGCTTATGCTTGGACTGGGTACACTGCTTTTCTTAATTACTCAGCTTTTTTTAACCCCACTTCTTAAACTTTTTGGCTCACCTGATGATGTGCTTAATTATGCCAAAGTTTATACACGCATTACTTCGATTGGCTTTCCTTTTTTAATTATTTCAGCAGGTGCCGGTCATCTGATTCGTGCAGATGGCAGCCCAAAGTTTACCATGTTTTGTAATCTAATTGGCGCCATCATTAATACGATTTTAGATGCTATCTTTGTCTTTGGACTGAATATGGGGATGGCAGGTGCAGCAGTCGCTACCATCATTGGACAATTTGTTTCTGGTTTTATGGCACTTTACTATCTTCGTCATTACAAAACGGCACCACTTACCAAAAAGCACCTCATACCACATAAGAAATATACCCTAAAGATTATGTCATTAGGTGCTGCTCCTTGTACCAATCAACTCGCTATGATGGTGGTGCAAATCATTATGAATCAATCCCTCACTTATTATGGAGCTCTTTCTATCTATGGTGCTTCCATTCCTTTAGCTTGTGCGGGGATTATTACAAAGGTTAACCAGCTCTTCTTCTCTTTTATTATTGGGCTTTCACAAGGTTTACAGCCTATTGTCAGCTTCAACTATGGTGCCAAAAAGTATCTTCGTGTTAAAAAAGCTTATTTGCGCGCCATGCTTTATGGATTTGTGCTTTCTTTATTTGCTTTTTTCATGTTTCAAGTCTTTCCAAGAGCTATTATTTCACTTTTTGGAAATGGAACAGACGCTTATTATCAATTTGCTATAACGTATTTTAAGGTATTCTTATTCTTTACTTTCCTTAACTTCTGTCAGCCAATTACTTCTAACTTCTTTACGGCTATTGGTAAACCAAAAAAAGGTGTGTTTCTTTCATTAACAAGACAAATTCTATTCTTGTTACCGCTACTTATTATCTTACCTTTATTTATGGGAATCGATGGGATTCTATATGCAGGTCCTATTGCTGATGGACTAGCAGGTATTGTATCACTCACAATGATTACTTTAGAACTTAGAAAAAAAGAATTTCGTGCATAACCAAAAACCAGCTTAGAGTCTACATAATTTTTCCAAGCTGGTTTTATTCTACATAATGACTTAGCCCTTTTCTATACTACTCATGAGTATAATACGCGGTATTTTTCTAATCTATTTACTGCTATAGTAGGTTTCAACTTGTTGCATAATTTGTGTCGTATTTTTCAATGCGCATACTCCTTGTTTTTCAAGATTGTCTGCAATCTTTGCATTTTCTTCAATAGTTGCTGTCATTTTTTCAACATCGCTATGAAATGCTTGTAGTGCCCCATACTGATTATCAGAAGCTATAGCAACGCCTTGTGCATGTTCTAACACTTGCTCTACAGTTGTATCTAGGGAATCTACAGCTAATGCCATCTTCTTCGTCACTTGATTGCCCATCTCTGCTGATGCAACACAACGATTGATTAAAGGCCTTGTTTTATTCACTGCTTCTTCTGTTTGCTTTGCTAGTTGCCTAATTTCATCAGCTAGCACCGAAAAGCCTTTTCCATAGCTTTGCATCCTTGCTGCTTCAATCCCTACATTAAGTGCTAGTAAATGTGTTCGCTTTGATATAGCTTCTATCAGTAATATAATCGTATCAATTTGACTGGTTGCATCCGTCATTTCCGTCATTTTTATCCCTACTTCTGTCATCTGCTCCTTACACTCGATAAGCGATTGTTTCATATATGTGGCATCTTCTTTTACTCTTACTGCATTCTTCGTGTTTTCTTCGACTTCCATTGTGATTTCTTCTATCGTTTGAGATAAACTAACTACGGACTTTGTTTGCTTATTTGAGCTTTCAATAAGCGTTTGGGAGATCTGATGAATTGACTCTGCATCTTTTTTCACAGTACTAAACATTGCTTGTATCCCAACAATCATCGTATTTAGAGCATCAATCACTTGAGTTAAAGACTTACCTATCCCTGCAAAGTTGCCTTGATACGCCATATCAACTGTAATATTATAATTCTTTTCACATAATGCCTTCATCACCATTACGATATTATCCACATATGCCCTTAGTTGCTCTTTAGTTTTTCTAAGCTGCTCTGCGAGTTTTCCTATTTCATTACGCCCTGTATACAAAATAGGAATATCTAAATTACCTTTGGCCATTTCTTCCATGACACTCACAATAGAATTTATAGCTTCTTCTATGACATTAATAAAACGTGTAATATACTTCGCTGTTAATACCCTAATGATTAAAATAATTAGAAATAAAATACCTATCATGCTTAGCCATATTATTTGGTATTGTCTATTAACCATCTTAAATTGTCTATCCATATCCTCATTAATCTCTTCAAAGATGGTTTCAACTTCATGGACTCTACTAAAATAGTTATTTTGTAGCAAAATAATAGCCACATTACTTTTTCCCTGTCTACAATATAGCACAGCTTGATTTCTAAATTGCAACGCAGTCTGCAATAACTGTTGTATTTGATTCACATGTTTTTGGTATCTTTTATCATGCTTATGTATTATCTTTAAATTTTTCTGAAATGCGATCTCTGTTTCACTTAATTCCTGTTGATACTGCTTTTTTAGTGTTTCATCGGTTGTCATACATATTTTATAGAGTGCATTTTGAATCTTAAGATTTTGAATAGTCGCTGTACTAATCGTCTGTCTTAAAGCTATTTGCGATGTTAATCTACTATTAAATTGATACGCTCCTATACTAAAAAGAATGACAATCCCCATTATTGTTACTGTAAATCCTGCAATAATTTGTCTAAATGAACTTTCTAGAAATCTTCGTATATTACCGTCTCTAAATTTTCTATCTGCTGACTTTTGATTTGGTTTCACTTTCCTATCAAACTCTAATTTATCCCTCATTTACGCGCCTCACTTCTTTTTTCAATAGCCACTTTATTGTATCTAACCAACGTATGATATGAATAAACTGAGTGTAATACCTATGTAAATAATAAATAAATCAAAAAACTTGTAAACTCAGATTCTCCCTAAGCTTACAAGTTTTTAGTTATGTTCTATTAGAAGTTTTGAGTGGAATAAGCATTTCGGTGACATACTCTTGTGGATTATCTGTATCACAGGGTGATACATGACAAATCTGCCTATTTTCTCCTGCCATTTCGTATTCTTCAGCCCTTGTATCTGTAGTAACTTTTGCATTTCTTTGATACTAAATCCCATATCTCTTAACATGACAATACGACCCAACTCATCTATCTGACTTGCCGAATATAGCCTATATCCAGTTGAAGGATCTACCTTGCAAGGCATGAGTAGTTTTTGTTCATCATAATAGCGTAGCATTCTAATAGATACCTGCGTTATTTTAGAAAACTCTCCTATTTTAAACATACATCACCTAGCTTAGCCTTTACCAATTGCTCATGGTAAAAGTAATTGATAAATTTCACATTTTGCACCTTACAAAAAGTATCTATCTCTAACGTCAACTGCTCCCAATAAGCCTTTTGGTTCTTTCTATAAATCTGATTATAACCTTCTACATACTGAGGATAATTTATTTCTATATAATCTAATATCGTTTTCTTATAACTGCCTCGTAAGTTTAAATTTTCGAACCAAAACTCATCCACATCGTCTTTCACTTCTTCTATGATTGCTTGCCACTCTGTAATATAAGGAAATATAGGGGACATAAACAAAATCGTATAAATTCCTGCGTCATGTAACTCTTTCATAGTTTGCATTCTCTCAGCAATGGTACTGCCATGATCCATTGCACTTCTAAATGCTTCATTAATCGTGTTCATTGAAATAGAAACTTTAAGATGTGGAAATTTTTTCAGTAGTTCTATATCTCTTAAAATAAGCTTCGATTTGGTTGAAATACTTAGTTCACAGTTTGCATGTAATAACTGTTTTAGAATATTTCGAGTCAACTCATACTTTTCTTCATACGGATTATAGCAATCTGTAACGGACGATAAGAAAACCGTTTTTCCTTCTATTTTCTTGAGATTAATGGGTTTATCACATTTCTTGATATCAATAAAACTGCCCCACTCTTCTTTATGATTGGTAAAGCGCTTCATAAAACATGCATAACAATACTTGCAAGCATGAGGACACCCCACGTAAGGATTAATCACATAATCACTAGTTGGTAAATTAGATTTAGTGAGATAATCTTTGGTTTCTACCACCCGTTCTATACATTTCATCTAACTCATCCTCCCACCATGGAAATAGCACTCATAAATTTTTTCCTTTTGATAAAAAATCTCCTCATAGCCCTGAAACCATACAAACTCTCCTTCAACTTTACAATGATAAGTATAGTCCCCATTTTGATAGATTGCCGGTCCTCGATAAGGCATTTCTTTGGTTCCTCTTTTTAGGGCTTCTTTTAAAAAATCTCCGCTAAATTGCTCTCCTAAAACTCTTCCAACATAGTTCATGCTCCAAATAGGCTCTCCATTTTGCCAAGCTGCTTCCTCACCCGCAAACTTCTCACTTCCTAAATAGGTATCATAATATAGATAGCCTTCTTTTTCATATTGATAATCCACTGAACCTTCTCTAGAGCTTTGAACCTGATGGTGTTTTGCTGCATATGTATGACGCTTCGCTTCTAAAAGAAAATCTATGACCTTATCAATATCTACATCACCTTTTTGGCATAAAGCTTTATTACACGTATCATCATCTTTTACTAAACGGTCTATGGTTACCCCATAAAGATTACTTAGGGCAATAAGTCCTCCTAATTCAGGTAGAGCCTGCCCATTCTCCCACTTACCAATCGTTTGTCTAGCAATTCCCAACTTATCTGCTAGTTGTTCTTGCGAATACCCATTCTTTTTTCTAAGCATCTGTAGTTTTTCCTGTAAAATCATATTCATCAACTCCTTGCTTAGATTATAAATGGTTAATTGGGCATCTGCCACCACTTGCTTTTAACATAAATGTCACCTTAAATAATCATTTACTAACAACATTATCAGCCCTCTCTCATAAAAGCTAAGCTTCTTTAGGACCAATTTTTAAGCTCTCCATATGCTCTGTCATGGCATCAATACAACACTGCATGACAACATCTGCTTCAACACCTAACATCTCAAAGCCTCTTTTAATGACTTCACGATTACATTTAGCCGCAAATTTTTTATCTTTAAACTTCTTTTTTACACTCTTTAAATCCATTCCTACCATTCCTGTAGGACGCATTAAAGCATTTGCCATGATAATCCCCGTCAGCTCATCCACAGTAAAAAGGCTTTTCTCCATATTAGTTCGTGGCTCAGCTTCCTCACTACATATTCCATAACCATGTGAAATAATGGCGCGAATTACTTCTTCTTCCACCTCTTCACCTTCAAGTAACTCTCGCACATGATGACAATGCTCCTCAGGATATTTTTCAAAGTCTACATCATGTAAATAACCAATCGCTTCCCAATAAGCCTCATCTTCTCCAAAATATTTTGCCATAGCGCCCATTGCTACACTAACTGCTTTGGAATGAATGAGTAGGTGCTCTTGTGTAACATGCTTACTTAATATTTCTTCTGCCTTTTCTAAAGTTAATTTTGACATAAAATCTCCTCCACAATACTTTCAAATTAGTCTACAATTTTGATGATACCCGTTTTATTAACTGCCCCATTTGGTTCTTTCTCAGCATAGCCAAGTGCCGCTGTACCATAAACCACATGGTCATCAGGAATGCCTAATGATTTTAAGAAAGCACGGATCTCTGGCTCGTCACAAATACCTTGAAGTTGATTGATCCATACAGAACCAATTCCAAAAGACTTAGCCGCTAAAAACATATTTTCTAATGCACAAGCATTATCCTCTTTTGCCCAATTACTATCTTTAGTGTTACTTGTTAAAACAAGAGCTGCTGGTTTATAAAAGTTATAGCCCTTACGATTTAATGACTTTTCAATGAGTCCTGCTAATTCCTGAATTTTATCCTGATTAACAATCGCTGTAAACTGCCAGGTTTGACGGTTCATTCCACTGGGTGCATAAATAGCAGCCTTAAGAATTTGGTCTAGTTCCTCTCTTGGAATAGCTTTATCATTAAACGCCCTTACACTTCTTCTTGTTAATATGTTCTCCATTACTTGATTCATTTTATTTTCCTCCTTTATTTTGTACAATGCTTTTCATTTTACATCCATATATCTGTTTATTTCACTATAAGTTTAATAGTTTAGCAATATTCTTTCCATATATGCACTCTTTTTCTTCTTTCTTAAGATTTTCTAAAATCGATTGAGGTTCTAAATAAATTCCACAAGCATGTGCATGTCCAACAATAATCATCAGACTCCTCCCATCTATCTTTATCTTTTTATTCCAATTATTATTATAATCTTTTTCTGCATTTCTCAATAGTCTATTTTTTAATAAGTGTCTCTTACTTATCACGCCCAACATAATACTGTCTTTTAATATTATATAATTAAATGCCTAAATTAGGACAATAAAAAAATAGTAGAACGTTTTAATGTAACTACTATTTTTTACTATTTCCTATTTCTTTCCTTCTTCCTCTTCTGGATCCTCAGGCAAAATAGAAAAAGCAATATTGGTACAGTGGTCTGCAATTCTTTCAAGACCAGTTGTTAAATCTGTATAAATAAGGCCTGCTTCAGGCGAACATTCACCTTTTGCTAAACGCTTAACATGCCCTTTTTGTAAATCAATTTCCATTCGGTCAATCTCATTTTCTAAAGCTAAAATATCTTTTAAGTTCTCTTGCTTCATGGTTACAAACATTTCAATACTTTCATCATAAATACGCAGTACCTTTTGGTACATTTTAGCAATTTGTTCTTGACCAATTTCTGAAATTTTGACTTTCTTTTCGACTTTACTCATAGCAGATTCTACTATATTCACAGCATGATCACCTATTCGCTCCACATCATTGACTACATGGAATAGACCACCAATTCTAGCTGAATCTCCTAATGGTAACTCATATTGGTTAACTGCAACGAGATAGTCTGTTATCTCTTTACTTAAGAAATCAATTTCTCTTTCTCTATCATAAATTTCATCCACATAATCTGTTTTATTTTCTAATAAAGCTTCCATTGCTTGAATAAAATTGACTTTAGATAAAGTAGCCATATGTTCAATTTCTTGAACCACTTGTACAACAGCTGTTGCTGTAGAAAATTTGTTTTTCTTAATGTATCTTAAACCTAATGTCATTTCACTTTCTTCATCTTCACCTGGTATGAATAGCTTAGTCAGCTGCATCATTTGAGTAGAAAGTGGTAAGAAAATGATGGTTTGGAAAGTCTTAAAAATAGTATCTGCATTGGCAACAAATCGTTTTGCATTGCCAGTACCACCTACTTTAGAAATCATTTCAATAACAGGTTCTTTAAAGAAAATAAGAATGATTGAAATAACTACCATCCCTAATACATTAAATAGTAAATGAATTAGAGCCGTACGCTTTGCATCTTTTTTAGCAGCAGTCATACCAGCCATAACTGCTGGTGTACATGAGCCAATATTGGCACCTAAAATAAAGTACAAGCAGCTTGATAAACTAACTAAACCAGAATCTGCTAGAAGCACCAGTACACTGACTGTCACAGAAGAACTCTGAACAATAACCGTTAACACAAGTCCAATTATAATGGCTATAATTGGATTACTTAAACTTTCAAAAACTTTAAGAACACTTGGATAATCCTGCAGTGCTTTCATGGCGCTAGTCATATAATTAATTCCTAAGAATAAAGCACCAAATCCAAAAATAACGGCTGCCACTTTTTGTACCATAGGCTTTTTAGCAAACATAATCAGTGCTGCACCAATAATGACAATAAATGGTGCCACATCTGTTAGCTTTAATGAAACCAATTGTGAAGTGATCGTCGTTCCTATATTGGCACCAAAAGTAATTCCCACCGACTGTTCCAATGTCATTAGCCCAGCATTTACAAAACTAACTTCCATAACAGTTGTCGCACCTGACGATTGAATAATTGCAGTAAATAATGCCCCAAATACAACTGCCGTAAATTTGTTTTGAGTAATCCTATCAAGAATTTCACGAAGCTTCTCACCAGCTGCCTTCTGTAAACTTTCACTCATAAATTTCATGCCAAACAAAAACAATCCTAAACCACTCATTAATTCCATTAGCATTTGTCTCATTTTACTTCTCCTCTTTATGCTCGAATAAAGTATACGCTAATTTTTTACTTCATTTTCATATTTTCATTCCTATCTATTATACCTAATAAAGTCGAAAAAGTAAAAAGCGTAAAAGAAATACGTAAAATTTTTGTAAAATACGTCTAAATTTTCAGTCTTGTTCTATAATTAATTGGGACTTTATATCGTTTGCGTAAAAATTTCACCCTCTTATGTTAATTGGCTTCTCTTATAAGCCAACCCAAACACGCCTACAATAATTAGTATATTCATAGCAATTACCCCTATACTCTCATTAATCATATTTAAATGATCTGCTTTCAAAGTATTCTTTGACTATATTGCCTGTCTCAGGTTGATTCTTTAATACATAGACTTGCCCGTTTGTAAGTTATACTTCTATTTTCCCTTGCTGATTATAGCATTAAACTATCCATCTTTATTCAACCAACATTTACTTAAGTTGCCACTTATCCAAAAAAATATCCAGTTGGTATTTACTAATAAACACCAACTGGACAAGTAAAACCTTACAGTTATTACTTACTATATCTTATGCCTACGTAATAACAGGGAACAAACAGCCCTAATATACTAACTGCAGTTGCAATCATAGTAAGTATATTCGCATTATTAAGCCCTAATACAACAAATATGATAAAAACTAGAGGTGTGAAAAAGATAGTAAGTAAACTCCAGTAATACCCAATCTTAAGCATATAGGGCCAATTATGATTATTAAAACAAACACCTGGCAAGTGAAGTTCAAAACCTTTTTCAAAATAACCACTTATTGGATATTCATCATAATATTTAGGCAATTTTTCAGATAAGACACATCCAAAATAAATTCCAAATGTAATCCCTAATACTTCACCTAAACCAATACCTTCTAATAATGTACCTATTGGTATATTTCCTAATATCACCATTAGTGTTCCTTCAAAAAGGGCTATTAAAATAGCTCCCAATAGCAAGAGCCCTCTTTTTTTCTTATTTTGCTTAGCAAGTGGTGGTTCTTCATCAGATAAACAAAGTGCCTTTTGCATTAATATCTCTACTTGTTCCGTACTCATCTGCTCCGACTTCTCCATTTTCTTCCCTTCCAATAATTCTGTAACGGTTACTTCTAAAACTTCTGACATAGGTATTAAAAGTGAAATATCTGGCATACTTAGTCCACGTTCCCACTTACTAACCGCTTTATCAGATATATAAAGTTTTTCAGCAAGTTCCTTCTGAGTCATTTTCTTTTCCTTACGTCTTTCACAAACAAATGTACCAAACTTTTCTTTATCTATTTCAAACATACCCCTCTCTCCCTTCCCCCTTATACTAACTTACTTAGTTTTCTTTCTCAACCTTCCAGTAGTAGAATCACTTATTTTAAGGCTTTTGGAATAGGTAACCCAACAGTAGAGTTTTAGATTTTGCTTTTATTGTAAAAGTTTTTTACAGAGTTTATCACTATTTTCTCTTCTTCAAGCCAATATTGTGAACCATTCGGTAAGCGATTCATGATTTTGTACTGGTACATCTCACGTCGAATGAGTTCATGATCACTAAAAGTAATATTTTTTCTTATCACTTCATTTACTTCTTTTTCTGTATAAGTCCTTCCTTTTTCAAAATCCTCAGCCACTTTTAATAACGCTAATATACGTAGTGGCCTTTTTGATGGGTACTGTACAAGTTTCCCTTCCTCATCATAATAATTTGCTAATTTCCCTTTATACTTTTCTAACATTTCCTCATATTTCATATCTACTTATATGTTGGTATTTTCTTACTGCCAACATCCGTCCTTTCCTGTTTATTTCTTTTTGTTAGTATTCTTTTTCTTCTATAATTCATTGTCCTCTTTTATCGTCTACTTTGTCCTAATTTACTTTTTGACCTGATACTTTTTGCAATCCACTGAACGCTCCATAAATCCATATTCTATCAGGGCGCGTCTTAATGTTGGATAATCCTCAGCATATAGGCCTTTTAATATAGCATTCACTTCTTTTTCTTCATACTGGCGTGCTTTTTCGAAATGCTTTATTATTTCGCTAAGTATAATAATCTTTTTCTTTTCTTTGCTTGGAAATTGTTTAATGGTTCCATCTTGCTTTATATAGGTTGAGATGGTTTTCTCTCTCTCCTTATCTGTAATCGTATAACGATCATCTACCATTGTTGCTGACATATGAATCTCTTCAATAATGCCTAAATCACTCTTATTAATTTCATGATGGGTTTCTGTTTCTATTGAAAGCATCAATGCTGTAAAAAGTTTTGCTTGTTTTTCTTTTTCTCTCAATTTAAATCGGTGATTTCTAACGGTAGATTGAGCAATGCCTAATGTTTCACCTATTTCTTTATCTGTTTTACCTTCAAGAATCATTTTTAAAAACTTATTTTGCACCTCACTAAGGCCCATCAAACTTGCTCCCTCTTCTAATAAATAAGCTGCCATACTATGATGTTCATTTTTTAAATGTGTGCTTATAGCTCCCTCTGCATCGTACAATACATGATCTATTTCGTAGATTCTTCCTTGCCAAAAAGCCTTCTGGCAAATCATACATTCATATTTATTCTCATTTTTTACATACCCACGTGCAATTTCTTCCACACTAAAATTCCAAATCATTGCCTTCCTCCTCAATTCCTATTGCAAGTGTAATCATACAACAACAAATATAATTTGTCTATATTTTGATAAACATTATTTTCTTTTGTCTATATTTCAAAACAAATTATACCTATTTCATTATGCAATTCTCCATAAAAAAACACCTCAGTATAAAAAATACTGAGATGTTTTTTATCTTTTTACTTCCCTATGTCAAACAACTTTATTATTTCATACTTACCTTCTGATTAAACAAATATCTATATTGATATTTTAGTTTTACATATTCATTAACTCTTTGCAAATAAACTATGTCATAAGCACCGCCCACTGCTCCAACAATCGGAATACCCTGTAAAAATTTCATATAGAGTAACTCACCTGATAGCGTTTTAGCTGTTTTTTTTATTTGTTCTTGTAATAAAAATTTTGCATTAAACTCCCCCCATTGACAATAATGGTTGATTTCATTATTAATTTGTTTTAAATGCTCTCCATAGGAATTGGCTCCTTCAATCACCAACAAAATGAAATATTGTTCGTCTTGTGTATCATATTTAAATCCATAATGTAACGCAATCTCATAAACATTTTTAAGTAGTATTGCTATAAATATTGGAACATCAGGTAAGCCAATCCCTAATATACCCATTCCTACTCCAGAAGCTCCAGAAAGTAGAAGATTTCCAATGCCTGTTTTTACTGCCTCTTTTTTCATGGCATTAAGGGATTTCCTATTTTTTCTAAGTTCCACTTCAAACTGTTGCACCTTATATGTCTTTTCGATTTCATCACGCTTATACGTTTTTTCTATGATAGATGTTCCCTTATTAAAAACTAAAGTAAACGCCTTTTCAAAAGCACATTCTAATGTTTCTTCTAATTTTTCAGGAATCTTTTCCTCTAATTTTTGGCTAAGTAGGAAAGGTTTTTTTTCTATTCTTTTCTCAATAAACTGTTTTTCTTGTTTTAATACTTTTTCCCACTCAACTTTTATTGCTGGTGATTTATTGGTTAATCTCATTTTTCACCTCAAATTACATAGCTTAAATTAGTACTATTTTACACTCATTATGATTTGCCAATTGAATATTTACCTTATTTTAACATTTCAAAATTAAAAATGATATCTATTATATTCTTTTAATCTTAATTTTTTTATTACATCTTTCTTTTTAAACTTAATAAAAATTCTGCATCTTTTTCTTGATAATATGTAAATAGTAAAATCATTAAAATACAGAGTGCCACAACAATATATGAATCGGCAATATTAAACTTAGGAAAATTAATCGGCACAAAATAAATAAAGTCTACTACATATCCTCTAAAGACTCTGTCTAATAAATTTCCCAAAGCACCACTTATAATAGCCATTAAACAAATTTTCATTCCTAGATATTTTTTATCTTCTGGCAAACAAATGAGTCTATAGATGATCAAACCTGTAAGCGCTACCGTAAGCAACACCAAAAACACACGTTTCCCATCAAATGATCCAAATGCAGCCCCTCTATTTTCCAGATATTCAAGCTCTAGTACATCTCTAATAATTAAAAAATTAGACTGTCCCTTTAAAAAATGAATAGCCATCCATTTGCTAAGCTGATCCATTAAAATCATTACTAAAATGCCTATACTATATAAAGAATATTGTTTTTGCTTCATTTTTTCCTCCTAAATGTGCCATCTATTATAGATGATTATACCATCTTTATTTATGACAATCCTAAAATTTCATTTATAACTTATTATCTTAGACCTATTTTAGTTTATTAACCCCATTATGCTTCTTATCATTTGATGGCTTTTGAAATTTTTCTAAACGATAATGTCCTTCTTCATCTAGCTCTTTAATACCATTTTTGTAATCATAACCTAGCTTTCTATAAAATTCCACCCCTGTTATAGAAGCAGGGATCTCTATGCGATTGGCTCTTAAAAAAAGTTGCTCTTGCTCTAGTGTATGAATAACCTTTCGTCCTATCCCCATTTTATGATACTCTGGAAGCACAAAAACTGTTAAAATAATACTTTCTGTTAAACTTCCCCAGAAACTTGAAATGGACCCTACAGCAATAATCTGCTCCTTTCTTCTAAATACATACATATTGGCATAGCTTGCTATCTTCCTTACCCACGCTGCATCATGAGTTTTAACCAATTCTTCTACTGCCTCTTGTCCATAGTCTTTTACATTGATCTCTTTAAAATTCCTGCAGATTAAATAAGAAACTGATTCAGCATCTGTATCTTTAAAAAGATGGATCGCTAAATTAATCTTTTCATAGTAAACAATTGTCATCCTCTCATTAATTACTTCTTGCTTTCCTGTTTGTGTAAAACCAAATTTCTCATATAAATGACAGCTCATTTTTTCTTCTAATATCGTATCTAAATGCCATACAATCGCGTTTTCATAATACTTTAATATTCTTTCAAGTACAACACTAGCAATGCCTCTATTCTTGTATTCTGGAATAATAAAGATAGGAGCAATTCTGTAAATATCCTTTTGTTTCTCTTGTACTCTTATAGCTCCAACCGTCTGGTCTTTATAGTTAATTAACCAATAAGTTGTTTTGGGATCCTTAAGCTGCCACTCTACCTTGTCTATTTTTTCATTGGCTGGATTTGTTTCATGATCTTGATACTTCATATATAAAGGCAAAAAAGTCCTATATTTAAGTGAATGAATCAGCTTTGCATCTTCTATCTTAGCCTCTTTTAATCGAACATCCCCAACTTTAACTTTACCTTTCATAATATACCCCTTTCCTAGACAAAAAAAATGCACCAAACCTATTGGGCTTAGTGCAAATATTGATAAATTTCTAAGGTAAAATATGTCCTGCACTTAAATATAACTTATACCATTCTTCACGTGTTAATAGGATATTACTTCCCTCAACCATTTCACTAATTCGTTTTAAATTAGTACTTCCTGATATCATTTGAATCTTAGCAGGATGTCTAAGCATCCAAGCTGTCGCAATACCTGTTGGGGTAGTTTGATATTTTTCAGCTAGTTCTTCTAGTGCTTTATTAAGTTCTGGGAACTTTTCCTTATTTCCAATATAGGCACCTTCAAAAAATCCATATTGGAAAGGTGACCACGCTTGGATGGTGATATCTTTTAATCGGCAATAGTCAAGTACACTTCCATCACGGTCAATCGCTCCATCTGTCTGCATATTGACTTCAAGTCCATTTGCAATCATTTGAGAAACAGGCAAACTCATTTGCAATTGATTGACTTCAATCGGCTGCTTTACATATTTCTTTAAAAGTTCAATCTGCATAGGTTTATGATTAGACACTCCAAATCTTCTAACCTTTCCTAAAGTATGAAGTATATCAAACGCTTCAGCTACTTCTTCTGGCTCTACTAGAGCATCAGGCCTATGAAGGACTAATAAATCTAAATAATCTGTGTCTAATCTCTTTAATATCCCATCCACTGCTTCTAAAATGTAATCCTTAGAAAAGTCAAACATAATCCCCGGCTTAATCCCACATTTAGATTGAAGCATGATGTCTTCTCTTTTTAACCCTGTTTGTTTAAAAGCCTTTGAAAAAGCTATTTCTGAAGCTCCTCCACCATATATATCCGCATGATCAAAGAAGTTAAGTCCTTCTTCTATACAATAATGGATTAATTCTACTAATGCCTGTTCTTCCACTGCACTTATTCTCATACATCCTATCGCAATAGCAGGAATATGAAGTCCTGTTTGTTTAAGTGTGATTTCTTTCATATTGTTTCCTCCATAGATTCTAATTGTCCCTTCTCCACCTATAAAGCTATACTGGATTTTCACTATTATAAGCTTCTAAGGCATGTTGACAAGCTTCCCATTCTTCCATAAGTCCCATTAATTCTTCTTCTTTTTCATCAATTTGAGCTTGAATCTCTTCAAGTTTTGAATAGCTTGAAGCATGTTCAGGATTCATTAATTCCTCTTTTAATGCTTCAATTTCTTCTTCACAGCTTGTCACACTTTCCTCTGCTCTTTTTACTTTTCGCTCAAACTTAGCACGCTCTTTTCCTGGGTTATTATTCACTGGCGTACTGGTGCTTGACGTTTTCCCCTTAGAAACTGTTTGAGCTAAAGGTGCTACTGCTGGAATTTTTCTTGTACTGACATAGTCTTGCTCATTATTTTCCTCTTCTCTTGCTTTCTTTTCTAAATACTCTTCATAACCATATTGGTAAAACTCAGTATTTCTATTCTTT
The DNA here is from genome assembly GCA_934725855.1 of uncultured Cellulosilyticum sp. Classification (GTDB taxonomy): domain Bacteria; phylum Bacillota; class Clostridia; order Lachnospirales; family Cellulosilyticaceae; genus Cellulosilyticum. Next base: position 45,877 of record CAKVCL010000002.1, on the reverse strand, counting down.
TCAAATGAAAGCAGTTTATCTGAAATCTGTTTAATAAAATAACGGTCATGGGAAACAAAAAGAACGGTACCTGTATAGTCTTTTAGCATACGTTCTAGAGTTTCTTTTCCAATAATATCCATGTGGTTAGTCGGCTCATCTAGAATCAGTAGGTTTGGTTTAGTGGTAAAAATCTTACACAGTGCTAAACGCACTCTTTCTCCACCTGATAACATACTAATTTTCTTAAAAACTTCATCTCCTGTAAAAAGGAAAGCTCCTAATGCACTTCTTACTTCTGTTTGGGTCATCTGAGGAAATTCATCCCAGTAATCATCAATGACCTGTTTTTCACTGGTATATTGAGCCATTTGCTGGTCAAAGTAACCGATTTTCACACGAATCCCATAGTGATATTCTCCACCCAAACTAGGTATACGTTCTGTAATCGTTTTTAAGAAAGTGGATTTTCCAAGACCATTACCGCCAATGATGCCAATCTTCTGCCCTTTTTCAAGCGTCATATTAACATTGCAAAGTACTTTTCCTTCTTCATAACCAATGGCTAAATCTTTAACCGTTAAAACTTCCTTACCTGTTTCCACTTCTGGATTGAAATGTGCATGGAATGTTCGATTGTCATAACGCTCTGGCGGCGCAACGAGTTCCATATGCTCGATTTGCTTCATTTTAGATTTTGCCATAGAAACCTTTGTAGGATGTCCTTTAAACTTATCCACTATCGCTTGTAATCTAGCAATTTCTTTTTGCTGAAGCTCATAATCTTTGGCTTGTTTTTCCCAATTCTTTCTTTTTTGCTCCATAAAGGCAGTGTAATTCCCTTTATATCTTGTGGTCTTACCATATTCAATTTCATAAACCACATCTACTATATTATCAAGGAACATACGGTCATGGGATACAATAACCACGGCTCTTTTATAGCCCTTTAAATAACTTTCTAACCATTTAATCGTTTCAATATCCAAGTGGTTAGTGGGCTCATCTAATAATAAAATATCTGGTTTTTCTAAAAGCATCTTAATAAATGCAATTTTAGTTTGCTGTCCACCTGAAAAAGCACGAAGAGGCTTTTGTTTATCTTCTTGTGAAAAACCAAATTGACGAATCATGGTTTCATATTCTTTTTCATAATAATAGCCACCAATATCTGTAAAATGCTCTTCAAGCTTTGTATAAGCTAAGATATTTTCATCACTAGGGTCTTGTTCCATCTTTTGTCTTTTAGCTTCTAATTCCTTTTGCATTTCAATATAAGGCTTAAATACTTTACGGATTTCTTTTTCCATCGTCACATTGACATCTTCAAATGTCATTTGCTTTAAATAACCAATCGTAGGATTTCCTGATTTAGCAATAAAGATATCTTCATCACTATCTCTTTTAGATAAGTCTACCTCACCAGAAATCAATTTGAGTAAAGTCGTCTTTCCACAACCATTTCTTCCAACTACTGCAATTTTTTCTGTATCTCTAATTTCAAAATTAATATCTTTTAAGATGACATCAGCGGCAAACGCTACGCATCCGTGATTAATTCTATACTGCATATATTTACCTCATCTACTCACTTTAATAAACGAAAGCCAACTAGGTTTTATTTCATTAAAGTTGACTCACTTGAAACTTATTATAACAATTTTCTTTCATTTATTCTACGCTTTCTCCTAATCCCACAAAAAATAGGCTGCCTAAGCAGCCTATTTTTAATTAATCTTCATATGGTTTCATTGGAATAATGGTACCATCTGGATTATATTTTAATTCTCTAAATTTAACGCAACGTTTATGATTAACCCCACCTGATAATGAACTATCATGATAGAATAAGTACCATTTACCTTTGAATTCAACGATTGAATGATGGGTTGTCCATCCAATAACTGGGTCTAAGATTTTACCTTGATATGTAAATGGTCCTTTTGGACTATCACCAATAGCATAGGCTAAATAGTGAGTCGTTCCTGTAGAATATGAAAAATAATATTTTCCATTGTATTTGTGCATCCAAGGCCCTTCAAAGTATCTTCTTTCTTCATCACCAGCTGTAATTGGGTTTCCATTTTCATCAAGGATAACAATTTCCTCTGGTGCTTCTTCAAATGATAACATGTCATCACTTAATTTAGCTACTCTTGGTCCAACAGCTGGTGCATCTGCAGCTGGTCCTTCTGCATCAGCAACAAATTTACCTGTTTGCCATTTTTCAAGTTGACCACCCCATAATCCACCGAAGTAAATGTATGAAGAACCATCATCATCTACAAGTACTGCTGGGTCAATACTGAAACTTCCTTGAATATAGTTTGGTTGTGGCTCAAAAGGTCCTGCTGGATTTTTGCTTGTTGCTACACCAAGACGGAAAATCCCGTCTTTATCTCTAGCTGGGAAGAATAAGTAGTATGTGCCATTTTTATAAGCTGCATCTGGTGCCCACATTTGACCACTTACCCAAGGTACATTTTTCATATGAAGGGCTTCACCATGATCGATACAAGGTGCATCAACATCATCCATAGATAAAATGTGGTAGTCTTCCATTTTATATTGGTCTCCATTATCGTTATCTTCACCATCATGTTCTAAGTCATGAGATGGATAAATATATAATTTGTCTTCAAATACGTGTGCTGATGGGTCAGCTGTATAAATATGTGTTACTAAAGGCTCATTTTGTTTGCTCATTTGAATAACCTCCGTCATCTAATTTAGTTTTAGGATAGCATACTGATAAAATAACTGGCTACTCAAAAATTGTCATGTAATTATTAATTATTTTCATTTTTAACGTTCCATATAAAATTGAATGACTTCAACCTTTTCATCCATTTCTGTCTTTCCTAAAGAAAAGCCACACTTTTGAGTATAGAACTTTACATTTTCCTTGTTCTCTACTGAAATAACCCCTACAGGCTGATTATCATACAAGATGATTTCTTTTGGAAAGTCCTTAATAGATTCTTCCATTTGCTCAATACTTTTTCCATAGGCAGGACACTGTCCAAATCTTATATAGTCCTCATAAAATGAGCGATTATAGATTTCTACCAATGTTTTGGCATCTTCTAATGTTGCATGCTTATATTCTATTTTCATCTACTTTTCTCCTTTCTTTCAAGCATTATTTTATATTTCATATTCTTGTAACTTTGCATTTTCTAATTCATAGTGAAAGAAATCATCATTCGATACATCATTAAAATATGTATTGATTACCCGTCTGACTCCGCCATGGCAATTAAATATTCCTTAATGCTAATTTTATTTTCAAAATATATTGCATAGTATATCAATTTGATATATGATCTATCTATCAAATTGATATATGGAGGACGATTTATGAATAGACAAAATCTACGAAAACTATTACAGATTACTTCTCTACTTTTACTACCCATTACGATGTGGTACTTTTCACCTTACCTTATTATTCAAGGTGCATTTGAACATATTATTAATGGCAGTTGCATTGTATTTTTTGTTTTACTTATTTTCTCCAGCTTTTTCGGTCGTTTATTTTGTAGCTATATCTGCCCAATGGGTGGGCTTCAAGAATGTGCTTTCTTAATTAATAACAAACCTTTAAAAAGAAGCCACAAATATTATATCAAATATTTCATCTGGGCTATTTGGTTAGCTGCAATCATTGCATTTCATTTATTAGGTAAGGGTGACTACAAAATCAACTTTTTGTATATGACAGACCATGGCATCTCTATTTCTCAAATCTTTAACTACATTATTTATTACCTTGTTATTTTACTAATCTTCGTCCCTGCTATCTTAGGTGGCAAACGCTTTGCTTGTCATTATTTTTGTTGGATCACCCCTTTTATGATTGTTGGTTCTAAAATAGGCCAATTACTTCACTTTCCTCAAATTCACATCAAAGCAGATGCTTCTAAATGTGTTTCTTGCAAGCAATGTACTAAAAATTGTCCAATGAGTATTGATGTACATACTAAAGTTCAAACTGGCAAAATAATCGAAAACGAATGTATTCAGTGTGGGACTTGCGTAGATACTTGTCCTAAAAAAGCATTACGTTATACAATGAAAAGTAAATAAATGAATGGATTAACAATTACATAAATAATGAGGTAAAAAAATGGCAAATGAAAAGAAAATGAATTATGTTCTATTAGGCTTATTAAGCCATGAGCCCCAAACAGGCTATGAGATAAAAAAAATATTAGATTCCACCATGCACTTTTTCTGGAACGCTAGTTTTGGTAGTATCTATCCCACTTTACAAAAACTAGAACAAGATGGAAAAATTCAAAGTACACGCTCACAGGATACAGGACGTGAAAAAATCACCTATGAGATTACCCCTCTGGGGAGAGAGTATTTAAAAGAATGGCTTAAAAAACCTGTTGTGAAAGATGAATTACGTTATGAGACACTTCTTAAATTGTTTTTTGGTAGTGAAGTAGGGGCATCCACCACATTAGAACACATTGAAGTCTTCGAAGAAAAAATTCAAAAGGAGCTTTCTCAATTAACCCAATATGTGGATACCCTAAAATCCATTGATTCTGAAGTAGCTCATCGCTATTATATGTTTACCGCCATGTTTGGCGTTAAAGTCCATCAAGCTTACTTAGAATGGTGTGATGAAATAAAACAATATCTAAAAAAAGAAGGTGAACAAAATGTTTGATTTAAAAATTAAATTTTCCATTTTGGGTGTCATTATTTTTATTCTTCCTATGCTCATTAATCTAGTTTATTTTAAAGTTGCTCCGCAAGAATCTTCTGCTGTGATGCCTAATAAGTATAGATGGATTGAATGGATTGAGCAAGCTACACGCATGATCTATATGCTTCTTATTTGCCTGCTTGTTAGTAAACACTCTGTAAGTTTTAAAAGTCCTTATCTTTACTTAAGTCTTTTCTTCTTAATACTTTATTACATTGTATGGATTAGATACTTTATGAGTGGTATGCAGCTTAGCGTACTAAAAGAAAACTTCTTATTTGTCCCTATGCCACTTGTAATTTTTCCTGTCCTCTATTTTATTTTTGCTGCTTTATGGCTCAATAACCTTCCTGCTGTTATGACTATGATTATTTTCGGCGCGGCACATTATTTTGTTTCTTATATGACCTTATAAACTTTTTTAACTTGTACGGCTCTTGTAATCGGCATAATTCCCGGAACAATAGGCATCATAATGCCTGATTCATGTACCCTATACAAAAAATTATAAAAGATATTTGGATAAAAAACATTTGAGTTGTTTTTTATCCAAATATCGGTTCAATATGTTCTCTAATGAGTTTAATGGAATCTGCAACTTTAGGCTGGAATAGCCCACTTATAGCCACCACTAATGCTTTTTCTTCATTAATGTAAATTACATTTCCACCATCACCTAGTGCTGCATAAATGGGCTGCTTTTCATCTAGTATCCACCAAAGATAACTATAACCCCATTCTTCCCATTTACTATGAATGGTTTTTAATTCATTGATCCAATACTCAGAAATAATCTGTTTTCCTTCCCATTTTCCATCCTTTAATACAAGTTCACCTAATTTCACCATATCTAAAGTTTTGAGGCAAAGTCCCCAGCCTGCTGTATGAATGCCAGTAGGTCCTGCTACCCATCCATCTATCTTATCTTCTTTATACCAGTCTAATTGCTGTTTGGCACTTTCAAATGTAATATTTTGATTAACCTCAATTCCAAGCGGTTTAAATAATTTTTCTGCAGCATATTCCAGTACAGTCTTTCCTGTCACCTTGACTAAAATAGCTGATAAAATATCGGGGCCAATAATAGGTGAATACCTAAATGTTCCTATCTGATCTTTTCCACCTAAGGCATCCAAAGAGGCTTTTACCCAATCATTACTTGAAAAATAAGCATTATAGTCCTCCTTCTTTTGTCTATAAGGAGCCGTCATCGTTAAAAGATTTTTCACAGTTATCTCCTGAATAGTTGTTTCTCCTTTTTTAACCTCATAGTCTGGAAAAAACGCTAGGATTTTCTGTTCTAATTGAATTAACCCTTCATCTACTGCTAGTCCTATTAATAATGAGATGATGCTTTTAGTCACTGAAAACACATGAAAATAACTTGCTTCATCATAATGATGATAGTATTTTTCATAAACTATCTGCCCTTGCTTTTGTACCATTAATCCGCCTATATTCTTATAGCTTCCGTTTATAATCTTTTCCATTTTTACTTTTGGATTCATACCAAATACCTCCCTGTTTTGGATGTCTGACATTTGCTTAATGCTTCTGGGTTTCCCTTGGCAATAATATACCCTCCCTCAGTTCCTCCTTCGGGCCCCATTTCAATAATATAGTCACACTTTTTAAGTAATTCGATATGGTGCTCAATCACAATCACGGAATTGCCTTCCTCAACCAAATGGTCTAATAATTCAAGCAGTAATGCAGTGTCATATAAACTCAGTCCAGTTGTTGGTTCATCTAATATATAAAGTATATTCTTTTTATGTGCTTTTCCTAATTCTTTAGCCAGTTTAATTCTCTGTGCTTCCCCACCACTTAATGAGGAAGTGGGTTGCCCCAGCTTTAAGTAGCCCATTCCCATCTGCTTTAATAGGCGAAGTGGCTTAGAGATTTGAGTTTGGTCCGCAAAAAAGGAAACGGCTTCATTGATGTTCATCTCTAGTACTTGTGAAATGGATTTTCCTTTATACAAAATCCTTAAACTTTCCTTATTAAAACGCATTCCATGACAAGCTTTGCAAACTTTATCTACTGAAAACTCAGAAGTCAAAAAAATCCTTTCATATCCACTTCCGCCACATTCTATGCAAGCTCCTTTTGAATGAAATGAGAAATGTCCCGCTGTCATCTGTTTCTTTCTAGCTTCTGGTTCTTTGGCAAAAAGTTCTCGTATTTTATCCCATATCCCAATGTAAGAAGCTGGTGTAGAATTAGAACTTCTTCCAATAGGTTCTTGCCCAATCTTAATAAAACCACTAATTTTTTCTACCCCTTCTAGTCCTTCTGCCATGCCATGCTTTTTGGCAGTTTCTAAACGTTTAAGGAGGGTTTCTTCAATCAATGAGCTTTTACCACTTCCTGAAAGTCCTGCAATTCCTACCATCGCATGTAATGGTAAATCTACTGTTAAGTCCTTTAAATAATGTGCTTTCGCATGACTTAAATGTAAACAATCCTTTGGATTTAATGGTGTTTTTTTGCTTTGACGCTCTGGCATTTTAGTTTTACCTGAAACATATCTACTTAGCAACGTATCTGCCTTCGTATAGTCCTCATAGCTTCCCTCAAAAACAATCTCTCCACCTTCTACGCCTGCTTTAGGTCCAATCTCAATAATATGCTCCGCCTCTTTAATCATCTCTTTGTCATGCTCAACAACAATAACCGTATTTCCAATATCTCTAAGTGTTTTAACGGCTTGTATAATGCTTTGCTTTTCAGAAGGATGCAAACCTGCCATCGGCTCATCAAACACATAAATTAATGAATCTAGCTTAGACTCAATATGTATATGAAGAAAAATACGCTGCAATTCTCCTCCACTTAAGCTGGATAACTCTCGATATAAACTCAAATGACCTAGTCGAAAGCGAATGAGCATTTCTAGTGTCCTTTCAATATGCTTTAAGGTATTTTGGCTAAATACTGCTAGCTGCTCTTTAGGTACTTTATGCACAAACTGTAACAAACTGCTTAGTGTCATCTTACCTAATTCACCTATTGATTTACCCTCAAAAACAACTTCTCTTGCTTCATCACCCAGTCTCTCGCCTTTGCAGTCAAGGCAAATGGTTTCTCGATAGACCGCTTCGACATCTTCCCCTCTTTCATATGCATTTCTTAGAATCCGTTCAATGCAATAACTTTGCTTGCCATTATCATAAGTTCCATAAACGACTTCATCTCTTATATCATCTGGTAGCTTCCAAAATGGCTGTTCAAAATAATCCCCATACTTCTTTTCTAATAGTCTCATAAAGCCCGATGTAACCTTTAGACTGTGATACAATTCTATTAACGTCATATGCACATTAGGTACTAACTGCTTTAAATCCACTTCATAATATGTACCTCTTCCTTGACAATTAATGCACATTCCATCAGCAGATGTATATAGAAACATACTAGGAGAAAGATGTCTATTTTCTCCTTCTTCAGTCTTTCCTTCAGTAGCATATATCAACGCAAGCTCATTTAAAAGTCCTGTTTTAGAACCTACCGTTGAACGTGGATTATTTTGACGAATGAGATTTTGGCGGACTGCAACTGTCGGTCCTATGCCTTCAAGTCTTTCAAATCGATCCTCATTATCTAAGCCTGCTAAAATACCTATCGAACGCAAGTATTGATTTTTTCCTTCTTCAAATAAAATATCAAATGCAAGACTAGATTTTCCTGAGCCGCTAATTCCCGTCATTACAATTAACTTTTGCTTAGGGATATTCACATTGATATTTTTCAGATTATGAATATGTGCCCCTTGCACTTGTATCATTTCCATAGTCATCACCTCTTCTGACGAACTGCCCTCTTGCTTTTGGCGTAAGTCTATTGTACCGAGACATTTAAAATGATTCTTTGCAATTCTTGCTATATTTTATAGCGGCTCTATCGGCACATAAATATCTACCTCGTGAAAACACACCTCATTAAGCGTTCCTTGTTGTGGTACTTTGCGATATACCTCAAATGGGCAAGCATTCCTTGGGAAATACTCACTGCACATCAGCCATTTTTCATACATATAGTCCCAAATGTCTCCATATTCCTCCGGCTTAATTCTAAAATGACCTACTGCATATAATCCGCCTTCAATTGTCATTTGTTCTACCACATCATCTTGTGGAACGCTTTTTCCCTCAGGAATCGTAATGCATAAACTGGTTCGAAATTGCGTTTCTTCTCCAAATTCAGGATTGTCATGGTACATAGCCAGTACCCAATTCTGGTTTGCTACAATCAAGCTATGCTTATAGGCATACTTCCATAACGTATCCATAAGTTTACCATACTCCTGTGCTAGAGAATCATAAGTCCCCATATGCCTTACATAAATTGCTTGCTTTTCCTTAAGATTTTCTATGCTTACTTTTCCCTTTACCTCACTTCCCCTGCTTTTTTTAATTTTTCCATTTGTCTTATAACTGGACAAAACAAAAGGCTCTTTATTCAGTTTTATATATGTCGTTCTATATTCTTTTGGACTCATACCATAGTAATTCTTAAAAGCCCTTGAAAAAACTGCTGAATCCGTAAACCCCATTTCATAAGCAATATCTGTCATATTTTTATCACGGCGGTATGCAAGTAAAAATAACGCTTGCTCCATGCGAATACGATTCACATAATGAGCAAGCGTTTCCTTAACAATCCCCTGAAAAATGCGGCTAAAATGATATTTAGAAAATCCAGCTTCATAGGCTAATTCTTCAATAGTCATCGCCTTATTTAAATGCGTTTCAATATAGTCCTGAACCTTATGAATTCTATGAACATATTCCTTATTGTACATTCTTTTTTCCATGTTTTATCCTTCCACAATGAGCTCATTAGGCAGCCATTCTCTTATTTTCTTACAGATGAGTACTAAATTTATTGGTTTTGAAACAAAGTCATTCATTCCTGCACGAATAAATTCTTCTTTAACCCCTTGAACCGCATCTGCTGTAAGTGCCAATATAGGGAGTTTTTGATAGTATTCTCCTTCTAATTCACGTATTTTAATTGTAGCTTCCACACCATCCATAACTGGCATAAAATGATCCATTAAGACCAAATCATATTTGTTTTGTTGAACCATATCTAACGCTTCTTGCCCATTATTAGCTATTTCTATTTGAATTTCAAATGGTTCAAGTAAAGCCATAGCCACTTCTTGGTTGATTAGGTTATCTTCTACAATTAGTATTTTAGCCTCTGGGGCTGTAAATGAGAAAATATCCTGTTCTTTTTTCTCTTCACTTTTATCACTAACCTTAGAGAAATCTCCCATTAATGTCTCATCCACAATGATTTGCCAAAAAGTAAAGAAGAATTCGCTTCCTTTTCCATATTCACTTTTAACTTGCAATTCACCACCCATAAGCTCTACTAATTGCTTTGAAATCGCAAGACCAAGTCCTGTCCCTTCTTTTCCTTTGTTTTTCTTAATATCGACTTGAGTAAAGGCATCAAATAATTTCTTTTGATCTTCTAACCGAATGCCTTGCCCTGTATCTTCTACTGAAATATAAAGTTGTATAAGTTTGTCTTGAACACTCTTCTTCTTAACATGAATGGTTACATAGCCTTCTTCTGTAAATTTAATGGCATTGTTCATTAGATTAATAATCACCTGACGAATGCGCAGTGCATCTCCATGCAGCTGGCGAGGAATCTCTTTGTCAATGTCCATTACAAGATTAATCTTCTTATCACCAATTCGTGTATTACCAATGACTTGAATATCTCTTAGCATTTGTGAAAAGTCATAATCATCTTCTATAATTTCAAACTTACCCGCTTCAATTTTAGAAAAATCTAAAAGATCATTAATCAGCTTTAACAAAGCATTTCCAGAGCTCTTAATGTTTAATAGAAATGCCTTATCTTCATCTGACCAATTTTTACGTAATAATACTTCTGTTAATCCAACAATTGCATTCATAGGTGTACGTATTTCATGAGACATATTAGATACAAATGCAGACTTAGCTTCATTAGCAGATTCGGCTTGTTCCTTTAGCTCCTTCATAATTTTAGCTTGTTCTGAGACTTGTTTGGTATAAAAGAAACTATCTGATATATCTGTTAATATGTACATCTTACCATAGTAAATCTTATTCTTTTCTAGCATTTGACTCTTTACAGAATAAACACGTTTGTTAAATTCTATGTTGTCTTTACCAATGATGCATTGATCGAGTCGTTCCAAGATTTCTTGGCTGTTTCTTTTTTTATTAAAATTAAAAATTTCTCTTGCTTTTTCATTAATATATAAAATGCATTCTTCATGGTCTACCACTAATAGCCCTTCTGATAATTCATCAAGTGCTAGTTCATTTGCAAGCGTCATTGTATCCAATACTTTTTGTTTATAAATTAATAGCGATAATAAGACCGTTCCGATCAAATACACCAATAGTGTCACATCATATGGCTTTGTTACCCCTTTAATACATAATAAATAACCCAAGGATGAAAAAATCAAAATCCCTAAGAAACTTCCAAATTGCTTTCTATCTAACATGCTATGGCAATGCAAATATTTGTAAAAGCAAATAATGATCATGCTAAACAAGTAAATAGCGGTAGTCACCATAAAAATATCATAAAATACACCATGCTCTAAAATAAGATGTGGAAAAACACCTGCACTCACAAAGTCTATATTCGTATAATAAAGCTTATGATGCTCACAAGTTAGTACCATAAAGGTAACCGATAAATGATATAAACCTAATATCATCAAGATGCTTTTGGAAAATCGAATTCTACTAACTTGCAAAATAAACAAAAAAAGTGCAAATAGAATAAATGGCTTTCCAAAATAAATGATTTTAACAGCTAATAAAGCCTCACCCATTGTATGAGCCTGCAATTCAAAGAAGTAACCTAAGAAGTTAATGCTTAGCGCAATGATTAAAAATAACAAGCACTGCTGTTGTCTTGAGGGTCTTTGACAAATAATATATATTGCATCCACCATTAATACCATCATTCCTATTAATTGAATCAGTATAAATAATTCATGCATTCACTTTCCCCTTTCTTAATCTACACTACTTTCTTTCAGCTTTTCAAATTCATCAACTGGCATTGGTTTTGCAAAATAGTAGCCTTGTATCATATCACATCCTTGCTCAGAAAGAAAATTAACCTGTTCTTCTTTTTCTATCCCTTCAGCAACAACCTTCATGCTTAAATGCTTAGCAAGTTGAATAGCTTCTTTAATAACAATCTCACTACGTTTTTCTATTGTGTTTCCTTCAAAAAAGTCCATATCTAGTTTTAAGGTATCAATTGGTAAATCCTTTAATGCATTTAATGAAGAGTACCCTGACCCAAAATCATCCATTGATATAGGAAATCCATAGAATTTAAGTTCTTGTATTTTTTGGCATAAATTTTTCTTATTACCAAAGAAAGCATTTTCAGTAATCTCCAATTCAACATAAGTGTGACTTATACCATACTCATCGACTAACCGACAAATATGTTCTGCAAGATTATGCTTTCCAAGCAATGCACTTGACAAATTGACTGAAATAGGAATCAGCTTTCTTCCTTCTAATTTCCACTCAGCAAGCAATTTGGATACTTGTGAAATCATATATTCATCTAGCTGTGTAATAAATCCATTTTCCTCAAAAATAGGAATAAAGTAATCTGGCATAATCAGCCCTCGATCTGGATTATTCCATCTGGCAAGTGCCTCTGCCCCTTCTAGTTTTCTAGTGATTGGATTATATTTAGGCTGTAAATACATTTCAAATTCACCATTATTAAGAGAAGCTTGCATCGTTGTGGCTACTTGATGCTTCCATTTTTGTTCTTGTAAGAGCTTTTCCGTACAAAATGCAATATGCTTTTTATCTAAGAAACCTAAGCTTTTTCGAGCGGCACTTGCATACTGAAAAAGCTCTGCTATGTCCACTTGTTTTCTTTTACGCAAGCTTTGCGTCGTAAGTGCTGGGGAAAGAATATAATAGCCCACATGAAAAACTAATTTTCTATTTTTATCAATCCCCGTTATTTCTGCAAGAATCATTTTAAGATGCTTTTCAGCATCCTCTTTAGAAGTGCAACGAATGAGTAAGCCAAAATCTCCTTTTTCATTACGTGCGTAGGTTTCTACTTTATTAATAATCCGAACACTTAAATAACCATTAATTTTTTCTAAAAGCTGCTCTCCTTCTCTATTGCCATATAAAGTACAATAATCCAAGTATTTGTCCATATGCAAATTCACCAATGCATAGCCATGCCTAGCATTGCGTGCCCTCCCTAAAATAAGGCGGCAACGATTCATAAAATACGTCCAGTTATTTCCTCCTGTTACCATATCTAAATAAATCAGTGTTCTTAATCTTCTTTGAGCAAAAATAATAGAAATCATATAAAATAATAACAAAATTAATGGAATACTTAATGCCACAACGCTTATTGTAATTACAATCGCCACATAACCTACATCATTTCGCTTAATGGTAAGTTTGCCTTTATAATAAACTTTATAGCCTTCCTCTACTCGAATAGGAATCTGACACCAAGCCGTCACACTAAAAATCTCCTCATTTTCCCTCTTCATATTATGCTTTTCATGATTCGAAAAACGGTATGTATTCTTCATCACCTCTAAAATTGGAATGCATATCCCCTTTTCATTCCAATACTCTGCGTCTTTTTCAGTATCTGCATAAAGTTCATAATTACTTTTAGCATAGTTGTTATCATTCTCCTTAAAATCTGGTAAAGAATGTTTATCATTAGTTATAACTTGACCATTAGGTCCAATCAAACAAATATCACTCACATCTTTAAACTGTTTAGTCACATACTGTGTAGCTTCTTCTACATTCATATTTTTTTCATTGATTTGATTTTCTAAAACACGACCAACATACTCCGCTTTTTCTATAAATGCAGTTGCTTTTTCTTTTCCAATATATTCAATAAATATCGAGATAAATGTAAATAAAATAAACATTGTAATACTTATTAGAACGGTGAAAAGAACAATCCCAGGCCAAATGCTCATCTTCTTTAATGCCTTATTTAATCTTTTATCCTTGATTTTAACATCTTTCAAGTATCTCTCTCCTTATCTTATGTCCTTTTCGATTTATTTTATACCTTATATACTATTTTACCTTATTCACAATTTATTTTTAAGTTGTCACAAAAATTTTATTTTTTTAACAAATTTTGCTCTAATCCCATTTTCATCTTTAAGTTTATGCTCACTCTGTAACCAACAAAATTATACTATCTATTTTCCAATATAGCACTTACCTTTTTGAATAAAAATGATTTATCTTGTCAAACAAAATGGTATTTACGAAAATATATCAAATATATATTTTTTTATTTGGAATCATAATTTTAGTGCTTCATAGCTTTAGATGTGTTAAACTTAACTCTATGAGTATTTACTAGAAAGCGTTTTATAACGCCAAAAATTTACACAAGAAGGATGTTCGAAAATGAAAATTGGATTTGATAATCAAAAATATCTTACAATGCAGTCAGAGCATATTCGCGAACGTATTAGCCAGTTTGGGGATAAGCTCTATCTTGAATTTGGTGGTAAATTATTTGATGACTACCACGCCTCACGCGTACTGCCTGGCTTTGCTCCTGATAGTAAGCTTCAAATGCTCTTACAGCTTTCCGACCAAGCTGAAATGATTATTTCTATTAATGCTGCGGATATCGAAAGAAATAAAATCAGACACGATTTAGGGATTCCTTACGACCAAGATGTGATTCGTTTAATTGAAGTTTATAGAGAAAAAGGGCTTTATGTCAGCAGTGTTGTGATTACACGTTATACAGGACAACCTTCAGCTAATTTATTCCAAGCCAAATTAGAACAAATGGATATTAAAGTATACCATCACTATCCAATAGAAGGTTATCCAAACAATGTGGCACATATTGTGAGCCAAGAAGGTTATGGGAAAAATGATTATGTTGAAACCACTCGTCCATTAGTTGTTGTCACAGCACCTGGTCCTGGTAGTGGTAAAATGGCAACCTGTCTTTCTCAACTTTATCATGAAAATAAACGTGGGGTAAAAGCAGGTTATGCTAAATTTGAAACTTTCCCTATTTGGAACATTCCTCTCAAACATCCTGTAAACCTTGCTTATGAAGCTGCTACTGCAGACCTTAATGATGTGAATATGATTGACCCATTCCACTTGGATGCTTATGGTATCACAACGGTTAACTATAACCGTGATGTTGAAATTTACCCAGTCCTTGCTGCTATGTTTGAAGGGATTTATGGCTACTGTCCATATCAGTCTCCAACTGATATGGGGGTTAATATGACTGGTAACTGCATTATTGATAATGAAGTTTGCGAAGAAGCTTCTAAACAAGAAATCATTCGCCGCTATTATCAATCTCTTAACCGTTTCAAAAAAGACGAAGCGACAAAAGAGGAAGTCTACAAACAAGAATTACTCCTTAAACAAGCTAAAATCACCCCAAATAACCGCCCTGTTGTTTCAGTTGCCAATGAATTAGCAGCTCAAAGCGGTGCGCCTGCAGCTGCATTAGAATTACCAGATGGTACAATCGTTACTGGAAAAACGACCACTTTACTGGGTGCTGCTTCAGCTGTTTTACTCAATGCAATTAAGGTATTAGGCGGCATTGATGATGAGATTCATCTTATTCCTCCAACCTTTATTGAGCCTATCCAAGAACTTAAAACCAAATACTTAGGCAGCAAGAATCCTCGTCTTCACACAGACGAAGTGCTTATTGCTTTATCTACTTGTGCAGCAACCGACCCTAATGCTAAACTCGTTTTAGAGCAGCTTCCAAAATTATCTGGTTGTCAATTACATGTTTCTGTTATTCTATCTTCTGTAGATATGAATACGTTTAAAAAACTTGGCATTGAAGTCACTAACGAAGCCGTTTACGAAAACTAAAAAATAAAACAGAGGCTATCGCATTAAACTGCGATAGCCTCATCATATTTAAGAAAGTAAATTTTAATCACTTTAGCTAGTAACTGTATTAGATATAAAATGATTACAAAGTGATTTCAATCTGATTACCTTCTATTCCCATAATACAACTTTCATAATATCCATCACCAGTCATCCTAGGCTCACTAAGAATCTCATATCCCTCCTCTTTTATTTGCTTGGTCAGCTGATCAACTTTTTCCTTACTTCCTACTGAAAAAGCTAAATGAATATATCCTGTTCTTGCCATTTTCTTTGCATCATCTGCCATTCCAGCGATATTCATTAATTCCAGTCTAGCCCCATCTTCAAATGTAAGAAAGTATGAGTGAAAATCTACTTCTTGATTATCATATTTCTCACCTACTTTTGCTTCAAAGAAACGAACAAAAAAATCTTTTGCACCTTCTAGATCATTAACATACATTGCAACATGTTCTATTTTCATCGTACATCCTCTCCTTTATTGAAAATTAAAAATTAAATTTTACAAAATATCTTTTTCTTTCTATTGAAATAATAGCGCCAGATTATGCCTTGATTCAAGATTATTTCCGACCTATACTATAACAAAAACGACTCATTATTTTAGGAGGTCATTTAATGCCCAGTCATAAATGTAATCTAATTGTTAATCACTCTAAGAAAGAACTCCAGTCACACGGATTACCTGAATTTCCATGCGCTTACTATGAATCTAGTCATACCTCTTCCATAGAGGATACTGTTCCTTGGCACTGGCACCAAGATATAGAGATTATTTATATCAAAAAAGGAACCCTCACTCTTCAGGTTCCTTGTCATCATATGTCCATTAACCAAGGTGAACTTGTTGTTATCAATGCTCATACACTTCACTGCATCTTTGGTTCACCCTATTGTGAAATACAGTCTATTGTTTTTTCTCCATTATTAATTACAGGAAATAATCATTTCTCATTCGC
This sequence comes from uncultured Cellulosilyticum sp., assembly GCA_934725855.1. Classification (GTDB taxonomy): domain Bacteria; phylum Bacillota; class Clostridia; order Lachnospirales; family Cellulosilyticaceae; genus Cellulosilyticum. Next base: position 29,252 of record CAKVCL010000002.1, on the reverse strand, counting down.
CACTAAATACTTGTCACCTCTATTGTCATGCTCAGCTTTTTCAAGTACTATTCTTAATGGTAAAGATTATGACACTCCTCAGCACTTTGCTTTAGCAATAAACGCCCTAAAAACTAATACATTCGCTTATGAATTTATAGTACGTGAACATCTTACCACAATTCTTCTTACAGTCTATAAGCTTATGCAAGATTCTATTTTACTTCAAACTCAGTCAGTAAATATCGATACAATCCGCTTTGAAAAAATGCTTGATTACATTCATCAAAATTTTTCTGAGAGCATCACTTTATCCGATATAGCTAAAGTATCTGATATTAGTGAACGGGAATGTCTTCGTTGCTTTAAAAGAAACATCAGCGAATCGCCCATTCAGTATTTACTAAAATACAGGCTACTTCAAAGTGCGCATCTACTTTTATCAAGTCCCACTGAAAATATATCCACTATATCTAGCAAATGTGGTTTTGATTCTTCAAGTTATTTCTCCAAATGCTTTAAGCGACTATATCATTGTACTCCAAAAGAATATACTAAAAAAAATACCTAGTTGACTACCTGACTAACTTTTCAATCTGCTTTTTCTGCACAATGGTCAATACAAAGCCTAATATAAATGAAACAACCATAGCTATCAGAAATACGCCAAATCCTTTGCCCACATAAGCTACACAAGTTAAGAAGCTAGGAAATGCAAATGAAGTACAATGCGTACCAGCGGCTCCAACCATAGCTCCTCCTACAGCTCCTGCTAAACAAGCCGCTAGCATAGAACGCATCATCGGTACATTCACCCCAAATAAAGCGGGTTCGGTAACCCCTAATCCTGCTGAAAAAGCCCCTTGAAATGCAATACGCCTTTTTTCTTTATCCTTTTTATAGATAACCCCCATAGCAAGTGCCGCACCTGCTTGTCCATAAACGGCTCCTCCAAATAATGGTAAAATCACATCATAACCATTATTTGCAATACTACTTAAGCTCACAGGAACGATGCTCCAATGTGCACCCACAGCTACCATTGGTTGTATACAAAATCCCATGAATGCCCCAGCAACAATTGGATTCCAATCATAAATCATAAAGAAAATCTTGGTTAGAAATTCTCCAATCCACATGCCTATTGGACCAAATACTAAAAATGTAAGTGGCAAAACCACCAAGCAACAAACGATGGGTTTTACAAATCCTCTTATTGCTTCTGGTATATACTCATCGCAAGGCTTTTCAACAAAATGCAATAGTCCTATCGCTAATAATACTGGTATCACACTTGAGTGATAAATCGTACTAGGCACGGTTAGTCCTAAAAAGGATAAACTTTGTCCATTTTCTAAAACAGCTACAATATCTGGATATAGCATGGCTCCTGGAATTAATACGGAAATAAATAAATCGGTCTTCCACTCTTTAGACGCGGTAATTGCTAAAAACACAGGCAAGAAATAAAAAAATCCATCTGATACCGCATAAAAAATCTGATAAACCCCACTCTGTGTTTTTAGTATTCCAAAATTTACACATAATACCATCATGCTTTTTAAAATACTTGCTGCTGTTAGATAATTAATAATGGGCAAAAAAATGCCTGTAATCTGGTTGATTATCGTATGATACATACTTTTATTCTGCTCCATAATATCCCCTATCTTTTTCTAATTGTCTACGTGCGTATATAGCCAGCTTGCTTCACTTAGCCTACTTACGCCATATTCATTATAAAAGATTACTCGTATACTAGCCATGCAGAATTCTATACAAATTTGAATTTTATTGGTTACTAGCGCAATTGTTATCATCGCCTACTTTTTTAGATTGCTTTAAGTTCCCGATTAGAATAAGTTATACCTGCAATTACAATAAGGGCTATACCCGATCCAATCATAATCCACTGCAAAGGAAGAATATCGGCCAATGGGCCGAATATTGCCATACCAATTGGTAAAAATCCGGAGTACATTGTACCGAGTAATCCAAATACACGTCCTTGCATAGATGTGTCTGTTTTCTCTTGCAACATAGTGGTAATTGCTGTTTGTACCATTGTCAATGCTACTCCGTAAAACAGCATCAGACTAAGATAAAGAATAAAATTCTTTGAAAACCCCATCCCGATTGCAAATGAACCAAATGCCCAAAGCCCTGCTGCTAAAGTTTTTCCTCTGTGCTTAAAACCTCCCCATGTGCTCATAACAACTCCGCCTACCATCATACCTACAAACCCAACTACTTCTACTGCAGTAAGATACCAGTAAGTCTCACCAAATACACGCCGTACAAGAAGTCCTGCAAGATAGCCTGCTGGGACACAAAAAAAGGTAAACAGTCCATAGATGATTAAAAGCTTTCCAATTAGCCTGTTTGAAAAAACGTAGTTAACACCAATTTTCATGTCGGAAAAGACACTGGCCTTTTCAACAAGAGTATTCTGCTTAGGAAGTGCTAAGCAAAACAATAGACCATTCCCCACGATCGCCGTTATAATGTCTATCATAAGCATCGTTCTCAATGTACTAATTGCAAAAACGGCGCCTGCCGCCGCTGGAGCTGCAAAATTAACAATGGACTGCATTGTTGCGTTAATCCCATTGCACCTCATAAGCTGATCTTCCGGAACAAGTTGTGGAATAACAGCATTAACCGCTGGAGTTTGTATTCCTGCTCCTAAAGATCGAATAACTGACATAACAAGCAGACCACCAAGCAAAGCAGGCTCCGATGAGATATATGGAATTGCCAATACCATTATGAAAGTAACACATGCAATAAGGACATCCGCACCTATAATCAATTTTTTCCTATGGTATCGGTCTGCCCATACACCGCCTAAAAATGAAATGAGAAATTGTGGCAAATAGGAGCAGACTGTAAAAGCAGCCACCCATACGCCGCTAGATGTTTGCATGGTTGCATACCAAACAAGCGCCATCTGAACAAGTGTAGAGCCAAAGAGTGTAATACATTGACTGGTTAAAAAAAGAAGTATTCTTTTCTGCCAGTCGGTTCGTTGCGTGTCATCCATGTTTTATATCCTCCTGTTTTTTAGGAGGAAGCACAAAGCGTTGCGTAGGATAGCCAAATTCTGTAAGCAATTCTTTTTCAGCAAAACCAAGTTGTAACAGCATATCCCGATGCCCTATATCTGCTTTATCCTGTTCTCGATAAGTTGTTGTACTAATTTTCTGCCCCGGCAGATATGTTTCCAACAAAGCATCCAAAAATAACTTTTGAAGTCCACAATTACGATATTGTGGATGTACCCCTAGAAACTCAATACTGCCCATCGAATAAGTAAAAGCCATCGCTCCAATTAGAATTTTTTTATCTCTTAGCACAAGCGCACGCTTCTCGGCAATACTTTCTTCCAGTTTGGCTAAGTAATCTACTTCATCCATCACGGGATACCCATCAATAGCAAGCCGCATTAAGTTCATCCAATCAGAAATATCTTCCTTTTTTGCTAAGCAAATATCCTGCGTTGTAAATTTCATAGCTGCCGTTTTTCTATGTAAAGTAAAGCGTAATTGTAAAGGATAAAAATTCCGTTTTTCACGATACTCCGCAGGTGGCGATTTATACATAGCCTTAAAAGCTAATGAAAACGACTGCTGGCTCTCATATCCGCAGATAAATGCAATTTCGATAATAGGCTTATCAGAAAAGATCAGTAGCTTTGCCCCTTCTGTAAGCTGGCGGCGTTGCACATAATCATGAATTGTCATTCCTATGTTTTCGGTAAACAATCGGTGTAAGTGATACTTTGAATAATGAACAGCCTCTGCAACCGTTTCTAATTCCAGTTTGCCGTCAAGATGACTTTCGATATAGTCAATAACTGCCTCTATGCTGATAATTGATTGATCACCCATTTGTGTTCCCTCCTTTCCATTAAGCATGATAACAAAATGGTGGAAGAATGTTTTAATAATTATTGCGGGTTAATAATATTTTTAGTTAACCACTTGGATTCCCTTTTCTTTTTTATTGTTCTTATGTGTTAATACGCCTACTAACCACTTGTGGAATTTCTTTAATAGAAGTGCTGATGGGATAGAAGGAATTAAAACAGCCAATACCATTAGTGACACATTTCTTATATAGTAAAGACTTGGTCTTATCTCATCAATAAAGCAATAGCCAAATAACTCAACAAAAAGACCATGAATCAAATAAAATTCTAATGTGATACTCCCCATAAAGTTTAATACTTTATTACCAAATTTGACCTTCATTCCCATCATAAAGACAAAGAATACAAAAGCACATGAAGCCCCTATTTGAGCAATTAAGCATGCCCATCTACGCAGCACTTTAAAATTAGCATTGAAATTTTCTCCATAATAAGAAAAAATGACTTGTGCCCGTTCTGACCAAACATATAGTATAGGTATTAATATAAAGGCTAATATCATATACAGCACATAATGTTTTTTAATATTTTTCATAATAGGCTGTTCATAATAAGCTAGCAACACACCAATGCTAAAGAAATGTGCTGAATTATACCACCATTCTCCTCTAAACCACCAATTGTTATGGTCAATGAAGGTTCCTAATAAGGTATATAAGAAGATCCACAAGCAAGTCATCCAAACTGCAGTCTTTTCCTTTTTAAAGAACTTAAAACAAAGATAAAATCCTACATAAAACATTGGCATTGCAATCACATACCAAGTATTTGGATTACACAATTGAAGCCCTGTTATATAAATAATAAGTTGCCCCACACTCATTTTTTCCCCCATTAATAAACGTGCAACGAGGAAAATAAAGCCTGTTGAATAAAAAGCTACGATAACTGGTAAAATACGCTTTCCAAAAAATCCATTTAAGTAATTGGCTTTTTTTCTATAACTTATAACTAGTCCATATCCTGAACAAAGCAAGAAAATACCTACAAAATAATAGCCAATTGGTTCAAAACCATCTAATCCATGAACAATCACACTAGGGCGATGCCATGGTGCACAAGTTTTCTGCCCAATATGATGCAGCATAATGCAAATAGCTGAAAACCCTTGAATGGCTTTAAATTGAGTAAGTGCTAAACATTCCTCATTCCAGGTTCCTTTTCCATAGAATTTTGCTCCCCAAAACAAAATCACAATCATTAAAATATAAGATAAATAAATTATATTATCCACACGCTTCAACCTCTCATTTACTATTTTTTACTCTTTCAGTGCTTTATCAGATTAACTACTTTCCTGTTTGTCTATTTCATGCTACTTTCTTCTCCCCCTTTATCATTACTAAAAAATAAACTTTTTTCATCATTATTTTAGTGCACCCACTTATTTATTTCAATAAATATGCAGATTAGTAAAAATTATTTATATATTTTTTACAATCTATTATGAATTTCTTATACACAATACCTATTTGATCCATACTCATTCATTTTCTTATCTAAAATTTTTTCTGATATTCTAGCTATTTTTTTAATCCTCGCACCAAAAAATCGTGTATGAATAATAATTTCACACACGATTTTTAAGGTTTTATTTTTTTAATAATGAATCATCTTTTAACGATAAATTCCTGCTTTTATTAATCTTTTTCTAATCTGTGGACCAATCATCATAGCTAATAACATCTTAATCAAATCACCTGGAATAAACGGAATGACTCCTGCCCATAAAGCCGCCTTCATCGTTAAACTCATCTGATAAGCCAGCCAAAGTGTTCCAAGCGCGTAGCAAGCGATAGTTCCTAAAAGCATACCCACTAAGCATAAATACCATTTTTCAATAAACCTTTCAATAAAAACGCCTGCTATCATAGCCATTAAAATAAATCCTATTAGATACCCCCCTGTAGGTCCAAATAACTTAGCTGGTCCGCTTGAAAAACCTGAAAAAACAGGAACCCCAATCAGCCCAATTAGTAAATAAATGCAATAACTACAGGTTCCTTTTTTCATCCCCAATAGATAAAGGGTAAAGTAAATGGCTAAATTAGTCAGTGAAATAGGAACTGGTCCTATAGGTAAAGATAATGGTGCTAATATACAAGTAATAGCGGTCATCACACCAATAACCACCATTGTACTAATGGATAATTTATTATTCTTGGATACTTCATTATTGTTACTTACTTCATATGTACGCATATCTTCTTCTCCTTATACTCTCTGCAAAATATCAATTTGTTTTATGATTAAAGTTCAAATCTCATTTCTTTAAGCATTGCCCGATCCTCAGCTGTATTATTCCCTACGGTTGTCAGCATATCTCCTGTAATCGTCGCATTGACACCAGATTCAAATAACCGCCTGCATCTTTTAATTTTTTTAATGCCTCTCTTTTTAAACGTCTACTTGCAATAATTTCATCTGCTATTTTTAATGCTTGCATCCTCGATCCGTCCTTTTCTTATTGGTCTAAAATTTGGCTTGACTTATAGGTTACTTTTTTATGAATATCATTACTTGTTTGTATTTAATCATTTTTCTTTTGTATTGTCAACCTATTTTTTTTCACAGTTAACAATTAAAAGGACTCCTGTGACAGAAGAACAGTCATCGACATTCCATCACAACAGTTTTTTATATTCTTATGATTACATTTAATTTCCTGTACTAATTTTTCTTAGTCCACTTTTCATTTTGCTATATCGTTTTTAGCATTGTATTACTGCCATCCTCGTATCCGAAGTGCAGCTTATGAGCTAATCAAATACCCAAAAGAAGCTATGAAAAATGATCCCCATTCTTCATAGCTTCTTTTTCTTATCTCTAAAATGAACTATAACTATTTTCTTCCTATATTGCAGCTCTTAGCTTTTCAAATTGTTTTACTAAAAGACCACTGGCCCAATCATACATTCCCATATCTGGGTACTGGCGATATTCACATTCTAGTGACATTAATATTAAAGCATAAATATCGTACCATAAAGCTCTTAAATATTCTTTTTCACTAAGCTCTTCTTTGCCGTATCCTTTCTTAAACCACTGGTTGTCATCATATGTTCTAAAATTTGCTTCCATGAGTGGGTCAGCCCATAAACAGCGCTCCCAATCAATAATGCCTGTTACTTTTCCATCTTTAACAAAAATATTGCCATCCCAGCAATCCCAATGAACTAGTTTAGGAATGGTTACCTCATCAAAAATAGAACGGTCTCGTTGCAAAAACTGGCGCAATTCATCAACAGAAATTTTTAGATCTACACGACCTGTTTCTGCATCTTGAATACCTTGCTCTAACATTTTTTGAAAAATAGGAAACCATTTTTCGCCTTGAAATGCTTTTTGTCCAGGATAACCAAAACATGGACATTGTATCTCATTAACCTTATGGATGATCTGACCCACTTCAAAATAAATCGCTTGCAATTGTTCTTCTGATAATTTGTCCTTAATGGTACTTAAGCTATTGCCCTCCAATACTTCCATAAAGAAATAAGGTGCATTAATGAGTGTACAAGTCTCATCATCTCCTAATAACTGTGGCGCATGAATTTCCTCATAACGAGCTACTGTTTTCATTGCCTCAATTTCACTATGCATGATCCCTTTTTCATAGGACATAATACGCATATCTTGTCTTGGTGCAATTTTCAGTATCACCTTTTTTCCATCACTCAGATAAATCTTATAGGCCACATTAAAGAACCCTTCTGTTAATTCTTCATAATCAACCAAGGTATTGGGTACAAAAAACTTTTCCACCATTTTTTCAAGCTCTTTTGGATCTTTTTTATTCTTTGTTAAACTCTCCATAAAATTGCTTCCTTCCTTTGTTTAAAAAATAAAATGCCATACTTGCTATAATCCAATCAATAAGTACAAAAATAAACCAAACAACCTGCAAGTTATTTGCAAAACCTGATAAACCTATAAGTGGTAAACGAATACATAAAATGCTCATTAAAGAAAGCACGAAAACCATCTTTCCTTTTCCTAAAGCTTGATAAAACCCTTGGGCTATTGGCATAATGCCTCCAATTGCAAGACTCCAACCTATGATACGAAGTGCACTAGTCCCTGATCCTAAGAGTTTTGGATCTGAGGAAAATATCTTTATGATCCACTCGGCTCCTAAATAACTCATGACTGTTACCACACCACCATAGATTAAACTAAAGCTTACAGCATAATGAATCGTTTTTTCTATACGCTTCTTATTTTTTCTTCCCCAATCAAAACCTAACATAGGTTGAATTCCTTGCATAAGTCCTGAAAAAGGTGTGCCTATAAAACCTATAAAACGTGAAACAATTGCATAAGTACTGATGGCTATCGTCCCACCTACCTTTCCAATAATCTGGTTTCCCATTATCCCTGTAAAACTTCCACCTAAACTATTTAAAAAAGCAGGAATGCCTATGTAAAATATCTCTTTTGCAATTTCTCCATCCCACTTAATATCTTTTAAAGTTACCCTACAAGGTGTATGTTTTCGTATAAAAAAATAATAAATGCTACTTCCCATAGATACAAGTTGTGCCATCAATGTTGCGACTGCTGCTCCTGCTATACCCATTTTAAACGTATAGATTAAAAGTGGATCAAATAGCAAATTAACAATCACTGGACCACACCACTGAAAAGTAGAATAGGTACTATCTCCTTCTGCTCTCATGATCCCTGAAAATCCAGTAGTTGTAACAACACCAATAATCATTATTTTTCCATATACTTTAGCATAGGGATAAAGTTCAGTCGTACAACCCAATAATTTTAGCAAAGGATCAATCCCCACTAAGCCAGCAATTGTGATCACTAATGCACACACATACCAAATCCACATTATACATCCAACCACTTTTTTTCCATCTTCAGTATTGTTTTCGCCTAGTCTTCTAGAGATAATTGATCCCCCACCAGTTCCTAGAGTCGAACTTATCCCTCCGACCAAAACAAGAAAAGGTGAAAAAACACCTATGGCACCACTTGCCTCACTTCCAATCCCTTTTGCAACAAAAAATGTATCTGTAATGATATAAAAATTATATAACATAATTGAAAAGGTTGTTTGAAAACATAATTCAATCATGAGCTTTCCTACAGATGTCTGTTCTAACTTGTTTTTCCTTTCTCCTCCTTGCATTTTGATTGCCTCCTAATAAAAATGGGTAAGATATTCCTGTCCTTAGAACCTCTTACCCATAGTATAGCTTTCTCCATGCTTTCATTCTATTACCTCATTTTTGATATCGTCTATCCTTATTTTACTCTTTCTCTTTTAAACTTCTTTCTATATTCATTTGGTGACATATTAAACTTTTGTTTTATCCCCTTATAGATTGGTGCTGCTTGACTATATCCTACTTGGAGTGCTATGTTTTCAACAGAGTCTTTAGTCGTTATTAATAGCACTGCTGCCTTTTCTAATCGTACTTCCCTTACTAACTCTTGAAAACTCATTTGGCAATTTTCATGAAGCATACGACTTAAGTAGCTTGCATTAAATGCAAAAACTTTTGCCATCTCACTTAATGTCACGGTTCGACTATGCTCATAAATATATTGTGTCATCCTTCCTAGTTCAAAATAACTGAGTTGCTTTTTTTTGCTAACTAAATAGTTCTTATCTTCTCTTTCAAGAAACACCATTAATAGCTGTAAATAATTTTTTATGACTTCTTCATAATAAGGCGCTTTTAGATAAAACTCCGTCATCATATTTTGGATACATTCTTTTTCCTTATCCTTGCACTTTGAATAATGCAGATAGTGGTAAGTTTCATTCTTTTGAGATTTTGCATTTGCCCAAAAAGCATACAATTCACTTCGATGATCCAAGTGTTGTATAAATTCATTTTGAATCCACCCTATCGGAACGATAACCTTAATCATTACCGCTTCTTGGTCTTGCTGTAATAATCCGTGTATGACATTTTGATTTAACAAAAATAAATCGCCTTCATTTAAGTATACTGCAGTATTCAGATTTTCAATAAATTGTAAACAACTGCCTTTGTACATATAAAGCATTTCCACAAAATCATGTTTATGAAAATATAGTGCTGAATCAGGTATGTGCATCTTTGCTGAAAATTTAGATTCACTACGTATTAAAATACGTTCATTCATCTGCCTTTCATTCAGATCTGGAAAAATAAATTCACCCATTTCTAATTCCTTTTGCATCTTATCATCCAAAACGAATTCGTCCTGCATGGTCTCATACATTGACCTATCTTGTCTTACTTTTTCACTTTTTAATGAATAGGTAAGAACCTCTTCAAAATCTCTAAATGCTTGCATACTAGACGCTTTTACTCCATTATAGCTTTCAATGTCCATCTCTTTTTGCCTCCCTAGAGCTAGTTACATTTAATCTTCAATCTGTCCCAAATAATATACTTCAGTTGTGCTTTTTTGTATAAAGTAAAAAAACTATTTAATAAGACTACCTTTAGCCCTACTAAATAGTTTTTTATATTGATAGACTCTAACCGTTTATTTTAGCTATTATTGGATCTACTTGTTCGAGTAAGTTTGCAATGTCTTCATAAATAAACCCTTTTTGCGTCATTAATCCTTTAAGCTGCTCAATATTATTCATAACCTGTTCATATTGCTTATCATCATTTTCCACCTTATCTATCAAATGATTCACACGAATGGCACATTGCTTAACTTCTTGACTTAAATTTTCTTGTACCTCATTGACACTACTAACAGATTTTTCAATATCCATAAATTTGTCTTCTGTATAAGTGGTCTGTTCTTTGGTACAATCTAATGCCTCCTTGGCATGCTCTAAAGAAAGATTAAGGTTCTCAGAGTTTTTTCCAAGTTTATCCATACTTGCATTGACATTCTGTACTAGGTCCTTTATGTTAACAGATAACTTAGTCACTTCTTCAGCTACAACAGCAAATCCCTTTCCTTGTTCTCCTGCTCTTGCTGCTTCAATAGATGCATTTAATGCTAATAAATTAGTCTGATTTGCTACATCCACTATTCGCTTCATAGACTCTTTTATTTCATCAAACCCACTCATTAATTCATTATAAACGGTTTCTATTTCACCAAAACGTTCTTCTACCTGTCCTGCATTTTGCTTAAGATTTTCTAGATTCTCCTTTGCATGAGAAGATACCACGGATACATTTTGAATCACTTTATAAAAGGAATCAGAGGCTTCATTAATCGCACTAAAATTTTCTCTAAAAGACTCAATATCTCTACATACTTCTGTATTATTACCTATAACCTCCTCATAGGATTCCTTTACTTTTTCAATCTCATTAAGTGTCTTAATATCCTCTTCTAGTAATGCTTCCTTTTTATCACTCACATTTTGTGCTAAGAACGAAAGTGCTTCCATATAGTTCTTTGTATCCTTATGCGTTTCTATTGTCATTTTCACAGGCTCATTCGTTTTTTTCATCCACTTTAACATCACTTTTCTCCTATTCAAATACAGCACAAACCATTGTTTGATTGACATGCTGCTTATTATACTGCTCTCCTCCACCTATGATTCCAGCATGTTTGCCCAAACGTGCCATTTCTTTTGCATAGGTTCCTATAAATCCGTTTTGTGTATAAAGCAAATAACGATAGGCACAGTCAATTGAAATAATAAGGGATATGTGACTCATCTCTTCTTTAATCTGTTTTCTTGTTTCTTCTTCAATTTGCTTATAATCTCCAAGTTCTAGGAAATACAGACAGTCATTTTTGTTAATACGCTTATAATTTAAGAAGCTCCCTTGACTATCCATACTTTTTATCGAGGCAATAAATACTTCATTTCCAACTACTCTGCCCATTGGATTAAAAAATACATTATCCATAATCTCACTTTTTGAAATGCCTATTTCTGAGCTATAAACATCTGCTACTGACTTTCCATCAAGCTCTATTAAAGCACGTCTACTTACATCTACACGAGTCGCAATATGCCCCTTAGCTTCTGGACGCTTTTGATAGATATTTTCTTTATAGACATTGATTTTACCTGTTGTATTTCGAATCATTGCATAGACAGAGGCATCTTCATAAACTTTGCCCTGATAAGCGACTTGTAATGGTTTGCCCTCAGGTACACCAAATACAGTCCCCCCAATTAATTGGATTTGTTTTTTACCTAAAACAGTTTGTAAAGTCGTCACTAATTTTTCTTCAGCACCTGTACAATATTGTAAACACACAGTATCTTTTCTCTGGGCACCAACTGCGTTCAAACTTTCCTCAACCTTTTTTATTTCTGCTATTGGACACTCACTGATTTCTTCCAAAACCCCAAAACTCAGTTTCGCATCTTCATAAAATGCTATAACAACTAAATGTGAATCACTCACCTGGCCACAAGCAAAGCTTGTACCTACTGTTCCTATACTCGGCACATTAGGGAACCTATTATGCAGTATTTCGGCTACCTGAGCCAATCTCTTATAGTCTGTCATAAAAATAATGCCTTTGGGTGTCCCTATTTCCTTAACAGCTTCATCTACTGCCCTCTGTAAATCTCCTTTTCCTATCCCAACAAACGACTTCATATAATCCCCCTTAAACTTACTCAATTTTTCTTTTTATGTTATTTTAATTGAATACTCCATTTAAATTTCATTCATTAATCATAGTAAAATATAACAAATTTTGGTTATTACAATATATTTTTCACATTATTTTATATATTTTTTCATAACATGTCAATTAACATAGGTTAATTCCTTACATTTGCTATACTTTTTTTCATACAAAAATAAGGGGCAAAAAGCCCCCATTTCTTATACTTTATATACTATTTTTTCGCTTCATTAAAAATTCTCTCACTCTAACCGTTTCATCTTTATCATAACGATAGCCTAATTTTCTTCCTACCTCTTCTTCGTTTTCAGCAAAGTAATCATACATTAAAAACAATTTTTCCCATATTTCTTCATACTCACCATTAGGAAAAATGCCATGCACGCGTTCCATTTCTTCCTCACTTAAATATCTTTTAAGATACTTACTATGACTACCTGTACTTACTTTAAAATCATACCAAGTGCCAATTTTCCAATTAAGCATCTTCATAAACATAGGCATCACTAAACAATCATATGTATACTTCGCATAGTAGATTTCTCTTCTACACAGTCCTTTAGATATGTAAACGAAAGCCATCTAAATTCATTACACACATTGTCGTATTCCATTTGTGAAGGTTTATGAATATGAAATCTCTCTTCAGTACCCATAGGCTGAATTTCTTTTAAATCATCCATCATAACGGCTCTGATTTGCTCATCATTTACTGCTTTATCCATAATAAGACCCATCATTTCTTCATAGCTTCTCATTGTTTTCTCATTGTTTTCTCCTTGTTGCTTGCTAATTTTTTCTTACTTTTTATGTAACAGTCAAAGTATTATTGAAAAATAATATGTTTTCATATGCCTTCTGTCAATAAAAAGGGAGCTGAGCACTAATTTTTTAGTGCGCCAGCCCTCCCTTATCGCTTTATTACTTATTTCTAAATTTATATTGGATAACAAACATTAATCTTCTCAATTGACATGTTCCAATCCTTAAGGAACCATTCTTCAACCCATTGATGATTGCCAAACTTAGTTCCTGTTTCCTTTCGCCATTGCTCCATGAGCATCCAAGCACTAGCTAACTTTCTAATATTTGTTTCCATAGTCATAAATTCCCCTCCCATAAAATCGCCAAATTTTACGGTATTGTCATTTTCATACTTTGTCTCATCAAATCCTTCTGGCAAAGTAATCATGATCACATGAAAGAATGGTGGTCTCCTATCAAATCCTTTATTAAATTGAAACACTCGACTTTTTTCACTATCAATTCCGGCTAACTTTGCCCAACTGACAGCCTGCTTCCAACAAGCCTCTGCAATTTTATTTCCATCTTTTCCTTCTTGTCTAAATAAAGCTACTCTATACATTGGTATCGTAAGTTTGTTAATATGTCTTTCACTAACCTTAGGTACATCCTCAATAGGTAAATAAAGCTCAACTCCTCCAGTATGAACATCTTGACTATTAAATCCAAGATGTTCTTCTAGATATTGCCTTCCACCCCAAATATATTTTCCTTCATCTAACCATTTATTAAAACGTCTCCAAGCATGAACAATATTATTTCCAATGTCTCCGTTTGCATCTCTTTTTACAGACATAATGGCATATTTACCACCCTCTATGATACGTCTTTTTACACTGTCATAAGTTCCTTTAGTAAACCCTTGTGGAATATCCTCTAATCTTTCATAAAGCTTATCTGGAATGGTCACACATACTTCATATCCATATAATTCCTCTTCATCCATCGGATCAGATGGATCTGGATTGTTATATCCAAATATTCTATATGTCCCCTCGTTAAAAAAAATGCCATTTTCATGCATCCAATTTTTGATTACTTCAAATGCCTCACCTTCTGGTTCTTTGCCCCAATAGGTATAACAAGCCACTTTCATACTTTCAAGTTCCTTAATGACCTTAATGTCAGGATATTTATCCATTAATGCTTCATCTATTTCAAAATATTTTTCCATTATATCAATCCTTTCGAATTTAGTTATAAATAGATTGGATGAGGTATTCTTAACATAAGATGGAAGAACTCCAAATTCTTTTTTAAAAGCCCTTGAAAAGCTGTCCGTCGAATTATACATATATCGAAACGCAACATCAGTAACCGTTATCCCCTTAGAACTTTGAATGTCTTCATAAGCAAGCGCTAGACGCCTGCGCCTAATATACTCCTTTACGTTATATCCTACTACGGATAAAAACATACGGTAATAGTTGGACACACTCATAAATGCCTCATGTGCACAAGCTTCAATTGTCAGGTCATTATCCAAATTGGCTTCAATATAAATCAGTGAATTTTGAATTCTTTCATAGTAATTCATGCTAATCCTCCTGTATTGTACTTCTCATCTCTCCTATTTCATTTATTTCTTTCCTGCAGGTATATACTCATTATAGCGTATTCTATAATCTATACCCGACTTTTTTTCTAAACCCAACCCACACAATATTTTATCTTATGCCTAAAATAAAGTATAATCATACTTATAAAATTATTATATGGAGGTAATACAATGAAGCACTTCAAAAGAATAGCCTTAGTATGTTCTCTACTTATATCATGCAGCGTTCTATTCCTGCTATACGTGGACTAGACTCCAGAAACTTACAACTACTTTTAAACCACTCACTTTCCATGAATGTGGTAATGTTCCTTCTGTTGAAGCTTTTAAAGAAGACGCATGCATTTGGTCTTGGTTTATGATTTGGCACACAGAGCATATCAAAAACAACGACCCAGATAACCTAAAATCTGTATATAATAGCCACCTTGTTATTACACTTGATGAATTACCTAATTTTATAAACTATTGATTCACGTTTCACTCTTTTATAAAAAAAATCCACATGAGGCTTTCTCTCACGTGGATTTTTTATGTATCTATTTTTTAATCGTTTTCAGCATATACTTCAAAATAACTCTTTTGCTCTATTCATGAGTCAAATTATGACTCCTTCTTTTCTCACCTAAGCATCTAATTGTGCCGTATATAATTTATAATAATGACCTTTCTTTGCCATTAACTCATCATGCGTCCCAGCTTCTAGAATGCCTCCTTCATCGATATACATAATCTTATCGCAGTTTCTAATCGTTGATAGTCTATGCGCAATAATAAAAGAGGTTCGTCCTTTAAGCATGGCATTTAGTCCCATTTGTAAGGCCTTTTCTGTTTGCACATCTATACTTGATGTGGCCTCATCTAAGATTAATATGGCTGGGTCAGATAAAAGTGTCCTTGCAAATGAAATCAGCTGCTTTTGTCCCTGACTTAGCATGGACCCACGCTCTCTTACTTCTGTTTGATAACCACATGGCATCTTACTAATAAAGTCATGAGCACAAACAGTTTGGCTGGCTTTAGTAATTTCCTCTAAGCTAGCATCCAATTTACCATATCGAATATTATCCTCTATCGTTCCTGAGAAAATAAAACTATCTTGCATCATAACGCCCATTTGAGAACGTAGTGAATGTAGCGTTACTTTAGCTATGTCTTGATCATCAATTAATACTTTCCCATCTTCTACATTATAAAATCTAGAAATCAAGTTGACGATGGTACTCTTTCCAGCCCCTGTAGGCCCTACTAAAGCAATACTTTCACCTGGATTTACCGTAAAGGAAACATTATTTAATATTTGTTTCGTTTCATCATAAGAGAAATTTACATTTTCAAAAGTTACTTTACCTTTAATCTTTGGCATAGTGATGGCATCTTCTGCGTCTTTAACCGTTACAGGTTCATCTATCGTTTCAAAAATTCTTTCTAGATAAGCAATATTATTAATAAAGTTATTAAAGATATTTCCAAGATTCATGATAGGCTGCCAAAAGTAAGCTGCATAGCTTGATATCGCTACAATCGTTCCTAAAGATTTATTTTCTCTAAAAACAACGAGTCCAAAGATAAAAATAGCTGCTCTAACGCAAACAGAAATCGAGTCAATTCCTGGCCATACTAAGTTGGAATATCTTACAGCTGTAAACCATGTTTTTCTACAGTCATCTGAAAGTTCTCTAAAAATCTCGGCATTTTCATCTTCTCTTGCAAAAATTTGAGTAATTCTTGCCCCCACGATATTTTCTTGAAGATAAGCATTTAAATTGGAGTTCTTATTCGATACAGCTTGCCATGCTCTTCTTTGTTTATTCTTAATCCAAATCATAAACACTCCTAAAATAGGGACACCGCAAAGTACCACTAGCGCCATTTGTACATCCACGATAAACATAAAAACCACAATAAAGATGAGTGCAAAAGATTCTAGAATAATGTTAATGAGCCCATTTGAAAGCATATCAGAAACAGAATTCACATAGTTAACCACACGAATTAAAATCTTTCCATGAGGTCTATCATCATAATATTGAAAAGGCAGTTCCTGCAAATGTTTAAATAAATCCTTACGGATATCATAAATAATGTTTTGACTCACCTCAACCATAATGTAGCTTCGAATCGTGGTAAAAATAACGCTGACTGCATAAAGTCCTATGAGCACCCCTACTAAAGTGGCTAAATATCTCACATTTTTATTAGGTATCGCCACATCTAAAGCTCTTTGGATAATCATAGGGGATACATAACCTAATCCTCCACCAATACCACTTAATAAAATCGCCAACATCATTTGCTTAATATACTTTTTAATATAAGCTGAGGCACGAAGTAAATGACGTATGTCAAATGGCTCTTCTAATATTTCATCTTGTTTATAGGTATTCTTTGCCATTTTAGTCCCCCCTTAATCCATATCTATTCCTGTCTGTAATTTGACAAGTTCATAATAATAACCTTTTTGAGCAATCAGTTCTTGATGATTTCCCATCTCCAAAATTTCTCCATCTTTTAAGACGATAATCTGATCTGCAGTCTTTGTAGTGGATATTCGCTGAGCAATCACAAGCTTGGTACAAGGGAAATCGAGTTCACCCAGTGACTTTTGGATTTGTTTTTCTGTTTCCATGTCTACAGCTGATGTCGTATCATCTAGGATTAAGATAGAAGGTCTAACGGCTAACGCTCTTGCTAGTGAAATTCTTTGTTTTTGTCCACCAGACAGGCCCACACCACGTTCACCAATAATCGTATCATATCCTTCAGGCATCTTAGCAATAAAGTCAGAGGCAGCTGAATAACGTGCAAACTTAACCACCTCTTCGGATTTAATATGACTATCTCCATAAGCAATATTGCCTTCAATGGTGTCCGAATAAAGCAAAACATCCTGAGTGGCTAGCCCTATATTTTTTCTTAAATCCTTTAAAACAAATCGCTCAATAGGCATATCATCTATACAGATTTCACCTTCTGTCGGCTCATAGAATCTAGGAATCAAATGAATGAGGGAGGTTTTACCACATCCTGTTTCACCCATTATAGCAATGGTTTCCCCTGGATTTGCTGTAAAGGAAATGTTTTTTAGAACAGGAAGGTCGCCATCTTCATATTGGAAAGATACATTCTTAAACTTAATCTTTCCTTTAAAACGGTCTTTATGTGCTAAGGCATCTGGTGCATCTTTAATCTTAGGCTCTGAATAATAGATTTCCATGACCTTCTTAGAAGCTGCTGAAAATCTTTGAAATTCATTCATAATGTTTCCCATCATTCTCATAGGGTTGGCAAGTGCCCAAATAAGTCCTGAAAAAGCTACATATTCTCCCATGGTTAAGCTGCCATGAATTAAGAAGCCGCCCCCTACAGCCAGCATAATGACACGCATGAGGTTAGCAATGCCTTCAACATAAGGATAAAACTTAAGCCATACCTTAGCCGTTGCTTTATTGGTGTTTGCATAATCTATATTCGAGCGTTCAAATTTTTCTACTTCATAGTCTTCTCTTGCAAAAGCCTTCACCACACGATTTCCAGATATATTTTCTTGTGCAAAGGTATTCATCTGAGCCAGTTTTTCTCTCAGTTTGGCATGCATGGGTGCCACTTTGTTTCTAAATAATGCAATAATGAAAAAGACGAAAGGTGCGATGACCAATAAGGATAGTGCCATCTTCCAATTCAGATAAATAAAGAAAATAGCTACAGCACCAAATAGTGAAAAGGACTCTAC
The DNA here is from genome assembly GCA_934725855.1 of uncultured Cellulosilyticum sp. Lineage (GTDB taxonomy): Bacteria > Bacillota > Clostridia > Lachnospirales > Cellulosilyticaceae > Cellulosilyticum. Next base: position 10,664 of record CAKVCL010000002.1, on the reverse strand, counting down.
GACAACACGTATCACCCAAGCCACCATATGTCTGACTGCATCAAGGTCACCTGTCACTCTCGTCATTAAGTCTCCTGTCCTATAAGTACTATAAAACGTCATATCTTGCCTTTGTATTTTGTCATATAAAAAGTTTCTTATTCTATAAAGAACCTTCTGAGAGACATGCTCATAAATCATACAATCCACATATACAATCACGACACGGATAATCGTAATACCTACCATAGCAATCACTAGCTTATAAAATAATTCACTATTGTTTTGCATATTTTCTCTTGCCTGACTTCCTGATAAAAAAAGATCGACAATTTTACCTGAGAAATAAGGAACAGTTAATTGAAGCACATTATATAAAAGTGTTCCGAAAACTGCCACTATGTATAAGCCTCTGTTTCCCTCCATGTTCTCCCAAATCCACTGGAGCTTTGTTTTAGGAAATTCATTTTCTACTTGCTTCACTTTATTACCTCCTTTAATCATCTATTGCGACTGTTTTTCATTCTAAATCATATATTTTCTGAATTCAATGTGCAAAACTATATAAAGAAGTCCTATGACCATAAAATAATCCACCTTCAAATGAATTTTATCTACTGACATTACTTACTATACAATTTATACTTTATATAAAATCACCTTTAGGAGGTCTATATGATAAAAAACATCTCATCTAAAAATGTTACACTTAATCCTAGTCTTTTTAAAAATCGAGCTGAATATAATAGAACTTATCTTATGAGTCTTAGTAATATGGCTCTTTTACAAAACTTCTATCTTGAAGCAGGAATCAAACTACCTAGCTTAGGGGTAATAGATAATCCTGAAAATTCATGTTTTCATTGGGGTTGGGAAGCACCAACTTCTCAGCTTAGAGGACACTTTCTAGGGCACTGGCTATCAGCGGCTGCTATGTTATATCAAACGAATCATGATATTGAAATTAAAGCTAAAATGGATATTATTATTAATGAACTAGCAGATTGCCAGAAGGAAAATGGAGGTAAGTGGGTAGGCTCTATTCCTGAAAAATATTTTACTCGCCTAGAAAAAAAACAAGCAATCTGGTCTCCTCAGTACACCATGCACAAGACATTGATGGGATTACTAGATGCTTATCGATTTGCTGGTAATGAGAAAGCTTTAGAAATTATTTCAGCCCAAGCAGATTGGTATGTAGATTGGACGCATCAAATGCTTAAAGTCAATCCTGCTGCTATTTATAGTGGTGAAGAAGGTGGGATGCTAGAAATTTGGTTAACACTCTATGAACTGACTCAAGATGAAAAATATATGGAGCTTGCGCGCCAATATGACCACCCTGAATTATTTGATAATCTTTTAAATAATCAAGATGCCTTATCTGGTATGCACGCCAATGCTTCTATTCCATGGGCACATGGTGCTGCTAAAATGTATGAATTAACTCATGACGAAAAGTATTTAGAAATTACTAAGAAGTTTTGGAAAAATGCCATTACCGACAGAGGAACTTTCTGCACAGGTGGTCAGAACGCTGGTGAATTCTGGACACATCCAAAAATGATTGGACATTTTATTAGTAAAACTTCACAAGAATTTTGCACTGTCTACAATCTCATTCGATTAGCTTCTTATTTATTTAGTTTTACTGGTGAGAAGCTATATGCTGATTACATAGAAAAAAATCTATACAACGGAGTGCTTGCACAATCTCACAAACAAACTGCTCTGCCAACCTATTTTCTTCCGCTGAAAGCTGGCAGTCATAAAAAATTTGCTTCTCCAACAAGAGATTTTTGGTGTTGCTCTGGTACGATGGTACAAGCTCATGCACTTTATGCTTCACTCATTTATCAAGAAACAAAAGATTGTCTTATCGTCAGTCAGTATATTCCATCAACTTTGCATTGGTCTCATCATGATATAAACGTTCATTTTACAACTGGTTTAAATATGAAGCAATACGACTCTGCGGTACTTTTTGATGGCATCGATCATGGTGCACAATCTCGTTGGGCATTAAAATTTAAAGTAAATTGCGAAAAAGAAAATACCTTTACCATTGCACTGCGTGTACCAGAGTGGATAAGCGGTATGCCTGAATTATCAATTAACGGAAAACAGCTTTCTATAGATGCTGTATCCAATGGTGAATATGATGTTAAATTAGAAAACGGTTTTCTAAAACTCACTACAACTTGGAACCAAGACGAAATAGAAATCTTTTTCCCAAGTTGCGTTAAAGCAGTCGGTCTTCCTGACGTACCTGATGAATTTGCCCTTGTAGATGGGCCAATTGTTCTTGCTGGTCTTTCAGATACTCAAATTAAAATCTTGGGAGATGCCAAAAATCCTTCAACCTTCTTGCTTGCTGAAAATACTCATACCTATGAAGATTTCCCATGGCAACAAAATCATTACCACACCCTACATCAAGCTAAAAACATAGACTTTGTGCCACTTTATGAAATTACAGATGAAGCCTATACAGTCTATTTTGAAATTAAATAGTTTCCATTAAAGGCTCTTACGATACTCACTAGGTGTGATGCCCACTATCTTCTTAAAAATACGCATAAAATATTTTTCATCTTCAAATCCACAGGAATAAGCTACTTCCTTAATAGGAAGTAGCTGCTCCTTTAATAATAACTTTGCCCCTTCCACACGCATGTTATTAACATGATATGTGAAGGGGTTTCCTGTTTGTTTTTTTATGACTGTGGATAAATAATTAGGCGAATAACCAAATTCCTTTGCCACATCTGAAAGGGTTAATTTCAAATCATAATGAATCTTGATATAGTCTAATATTTCTTCTATCTGCTCCTTACTTTTTTCCTCATGATCAAAACTTACTTCACGATAATCTCTAGTTAACGCCATCATTAATAAACTCAAAGCATAATCGGCAATGCCTCCTTCATGCATTTGCCTCCTAGTCATAATAAGAAGTTGTGAAAATAGCATTTGAATTTGCTTAGGTCTATGAGCTGTGCCATATTCTGGAAAAACATAATTACTTTGCTCTATTCCATCTTCCTTCACACATTCACCTATTTGAAGTTCATCTAAAAAGTGAACCCAATAATAAGTCAGCCTTCCTTTTGATGCTTTATGTCCCCAATGAGTTTCTCCTTTTTTTAGGAAAATATATTGGTCTTTTTGCACTACACGCTCTACCCCATTATGTGTGATATAAAGTGTTCCTTCTGTTACATAAATAAACACATTAAGTTCAAAGTTTCTTTTGTAATGTACAAAACCATCATAGCTTGCTAAATTGCCACACCAATCATAATGTAATGGCCCGTTTTTCATAGTAAATATTCTAATCATATTCTTCTCTACTTCTGATAAACCACTTCAAAATATTCACAAACACATTCCATCTCTTCATTAAATTCTATACCAAAATCTTCCTTGCATTCTCTTGTAAATACCTTCTTATGTTCTTCTTTCCAATACCTTAATGATTTATCTCCTTCTCCTTCAATAAGGGCATATTCTTCTGATATATCCTTAAACTTCACGATTTCTATCTTTGTAATTTTTGTAATGCACCTTGGATTTTCATTACTATCCAAAATAACAGAGTAATCCCCAACCTGTGGTAAAGGGCAGTTATCCAACTCATACAAACATTTTAGTCCTGTTGTGGCTCTTTTATCTCCACTTAATAACCAGCCTAATATCATATCTGCACTCTCTTTATACCCATAATAATAAGCTTCATACTTTTTAATACTTAGTCCTGATTCTTTAACAAATTGTTTAACTTGATTCATCGCTTATCTCCTATTTTCTTGATGTCTTTATGATTATAATTTAACATGTTGTGGTCTTCTATAAGATACACTCTCTCCACCATTTCTTTATAAGCCTATCGATAATTCTTTATAAACACATCGATATTGGGATACTCATTCACTTTCATACTTGCCACTTTATAATTTTCTAAATATTGATTCAAAATGCCATCAAATGCCTTAGCCGTTTTTAGTAAATCATCAGGATCATATGCACTATAGACCTCATACTCACCTATTTTAACTTCCTCACTAATATCACTTAGCATTCCTTCCAAACTAACTAAACTCATAAAGGCTAAATATCTATTTTCTAAATCAATAGCATGATACATTTTATTTCTCCAATTAGAAAACATTTCTTCATATGTACCTGTAAGATTAGATGCACTAGGCAATTCTTTAGTGCTACTCAGTTGGATATTAAGCTGTTTAAAAGTTTCTTCTACACTTTGAATCAACTTTGTAGCAATTTCTTTAATATCTGTTAGCTCTCTTGTAGCTACTATCTTCTGCACATTTTCACAAAAATTTTTTGGAACATTTTCCATACCTTGAATTTCATCTAAACATCTTTTTACACTACGTTTAAAATATTTTTTATTAATCATCGCTACTGTATTTCCAAGGAAATATAACATCTTCCCTACACAACTTAATACTTCATTTTCTTTATCACTTATTATTAAATTGCAAAATTCTACTTTTGCTTCTTTAAATTGTTTATAGGCTTTATCATAATCTTCTTTATTAAATGGCTGCTCTAATTTAGTTTTTACTTGCATTCTTAAATCTTCTAATCTTTTTCTATACTTTTCATCTGCACAATATACGATTTTAGAATCCATAAGTTTTGCAATATTAGGAGCCTCATATTTAGCATGTTCTTCTAGTGCATCCCATTTCGTACAATAAATATCATGCCCAACCATGAGGTCTTTTTGAATAAAAGTTGCCCCTAATTGCCAGCCTCTATCGTCATTAATCAAAATTAATAAATCAAGATCAGACTTATCATAGATATCCCCATTTTGAAATGAACCACTTATTCCAATTAATGCAAGAGATCCAGGGCAAACCTTTTCGGCTTTATGAATAACTGCTTCAATTATTTTTTCATTTCTTTTTACTAACTCTTCATACATCTCTTTTCTCCCCTTTGTTAATCAATATTTACCTTCTCATTTTATCATTATATTTAGGCATAAATATTCTCCTACTTTTATCGTATTCCTTTGCTACTTTATTAAAATGTCCTACAAGATTCATCTTTCTTCCTGCACTTTTTTTATTTATTATACCATCATGTTACCATATTTTCATAATACCCAATCTTCTTTTTATTTAGTTTATAAAAAATACCCCTCATTTATCGTCTTAATCCATAAATGGGGGGCATTATTATAATTAATAATTATTTGTAATCATTTACACAAGCAAAAGGTCCTACAAGAGGGGTTAAGCCTGTGTCTTTTCCATAGAAATCTCTATTAAATACAATTGGACTGCCATCTGGATTTTCATATTTTTCTTCTGGTTCAAAAGCATAACCTAAATCGTCTGTAGCAAGAAGTTTGCAATTCATCTCACCCATAACTTCTCCTAAGTTGCTTCTAAACACATATTTTCCATCTACTTCTTCAATACTTAATGTAACTTTTACGTTAGATACTCTTGCATCTTTTTCTTTACTCATTGGTTTTGCGCCATTGAAGTATACGTTTCCACCTGTCCATACTGGTAAGTGATCGTAATAACGGTTGCTTGGCTTACCGCCCATGCCACAATAGCCTTCAAACTGAGCATCAAATTCTTCCCATGTAGGATAGCTTTCATAAGGAATGGTTCCAGTTACCATATTACTATCTTGCCATTCATTATCTTTTTGAAGCTCAGCAAGCCCCTTAAATAATGGACTTACTTCTTGTTGCACAAAGATATTATTATAGAATCTCATATCTCCATGTAAAATGGTCATAAAGCCTTCAATTTCTGTACGATGAGGTACATGATATGGTGTGTATCTTGGTGAAGGAATACCTGTTGTGCCATTATCTGTTCCTCTACCAACTGTTGTAAATGAACCTGCAATTAAGTTATGAACTAATGCAACGCCTTGAGTTGGAAGCTTCATCGCACATTCAGAAAGCAGTAAGTTATGGTCAACTAGTGTTGGACCATGAGATACTTCAATAAAGATATCTTCTCCCATATTGAGCGCGTTTTCTTCTGTTTGATTCTCTTCAAAAGGAAGGGCATTATCATGGAATAAGTTACTCGTTACTCTAGTCCCTTGTGCTTGCCAATCTAGCCATAAACCACGTGTGCAGTGATGGAAATGATTTCTACGAATAATCACATCAATGGCTGCATGCATTTTAATACCGCCAATTTCAGCACCTGCTAGGTTGTGTTTATTATTGATATGGTGAATATGGTTATCTTCAATAATAGAGAATACGCCACCTAAATGTCCTACAATACCAGTTTGACCACAGTCATGGATGTTGCATCTTCTAATAATATGAGAACCAATGCGTTCTTTTGTCCAGCCTTCACGTTGTGCCCTACAAATACATTCACGTTCTGTTTGTGCGCCATCTTTATATTTTTTATGTAACCATTTATTATTGTTTTCTGGTTGTAAGTATTTTCCTAATGAAATACCAGAACATTTTGACTCACAGATTTCACAGTCTTCAATAATCCAACCTTTTGACCAGTGTGGACCTACCATTCCTTCTTGATAAGCAGTAGGTGGTGCCCACTGAGTAGCTGCCTGACAAATTTTAAAGCCTGATAACGTAATGTAGCCAATGCCTTCTTCTAAAGGATAGAAGCAATTCCTTCTTACACTGATTTCAACATTTTCTTCATTTGGATTTAATCCTTGGAAATTCGCATAAATAATGGTTTCATCTTTTGTTTTATCTTGCTCGGTATACCAAGTATAAAGTGTAAAATCAGTATCCCAAGAATCGATGTTTTTACTAGGCAATAAGACTTTAAAAAGTTCTGTTACTTCATAAAGTGACTTACCATTTAAATACACATCTCCTCGATGCGCTGTAATCGTTGCAATAAACCAATCCCCACTTACTAAATCTGTATAGGGATTATCACCTCCAAAGAGACTGTTAGGAATCGTTACTTTCCAAACATCATCTTGATACTTTTTCCAGCCTTTAATCACTTCGGCTCCTGTAATAACTGCTTTTCCTGGTTCTACTGATCTATAAACAATACGTTCTTTTTCAGTACCTGCATGTTTTGGGTTAACATTTTCTCTATAAATACCTGGATAAACAAGTACTTCATCCCCTGGTAATGCCCTACTTGCTGCTTCACTAATGGTTCTAAATGGATGTTTTTCATCGCCACATCCATCTTGTACTGCCTCACAATTTACATAGTACTTCATTATTTCACCACCCTATATCTAATGACGTTATATGATTTAGCAGGAAGAATAGACTTGCCATTTGCTGTATTTCCTTTTTGTGGTTTTACTTTTTCTTCATCCACTGAATTAACAACATTCACATCTTCACCTGTTACAACAATATGCTCAATCAGTTCTGCATTTTCAAGTGATACAGTAAGTTCGTTTTCATCTGTAAGTGAACGGTTCACTGCAAATACAGTGACTTCACCTTTTTCTTCATTATAAACTGCAGAAGCATCTACATAAGGTACTTTTTCATAAGACTCTGTTTTATAAGTGTCACATTCTGGTGTCACATCAAGTGCAATGCCTTTACCATATTTAGATGCATAGTAGAATGGGTAGAAAATGGTTTGTTTCCATACACGTCCATTCTTCTCTGTCATAATAGGGGCAATTACATTAACGAGTTGTGCAAGACAAGCAATTTTAACACGATCGCTATTTTTAATCAGTGTATTTAAAAGACATCCTACCACTAATGCATCCTCAAGATTATAAATATCCTCTAATTGAGGAGGTGCAATTTGCCATTTTGGAATTTTCTTATCTTGTTCGTTAGAGTGGAACCATACATTCCATTCATCAAATGATAAGTTAATTTGTTTGTCTGACTTTTTCTCAGCTTTTACTTTATCACAAATAGCAGCTACTTCTTTAATAAAGCTGTCCATTTCTAAAGAACAAGCTAAATAGTTTTCTGTCTTACCTTCTGGGTTGCCATAATAGTTATGTAATGAAATATAGTCAATATGGTCATAGCATTCTCTAAGCACTGTTTCTTCCCAAACGCCAAAGGTAGGCATATTTTTATGAGAGCTACCACAAGCTACAACTTCAATAGAGCTATCTACCCATTTCATAATCTTAGCTGTTTCACATGCAATTCTTGCATATTCTTCTGGTTTTTTAGCGCCGATTTGCCATGGGCCATCCATTTCATTGCCTAAGCACCAAAGTTTAATGCCAAAAGGCTTTTCAAAGCCATTCGCTCTTCTCATATTAGCATAATAAGTAGGTGTATCTGAATTGCAGTATTCAACAAGCTGACGGGCTTCATCTGCCCCTCTTGTACCAAGATTCACTGCCATCATAATTTCTGTATTGACATCTTTTGCCCATTGTTGAAATTCATCAATTCCAACTTCATTAGTTTCAATGGTTTGCCATGCAAGCTCTAGTTTATGAGGACGTTTTGATTGATCTCCTACGCCATCTTCCCAATTATAGCCTGATACGAAGTTTCCACCTGGATATCTAACAATAGAAACTTCCATATCTTTTATAAGCTCAGCTACATCTTGACGAAATCCCATTTCATTAGCTGTTTCATGCTCTGGCTCATAAATACCACCATAAACTGCTCTTCCAAGGTGCTCAATAAAGGAGCCATAAAGACGTTTATCAATCTTAGATATTTGATCATTTAAATTAACTTTTACTGTTGATTTCACTCTGCTGTTTCCTCCCTTGTTCTTTTAAGGCTACTATCCTAAATCTATACTAAAAGCATATCCAGTATTGTCTTTATATTCAATGATATATTGTGCTATATAACTAACTTATTCTGCAATTTTTCTATACTCTAATCCATTTGATATTATCCATAAAATATGTTAGGGTATACCCATAAATTATCTTACAAAGAAACTGATAAAATTTTCTATTTCTTACACTGTAATTAGCTATCAACTTAGGAAGGTTCTATTAAAATGAAAATAAACAATATTGGCTATAACCATAGACATGATGCAGATTTTTCAATTTCTAGACCTAATGGTTCTGGGGATTATTTATTATTACTTCTAAAAACCCCAGCCCGATTTATTCTGGGGCATAAAGAATGTATTGCCACCAAAAACTCATTTATTTTATTTAAAGAAGGTACTCCCCAAAACTATCATGCACTAGGTTCTGAATTTATTAACGATTGGTTTCACTTCTCACTTTCATCAGAAGATGAAGATTTTCTTAGTGCACTGGGTATTCCTTTCGATCAAATTATTCGAATCGGAGATATGAGCCATCTTTCCTTGCTCGTCAAAAATATGAGCTATGAAAATTATTCAACCAATCTACATAAGGAAAAAACACTTGAATTATATTTCCGATTATTCTTTTTGAAACTCAGTGAAAAATTGTGTGTGAATCAAGATACTCAAATTTCCACTCATTATGATAAATTTTCGATTATTAGAAGCAAGATTTATAATATGCCTCAAAATGACTGGAAGATAGACTCTTTGGCTCATGAACTTGCTATGAGTCGTTCCCATTTTGAACATATGTATAAAAACCTTTTTAACATAAGTGTCATGAATGATGTGATTAACAGCCGTATTGATTACTCGATCTACCTTTTAACCACTACCGATATTTCCATTAAACAGATTGCAGAATTTTGCGGTTATAAAAGTGATATTCACTTTATGCGTCAATTTAAAAGTCGTATGAAGCTTACGCCAACTGAATACAGAAATCATTCTTCTCATAACCCTTAAAAAAGTGAGTAGCTTAAGTGCTTCTCACTTTTTTAAGGGTTATTTATTTTTCTTAGAAAACGCCATCATCTGAAAGCCATTTGCTGAAGCAGGTGTGCCCTTTGTATCTGCATAAGCTTCTATAAAAGTCATTCCTAAAGCTTTCATAATCTCAGAAACTTCTTTCATACTATACAATCTTGTAGGATTTCCTAGTTCCATTTCTGGTTTAGGAAGAATTTCTCCATACTTATAATCTAGCTGACCATACAACATGGTCTTTGTTTCATGATTCCACTCAAAGCCTGATAGTGTAAGACCTTTTTGTCCTGCATCCCATAATTGACATGGGAAATGAACTTCTGCATAATCCCCACTCATAATATCCATAAAGTGTTGTCCGCCTGGCTTTAATGCTTTGGCAATTACCTTAAAGATTTTCATATTTTCTATATCATTTTCTAAGTACCCAATTGCCCCATCTGCCATATTAAGAACCACATCAAACTCACTATCAAAATTCACTTCTCTAATATCTGATAAAATGAAATGAGCATTTAGTTTTTCTTTACTAGCCTCCTGATTGCCATAGTTTACATAGTCTTCTGTAATATCTACGCCAACCACTTCATAACCTCTTCTAGCAAACTCTAGAGCATGTCTTCCATAACCACAGGCTAAGTCTAAAATACGTTCATTACCTTTTAGATTCATTTTTTCAATAATAAAGTCAACTTGTTCTTTTGTATTTTCTGTCCAAGACTGATTCATGATGTCTAGGCTCCAGCCATATTTATACCAATCTGATTTTTGATTCATATTCTTATCATCCTCTTCTATTCAATAGTAACGACGCGTCTATTAATAATATGGTTACTATTCAGCGGTAAAATTAAGCGCAACACTTTTACACTGGCTATTCCATAGCCAGTGTACCTGTAAATACTT
>CAKVCL010000001.1 GCA_934725855.1 uncultured Cellulosilyticum sp. | reverse complement strand
AGGAAATGCGCCTTTATGAATTTCCATATTTATCCTATATTACACTTAAATTAAACTAGCACATGCCGTTATTATATATATTTTGTATAATTAAAATACGTGAAAGTGAAATAGCTGGTGATTTTTCAGCTATTTTTCAAAGTGTGATTGGTACAGGAAAACTTCATCTTGTAGAGGATAGAGAAGAAAAAAGAAAAGGGCTTAATGCAATTATGAGACAAGTTGCAACAAAACCATAATGGTATTATAGTGAGGAAATGCTTGAAACAGTCTCTATTTTTAGATTAGATGTTGATAAAATATCATGCAAAGCAAAATAACCATTATAGTTGAGGAGAAATACAAATATGAAAGAAGTATTTGCAAAACCAGCAGTAGGTGCGATTATTGAAAAAAAGGAAAATGGAAAAGATTATATTTTAATTCAGACTAGACAAAAAGAAAATGACTGTCATACAAATGGCATGATTGAAGTGGTTGGAGGCAAGATAAGAGAGTATGAAAATATATTTTCAGCATTAACAAGGGAAGTTGAAGAAGAAACGGGCCTTAAATTAACTAAAATTATAGGACAAGAAGAGAACTTTTTGGAAAAGTCAGAAGGTATAGAGGTTATTGGGTTTAACCCATTCTGTGTCACACAGAATTTAAATGGAATTTACTCACTGATTATGTTATGTTTTATATGTGAAGCAGAAGGAATCCCTTTAGCAAGTACAGATGAAACCGTAGATATTCACTGAGAAGAATTAGATGTGGTAGAAAATATGGTTATAAATTGTCCAGAAAAAATATTTCCAATGCATATACCACATTTAAAGAAATACATAGCTTATAAGAAAAAAGGCAGTTCATTGTAATAGGGTTATTGCTGAAGGGGATAACATGTCTAAGAAAAAACGAGAACATGTTGTTTTTGATCAGATGTTAAAGCCTAAAAAGAGGATTGCTTTTAAAGACTATAATACCTCAAATATAATCAAAACTCTAAAAGTAGCTTATCCATTATCACACATTATTAAAGACAAATAGGCTATGCGCATTACCTTAAAACATATTTTTACAAATCACTTGGCTTTATGATGGATATAGATGTGCAGTGTAGAGCATTTATAAAGTAAAATAAATAAGAAAAAGAAATTTACATAGTAAGTCATGAAAAATAGGAAGTGCCCCAACAAAAATGGGGGGTACTTCCTATTTTTTATGAAATGGAATCCCTACTAACATAGTCCTTAGAGCCTTATCGAATGGTTATAATCGTAGACGGGGTTCTAGACCATTATCTGTTATAGTTCAAGCAGTTTGTCCATGATACTTTCAATTTGCTGAGCTCCATGACCTAATAAGCGGATAATATAGCCATGGTCATTTTGTGTAATGCCCCCTGTCACATAAGGCTTGTTTTCAAGGTATTTGCGAACGGCATTTAGCCACTTAGCATTTTTAGAAAGGTGAAAGAGGATTAGAGTCCCTAAATGCGTATAGTGTTCAAAAAGGCCAATTTCATTAAGCTTCATTTCTTGAGGATGAAGTCTTGTATGGTCTGCATAAATAAGCCTATCTTCTTGATAGATGTGGATGAAATTATCATAATAGCGAAACTCAAATTGCTCACCACGTGCACACCTTCCAGCCGAAAGAATTTCCTTAAAAATTAATTGAGAAGAGTGATCTTGTAAGTGAATGTTAAGGGAACTTGTAAAAGCAGAATCTTTAAAGGGAATCGTTGGCTGTGGATTATAGTAAAGCAGAGCATCATGTCCTACATGAAGGGTTGCGGTTCTTTGAGCATAACCGGATTCCATTTTATGAATCTTTTCATAAGCTTGAGAAACAAATTCAAGTTTGGCACCTTCTTCCACAATCATTTCATAATATTGTTCATCCCCAGACATAATCCCTGCTGATGCCGTTAAACACATAATCGTCATACAATGGTTAAGCTCTGGTAGTGCGTGAGGCGCATAAGCATAAAAAGGATGCATGATTTTAAAAGGTGCCGTAAAGGAAGCGTCTTTTAAAACGGTTTGATTATTTTTTAGACCAGCTTTTAAAAAGAGTTTAGAAGTTTTACCAAAGTGATTACGCATTTAACACCCCACTAATAACACATGATGCAAAATCCAATCAATCACTGCATCAATGCCTTCTTCATGACGAATATCTGTAAAAATAAAAGGCTTATCTCCACGCATTTTTTTAGAATCACGTTCCATCACGCTAAGGTCGGCACCCACATAAGGGGCTAAATCAATTTTATTAATGACAAGCAAATCAGAACGTGTGATACCAGGCCCCCCTTTACGAGGAATTTTATCTCCTTCTGCCACATCAATGACAAAGATGGTGGCATCTACTAATTCAGGACTAAAGGTGGCTGAAAGATTGTCTCCACCACTTTCAATAAAGAGTAATTCAATATCTGGAAAACGAGTCATCAGTTCATCAACAGCTTCTAGGTTCATGGAAGCATCTTCCCGAATAGCGGTATGGGGACAGCCACCTGTTTCTACCCCAATAATTCTTTCAATAGGTAAAATACTATTTTTACTTAAGAATTCTGCATCTTCCTTTGTATAAATATCATTAGTAATAACGCCAATACTATAAGTATCAGCAAGTTTTCGTGTTAATTTTTCAATGAGTGCGGTTTTACCTGAACCAACAGGGCCAGCTACTCCGATTTTTGTATAGGGCATGATAACGCCTTCTTTCTATAATGGATTAATAACGAATATTAAGACATATAAAGTCTTGAATAAAGACATTCGTGTTGCATGCTACGAATATCGAAACTAGGGGTACTACAACCATACCAGTTGGCATCTAAGGTCAATACTTTATGAGTTAACTCAGATAGAAGGGGATAGCTTTCAGAAAGAATTTGCTGCCCTTCTGTTTGACTAAGCGGAATGGTTTTAACGCAAGTGGTCACAATAGCAGAGGTTTGGGCATAGAGATAGTGCGTGAGCATAGCCTCTTTAGAAATCTCCATGGCAGCGCAAAAACTTCCATATAAGCAACAATGATGAAGCTTTGAGGTGGAAGCTTGGTGGGTAAACGCATAGTAACTTGTGTCTTCAAGCGGAAGCTTGAGGGCTTCAATGGTTTTAATAAAGCGTGAACCGAGTTTAAAACTGGCTTCTCTCATCTCCATAGGAGATTTAAGGGCTGTAGTGAGGGTGTTTAATTCAATGAGCTTATGAAGGTCATTACTTAGGGTGTAGTCATAAGCTAGACGAGCACCTAATAAATCAGAATATAGAACCGCATAACAAAGCTTATTTTTTAGATACTGTGAAGCCTCTGATGCGTTTTTTATGAGTCCTTTTTGAATATAAGTTTCCAGTCCATAAGAGTGAGAATAGGCACCTATAGGAAAAAGGGCATCGTTTATTTGTAATAAATAGTAATGAGCAATTGAATTCATTGTTTTATCCTTATCAGTGAGTATGGGCATTAATTGAGGAGGAAATGGCCGTACTAAAATCTAATGTGAGGGTAGTTACTTCTGTTTTGACACCATGGAGTTTATTAAGCATCACTAACATGGGCTCATTATAAGGCGTGATAAAAGTATGGTCATTTTCACCCCAAAATAAAGTGGCATGACGATTTCCGATTTCATAACAAACCTTAGCAATCATTTTAGGATGGTCACAGTCAACCATCGCTTTAATTACCTTGCAAGGAAGAATATGCACAGCAATTAATCGATTCTCATCCGCATAGAGCACATCCCCTTCTTTTAAGCCATGAGTGAGCACATGATTATCCAGTCTTATGCCAACTTCTGTCCCTTCCTTAGTAGTTTTTTTATGGATTTTATGAAAAGCATCATGCCATTCAATGTCTACATATTCAATCTTTTTTTGAGGGTAGTTCTGAGTATTTAAGTTTCCTAAAATTTTTTCACAAAGCATCTCACACATCCTTTCTAAAAATGAATGTCGCAAAAATAGATTTTGCGACATTCTGAGTTACCATCTTCCAATTAAAATTAATAGTCCAGGAATCCACGCCGTTACAACACCTTCAAAAATTTGAAGCCAAGGCGTAAAATTACCGAGTTTTTTCCCAAGAATATCTTCAAAAAAGGCAGTTGACCATAAGATGGCCCAAAGATACCAGATGCCTGCCCAGCGAATATCTGGGGCAATTTGAAGGTATTCATTACCTAAAAAGCCTTCTATGGTGCCAAAAACAATCGCATTAATCGCAACAAACGTAGAAAACCAAGCAAAGGCTCGTTGATCCAAATTGAAAAGTAAATCAATATCGATAAATAGATAAGTGAAACCAAATAATAAGCCTGTTCCAGCAGCATAATAGTTGCCTTGAGCGAGATTAACAAAATTAATATATAAAGATAAACTTCCAACAAATAAGTTAATCACAGAAGTGGCCTTAGAGTCTACTTTGGTAAGCTTACAGGCACCATTACTAATCAGTACAATGCCAACAAATAATAAACTGACGCCTAACATCGAAGTCGCTCCTTATTAGAATAAATTATAAAGTTGAGCAAGTGGTAATACCTTTGCAGGCTCAGAAGTGATGAGTTC
This sequence comes from uncultured Cellulosilyticum sp., assembly GCA_934725855.1. GTDB lineage: Bacteria > Bacillota > Clostridia > Lachnospirales > Cellulosilyticaceae > Cellulosilyticum. The sequence goes on along the minus strand of CAKVCL010000001.1, from coordinate 299,375 downwards.
CTTATCTGCCATAACCACATAAGTTTCTGGATCCACCGTAATTTTAGGGGTTTGATCGTTGAAAATCATATCACGTTTACCAATGGTTCTGCAGTTTTTAACAGGAAGAAGAATTTTTTGAAGACCATATTTTTCTTTAATGTTCTCTTTCATGGCAGCTTGAGAAGTAAAGGTAATGCAAGTATCATATTTAGCTTTACCATGCGCAGCGAACATTTTCTTATAAATCATCGGTTCGGTAGTTGGAATAGAAGCATTGGCATCGCCCATTTTAGAGCCAGCTACCATACCACCCTTTAGAATTAACTCAGGCTTAATGCCAAAGAACTGAGGTGTCCAAAGCACTAAGTCTGCAAACTTACCAACTTCTACAGAACCTACATATTCAGAGATTCCATGTGTAATAGCAGGGTTGATTGTATATTTAGCAATATAGCGTTTCACACGGAAGTTATCGTTATCATGGCCTTTATCTTCTTGAAGTGGGCCACGTTGATTTTTCATTTTACTAGCCGTTTGCCAAGTACGCACAATGACTTCACCTACACGTCCCATGGCTTGAGAGTCAGAGCTCATCATACTAAAGACCCCCATATCTTGGAGAACATCTTCTGCCGCAATGGTTTCGGGACGAATACGAGAATCTGCAAAAGCGACATCTTCAGGAATTTTATTATCTAAGTGATGGCAAACCATGAGCATGTCAAGGTGCTCATCAATCGTGTTAATACTATAAGGCATGGTTGGGTTAGTAGAAGAAGGAAGGACGTTGCCATCACAAGCAATTTTAATAATATCTGGCGCATGTCCACCCCCTGCACCTTCTGTATGATAGGTGTGAATGGTGCGTCCACCAATCGCATGGATAGTATCTTCTACACAACCCCCTTCATTAAGAGTATCTGTGTGAATCGCAACTGGAAAATCATATTTGTCTGCCACATTGAGACAGTGGTCAATAACGGCTGGTGTGGCGCCCCAGTCTTCATGAATTTTAAGTCCCATTGCACCGGCTTTAATTTGTTCAATCAAAGGTTCTTCTGCAGAACAATTTCCTTTTCCAAAGAAGCCCATATTGATAGGATATTCTTCAGCAGCACGAAGCATTTCTTTAATATACCAAGGACCTGGTGAGCAAGTGGTGGCATTGGTACCTTCAACAGGTCCTGTTCCGCCGCCAACCATTGTGGTGACACCAGAAAAAAGAGCCGTTTCAACTTGGTCAGGACAGATATAGTGAATGTGGGTATCAATGCCTCCTGCGGTGATAATTTGACCTTCTGCAGAAAGCGCTTCTGTAGAAGCACCAATCACCATGCCAGGTGTGATATCGTCCATTATACTAGGATTACCTGCTTTACCAATACCCACTATTTTGCCATTTTTGATGCCGATATCTGCTTTGACAATACCTGTGTAATCGATGATGAGAGCATTAGTGATGACGAGGTCAAGCGCACCATCTTCACTAGTGGTTAGAACGCATTGTCCCATGCCATCACGCATACTTTTACCCCCACCAAATTTGATTTCATCTCCATAGTGGGTATAATCTTTTTCTACTTCAATGATGAGGTCTGTATCAGCCAGTCTTACTTTATCGCCCTTTGTAGGACCATACATCATGGCATATTTTTCACCAGAAATTTTGTAACTCATTGATTATCCTCCTCCTGTAAAAAGCCTCTCAGTTTTGCATGGTGCAAGCAAGAGGTAATGGTTGCTTCGGAAACTTGACCACGTGTGAGATCATTAAATCCAAAGATGCGGCGTTTACCACCTAATGCCACAAGTGGCACGTCTTTTGCTTCACCCGGTTCAAAACGAATTGATGTACCAGAGGGGATATCTAAACGAAAGCCAAAGGCACTTTTTCGGTTAAACTTTAAATAGCGATTGACTTCGAAAAAGTGAAAATGTGAGCCGACTTGAATAGGACGGTCTCCCATGTTGGTGACCGTAAGGGTTTGGGTGTGTTTATCTGCATTAAGTTCGATTTCTTGATTACAAGAGATGACTGCGCCAATTTTCATTGTGATTTACTCCTTTACTACATAATAGGGTCATGAACGGTAACAAGCTTAGTACCATCTGGAAAGGTCGCTTCTACTTGAACATAATTCACAAGGTCAGCTACACCTTCCATACAGTCTTCAGCTGTGATAATGTGCTTTCCAAGATTCATGAGCTCGGAAACTTCCTTGCCATCACGAGCCATTTCCATGAGCTCTGAACTAATAAGGGCGGTTGCTTCAATATAATTAAGCTTGACACCACGTGCTTTACGTGCTTTTGCCAGTTCACCCGCCATATGAAGCATTAATTTCTCCTCTTCTCTAGGATTAAGTTTCATTGACATTTCTCCTTCAAAATAAATTGGTTCTTTTTGAAAACTAGTATGAGTAAATAAAAGGAAATATATACATAAAAATTTAGATTTATTTTTGGTTTTTCAGTTGGATAGCGGTAAAATTTTCTTTAAAGAAGTAGGCATCTAAGCCTTTTTCTTGGACCTCATCACTGACTTTAATACAGCGTATACGGTTCACAATATAAAAGATCAAATAAGTTACAATAATAGAATAAGCAGCAATGAGAAGACTGCCAAAAACTTGAACAAGAAATTGCGTAATACTTGCTTCGACATCGTTAATAATAGGGTTTGCAAAAATTCCAATCAGCAGCGTTCCGATAAAGCCACCCACTCCATGGACACCCCATACATCCAATGTGTCATCCCATTTCTTACGTTCAAAAAGTACGCAGTAGTAACACACAAGCGCACCAATAATCCCCACTAATATAGCAGACAGTGGCGTAATATAGCCTGAACAAGGTGTAATGGTGGCAAGACCTGCTACAAGCCCCACCGGAATTTCTAGAAAGGAAAGTCTTTTATGATATAAATAGTGGAGTAGGAGCCACACAACCATACCAGAAGCTGCTGCTAAACCAGTATTTGCAAATACAATGGCGGCTGTTCCAGCAGCGGTAAGGGCACCTCCTGTGTTAAAACCAAACCATCCGACAAGAAGAAAAGCTGTACCCAAGGCGACAAACCCTAAGTGGAAAGGAAGTGACGTCTCCTTATGGCTGCGAGGTCCAAGGAAGAAGACACCACTTAAACAACCAAAGCCAGCTGTAATGTGAATGACGGCACCGCCAGCATAGTCCACAAATCCCATACGTGCTAAGAAGCCATCTCCCCAAACCCAGTGCGCAACGGGAAAATAAATTAAAATCATCCATAAAATGAGGATTTTAATCCAACCACTTGGGGTAAGACGATTGGCGAAAGCACCTGTCATAAGAGGTGCTGTGATAATGGCAAACATCATTTGATACATGAAAAAAAGTAAAAAAGGAATGGTACTGTCATAGGGCCTTGCAATGAGTCTGGGAAGGTCTCGCATGCCAAAGTATTGAAACGGGTTTCCAATGATGCCATATAAATCATTACCAAAGACGAGACTATACCCTCCAAAAACCCATAAAATAGGCACAATTCCAATAGCGACAAACGATTGAAACATCATTGTTAATGAATTTTTTCTCTCCACTAACCCCCCATAGAAAAATGCAAGACCTGGGGTCATTAAAAGTACTAATACGGCATTTAAAATCATAAATGCCACATCACCATGAATAATCATTTTTTTACCTGCCTTTACTCAATGATATAGAATTTAGAATGCGCAGAAATAAAACATTCATTCGCCAAAATAGAAGAGATTTTATTTTTTATAAGTAAATTAAATAAAAATAAGGATGATTTTTTGTACAATTAGGCGAAATTTTGTTATAATCTATCTGAATGAATGGAAAAACATAAGGGAATAAAGTAAAAGAGGTGTGGGGGATAAGAAGCAAAAAAAGGAAAGAACAAATAAGGACTTTTAAATGACAAGCAAGAAGAGTGAGGAGAAAAGATGAAATACTTAAAGCAATTTGGTATTATATTAGGATTTTCTTTTGTAGGTGAAGTTTTACATGAACTGATTCCACTTACAATACCCGCTAGCATTTATGGTTTACTGCTTTTATTTATAAGTTTGTGTATCGGTCTAGTGAAGGTAAAGGATGTTAAAGAAACAGGCTATTTTTTAATTGAAGTGATGCCACTTATGTTTATACCCGCAGCCGTAGGACTTATAGAGGTGTGGGAAAATCTAGCCGCGTTATTGCTGCCATTTGCAGTGATTACAGTGGTTTCTACGATTTTAGTGTTTGGAATAGCAGGACGTGTGACACAATATGTGATTTTACGAGAAAGAAAGGATAGGTAAGATGGCAGACTTTTTACAGAACTCGTTATTTTTTGGCGTCAGTGTCAGCATTGGCGCTTATGGCATTGGATGCGTGTTAAAGAAAAAATATAAAATCGCTTTATTTAATCCCTTATTAATTTCTATTGTTTTAACCATAGGGTTTATCCAATTTGCTCATGTATCCTATGGGGATTACTATGAAGGGGCTAAATATTTAAGTTATCTGTTAACACCAGCAACGGTTGCACTAGCAATTCCGCTTTATGAGAAATTAGGACTTTTAAAAAAGGAGTGGAAAGCCATTTTAATTGGCATTTCATCAGGTGTTTTGACAAGCCTTGCCTGTGTATTTGGCTTGGGTGTTATTTTTGGTTTAAGTCATCAAGAATATGTGACACTCCTTCCCAAATCCATTACAACAGCGATAGGTATGGGCATTTCTGAAGAATTAGGGGGATATGTGACATTAACCGTAGCCGTTATTGTCATTACAGGTATTTTAGGAAATGTATTAGCAGAAAGCTTATGCAGGCTTTTTCATATTAAAGAACCGATTGCAAAAGGGATTGCCATTGGTTCTTCCTCTCATGCTATGGGAACGGCTAAAGCGATGGAGATGGGAGAGATTGAAGGGGCAATGAGTAGTTTATCGATTGCAGTTGCAGGGGTACTAACCGTAATTGGTGCAGCAATCTTTGCAAACTTTATCTAGGAAGCAAAAAGCGTAGAAAATAAAGAAAATCCAAATAAAGGACGCTGCCCATAAAAATAGGTAGCGTCCTTTATGGAATTTATTGAACATCTTCCTGCATGAGGGTACGTTCGGCAATTGGAATGTATTTTTTGTGTTTAGCAATGCTTTTAAACGCAGGTCTAATGATTTTACCACGGTTAACGATTTCTTCAATGCGGTGGGCACTCCATCCAGCAATACGTGCAATGGCAAAGATTGGGGTGTAAAGCTCAAGTGGTAGTCCAAGCATAGAGTAAACAAATCCAGAATAGAAATCGACATTAGCACTAACGCCTTTGTAGATTTTACGTTTTTGACTGATTACTTTAGGCGCAAGCGTTTCAATTTTATGATAGAAATTGAACTCATTTTCTAATCCTTTTTCCTCAGCGAGTTTTTGAGCATATTCTTTTAGAATAATGGCTCTTGGGTCAGAAATAGAATAAACAGCATGGCCAATACCATAAATTAAGCCAGAGTGGTCAAAGGCTTCTTTGTTCAATAGCTTTAATAAGTAATCTTCAATGGCAGCAGCATCATTCCAGTCCTTGATGTGTTGTTTCATGTCGTCTAACATATGAACCACTTTAATATTAGCCCCACCATGACGAGGCCCTTTAAGAGAACCTAGAGCGGCTGCAATAACAGAATAAGTATCTGTACCAGAAGAGGTGACTAAGTGAGTGGTGAAAGTGGAATTATTCCCCCCACCATGCTCCGCATGTAAGATAAGTGCTAAATCAAGTAAAGTGGCTTCTAATGGGGTATATTTACAATCTGGACGTAGCATATAAAGAATGTTTTCTGCCGTACTAAGATCGGGCCTTGGGGTATGAATATACAAGCTTTGTTTTAGGTGGGTATGTGCATAAGCTTGATAACCGTAGACTGCTAAAGTTGGGAAACTGGCAATCAGAGAAATACACTGTCTAAGCACATTATATGTAGAGGTATCATCAGGATTATCATCATAGCTGTAAAGTGCTAAAACGCTTCGTGCCAGAGAATTCATGATGTCCTTGCTCGGATTTTTTAGAATAATGTCATTGACAAAGTCAGTTGGAAGATTACGTTCTTCACCTAATAGCTTATTGAAGGCTTCTAAATCCTCAGCAGTAGGTAAAGAGCCAAAAAGTAAGAGGTAAGCTGTTTCTTCAAAACCAAGACGATGATCTTTAAGATAACCTTTAGTAATGAGTGAAACATCAATACCACGGTAAAGTAATTGGCCGGGAATAGGAATCATATCCCCATCATCTATCATATAAGAATGAACTTCACCAATATCCGTTAAACCAACTAAAACCCCACGACCGTCAAGGTCTCTTAGGCCACGTTTGACAGAATATTTGGTAAAGAGTTCAGGGTCAATATAGTTTACACTTTCACAAGTAGCAGAGAGTCTGGTTAAAAATTCTTTTTTATTTTCTTGCATGGGCATCACCTTTCTTTGGATTTAATCTGTTAATATCTATATATTTTATAATTATACAATAAAATGTGAAAAATATAAGTAGAAATTTTTCACAAAAGAGAATTAAAGCATGGCAGGTAAAAAAATAGAGCAAATGGAAAAAGCATTTTAACCATTTGCTCATGATGAAAATAGGCGAATTATAGGTGAGATAATCCTTTGATAAAGGACTCAGTGGGTGTGACATACAGCGTTTTAAAGTTTGTATAAATAACCATGCCAGGTTTGGCATTAGGGACTTTTTTAACATGACGCTTATAAGTATAGTCAATCGCCACATGACTAGACATTTTGCCACTGCTATGGTAAGCCGCTAACATAGCTCCTTCATAAATAATGTTCTCAGCAATAGGCTTACCTTCTTGACTTTTGATAATGACGTGAGAGCCAGGGCCATCTTTGATATGAAGCCATAAGTCATTCGGTTTGGCAAATTTCATGGTTAACGTATCATTTTGATAGTTATTTTTACCCACGTAAATATCATGCCCTTCACTAGAGGTGAAATGGAGGAAAGGTAAGTCCTTTTTATTGGTTTTATTTTTAGGGACGCCTTTACGTTTTTTAAGATAGCCCATTTCAACAAGTTCCAAGCGAAGCTCAGAAATATCTTCTCGTGTTTCTAATAAATCCAAAGATAATAAAACAGATTGCAAATAAGCAATATCTTCCTCAATAATTTGAAGCTGCTCTTTAGCTGCAAGCTCGGTACGTTTAGATTTATTGTAAAGCTTGTAGTAGGCTTGTGCGTTTTCAATAGCAGAGCGCTTTGAATCTAATGGAATGGTGATTTCGGCATAAGGCTCTTCATAGTAATTTAAGGTGGTAAAAGAAGATGCCCCTTTTTCAACTTGAAAAGCATAAGCTGTAAGCAGCTCACCATAAATTTTATATAAATCCTTTTGACTGGCTTCTTCTAGTGCTTTTTCTTGAATTTGTTTTTTGCGGACACTTCGGTCTAAAAAGGTGTGTAAGAGTTTTTTGATATCTCCAGTTTTTTGAGCCACATTAAAATGAGTGCTACGCTCAAAATAAAACTGTTCTAATAATTCACTAAGTGAGGAATAAGTTTTGTGAGGTAAGCTTTTTAAGTGAGTCAGTTCAAAAGCATAAAAATCATAAGGTAGTTCTTTTTCATCTAAATATAAAGTAGGCTTAGTGGAAGCACTTTTAATCTGCTTCATAACTTTTTCAAATGCTGCATAAAGATTTGTAATTTGTGTATCCGAAAGATTAGAAGCAATCAGGTCGCTTTCTACCTCAGCTAGCGCACAGATCTCTTGAGCAATGAGTGGACTAAGACCATTAAAACTCATATAAAGCGCCTTAAAGGCAGGCTGCTCTTTGGTGATAAGGTGCGTTTTAAAGTGTGCCGCATCAATTTCTAAAGGATTAAGCTTATCACCATTTGGAGGTCTTTTATAAGTACGATTCGGTAAAATTTCACGCACACTGCTTTTATCTAAAGTAATATGTTTGATGCTATCAATAATGGTGCCATCTTCCTTCATAAGAATGATATTAGAATGGCGTCCCATAATTTCAATGACTAGTTTTTTAGTTCCTTTATCGCCTAGTTCATTGGTGGCTTCAATAGAAAGGCACACGATACGCTCCATATCAGGTTGGGTAATGTCTAAAAGCTTACCACCCCCTAAATGCTTTCTAAGAAGCATGCAGAACATAGGGGGCTCCGCATTATTATTTTTAGCCAGTGTGGTTAAGTGAATTCTTGGATAATTGCTATTGGCAGTTAGTAAAAGTTTATAAGTAGAACCCTGATTTCTCATGGTGATTAAAATATCTTCTTTTTCAATTTGATAAATTTTGTCGATACGTCCACCCACCAGTTCATGATGAAGTTCACGAACCATTTGGTTTAGGACAAGTCCATCTAAAGCCATAATCATGCCTCCTTTAAATATAGGACAAAGTATAGCATAATTTTTTTGAAAATAAAAGGAAGCTGTGTTATAATAAAAAGCAAACGTCAATATGAGCTTGAAAGTAGGGAAATCTATGATTAGTAGTATGACAGGCTATGGTCGATCTGAACAAGTTGAAAACAACCGAAAAGTATTGGTAGAAATCAGCAGTGTCAACCATCGTTACTTAGACTTAAATGTGAGAATGCCACGTTTACTTATGCCATTTGAAGAAGCCATTCGAAAAATGTTAAAAGATAGACTTTCAAGAGGAAAAGTTGAAATCAACATCACCTATCAATCCACAGCAAAAGAAGATTTAGAAGTTGTGGTCAATGAAGCATTAGGTGAAGCCTATTTATCCGGACTCCGACAATTAGGGAAGGTGTTTGGTCTTGAAGATGATTTAAAATTATCGGCGCTTATGAATGTAACCGACTTGGTGAGCTTCCAAAAGAAGAATGCAGATGAGGCGTCCATTTCTGAAACGGTGCTTGGGGCAGTAGAAAAAGCTTTAGATGCTTTAACTAAGATGCGCCTTAAAGAAGGAGAAGCACTGAAAAAAGATATTTTAGAGAAAAATGCTAACCTTTTACAAATGGTAGAAGCTATTGAAATAAGAAGCCCTGAGGTTGTGGTGCAATACTGTGAACGTTTACAAAACCGTTTGGGAGAATTATTAACTGAAGTCCCCATTGATGAAGGCAAAATGGCGACAGAAATTGCTTTGTTTGCGGATAAATGTGCCATTGATGAAGAAATTACAAGACTTAAAAGTCATATTAATCAGCTGGATGAAATTTTAACAGAAGGTCATGTGGTAGGGCGAAAATTAGATTTTCTCATGCAGGAAATGAATCGTGAAGCCAATACAATTGGCTCAAAAGCCAATGACTATGAGATTACTAAAATGGTGGTCACACTCAAAACTGAGATTGAGAAAATCAGAGAGCAAGTTCAAAACATAGAGTAGGTGAATGATGGGTCAATTTATAAACATAGGTTATGGAAATATTGTAGCAGTTGACCGCATTGTGGCGATTGTCACAGCAGATTCTGCACCCATTAAACGTCTTATTGTGGAAGCAAGAGAAAAATCAGAACTCATTGATGCGACACAAGGGCGAAAGACGAGAGGAGTGATTATCACAGATAATCACCAAGTCATTTTATCTGCCTTACAGCCAGATACGATGGCAAGTCGGTTGATGCAACAAAGTAGTGAAAAATAAAGGAGAAAGGTCAATGAATAAAGGACTTAAAATTGTTTTATCAGGTCCATCAGGTTCTGGTAAAGGTACCATTGTTAAAGAACTCATTCGTGATGAGCAATTTTTATTATCTATTTCGGCTACAACACGTGCCCCTAGACAAGGTGAAGAAGAAGGTGTACACTATTTCTTTAAAACACGTGATGATTTTGAAAGCATGATAGCAAATAATGAACTCATAGAATATGCGGAGTTTTGTGGTAATTACTACGGCACCCCTAAAGCTTTTATCGAAGAAAGTGTAAAAAATGGAAAAGATGTTATACTAGAGATAGAAGTAAAAGGTGCGATGCAGATTAAGAAAATTTATCCTGAAGCCATTTTCATCTTTGTGGTGCCCCCATCACTTGTGGAATTAGAAAATCGTTTAGTTGGACGTAATACGGAAGCAAGAGATGTGATTGAGCAAAGATTAAATCGTGCCAAAGAGGAGCTTGCACTTTATAATCAATATGATTATGTAGTGGTGAATGACCGTTTAGTAGATGCCATTGATGAGATTGGGTGCATTGTACGCGCAGAAAAACTAAAAAGTGCTTTTAGCGAGCAAGTCATAGAAAATATCATTCATAATTAATAAGGATACTAGGAGGAATTCATATGTTACAACCATCTTATACTCAAATTATGCAAAAATTAAATGCAGAGGGTGAGTCAAAATTAACGAGTCGTTATTCAATCGTTATTGCAGCGGCTAAAAGAGCAAGAAATATCATTGATATCATCAACGAGCAAGCTGCTGCCACTAAAGAAGCAGATAAAACGGGGGAAAGAACCATCTCTCCTGAAAGAATGAAAGAAGCGAATGAATTAAACGAATTATTAAAAGTAAAAAAACCAATTTCTATTGCAGTTGATGAAATCTATGAGGGTAAAATACGTATGAAAGAATATCATCCACCTGTTGATGAAGTAGAAGCTAAGCAAGGCGAAACAAGTGAAGTAAATTTATAAGAGAAAAGGGCTGTTATTTAACAGCCTTTTCTTAATGTCCTCAGAAAGAGAAGGGAGGAGAAAATGACAAATTATGTAGGTGTTATCATTGAATTTGCGATGGTAAGCGAAATTGACCGTCCCTTTACTTATGGGGTGCCTGAAGCATTAAAAGATAAAATTAAAATAGGACAGAGGGTAAAAGTCCCTTTTGGAAAAGGAAATCGTCAATATGTGGCCTATGTGGTTGAACAAATGGAAACGGTTGAGCCCCAAAAGTATCGTCTTAAATCCATTAGCCAAATCATTGATGAAGATCCTTTACTCACCAAAGAGCAATTAGAGCTTGTTCAATTTATTGTAGACTATTACGGCACAAGCTATGCAGCAGCGATGGATGTCGTTTTACCCCCAGGATTAAAAGATGCCCCTATTAGTGAATGGCCTTCCCATCAAAAAATGCTTAAGTTAAATGCAGATAGGCTAAAAGTTAAGATTTATTATGAAGCCAACCGCCATAAACAAAGTTTTGCTAAGCAAAAGTGGATTATAGATTATCTGCGAGAAAAAGGAACTGTTAGTCAAAAACAATTTGAAGCGATAGAGTCAGTGAGTAAATCGTCATTAAAGACCTTGATGCAAAAACAAATTATTTTAATAGAACAGCAAGCGATTGTTCGTAAAGCGGATGCGATTTGCTATGAGGCATTTAAAACATTAAATAAGGCGCAACAAGAAGCAGTTATTTATTTAAAGGCGCTGCAAGAAGCAGACGTCTATCGCACCGTTTTATTGCAAGGCGTGACAGGAAGTGGTAAGACAGAAGTGTTTTTACATGGTATTAAAGAGGTATTAGAGTCAGGCGGAACGGCACTGGTATTGGTACCAGAAATTGCCTTAACGGCTCAAACGCAGGCACGCTTTGAAGAACGCTTTGGCAACCGTGTGGTACTGACACATAGCCGAATGAATCCGAAAGAACGTCAGCGTATTTATATGCAAGCTAAGAAAGGCGAAGTCTCCATTGTGATAGGTCCTAGAAGTGCCGTTTTTATGCCCCTACCAAACCTTAAATTTATTGTCATTGATGAAGCCCATGATTCCAGTTACAAATCAGAAACGGAACCTAAATATCATGCCATCGATATTGCAAAAGAGCGCATGAAACGTAATAAGGGTCAAGTGCTATTGGCAACGGCGACTCCTAATTTAGAAACTTATTATGAGGTGCAAGAAGGGCGTTATGATTTAATTCGATTAGATGAGCGGGTAGGAGGAGCTACTTTACCAGAAGTGGATATTGTGGATATGCGGCTGGAGTTAAGTAATGGTAATCATACGGTGCTCAGTGAAAAATTGTATCATGCTATAGAGGAAACTTTAAAACAAGATAAACAGGTGATGCTTCTTATTAATCGACGTGGACACTCGACATTTATTAATTGTCGAAGTTGCGGATATGTGGTAAAATGTGAACATTGTGATGTATCTTTAACGTATCATTCGTCGACTCAGAGTTTACAATGTCATTACTGTGGAAAAAGCATGCCTATTCCAGAAGTATGCCCACAATGTGGTTCAAGGCATATTCGCTATTTTGGCAGTGGAACAGAAAAAGTCGAAGCATACATTAACGAATGCTTTGGTGAATATGGTGTAGGGAGAATGGATACGGATACCACCACTGGTAAAGAAGGCCATCGTAAAATTCTAGAGGCCTTTAGAAAAAAAGAAATAAGGGTTTTAATTGGGACTCAAATGATTGCGAAAGGGCATGATTTTCCTGAAGTGACATTGGTAGGAATTTTATCTGCAGATGCATCTTTATTTATGGAGGATTTTAGAAGTAATGAAAGAACGTATCAGCTTTTAACTCAGGCGATGGGGCGTGCAGGACGTGGTGCCAATAAAGGGAAGGTAATTATTCAAACTTATAATCCAGAGCATTTTGTCATGGATGTGGTGAAAAATAACAAACAAGACTTATTTTATAAAGACGAGTTAGCCAATCGAAAAGCAATGGGTTATCCACCTTATAGTCATATTTTTTCAGTGCTGGTGATGGGGCCAGACGAAGGGCAGGTCATTCGGGTGATGCATTTACTTTCAGAGTATTTTAGGTATTACAGTGAAAAGGGACAAAATCACTTTAGGGTGATTGGACCAACGAGTGCGGTGATTTCTAAAATAGGTGATGAGTTTAGATGGCGTCTTTTAATATTAGGAGATGTGAGAGAAAAATTACTGATTTATGGTAAATACTGTTTAAATAAATTTTATACCCATGAAAAAATAAGTGGGGTCAAAGTGCAATGGGATATTAATCCACAAGCAATGTTATAATATATAGGAGGCTAAAATGGCATATAGGAAAGTAAGAACACAAGAAGATGAAGTATTAAGAAAAATTTCTAACGAAGTGACAACCTTTGATCAGTCACTATGGGATTTATTAGATGATATGGCAGATACCATGTATGAAGAAAATGGGGTAGGGTTAGCAGCACCTCAAATAGGGGTCCTTCAAAGAATGTTTGTCATTGATATAGGCGAAGGACTCATTGAATTTATCAATCCACAAATTCTTGAAACAGCTGGTGAACAGTTTGGAGAAGAAGGCTGCTTAAGTGTTCCTAATTTATATGGTAATGTTAGAAGACCTAATTATGCGAAAATGCGTGCACAAGATCGTCATGGAAACTACTTCGAAATAGAAGGCGAAGAACTGATGGCAAGAGCCATGCTTCATGAAAATGACCATTTAGATGGCAAGTTATATATTGATTTAGTAGAAGGCGAAATTTTTGAAGCAGAAGTAGAAAAATAGAGTGAAAGCGTAGAGGTGATAAAATGAATGTTGTATTTATGGGAACACCAGATTTTGCGGTCCCTACTTTAGAGATGCTTATTAAAGAGGGGCATACCGTATTAGCAGTAGTCACACAACCTGATAAACCAAAAGGAAGAGGGAAGAAGCAAAGTATGCCGCCTGTAAAGGAAGTGGCATTAAAGCATCAGTTACCAGTGATGCAACCTGAACGTATAAAGGGTGATGAAGCGTTTTTAGAAGAAATGAAAGCTTTAAATCCAGATATGATTGTTGTGGTAGCATTTGGACAAATTTTACCTGAAAGCATTTTAAACATTCCAAAGTATGGTTGTATTAATATTCATGGGTCATTACTTCCTAAATATAGAGGGGCTGCACCTATTCAGTGGTCTATTTTAAATGAAGAAAAAGTAACGGGTGTGACCATCATGTACATGGATAAAGGAATGGACACAGGCGATATGCTGCTTAAAAAAGAAATGCCGATTGAAAGCACAGATACTTATGAATCCTTACATGATAAAATGAAAATAGTTGGGGCCGAGGCGCTAAAAGAAGCTTTCCCTATAATTATTGCAGGGGGAAAAGAACGTCAAAAGCAAAACTCAGATGAAGCGACTTATGCATCCATGATTCAAAAGAGCTTAGGTGAAGTGAATTGGCAAATGCCAACAAGTCATATTGATGCTAAAATCCGTGGGTTAAATCCTTGGCCAGGCGGCTATACTTATTATAAAGGTGAAGTCATGAAAATTTGGAAAGCCATGCCAAGTGATAAGGCTTACCAAGAAGAAGCAGGAACCATTATAGAAGTAGGTAAGGAAGGCATTTTAGTTAAAACACTGGATGGTTGTTTACTCATTCAGGAAATTCAAATGCCTAACAAAAAACGTATGCCGGTTTCCGAGTATATTAAAGGGAATACTTTAGATGAGGGTGTTGTTTTAGGAATTTAATTAAAGGAGTGAAGCCCATGCCATATTATTATTGGAGTGGAGATAGCCGATTAATTTTGATAACATTGTTAATCATGATCATACCTCTTTGGGCAAGTATGAAGGTGCAAACAACCTTTCAAACTTACTCTAAAAAGAGAACACTATCTGGATATACTGGGGAAGAAGCAGCAAGACGTATACTAGCCATTAATGGCATTCAAATTCCAGTCCAACCTGTTAGAGGGTCTATGACTGATTTTTATGATCCGGTGCATCAGTCACTCGCTTTATCACAAACCGTATATGGTGTAGATTCGATTGCAGCAGTGGGTGTAGCCGCTCATGAATGCGGGCATGCCATTCAAGATGCCAATCACTATGCATTTTTACGTTTTAGGCATAGCATTTATCCCATAACGAATTTTGCAAGTCGTTTATCTATGCCGCTGATATTCATAGGGTTAATACTAGGAAGTCTTTCTTTTCTGGTGGACCTTGGAATTGCCCTATTTGCCATTACGACTTTGTTTGCGATTATTACTTTACCAGTTGAATTTAATGCCTCTAAAAGGGCACTTGCCACACTTAAAAGTAGTGGGATATTAACAAACGAAGAACTAGTGGGTGCAAAAAAAGTATTAGATGCTGCTGCACTTACTTATGTCGCAGCGGCTATGGCATCTATTTTATCCTTATTGCGTTTGATGATGATCAGTAATAAAAGAAATGATTAAAATGTGGGGTGCTATAATTAGGTAGCATCCTTTTTTATAATAGAAATTGATAAGAAATAAGAAAGGATTCTTTTATGAAATCAGTAAGAGAACAAGTGGTCGACTTATTGTTAGAGGTCGAACGAGATAAAAGCTATGCGCAGCTTAGCTTGAAAAATGCCATGCAAGATTTAGATGTAAGGGACCGCGCATTAGCAACAGAAATTTTTTATGGGACACTGAAATATCAAATCCAGTTAGATTATTGGTTAAATCATTATTCAAAGACCCCTGTAAAAAAGATGAAGCCACTCATTCGAAACCTGTTAAGAATGAGCCTTTATCAAATGTTATACCTAGATAAAATTCCTGTTTCTGCTATCATTAATGAAGCAGTCAAACTAGCCAAGAAAAGAAAGTTTCAAGGACTATCTGGCTTTGTGAATGGCTTATTACGAACTTTAGATCGTGAAAAAGAACAGTTACCTTTACCTGATTCAAAAAAAGCATTTACTAGCTATTTAAGTATAAAATATGCTTTACCAGAATGGATCATCGAAATGTGGTTAAAAGCGTATAGTAGAGAAGATGTTGAAGCGATTTGTGGTGCCTTAAATAAAAGGGCTGAAGTTTGTGGAAGATGGAATCCATTAAAAGGAAGCAAGGAGCAATTGATGGAAACTTTAAAACAAGAAAAGGTGGAAATAGTTTCTGGACGTTTAGTGGAGGAAGCCTTTTATGTAAAAAAGGTAGATAGACTTCAAAATTTAGCTTCATTTAAAGTAGGGGCGTGGACCGTACAAGATGAAAGTGCCATGCTTGTGGCGCATGTGGTGGCACCAGAAAAAGGTGAAAAAGTGCTGGATATGTGTAGCGCACCAGGTGGGAAAAGCGTTCATATGGCAGCTTTGATGGAAAATAAAGGTGAGATTATAGCCTGTGATATTCATCCACATAAGTTAGAACTGATTGAAAAAAATGCGAAACGATTAGGGGCAGTGATGATTAAACCGACCCTTCAAGATGGTACGGTATTAAACGAGGCTTTTATGGGACAGTTTGATAAGATTCTTGTAGATGCACCTTGCTCAGGCCTAGGAATTATGAAACGAAAACCCGATATTCGTCTTCATAAAACAAAAGAAGATTTACAAGAAATTGCGGCTATTCAAAAGGCCATTGTACAGAATGCAGTGAAGTATTTAAAACCAGGTGGACGCTTAGTTTATAGTACTTGTACGATTTCTTATGAAGAAAATGAGAAAATGGCTGATGAAATTTCCAGAAAGTATGGTTTAGAACGAGAAAATCTAGCCAATACTATACCTGAGTGTTTAAGGAATGACGTAAAAGAAGGGATGATTCAAATCCTACCTCAAATGGCAGACACTGATGGATTTTTCATTGCAAGTTTTAGAAAAAGGAGTTCCTAAACATGAATGAGATTATTAGTTTAGAAATAAAGGAATTAGAACCCATTATTATAGGATATGGAGAGAGTAAATTTAGGGCAAAGCAGCTTTTTGAGTGGTTTCATAAAAAAATGGTGTGGGACTATAATGAAATGAGCAACTTACCCAAAAAGCTAAGAGAAAAATTAGCAGCTGATTATCCGATTCGTCCGCTTAGAATTGTTCAAAAATTAACCTCAAGTATAGATGGAACGATAAAATACTTGTTTGAGTTAGGGGATTCACATATAATAGAAAGTGTTTTTATGCGGTATAAGCATGGAAACTCTGTTTGTATTTCGTCTCAAGTGGGTTGCAGGATGGGATGTAAATTTTGCGCTTCAACGGTTGAAGGAAGAGTGAGAAATTTATTACCAAGTGAAATGGTTGGACAAATTTATGCCATTCAAAAAGATACAGATGAAAGAGTGTCTAATATCGTTGTAATGGGAAGTGGTGAACCACTAGAAGAGCTTGATGTAACGCTTAAATTTGTCCGTTTAATTAATGATCCCATGGGACAGAACATAGGAAGCAGGCATATTACCGTATCAACTTGTGGACTTGTGCCACAAATGAGACAGTTAGCAGATGAAAAATTACAAATTAATTTAGCATTATCTTTACATGCAACGACCGATGAAAAACGAAAGGCAGTTATGCCAATTGCTTATAAATACAGTATTGCTCAGCTGATGGAGGCCTGTCAGTATTTTATAAGCCAAACTAACCGACGTATTACTTTTGAATATGCGCTCATTGAAGGGGAAAATGACCACGAAGAGGATGCACATCGTTTAGGAAAATTATTAAAAGGAATGCTGTGCCATGTTAATTTGATTCCAGTTAATAAAATTGAAGAAAGAAATTATCAAAGCAGTCAAGCTTCCAGAGTCCAACGATTTATTCATATACTTGAACAATATGGTGTACCGACTACGCTTCGTAGGACATTAGGTGCAGATATTGAAGCAGCATGTGGACAACTACGTCGTAGGTATATTAAAAAGCGAGGTGAATAGCATGTATGCTATTGGCAAGGTAGACATTGGAAAGAAAAGATCAAGAAATGAAGATAATATCTTCATTTCTAATTCTCCCATTGGTATTTTGCCCAATCTACTCATTGTAGCAGATGGTATGGGAGGACACAAATCTGGAGGTGTAGCAAGTAGTCTTGCAATTCATTCGTTTTGTGATTATATAAGAAGTCACAACAACGTGGACATTCGTACCAGAGAAGATGTAACCATTTTATTAAAGTTAGGGATAAGGCATGCGAATCATGTCGTATTTGAAAAGTCTAAAACAGATGAGGCTTATGCAGGTATGGGAACGACATTAACGGTGGCGACAGTCATTGAAGATATTGTTTATTTAGCCCATGTTGGTGATACACGTCTTTATTTAATGAATGATAAAAGTATTTTTCAAGCGACAACAGACCATTCATTAGTTCAAGAAATGTTAGCTCAAGGCTATATTGAAGAAAATGAGATTAAAGCCCATCCACAACGTCACATTATTACGCGTGCAGTTGGTACATATGCTAAAGTGAAGGTGGATACGCTGATTTATGATTTGAGTAAAGTAAGATATATATTGTTATGCTCAGATGGTTTAACCTCTATGCTTTCTGACGAAGAAATTCATGAGATTGTCAAAAATGGTGAGGATGATTTAGAGCAGGTAGTGGATGAGTTAATTAGAGCTGCTAATGAAAAAGGCGGATTAGATAATATAGCTGTAGTAATAGCAAAGAAACAAGAGGTGAATAAAGCATGTTAACGCCAGGAACCCTTTTGGGAGAACGTTATGAAATTATTGAAAAAATAGGCGCAGGTGGAATGTCTATTGTATATAAAGCCATAGACAATAGATTACAACGTTATGTGGCTATTAAAGAATTAAGAGAAGAATTTGTGCAGGATGAAGAGTTTGTGACGAAGTTTAGAAAAGAAGCTTTATCCGCTGCAAGCCTTTCACATCCGAATATTGTAGGAATTTATGATGTAGGAAGCGATAAAGAGTCACATTATATTGTCATGGAATATGTAGAAGGTAAAACATTAAAGCAAGTCATTGAAGAGGAAGGCCCTTTTGATGCAAAGACTGTGCTTGAATTAGGGGTACAAATGGTTTCGGCATTAAAACATGCCCATCAGAAAAAAATTATTCATCGTGATATTAAACCTCAAAATATATTAATGACGCCAGAGGGCGTTTTAAAAGTAACAGACTTTGGAATTGCTAAAGCTGTGGATTCATCTACTATTGTGGCTACAGGGAATGCCATTGGTTCCGTTCATTATTTTTCACCGGAACAAGCAAAAGGAAAGTATGTGAATGAGAGCAGTGATTTATATTCTTGCGGAATCGTTTTATTTGAACTTGCAACAAAGCGGTTACCATTTGAAGCAGAATCTCATATTTCAATTGCACTTAAGCATATTAATGAGGAACTACCAAAACCCTCTTCCATTAATCCTAATATCCCAAGTAATTTAGAAAACATTATTTTACGTGCAACTTGTAAAAATCAAGCAGATCGCTATCAAAATGCAGATGAAATGCTTCGTGATATGAGAGGGGTGCTGCAAAACCCTAATTATAAAGTCAGTATGGCGTATTTAAATGAAAAAACAATTTTATTATCACCAGAAGATACACAGCTTTTAAGAGAAAGCGAAATAGAGAAGAATTATGATAATGCATACGAAGATCATATGACAGAGGGGCGTGAACCCGAAAGTATCTATGTGGATGAAGTTGGCTTTGATGAAGAGGAAGAAGAGGGTGAAGTGTCTACTTTCTATAAAGTAGTAGTGAGTGTCGGTGGGGTTTTGGCTACTTTAGCACTTGTAGTAGTGATCACTTTAGCTGCTGTATTTTGGATTCCATCGATTACCAAAAGTAAAACGTATAGTGTGCCTAATGTAGTAGAAAAAACTCAGTCAGAGGCAGAAACCTTGATCACAAAAAATAACTTACGTGTCAAGGTAGTTGAAGTGGAAACTGAGGAAGTGTTAGTGGGGATTGTATTAGAGCAAAGCCCTGTTGCTGGAACGGCTGTTAAGAAAAATACATTAGTTGAAATTCAAGTAGGAACACCTAAAGGGGGGGCTTTGAAACAAGATGAAGAAAATACCGAAGAAATCACGCTTCCTGATTTAAGTGGGATGATGCTAAATGATGCAATGACGGAGCTAAGTAAATTAGGCTTAAGAAGCGAATCTGTTTTAGAATTTAGTGATACGGTGGAAAATGGACAAGTGATTAGTCAAAATCCAGGTGCGGATACAAAAGTAAAGAAAGATACAAAGGTTGAACTTGTGATTAGTAAAGGACCTAAGAAAGAGGAAGGCATTTCAGTACCTTCTTTATATGGTAGTACAATAGAAGAAGCAAGAAAAACATTAGGCAACTTGAATTTAAGTTTAGGTAGTCAAAGCGAAGAGGAAAGTGAAGAACCTGTAGGAACCATCATTAGGCAAAGCGTAGCTCAAGGCGCATTAGTGGATGCAGGGACAGCGATTAATGTGACGATTAGCAAAGGACCTAAAGAAAAACCAGAAGATAAAAAGGAAAACGAATCAGAAGCACCAGAAGAATCACCAACTGTTGACGAAAAACCTTCAGAAGAAGAAACAGAAACAACACAATCTATTTCAGTCAGCTTGCCAGAAATGACAGAGGTTAAAGATAGCTATCATGTCGTAGTTAAGTTGACATTAGATGATGGCAAGACAAGCACAAAAGCAATGGATGTATCACATGATCAATTCCCTATATCTGTGGAATTAACAGGTAAAGGAACAGGGGTTGTCGATGTATTTGTAGACAATATTAGCGTTTCACAAGATTCAATTACATTTTAATTAAGGAGACAAGAAGATGGTAGAAGGTACTATTATTAAGGGTATCGCAGGTTTTTATTATGTGGAAGCCGGTCAAACCATTTATGAATGTAAAGCAAGAGGTAAATTTAGAAATAAAAACATTATCCCTGTGATTGGGGATAATGTTCTCATTAGCTTAAAAGAAGAGGAAAATTCAACCGATCGTTATTTAGAAGGAACAATTGAAGAAATTTTAGAAAGAAAAAATAGTTTAATTAGGCCTGCTGTAGCTAATGTGGATCAAGCTATGGTTGTTTTTTCAGTCACTTACCCACAAATTCATTTAGATTTATTAGATCGATTTTTGTTGCACATTGAAAAAGAAGGCATTATACCATGCATCATTCTAAACAAGATTGATGAGGGAAATCCCGAAACATATGAGTATATTGCTAGGCGTTATTCCAAAGTAGGGTATGAGGTGATTTGTTTGTCAGCGAAGAAAGCTATTCATACAGAGCTGTTGATGCCTAAATTAAAAGACAAAACCACCGTATTTGCGGGTCCTTCTGGCGTAGGAAAATCGACTTTGATTAATACAGTTGAAGAGGGCTTGGGGTTAGAAACGGGTCATGTAAGTGACAAGATTAAGCGAGGAAAGCATACCACAAGACACGTAGAACTCATTCCTCTATCTGGAGGAGGCTTTGTATTAGACACGCCAGGCTTTACGTCATTGCAGTTAGATGGAATAGAAGCAGATGATTTGCAGTATTATTTTCCAGAGTTTAAAGATTATATTGGTTCTTGTAAGTTTAGAGGATGTACCCATATTCATGAGCCTGGTTGCAAGGTGCAAGAGGCATTAGAAAATGGGGAGATTATTAAAGAAAGATATCAAACTTATACAACTTATTATAAACAATTAAAAGAAACGAGGAGATGGTAGCGATGATTCACTTAAGTCCTTCATTATTAGCAGCTGATTTTGCTAATTTGCAAAGAGAAATTGAAAGGGTACAACAAGGTGGGGCGGATTTTATCCATGTGGATGTTATGGATGGACAATTTGTCCCTAATCTATCTATGGGGTTACCCATCACTAAAAGTATTAAACCTCATGTTAGAGGAGTTTTAGATGTTCATTTGATGATTGAGGCACCAGAAAGGTATATAGAAGAATTTACAGAAATAGGTGCGGATTTAATATCTGTACATTTTGAGGCGACACATCATATCCATCGTGTGATTGAGCGTATACATCAGTTAGGTGCTAAAGCAGGAGTTGCCATTAATCCTGGAACGCCAGTATCCGTTCTGGAATCCATTATAAGAGACGTTGATATGATTCTTATTATGTCGGTTAATCCAGGGTTTGGAGGACAAAAGTTTATTCCTTATTCCATAGAGAAAATTAAACAAGCAAAAAAAATGGCCCAGGAAGCAGGACGTCATGACTTATGGATAGAAATAGATGGTGGAATCAATTTAAACAATGTAGAAAAAGTAGTTCAAGCGGGAGCTAATGTCATTGTTGCAGGCTCAGCCATATTTAGAGGAGAGGACGCAAGAAAAAACACAGAGGCATTTGTTAAGCTATTTCAAGAAATAGAGGAGAAATAGATGAATGTATTGATATTAACGAATGGCGAATATGGGGACTATTCCTTTTGTAAAGAAGATCGAAAGGTCAAGTATGATTATGTGATTTGTGCTGATAGAGGCATGAAACATGCCAGAAGGTTAGGCATGATCCCGCAATTAATTGTGGGGGATTTTGATAGTGGTAGTGAAGAAGATTTAAATTATTTTAAAGAGCAAGGAAGTATCATTGAAAGATTTGATCCTGTTAAAGATGAAACGGATACGGAATTAGCCATTAAAAGAGCTGTTAAAAAAGGGGCAACTTCCATTACAGTCTATGGTGGAGTTGGGACAAGGCTAGATCATAGTTTAGCTAATGTTCACTTATTATATGGCCTTTTAAATTTAGGAATAAAGGGACGATTAATGAACCCTTATAATACTGTCTATTTAATTTCAAGTGAGATCACTTTAGAAGGTGAGGAAAGTTCGTTAGTGAGCTTAATTCCTTTTGCGGGCGATGTTCACGGGGTTACAACCAAGCATTTAGCCTATCCACTTACCAAAGCCACATTAAAGGTAGGCACTAGTCTTGGCGTAAGTAATTATATGACAGAAAAAACAGCAAAAGTTTCTGTAGAGTCAGGCGTACTCATTGTAATTAGGGCAAGAGATTAATAGAAAAGAAATGATCAAAAAAGAAGTGATTCTTAGGCTGATGCTTAAGAATCACTTCTTTTTTGATAAAATAAAAAGCGACCACATCAAGTGATCGCCCATAAATAGTAAGCATAAAATTAAGCGCGTGCTACTAAGTTTGAACGTAAGCAACGTGTACAAACATTCATTGTTTTAACAGCTCCATTTTGACTTACTCTAACTTTTCTAACGTTTGATTTCCACATTTTGTTAGATCTTCTATGAGAGTGGCTAACTTTAATACCAAAATGTACGTCTTTTGAACAAATATCGCATTTTGCCATTTTGAAACACCTCCTTGTTTTAAATCCGTGACATAACAATGATTATTGTAGCAGATAAAAGGGTATAATGCAAGTATCCAATTATATTTTTTGTTGTTTCATTGAAATATAATGCGAATGCTTGATTGTATAAAGGAAAAAAGTGGTTCACCTACTTCCTTGTTAATGTGAGATATGATATAATGAAATAAAATTTTTTAGTGAAATGAGTATGGACTAGATAAGGAGGTCTATTTATGCCAAGTAAATTTACAAATGAATTTGGACATATAATCATCAATGAAGAAGTTGTTGCACAAATGAGTGGGATGACAGCAATGGAATGTTATGGTGTTGTTGGTATGGCTGCAAGAAATGTAAAAGATGGTATCGTGCAACTTTTAAAAGGTGAAAGTTTGACAAAAGGAATTGCTGTACGTTTACATGACAATAAAGCAAATATTGACTTTCATGTTATCGTAGAATATGGAACCAAGATTTCAGCTATTGCGGATAATTTAACGAGTACGGTAAAGTACAAAGTAAAAGAAACACTTGGGATTGAAGTAGAAAGTATTAGAATCTTCGTAGAAGGTGTGCGTGTAGATAAAGAATAAGGGTAGAAGAACCTTAGGGTTTGAGGAGGCATAAAAGTGGAAGTAAAGAATATAGATGCAAAGCAGCTCCAAGCAATGTTTGTTGCAGGTGCAGCAGCTTTAGATGAGAAAAAGCAAATGGTAAATGAGATGAATGTATTCCCTGTTCCGGATGGGGATACAGGGACAAACATGTCACTTACGATTATGTCAGCAGCAAAAGAAGTAGAGGCTGTTCAAACAGTTAGCTATACTTCTGTTGTAAAAGCAGCAGCAAATGGTTCTTTAAGAGGTGCAAGAGGAAACTCAGGCGTTATTTTATCTCAACTTGTACGAGGATTTTCTAAAGGAATCATTGAAGCCGATGAAAATGGAGAGGCTATTGATACAGTTATTTTAGCCAATGCTTTTCAAAAAGGAGTCGATACAGCTTATAAAGCAGTTATGAAGCCTAAAGAAGGTACAATTTTAACTGTTGCCAGAGAGATTGCAATAAAAGCTTTAGAAATGAGTTTAGAAACTTCTGATATTAATGTATTCATTGAAAGTGTTTTAAAACATGGATATGAAATACTGCATAAAACACCTGATATGTTACCTGTTTTAAAAGAAGCAGGCGTTGTAGATGCAGGCGGACAAGGCTTACTTTGTATTTTAGAAGGAGCTGCTCGTATCATTATTGAAAATTTACAGATTGAAATTAAAAAACCATCTGTGACACGTAATGATGAAGCGTTTGCAGCACTTAAAAACTTTAATACAGAAGATATCACATTTGGTTATTGTACAGAATTTATTGCAAGCCGTGACCATGATGAAAACTTTGATGAAAGTGAATTTAAAGCTTATTTAGAAAGTATTGGAGATAGCATTGTTGTTGTAGCTGATGAGGAATATGTTAAAGTTCATGTGCATACAGATAATCCAGGGCTTGCCCTTCAAAAAGCACTTGAAATTGGTGCCCTTCATAATATGAAGATTGAAAATATGAGAGAGCAGCATTCTTCTATTTTTACAGGTGAAGAAAAGAAAGAAGTTAAAGTAGATGAACCTAAAGCAGCATTAGGTGTGGTTTCTATTGCAGCAGGTAGTGGCATTGCAGAAATTATGACAAGCCTTGGTGCAACACAAGTGATCGAGGGTGGGCAAACCATGAATCCTAGCACAGAGGATATTTTAGAAGCTATTAAAGCTTGTCATGCTGAAAAGGTTATTGTTTTGCCTAATAATAAAAATATTATTTTAGCAGCAGAACAAGCAGCTGCTATTGAAGAAGAGACAAAGGTTTATGTGCTTCCAACGACTACTATGCCACAAGGTATTGCAGCCATGATTGCACAAGATAATGGTTCACCAGACGACATGGAAGGCTTATTGGATGAAATGAAAGAAGCGGTTTCTGGTGTACAAACTGCACAAATTACAATAGCAGTAAGAGATACGACTTTAGAAGGTGAAAATATTATTGAAGGTGAATATTTAGGCATGTTAGAAGGACGCATTGTTGTACACCATAAAGACCTTAAGCAAACTTACAATGAATTACTTAAGAAAATGAATCAAGAGGCAGAAGTCGTAACCGTTTATTATGGTGAGGGAATCACTGAAGAAGTTGCCGAAAGCTACAGAGAAGATGCCGAAAGCATTTTCAAGGATGCAGATATTGAATTATATGATGGCAAACAACCTGTTTACTATTTTATGATTTCTGCAGAATAAATAAACGACACAATAGGCAGTCCGAGCTGGTTGGATTGCCTATTTTATTGGTTAAAAATTTTGAGGGCAGATCATTTTAGCGATTAATTGTAGAAAGGAGGCGGTCAAATGGAGCTTATGGATTCTATATATGAACTCAAAGGAGTAGGCGAGAAGGTAGGCGATAAGCTAGCTAAACTAGGCATTCATACATTAAAGGATATGATTGAACATTATCCAAGAGAGTACGAAGACCGTAGAAAATTGGTATCCATTGAGGAGTGCCAATTAGATGAAGCCAATAACATTTTAGCTAAAGTATGTAGTATGCCTCAACTTAGTAAAAAAGGAAATAAGATTATTGTCAATTTTAGAGTAAAGGATGAAACGGGGCAATTGATGATTACTTTTTTTGGTCAAGCTTACATGAAGAATCATTTTAAATTGGGAGAATCCTACTTGTTTTATGGTAAGGTAAAACATAAATATGGTTATCATGAAATGGAGTCACCAGAATATCAAAAAGTGGTGGATGGTCAGGCTTTAGGAACCGTTGCAAAGATCACCCCTATTTACCCGACGACGGCTAAACTTTCTCAAAAGGTAATAAGGCATTTAATCGAAACGTGTTTAAAGGAAGTTTTACCAAGTGTAGAAGACCAACTGCCAGAACATGTTAGGAAGCAATATGGTTTGATA
This sequence comes from uncultured Cellulosilyticum sp., assembly GCA_934725855.1. Classification (GTDB taxonomy): domain Bacteria; phylum Bacillota; class Clostridia; order Lachnospirales; family Cellulosilyticaceae; genus Cellulosilyticum. The sequence continues at coordinate 273,461 of CAKVCL010000001.1, read as the reverse complement.
GACAAAAAAGACGCTTTGCAAGGCATTCATTTTCCAAAAGATAGTGAGGATTTCTTTAATGCAAGAAAGCGGCTTGTATTTGAGGAACTTTTTATGTTACAACTTTCTTTATACCAATTAAAAGCTGATTTTGCTAAAAAGCTTTTAGGTATTGCACATCACGTAACACCTGAGTTAAGTTCATTTATGGAGATTTTACCGTTTGAATTAACAGGCGCTCAAAAAAGGGTGATGCGGGAAATTGTAAAGGATATGAAAAGCCCTTATGCGATGAATCGTTTAGTACAAGGCGATGTAGGGTCAGGAAAAACGGTTATTGCAGCCATTTCATTATTTTTAGCCGTTAAAGATGGGTTTCAAGGGGCATTAATGGCACCTACAGAAGTCCTAGTGGTTCAACATTTTGAGTTTATTTCTGAAATCATGAAACCTTTTGGAATTGAAGTAGGTCTTTTAACGGGTTCAACTACCGCTAAGCAAAAAAGAGAGCTACTAAAAGCGTTAAAGGAAGGGAGCGTTCAGATTGTGGTTGGAACACATGCGCTCATTGAAGATAATGTGGAAATTCCTAAACTTGGATTAGTCATTACGGATGAGCAGCATCGCTTTGGGGTTCGCCAGCGTCTTAAATTGACGGAAAAGGGCACCATTCCAGATGTGATGGTTATGACAGCGACACCGATTCCAAGAACATTAGCTCTTATTTTATATGGAGATATGGATATTTCGATTATTGATGAATTACCACCAGGACGTCAGCCTATTAAAACCAATGCAGTAAGCTCGGATTATCATCCAAGAATTTATCGCTTTATTGAAAAGCAAATCCATGAAGGCAGACAATGCTATATTATTTGCCCGATGGTTGAAGAGAATGAGAGAAATAGCGAGCTTCGTAATGTGATCGATTATACAGAATATCTCAGAACTCAGGTATTTACTGAGATTCCAATGGCCTATTTACATGGTAAGATGAAGCCAAAGCAGAAAAATGAAATTATGGCACAGTTTATGCGAAATGAAACAAAGATTTTGGTATCTACAACGGTTATTGAAGTTGGGGTTAATGTGCCGAATTCAACGATTATTTTAATTGAAAATGCGGAACGCTTTGGTCTTGCGCAGTTACATCAGCTTAGAGGGCGTGTGGGACGTGGCAAACATCAATCCTACTGCATCTTAGTAAGTGATTCTAAAAACAAAGTGACCAAGAAGCGGCTTCAAATCATGGAAGAAAGTACAGATGGCTTTGTGATTGCAGAAACGGACTTAAAGTTAAGAGGACCAGGAGAATTTTTTGGAACCAAGCAACATGGCTTACCAGAAATGAAAATTGCTAATTTATATACAGATGTCAAAGTATTAAAAGAAGTACAAGCTTGCGTTAATCAACTACTTCAAATGGACCCAAGTTTAAGCTTTAAGGAGCATCAAGAGTTATTAAATGAGATGGAAGCAAGATTAAATAATGAGTCGCTCCATAATGCATTATAATCCCATAAGGAGGAAGAAAAGTGAGAGTAATTAGTGGCAAATGTCGAGGAACCCATTTAATGGCGCCTGAAGGCATGGAAACAAGACCGACGACTGATCGTATTAAAGAAACTTTATTTAATATGATTGCATTCGATTTACCAGAGTGTGAGTTTTTAGATTTATTTAGTGGAAGTGGTGCCATTGGCATTGAAAGTCTTAGTAGAGGAGCAAAGCGAGCTGTCTTTGTTGATCAAGGGGAAAAGGCTTTAGCTTGTATTAAAAGTAATTTAGAAAAAACGAAACTGACAGCTAATGCCAAGGTAATAGGGAAAAATGTTTTAGAGTCAATTGGAATGTTAGGAAGAAATCATGAGGTATTTGACATTATTTTTTTAGATCCACCTTACGCATTAGAGGGAATTGATCGAATTTTAGAAGCCATTGAAAAAAATAATCTTTTAAATGAAGCAGGGTATATCATTTTAGAAAGAAGTACAAATAGTATTGTAAAGTTACCTCAAAGTTTGGTATTATGGAAAGAAAAGCAGTATCGTACAACGACATTAAGCTTTATAAAGAAGAGGTAAATCACTGTGAAAATAGGCATTTATCCAGGAAGTTTTGATCCAATAACAAAAGGGCATTTGGATTTAATACAGCGTTCTGCTAAGTTAGTGGACAAGCTTATTGTGGCTGTTTTAGTGAATCCCAGTAAGTCAAAAGGATTATTAACCATTCCTGAACGGATTGAAATGATTAGAGAAGCAACAAAGGAAATTGAAAATATAGAAATAGATAGCTTTTCAGGTCTATTAGTAGAATATGCAAGAATGAGGCAAGCAGAGGTGATTTTTAGAGGATTACGCTCGATGAGTGATTTTGAGGTTGAACAAAATATGGCACAAATTAATAAAAAACTTTATTCAGAATTGGAAACTGTTTTTTTAATGACGAGGCCAGAATATGCTTGCATTTCTTCAAGTAGTGTAAGAGAGCTGATCAGCTTTAATGGGGCGTATGAATGGATGTTGCCAGAAGCAGCTGCCAAAAAAATAAGAATGATGGAGGGGTAATCAGTGGAGAGTGCAAGATGTGGTGAAATTGCTGTTTTATTAGATCAATTAGAAGACCTAATAGAAGAGGGTAAAACCAATTTCTTATCTGGGAAAGTTGCAATTGATAAAGACGAGATGATCGAAATCATAAGAGATATTCGGTTAAAATTACCAACAGAAGTGCAGCAATCTGTTTGGATTGTTGAGGAAAGAAATAAAATCATTGATGAGGCACAAAAAGAAGCTCACGTGATTCGGGAAGAAGCGCGTGAGCAAATGCAAATGATGATTGAAAAAGATCAGATTACAGAATTTGCAAAGGAAAGGGCAGAACATATTATTGCGACAGCGAAAGAAGATGCCAAGCAAATGCATATGGGAGCCGTTGCTTATGCACAAGATACTTGCAAAGATGTAGAACAACGTCTCAAATTCACATTAGAATCCATTCATCAGGAAGTGCAACAATTTGAATCTTATATTACAGATATGCTCCGAGAAGTCTATGATAATAGGCAAGAATTAAAGGAGATGGGGGCTCAAATTGAGCAACAGGATGAAAATTATAATGGTTAAAGAGAAATAACACGAGAGTGTTATTTTTTTTGCTTTAATACGCATAATAATGAATGATGGGGCAGCGTGGACAAAAAAATAGTAAGAGTTTATAATTATATTGTTGTGCAATAATAATTTGGTGTAATAAAATTTGATCTTATAAAAAAGGAATGTAAATGAAAGTAATAATGAAATAGGAGGAATAAGCGTGTCATATCCAATTAAAAATTATTTATTACAAGAAGCAAAATATATAAAAGAAATCGACTGCGAATCAACGATTTATATACATGAGAAAACAAAAGCAAAGATTTTACTCATGTCTAATAAAGACCCACATAAAAGTTTCTGTATTGGATTTCGTACGCCACCATCTGATAGTACAGGAGTTGCTCATATTATTGAGCATTCTGTATTATGTGGTTCTCAAAAATATCCATTAAAAGATCCCTTTGTGGAGCTAGCTAAAGGCTCACTCAATACGTATTTAAATGCGATGACTTATCCAGATAAAACGCTTTATCCAATATCTAGCCAAAATGATAAAGATTTTCATAACTTAATGGATGTTTATCTAGATGCCGTATTTTTTCCTAATATTTATAAACAAAAGGAAATTATGATGCAGGAAGGTTGGCGTTATCATATTGAAAAACCAGAAGACCCTATTGAATATAAAGGGGTTGTTTATAATGAAATGAAAGGGGCTTTTTCATCTCCAGAAGAAATCGGTTTTAGACTCATTAAAGAAACTCTTTTCCCTGATACAACTTATGGCAATGAATCAGGGGGTGCCCCTAAAGATATTCCTTCATTAAGCTATGAGCAATTTATTGAGTTTCATAAAACATATTATCATCCATCCAATAGTTATATTTGTTTATATGGAGACATGGATCCTAAAGAAACCTTGGAATATATTGATAAAGAGTATCTTTCAAAATTTGATTATTTAGAGATTCATAGCGAGATTAAAAAGCAAGCGCCATTTAGTCAAATAATCGAACATAAAAGTTATTATTCGGCGACTGAAGGAAAAGAAAATGGATTATTTTTATCCTATAACTTTGTTGTAGATGAAATTGTCAACAGGCAAACCATGTTAGGCATGTCTATTTTAGAGTATGTTTTATTGGATACTCCTGCTTCACCACTCAAAAAAGCGTTGATTGCAGAAGGAATTGGAGAAGATGTTTATGGTGCTTTCCAAACACATCTCAAACAACCGATCTTTAGCGTCGTGGCTAAAAATGTAGCGCCAGAAAAAGAAGCCCGTTTTTATGAAATCGTTTATGAGATTCTTAGTCAGTATGCTAAAGAAGGTTTGCCAGAGCATTTAGTTAAAGGGGCCCTTCAAGTCAAAGAATTTGAAATGCGTGAAAGTGATGCAAGTGGCTATTCAAAAGGACTCTTTTATGCCCTAGCTGCAATGAAGAGTTGGATTCATGAAGCTTCTCCATTTATTTATTTAGAGTATGAAAAGGCATTAGAAACCCTTAAAGCAGAAGGGGAGGACTATTATAAGAAGCTCATTCAAAAGTATTTACTGGGCAATACCCATGGAAGTAAAGTCGCACTTTATCCTAAAATAGGTTTAGAAAAGGAAATGGAAGAAGAGGTAACTAAAAAGCTGGCTGCCTATAAAGCAAGTTTAAGTGAAGAAGCATTAAACACTTTGATTGAAGAAACAAAGGCTTTTAATGCTTTTCAAGAAAAAGAAGATTCTAAAGAAGCAATTGAATGTATTCCACTATTAAAACGTGAAGATTTAAGAAGAGAAGCTAAGTATCCAACTTTTGAAACCCGTCAAGTAGAGGGTCAACAATATGTGATCAGTCCAATCTTTACGAATAAGATCGCTTATATTAACTGGCACATCGAGTTAAAAGGGATTGAGGATAAATATGTCCCTTATCTGGGAATGATTGTAGGCATGCTTGGAAAACTAGATACAAAGCATTATCGCTATGAAGCCCTTTCAAGTTATATGGATGAGCATATTGGAAGTATGGGTTATCATATTCAAGCATTGAATCATATGAAACAAGACACGTATTTACCAATTTTCTCTATTCAATCTAAAGCATTGCTTGGTGAAGTATGTGAACAAGTTGGACTGATGCGAGAAGTTCTAGTAAATACACTATTTGAAAATAAAGGGCGTATGCTTGAAATTATTCGTGAAATGAAAGCGCTTATGGAAGCATCCATTAGTGGAGAAGGGCATCGCGTTGCATATGGTCGATTACTTGCTCATTTATCCCCAGCAGAGGATTTTGAAGAAAAAGCAAGAGGTCTAACGTTTTATCATTTTGTATGTGATGTTGAAAAAAATTGGGATAAAGTACAAGATGAGATGATTGTACATTTAAAAGAAGCTTATGCGTTTTTAGCAAATCGAGAAAGAATAACGGTAGGGATTACAGTGGATTCAGATGAGATGGAAAAAGTCATTAGGATCACACAAAAAGAAGTGGCTCAAATACCAACGGCTAAAGTTGAATCATTAAATAGTGCATTTCATATTACAAAGGAACAAGAAGCATTGATTTACCCAAGTAATGTGAATTATGTGGCAGCAGGTTACAATTTTAAGGCGTTAGGATATCATTATCATGGGGGGCTTCAAATGCTTAAAAGCATTTTATCAATGGGTTACCTATGGACGAGAGTGCGTGTACAAAATGGGGCCTATGGCTGCTTCTGTGATTTTAGAAGAAGTGGAAATATGTTTTTTGTATCTTATCGTGATCCTAACTTAGATCAAACATTAACCATTTATCGTGAAGTGGCGGATTTTATTGAAAACTTACAACTTACGGAGCGTGAACAGCTTCAATATCTAATTGGAACAATCAGTCAAATGGATTTCCCATTTACACCTGCATCTGAAGGAAAAACAGGTCAAATTTACGCATTAATGGCTATTCAAAAAGAAGAGCTTCAAAAAACGAGAGATGAACTTTTTGAAACCAATGTGGATGTGCTGAGAGGATTTGCCCCAATGATTAGAAGTTGTATGGCAGAAAACCAATATTGCGTTTTTGGAAATGCTCAAGCAGTAGAAGAAGCACAAACCCCATTTAATGAAAAAACAAGTGTATAATAGATAAAAAATCCTTAAGCCTAAATGAGCCATTTTGGAGGAGTAGGCTTAAGGATTTTTTATTGTATAAAGACGTATACGAAAAGAAAAGTTTTTGTTATAATAAGGGATATGTGAAAATGAATATGTTTGAAATAGAATAGGTGAGATAATGGTATTACAGGAAAAGAACTATATAGCTAAACAAAAGAAAAAATATTTTATTTGGGGCATGTGTTTAACGTTGGTGGTATTTGGCATCTTTGGTGTGGGGTTATGGCTGACAAAAACGAGGGCTAATTTATTTACCGTAAGTGCCTGCGTAACAGCGATTGGGGCAGCATTATTTATTACAAGGTGGATTAGTTTTAGCCGTTATAAAGATGGCAATGAGGCTATAGCAAGCCTGATTGAAACACTGCCAAGTGAAATTCAAATTTTACATAGCGCTATTATTCCTTATGCGAAAGGAACGGCCTATTTTGAGCATATTGTCGTAGCGGGTTCTAAAATTTATTTGATTGCCTATACGAAAGAGCAAGTAGAAAAATATGGCGCTGCAGTACAAGAAGTATTAGAAATGAAAGGCATTTTAAGAAAGCAACTTTGTTTTTTAGTCATTCAAAATGTGGAGCAAATGAAAAAGTTTATGCCTAAAATAGAGCAGCAAGAAAAAAGCTCTAACGACTATGGTGCAAAGATTAGTGAGATATTAATGTAAATGGTGAAAGAATGAGACAAATTGAAATCACTTCATTAGAAGCAAATCAGAGACTAGATAAGTTTTTATTAAAATATTTAAATGAATGCCCTAAAAGTTTAATTTATAAAGGCATGCGTACGAATAAAATTAAACTAAATGGAAAAAAACCTAAAGGCAATGAAATTTTACAAGTAAACGATAGTATTAAGTTATTTTTTAGAGAGGAACAGATGGCAACGCTAGAATCTCAAAAAGAGATTAAGAAGGTGGGGATTCACTTTGAAACGGTTTATGAGGATGCTCATTTACTGATTGTGAATAAGCCAATGGGACTTTTAACACAAAAAGATACGCCAGAAAGTCATTCACTTGCAGATGAAGTTTTATATTATTTAAAGGAAAATGGAAGCTATGATCCTGAGATAAGCAAAGGATTTACTCCTGCACCTTGTAATCGCTTAGATCGTAATACAGCAGGCATTGTTTTAGTAGGTAAGAATATAGCCACTTTGCAAAGTTTAAGTAGTATGTTGCAAACAAAGGAAATTTCGAAGTATTATATGTGCATTGTGTTAGGACGTGTGACAGCACCTATGATTTTAAAAGGCTACCATAAACGCTACGAAGGCAAAAATGAAGTAAGTATTACGACAGAATATGTGGAAGGTTCTAAGCCAGTTGAAACAAGAATCTTACCATTAAAAACAAATGGACGCTATACATTAGTGGAAGTTCAGCTGGTTACGGGAAAAACACATCAAATTCGTGCGCATTTAAGTCAAATTGGTCATCCTATTATTGGAGATCCAAAGTATGGAGACCCTATTGAAAATCAATATTTTGAGCAAAAATATGGATTAAAATATCAGATTTTATGTGCTTATAAGGTAAAATTTGAGTTATGCAAAGCACCGCTAACTTATTTACAGGACCGAGTATTTACTGTGCCAGCGCCACGTATTTATTCAGAGATTTGTACAGGTGAGCATATTATTTAATAAAAATAAAAAGACTTCATCTCAATTCGTTTATGTAGGGAACATAAGGAATTAAAGAAGGAGTCTTTTATGCTTCTATAAGAATGATAGAAGGAGCTTGTATTTAAATCCTATAGCTAAGGAAAAAAATAAGCCTACTTAAGAACTAAGTAGTTCAGGATTATAAATAGAGGCAATTTCATAAGCTTTATTTAAATTATGATGGAGATAGCAAACCTTGATGGCTTTTTCATATTCACCTGCTTTAAGAAACAGTCTGATTTGAGAGTCGTAGTCTCCAGATTTCGCGTAAAAACATAAGGCTTCTTTAGGTGAAAAATCTTCAAGACATTGAGCGGCAAAAAGATAATGTTGTTTACTAGCTTCATCATAGCCAATAAGACGCTTACAGGACTGAATGAGTTCAGGTTCATTAAGCTTCTTGGCACATTCGAGCGCAGAATAGAAGTCATCTAATGCAATAAACAATCTAAAGGCTGTTAGATAATCTTTTGAAAGAAATAGAACGAGTGCATATTCAGAAGCTTGTTTTAAACCTTGGGTTTTATGAACTTTATCCTTGCAACGATGAAACATATCAATGGCATTTAGAACATCAGATAAAACCAGATAGCAATAGCCTGCTTCATAATAACATGCCAAATCACGGTAAAGTTTTGCCGCATGGCTTGGATCGAAAAAACTGTAAAAATAAGCAGCTTGTCTATAATCTTCAATATGGATTGCTATTTTAGCACCTAGTTCATAGAAGCCTTTTTCATCGGCTAGATCCAGTGCTTTACTGTAACTTCCCGATTTGGCGTAAGCAATAACAAGATGTTTATAAGCTTTAGCTTTTTCAAAGCATAAAGAGGCATCCACGTACTGCTTACAATCTAAATAGTGAATACCTGCTAGAAAAGATAGATTATTCTCAGCTAAAAGCTTAGCTTGTTCTAAAGCGGAGGATGAGAAGTACGGAATATGTTTATGATTACATTTAAGTAAGAAAGCAAGATAACGTAGAATACGATCACCTCCTAAAAGATGGAATTATTTAACAATTCAATCATAGCTGAAATAGATAAAAAAATCAAGAAGAAGGAGAAGAAATATGGGTTATTGGAATAGTAGGGGATTAAGGGGCGACGAATTAGAAGAACAGATTAATCGAACCAATGAGTTATACAATGAAAAAGGGCTAGCAGTTGTACAAAAAATCCCGACACCCATTAAGCCTATTCGTATTGATTCAGAGAATCGAACCATTACACTGGCTTATTTTGAGAAAAAAAGTACAGTCGATTATATAGGTGTCGTACAAGGGGTAGCGATTTGCTTTGATGCCAAAGAAACAACCAAGAATTTTTTGCCGATTAGCAATATTCATGCACACCAAGTTGCTTTTATGGAGGCTTTTAGTAAGCAGGGCGGGATCGCTTTTTTGATTGTTTATTTTAAAAAGTTTGATGAGTACTTTTTCTTGCCTATTTCTGAATTAGCACCTTTTTATAAAGAAGCACTAAATGGTGGTCGTAAATCGATTCCTTATGAGAGGTTTAATCCAAAGTATAAAATTCCAATAGAAGGAGGATTATATCTGCATTATCTAAAAGCGTTAGAGCAGTATATGATCCAGACAGAAACCTAATAAAATAAAGAAAAACATATTAAATGGAATAAAATAATAAAATCATGACCATAATCTAATGGAGGTGAGTATATGAAATTCACAACCATTAGATTATTTTTTTTATGCATGAGTTTATCAATGAGTTTAATTGGCGTAGGATGCAGTCAAAGAAAATCGTTTCAAAATGAAACCGTTTCAAATCAGGAGTTTTTTAAAAAGGAATTACCCGTTGAAGTATATGTTTTAGAAGAAACTCATTTTGGAAAATATGAGCCTGAGGAAGGCATTTATACAGGCGCTTATGTTGAAAAGGATCAAGCCGTTGGGGGTGATTTATTAAAGTATGAGACTTTAGTTGGGCAAAAACAAACATTTAAAGTGTTGATGTACAATAAGGAACAAGGTATTTCAAAACAGGATATATTAAGGTGCATTGCACAAAAAAAAGTGCCTTATATCAAATTAATGCTTAATGAGCAATATGATTTAACCTCTTTATATCAATTAATCTTTGATTTGAAATTAAGCTATCAGACACCCGTATTTGTGGAGTTGTATCCTTTAACTGAGAAGAATTACGATGTCAGTTTATATCGAGAAACGTATCAAAGAGCTTATGAGATTTTACACAAATACTTACCAGATGTAACGGTTGTATGGAGTAGTGATGACACAAGAATTTCGGATATGGCTTTGTTTTATCCAGGAAAAGGTTATGTAGACTGGGTGGGACTCAATGTGTATATTCCTAATTATAAAAAAGGAGAGCTTTATCGCTATAATGGGCTAAATGCTCTAGATTATTGGTACAAGTCTTTTCAAGAAGACAAGCCGATGATGATATCCGCATTGGCGGTTTCACATTATTCTAATGTAGATCATGCTTATACATTAGCACAAGCTGAAAATCAGTTAGCACTATTTTATAAAGAAGTTTTACCTCTTTATCCTAGATTAAAAGGGATGATCTATATGGATGTTGATATGAAACTTGTTAGCCCAAAAGGCAAAGAAGATTATAGTATTGCAGGAGAAGAGTACCTTTGTGAAACCATAAAAACATTAAGTGTGCCACTTAAAATTAATGAATGTCTTGAAAATAATGTGAGAAAGTCAGTATGTTATATGAAATATAGTATCAAAGGTATTTTAGTGGGAGAGGCACTTTATATTCCACAGGAATATATGGCTTCTTGCTTTAAGGAGGTTCCTCTAAGAAAGCTTAAACGAATACAAGATTTGTCTGGTGAAGTCTACTATGCTTATAAAGATATTAGGGCATACTGTACAACTTATTATAAAGCATAAAAAATAAGCATGTATTCATACAATCTACCATATATTTTATAGAGACCTTCTACCGAAAAAGGAGTGAAATATATGGTGGATTTTTCAAAGCTTATTATTGAAGACCGAAAAGAACGCAGAAAAAATCGCTTCAAAGGTACCTTTTTAGAGTATTTAGATATATTAAAGGAATCGCCTAGCGTCTACAAACTTGCCCATGCAAGAGTTTATGATTTATTAATGGAACACGGAGTGGAACCCATTAAAACAGAAGAAGACGCAAGATTGATGCGAATTTATGGAAAAGAAATTCTTAAGCGTTATGACTACTTTAAAAATGATTTTTTTGGCATCGACAAGACGATTATGAAAATTGCTAGATATTTTTGTTCTGCTGCAATGAAAGGGGAGGAAGCTAGGCAGGTACTTTATTTAGTAGGGCCTGTGGGCGCAGGAAAATCTTCACTAATTGATGCCATTAAGCGTTTATTAGAAAGTAGTCCTCCGATTTATGCATTAGAAGGCTGCCCAATGCGGGAAGAACCTTTGCATTTGTTACCCAAGCATCTTAGACCTCAGATTGAAGCTTTATTAGGCATTCACATTGAAGGGGATTTATGCCCCGTTTGTAAGTATCGACTCATCCATGAATTTAATGGAGAGTATGAACGCTTTCCTGTCATTCAAACGGATTATTCTGTACGTTCAAGAAAGGGAATCGGGGTTGTGCCACCAGTAGATCCTAATAATCAAGACACATCCATTTTAGTAGGCTCAGTGGATATTTCAAAGATGGATCTTTATCCGGAAGATGATCCAAGAGTTTTATCATTAAATGGTGCTTTTAATGTAGGAAATAGAGGCATTGTTGAGTTTATTGAAGTGTTTAAAAATGATGTGGAATATTTACATACTATGATCACCGCAACACAAGAAAAAAATATTCCTTCACCAGGGAAAAATGCAATGATTTATTTTGATGGGGTTATTTTAGCCCATTCTAATGAAGCAGAGTGGAATAAGTTTAAAGCAGATCATACCAATGAAGCGATTTTAGACCGTATCGTAAAGATTGAAGTACCCTATTGTCTAGAACTGAATGAAGAAGTTAAAATTTATGAGAAGATGTTAAAACATGCTAATTTTAATTCTCATATTGCGCCGCATACATTAGAAATGGCAGCTATGTTTGCCATTCTAACGAGATTATCGCCATCGGCTAAAGTAGATCCACTGACTAAACTTAAAATTTATAATGGTGAAGAAATTATTGAAAAAGGAACCACCAAGCGCATTGATATTTTAGAACTCAAAGATGAAGCAGAAAGAGAAGGTATGTCTGGCGTTTCGACGCGTTTTATTTTTAAAGCCATTGATATTGCTCTTTCAGAATCTGAATGTCATTGTATTAATCCAATAGCACTGATTGATGTTTTATTAAGAGAAGTCAAAGAAATGACGACATCTGATGAGTTAAAGAAAAAGTATTTAGGCTTTTTGCAAGAAACGGTTAAGAAAGAATACCATAAGATTTTAGAAAAAGAAGTGACCAAAGCCTTTATTCATGGGTACAAAGAACAGGCAGAAGATTTGTTTAATAATTATCTTGATCATGCAGAAGCTTATGCGAATAAAACAAAACTTAAAGATGCTAATACGGGTGAGGAATTATCACCTGATGAAGAGTTTATGCGTTCTATTGAGGAACAATTAGGCATTACTCAAGCAGGTGCGAAAGGCTTCAGACAAGATGTGACAGCTTATATGTTCTCTATTGTTCGTAATGGTGGTAAGGTGGATTATCGTTCTTATGAACCTCTTAAAGAAGCGATCGAAAAGAAATTAACGGCCTCTGTTCGAGAATTATCTCGTATCATTACACAAAGTAAGGTAAGGGATAAAGAGCAAAATATTAAGTACGATGCAATGGTTGAAGAGATGAAAGCAAATGGTTATTGTGATCATTGTTGCAATGTCATCTTAAAATATGCAGCCAATAATCTATGGAAAGACTAGGGATGCCTATGGATACCATTTTTAAAGAGTTTCAACCGCATAGCAGAGATCGTAGTGTAGAGGACCGTAGAAGACATAGAGAACTTGTAGAAAAGAGTATTAAAGAGAACATTGGGAGTATCATTTCAGATGAAAGCATCATTGGAAAAGGAAAACATAGAAAAATTAAGATTCCAATTAAAGGACTTAAAGAATATTACTTCAAATATGGGAAAAATACACAGGGTGTTTTTTCAGGAACAGGAGGGGAAGAGAAAGGAAAGAAAATTCCTAAGAAAAATTTTGATGAGTCTAGTAAGAAGGGTGATGAAGGCGCAGGAAATGAAGAAGGTGAAGAAATTTATGAAACAGAAATTACAGTAGAAGAAGCCATTCATTACCTGTTTGAAGATATTAGTTTACCTTATTTAAAACATAAGGAGTTTAATCAGATTGAAACCCAGTATGGTTCCAAACGAAATGGGGTAAGAGATAAGGGACCGCTTTTTAGGTTATCTAAAAAGCATACGGTGATTGAAAAGATTAAAAGAGAAAAACGGATGATGAAAGCATTAGAAGAGTTGGGAGAGGAGCATCAACCATTGGGTAGGGTGCCTTTTCATCAAGAGGATCTAAAATACTTTTATAAGAAACCTAAATGTAAACGAGATTCTAATGCAGTGGTCATTTGCATTATGGATACGTCAGGGTCTATGGGGCAAACCAAAAAATATTTAGCGAGGAGCTTTTATTTCTTACTGTATCAGTTTTTAAGCATTCGTTATATTAATGTTGAGATTGCTTTTATTGCCCATACAACGGTCGCAAAAGAAGTGAGTGAAGATGATTTCTTTCATCGCGGTGAAAGTGGGGGAACGTATATTAGCAGCGGCTATGAAAAAGCCATTGAACTCATTGAGGAGCGTTATTCACCTAGCAATTGGAACATTTATACGTTTCATTGTAGTGATGGAGACAACTGGGGAGAAGACAATGATCAAGCGGTGGCACTAGGAAATCGTCTGTGTGAATTATGTAATTTGTTTGGGTATGGTGAAATCAAAACGAGTAGCTATACCAGTACCATTATGAGCCGTTATTTGGAAGATATTCGAAAACCTAATTTTACAGCGGTCAAGATTTCAAGAAAAGAAGATGTTTGGCCTGCTTTTGTTCAGATGCTTGCCATTGAAAGCAAAGGAAAAAGAGAAGAGGTGCGATCATGAACTACACCATAAAGGACCTCGGGCGCTATAACGAATGCATCGAAAAGATTGCTAAAGAGATGGGTTTAGATTATTATACCCAAGAATTTGAAGTGATTAGCTTTGAGGATATGCTTTGTTATGAAGCTTATGTAGGAATGCCTTCGCATTATTCCCATTGGAGTTATGGAAAGACCTATGAGCGTCTAAAAACAGCGTATAAGTACAATTTATCAGGGCTGCCTTATGAAATGGTCATTAATTCTGATCCTTGTATTGCCTACTTGATGAAAGATAATACCTTATTACTTCAGATTTTAACGATTGCTCATGTATATGGACATAATGACTTCTTTAAAAATAATCGCTTATTTAAAACTTATACGAGAGCAAAATCAACCGTTGAGAAGTTTAAAAACCATGCAGATCGAATCAGAAGCTATATACATGATCCAAGTATTGGTTATGAAGCAGTTGAACAAATACTAGATGCTGCACATTCTATTCGTTATCAAAGCCATTCGTTTGATAAGAAGGAACTTAGTGAAAGTCCTGAAATAGAATATCCATGCACCAATTTACTGGCGTTTCTTGGACGATTTGGCAAATTAGAGGAGTGGCAAAAGGATATTTTACACATTGTAGAAGAAGAAAGCCAGTATTTTTATCCACAGATTGAAACAAAGATCATTAATGAAGGATGGGCAACCTTCTGTCACTATCATATCTTAAAACAACTGAAACTTCCTCAAGAATTGGCATTTGAATTTTATAAGGTGCATAATGGGGTAGTTTGTCAATCCGCAGGGCAACTTAATCCTTATCATTTAGGGTTTAAAATCTGGGAGTCTTTGTACGAGCATTTTGATAGGGATTTCAAAAAATTATTACCTATTCGTGAGCAAGAAAGAGATGCTTCATTTATTCGTAAATATCTTACACTAGATATCGCATTAGCCAGTCACTTATGTCAGTTCCAAGAAGAAGAACGTTATTATGTGATTTCTGAGGTGGCAGATGACGAAGGTTATAAAAAAATTCGAAATACCTTGGCAAATGAAGTAGGTATGGGGTCCGTTCCAATTGTTCAAGTGAAGGAAGTCCAACAGGCTGAAAATACGCTGGTGTTAGAGCATGTCGTAGATGGAAAAGAACTTAATTTAGGATATGCCACAGAAACGCTAAAATATATTCAAACGCTTTGGGGGGGCAGGGTGATACTACTAACAAGCTTATCGGGAATTCAAAGACGAATCATTTGTTCTATTCATAAAAAGGTTAGTATTGAAAACATATAACAAAAAGCTCACTAGGGACTGGATTCTAGTGAGCTTTTTAAATGGGAAAAAAGTGCTTTTAGAGGGTATCATGACATTTGAGGGGATTTATGCTAAGATAAGTGAAGAAAAATGAATGAGATTAAGGAGCAAGAAAAATGAATAACGGTAGATTTAGACTATGTCCTATTGCAAGTGGTAGTAGCGGAAATTGTACTTATATTGAAGCAGGCGATCAAAGGTTATTAGTTGACATTGGAATTAGCGGAAAAAAAGTGATCGCGGGTTTGGAATATATCGATGTAGATCCTTCGAGTATTAATGGAATCCTTATTACCCATGAACATTCAGATCATATTAAAGGGATTGGGATATACAGTCGTAAATATCATGTGCCAATTTATGCCACACAAAAAGCATGGGACAAGCTTTTACAAGATAAAATGATTGGAGCGGTTAAGGAAGAAAATATTCGCGTAATAGAAAAAGAAACTTATCTTAAAATGGATGATTTGAAAATTTTACCTTATGGTATTTATCATGATGCGGTTGATCCGGTAGGCTATATTTTTGAATATCAAAATAAGAAAATTGCATTAACAACAGATATTGGAACGATTGATGAACGTATTTTAAATTTTTTAAAGGGTGTAGATGGCATTTTGCTTGAGTTTAATCATGATATTCATATGTTAGAAGCAGGAACTTATCCATTTCCATTAAAAAAACGAATATTAAGTGATGTGGGACACTTAAATAATGACGCAGCAGCAAAAGCGCTAGTGGATATTTATCATCCCGGACTTAAATGGGTCGTATTGGGGCATTTAAGTAAAGATAATAATGTACCTGATTTAGCTTATATTACGGCAAAACAAGCTTTAGAAGAGGCTCATGTAAAAGTAGGAGAAGAAATAGAAGTATTTGTTGCAAAAAGAGATGAAGTTTCTAAGTGTTTTGAAGTGTAGTTGGCGGCAATATTGTTTTTTGCTATTAAGAAGAATAAAAAAAAAGAGATTGATTATAATATCTAGGGTGAAGAAGAGATTCTTCAACAAAATATCACATTAAAGGAGCCCTATAAAATGGCAAATAACAATAACTATAATAATGCATCAAACAACAACTATAACAATGCATCAAACAACAACTATAATAATGCATCAAACAACAACAACTATAACAATGCATCAAATAACAACAACTATAACAATGCATCAAACAACAATAATTACAACAACGCATCAAACAATAATAACTACAATAATGCATCAAACAACAATAATTACAACAACTGCAATAATAAATAATCCAAAAATGAATGAAAAGAGTGTCCATAGAACAGGGAGACACTCTTTTCTTACATAAATAACAGGAGGATGGGCCGACTTTGGAGACACCCATAAGAAGTGAGCATTTATTTATTTTCCCATTTAGTTGGAAAGAACAAAGTAAGTGGTGTGATGGTATTTTTCACAAGCAAACGCGATTACAAAAAAAACAATTTGAGCGATTAGAAAACTGGAAGATGCATTTATCGAGTATTGAATCGGATCAAGATTACAATGAATATGTGTATTTTTATAAACCCATTCGAAGAGCACTTTATACTTTTGAAGGGAAAGTTGATATTGTAAGAAATTACAATTATGAAGGCATTACAGAAGAAAGTTTTCTCGAGGTTAAGACCTCTGATAAATGCTATCACTTGCAAGTTAAGGCGATCGAGTTAAAGCTTTATAAAACAGGGATTGGTTTATTAAGTTTTAAAATTGTGAATCGATTATATGAACAATTAGAAGAGATTAAGGCTATTAATCGATGGAGTATGTGCATCTATCCCCCTGTACTACCAATTAGTAAAGCGATTGAGATGGGAATGCCGACTTCTACCAAGATACAAATTGATGAAAACCGAATTTTTGAAGAGCATTTTGTAAGAAACTATCATCAGCAGCAGATTGAGATAAGTCCACTTGTGATGCAAATTTTAGGACCGGCTTTTGGGAATGATGACTTTTCGATTGAACCTATTTTGGGCAGTCAAATGTTTTGCTGTTGTACGTATTATGCTACCCATTTATTTGAAAAGATAAATAGTAAACCATCGTGTCAGGCACTTTTAGAAGAAGTGATGATGATTAATAAACGTCATAGTTTAAAAGAAATAAGCCCACAGGAAAGTCAAGAAAAAACACATTATTTAATGGGAAAAGAGCATCTTTATGGGATCAGTCCCTATATGTTATGCTGCATTACTAGAAAGGAAGGGTATGGTAAATTGTATGATCAGTTAGTTGAGCTAACGCTTATGCAACGTGCCACACTTCTTAATTTATCCTCAGAACTAGCTTATATATGTACATTGCCTAAAAGTGAACTTTCTTCTTCGATAGCGGGGATTTATGAGATTTATATACAATTTATTAATGAGCTTTATTTTAAAGAAGTCACCCAAGATGCAGAAGGAAGTTATATTTTTGAACAATTAACGAAAGTTTTTAAGATAGAAGAGGAGCTGGAACAATTAAATTTTGAGGTGGATGAAGTTCACGAATATGCCACCCTAGTAGAACAATCTGCGTCTAATTTAAAAGTACAGTTATTAACGATTATAGGAGCGGCGTTAGTCATTCCAAGTTTTGTCACAGGTTTTTTTGGAATGAATATTTTTCAAAAGGAAGCACTTCATTGGTGGGAGAATGGTTCAGTTATTTTATGGCTTAATAGTTATGTCGTATTGCCAATTTTAGCGGTAGTGGCTCTATGCTTATGGACAAAAAAGAGAAGCACTTTAATGCTACTGATGAAGGTGATACTAAGCATCCTATTTTTAGTTAGTTTAAGCTTTACATTTAAATATGGCTCAGGATTATAAAAAGGCCACTTAAGTCAAATGTGATGAGAAACAATACCCTATTTGATTTGACTTATGTGGTCTTTTGTGGCTAATTAAATAATAAGATCAATGGGTTTAAAGGTTTGTGTGTCAATTAAGCCTTTATTGGTTAATCGTAATTCTGGAATAACAGCCAAAGAAAGAAGAGCCATCGTCATGAAAGGGGAAGCAATTGGGCAGCCAATGGTTTTCCAAGCTTCATCAATTTGAGCCACGCGTTTAGCGACTTCTTCAATTGGATCTTCAGACATAAGGCCTGCAACAGGGAGTGGATTAAGGGCTAAAACATGACCATTTTGAACCACGACTTGACCACCACCACATTGGACAAGGGTATTAGCGGCAAGTGCCATATCTTCATCATTTGTTCCTAAAACACTTAAATTATGCGCATCATGAGCAATTGTAGCGGCAACCGCTCCTGATTGGAGTTTAAAGCCATTAGCAAAGCCCTTCCCCATAGTAGCTTTACCTGAGTGGCGGTCGATAACGGTTAGTTTAATAAAATCTTGGGTTAAATCAGAAGTCAGTTCACCACAACATACAGGAAGAGTGCCAATTTGATGATGAGTAGTAGCAAGCTTTTCGATGATACCAATGACATGAACCTTAGCTACAGCTGAGGAATAATGCTCAGGCACTTTGATTTTAAAATCTTCGGCGGTAAAGTTTTTGGAAATACACATGGTTTGTTTGGCAAAGTCGGGGTAAGTTGTCTTGGGAAGCTTTGTAATAAGCTTCCCATCTTTTGCGACACATTCACCATTTGCAATGGTGTAAGCTACATGAATTTGCTTTAAATCACGAAGCAAAACGAGATCAGCATATTTTCCTGGAGTAACGCTGCCTAATTCATGATCGAGCATAAAGCATTGAGCAGCATTGAGGGTAGCCATTTGTATGGCTGTTATTGGATCAATCCCTTCTTGGATGGCTCTACGGACAATATAGTCCATATGGCCTTGGTGAAGGAGCGTGTCTGGATGCATATCATCACTGACAAGAGAGGCGAAGCGACTATCTATATTTTGGGTAGTAATGGCTTTGGCAACTTCTTTTAAATCACACCAAGCAGATCCTTCTCGCATCTGCACATGCATGCCTAGTCTCATTTTAGCCAGTGCGTCCTCCATACGGGTTGTTTCATGGCAACAACGCGCACCAGAAGCAATGTAAGCATTAATACCTTTACCCCCTTCATCACAAACAGGATAGTGTCCTGTGATGATTTTATGCTGTTCTAAAGTGGCTTTTAAGGCAGCATGCACTTTTTCATTTCCATTTAGCACGCCAGGATAGTTCATCATTTCACCCAGTCCAATGATGGCATCAGATAACAGACCTTCTGCAATGTCCTTACTAGATAAGTTGGCACCGTTTGTCTCAAAACCTTCAGCAGCAGGCACACAACTGGGCATGGTAGCGTAAACATTGAGTGGTAAATGACGCCCTTCTTCTACCATAAGGTCAACGCCTTTCATACCTAGTATATTAGCAATTTCATGTGGATCCATCATAATAGTAGTGGTGCCGTGAGGCAAAACAGCTTTAGCATACTCTTTGACTGTGACCATGCTGCTTTCTACATGGAGATGCCCGTCTATAAAACCTGGGGCTATATAAAGGCCTGTTGCATCAATAAGGGTGGTATCTGGACCGATCGTATGACTTGCATCCCCCACTAAAGCAATATGCCCATAAGCGATAGCTACATCCATATGTGGCATAAGTTCATGGGTACAGACATTAACGAGCGTGCCATTTTGGATCACCAGTTCTGCTTTGGTCTTTCCACAAGCAACTGACACAAGTAATTGAGTGAGTTCACAAAGATGATAACGTTTCTTCATAATAAGCCCCCTTAAAAATTTATTTCAACTACTATAGCATTACTTTAAGCAGATGGCAACCCTAAAAGTTTTTAATTAATGCTTCAAATACTTTAAGAGCTTCCTCAATAGGTTGTGAAGTACTCATATCCACACCTGCTATTTTGAGTAAATCAATAGGGTCTTTAGAAGAACCGCCGCTTAAGAAGCGGATATAGTCTTTAACAGCTGTTTCACCTTCATTTAAGATGCGTGTAGAAAGGGCGATGGCAGCTGAATAGCCCGTTGCATATTGATAGACATAGAATGGGGTATAAAAATGTGGAATACGTGACCATTCAAAGGCAATGGCTTCATCTACGGTGACACTTGGCCCGTGATATTTTTTAACAAGGTCATAATAATGGTTTGAAAGGTATTCGGCTGTAAGTGTTTCACCATTTTGATAAGCAGCATGCATGGCTTCTTCAAATTCAGCAAACATGGTTTGTCGATACAGTGTGCTTTTAAATTGATCCATAAAATAATTTTGAAGATAACGTTTGTAATCTGGATCTGAAGTTTCTTTCAATAAATATTGCATGAGTAGGGCTTCATTAACCGTAGAAGCAACTTCTGCTACAAAGATACAGTAATCACCATAAACATGAGGTTGATGTTTATAAGAATAGTAAGTATGCATAGCGTGTCCCATCTCATGAGCAAGAGTAAAGAGACTGTTTACATTAGAGGTGTGGTTAAGCAAAATGTAAGGGTGAGGAGCGCCATAGGTTCCCCAAGAATAAGCACCACTGCGTTTGCCTTCATTTTCATATTTATCAATCCAGCCGTTTTCAAAAGCAGAACGAACGACACAAAGGTAATCCTCGCCGAGAGGTGCAAGGGCTTTAAGAACGATTTCCTTGGCCTCATTAAAAGAAATCTCTTTATTAAAGTCCTTAACCATTGGGACAAAAAGGTCATACATATGAAGTGAATCTAGTCCAAGGGTTTCTTTACGCAAGGTCATATAATCATGTAAAGGCTTGAGGTGACGATTAACGGTAAGAATTAGATTATGATAAACCTCTGTAGGAATGTTATTTTCAGAAAGCGCCATATGAAGTGGAGATTTAAAATGTCTTACCTTAGAAAATAGACCAAATTGTTTGACGTTGCCAGCAAATAAACTAGCGAGTGTGTTTTTATAGCTTGAATAAGTTGTATATAAAGCATCAAAAGCAGAATGCCTAACGTGGCGGTCAGGAGATTCCATTAGTGGAATATAAGTAGCATGTGTTAGACGAACTTCTTCTCCTTTGGCATTTTTAAGGGTTGGAAACTTAAGATCCACATTATTAAGCATGGCGAAAGTATTTTGAGCCGTACTGGCAATATCCCCTACTTCAGCAAGGAGAGCTTCTGTTTGAGGATCTAAAATATGGGCTTTTTGACGAAGAATTTCATCTAAATAACGTTTGTAGTGTGCTAATTCAGGGGTACTTTCATAAAATGATTCTAGCTTTTCATAGCTTAAACTTGAAAGTTCTGGATTCACAAAAGCGAGCGCACTACTGGCCTTAATAGATAGCATTTCCGTTTTTTGAGAAAGGTCTTGATAAATGCTGCATCCGCCATCTTCGTGTAAACGCATATGCGCATAAACATAAAGTTTATTCACTTCTTCCCAAAACGTATCTTGGGCTTTTAAGAAAGAGAGGAGGGTGTGACCATCTTGGGAGAGGTGGTGCTCGTAAGCACTAAATGAAGGTAAAGTATCCTCCATTTGCTTATAACTTGCTTTGAAAAGATCGTCTGTTGCATAAAGATCTTCTAGGCACCATTTATCCTCAGGTTTGACCTCATCACGGGTAATCATTGTTTCACTCATTTTATCAGCTCCTTTATTAAAGAATGAGTAGAAATTAACGGTTTCTACTCATTAAATGGCATTTCATTTTTAGTATACTCTATTTTTGAAAAAAGTAATAATGCAAAGACGGTTTTTTTGATATTTTGGAAAAGTTTTGCTATACTCAAAGATAGAAAAAGTGGTAGATAGGATTCATGTATCATTCGATTAAAGGAGAGGATTATTTTATGCGCGTGTATATTAGTGCAGACTTGGAAGGAATTGCTGGAATTTCAAGATGGGAAGAAACCCTCAAAGAAAATAAAGATTATGATCGTTTTTGTGAGCAGATGACAAGAGAAGTTACTGCAGCTTGTGAGGGTGCTATTGAAGCAGGAGCAGATTATATTTTAGTCAAAGACGCACATGGAGATGGAAAAAATTTAATCCATCATAAGCTGCCTAAAAATGTAAAAGTTATTTCTGGATGGAGCAATCATCCTTATGGCATGGTTGAAGGGATCGATGCCCAATTTGATGCCGCCATTTTTATTGGATACCACTGTGGAATAGGGACAAATGGCAGTCCACTTGCGCATACCCTCTATCCAGAGAAAATTAGGAATATCACGATAAATGGTGAAGGGGCAGATGAATTTTTAATTTATGCGTATGCATGTCATATGATTGGGGTTCCTGTAAAAGTAGTATCTGGCGATGGGGAACTTATGAGACATGTAAGAGATTTTGACGCAAGCATTCGTACGATTGCTGTACAAGAAGGATTTGGGGGCGCCATGGTAAGTATTCATCCAGATGTAGCGGTAGAACGGATTAAAAGAAACGTCAAAAAGGCTTTACAAAGTGAAGAAAAGCTTTTATTAAAAACGCCAGATTCTTTTGAAGTAAAGATTGAATTTGTTCATCATGAAGATGCATATAAATTTTCATTTTACCCAAATGTAGAACAAATGAGTGAATATAGTATTCGCTATGTAACGGGTCATTATATGGATGTTTTATCTTTATTTCTATTTTTAGAATAAGGAGGATATAAGGAGTAAAAGAAATGCTAAGATTACTACTAGTGAGACATGGTGAAACTTTAGCAAACCAGTTAGGTTTTTGGATTGGTCAAGGGGAAAGTGAGATGACACCTGAAGGCTTAAAATCAATAGACTGGTTAAAAGAGCAGCTAAGAAGTGAGACATTCGATGGAGTGTTTACTAGTCCAAGTCAGCGTGCAGTATGGACCAGCTTACAACTTTGTGTGCCCCATTTAATCAGCAAAGAGGAAATTCAACAAATAGAAGCGTTAAGAGAAATTGATTTTGGGCGTTTTGAGGGGAAAAATTTTAAATGGGTGAAAGCACATGAACCAGATGAAATAGAAAAAATGCTCCGCGAAAGGTCAAAATATGTTTATCCAGAAGGAGAAAGTTTATGCACGCAGCACCAAAGAGTCGCAAGGTGGCTTCATGAGTTCATTCAAAAGTATGAAAAGGGAAACTTTTTGATTTGTGCGCATGGGGGCACAATAAGATGTATTTTATCAGAATTACTTATAGGAAACGAAACGCTTCATTGGCGATTTAAGATAGATCCTGCTTCGTTAACCATTGTAACGCTTACCGAGGGCTATGCTGTTATTGAGACTTTAAACTATAAGCAAAATCAGGTATAATCGGTAAGGCAAAAAGGATTTTTAGTGTATAAAGGAGACAAAAGAAAATGGGCTTTTTTAAAGTTACAGTAGGGGTAATGGGTTCTTCAAAGTCAGCTCGAGCGATTGCAGAGGTTCAGAATCTAAAAATTAGAAATTTAAAGACTTTAGTGGTGAAACCTGAGTTAGATACAAGAGATGGCGGTTATATTTGTAGTCGACTGATTAAAGATAAAGTGAAAGCAGATATTTTACTTAAAACCGAGGCATCACTCAATATTAATGATATTATTAGTAATAATTATGATTATATTGTGGTCGATGAATTTCATATGCTTAGTACACAGCAAGTTAAGGAGTTATATAAAATCAGTGCGATATCGCCAACCAATATTAGTATGTATGGTCTAAGAATGTCATGGAAAGGTATTCCTTTTGAGAGTGCAGCACTTGCATTAGGGTATGCAGATGAAATTGAAATGATTAAAATGGTGGATAAAGATCAAAATACATTAAGCCATCATATTAAGTATACCAATGGCATTCCAAGCCCTTTAGGAGAAGATTCAGGAACGATTGTCATTGGAGATTTGGATAAGACAAGTTATTCGACAGCATCGAAAGAAGATTTTTACAAAATTTATCAGATGTTAGGACAAGCGGAAGAATAGTGCATGAAATAAGCTTGACACTCCCATTTAGAAGTGATAGACTAATGGCAATTAAATAATGATTGCCTTTAAACTTGGCCCAGAGAGACCAAAAAGGAGAAGAAAATAAGAACATTATATGAGATGGTTTGCATCTAATTTTTAAATAAATAAAGAAGATAAAAAGATAGAGTAAGAGGATGGATTAAGTATAAGATGCTTAGTGTTTTCTTATTTTGTCTATTAGGTCATGAAAAGGCAATATTAGGAGTATTTATCCTATTATTGCCTTTTATTTTTTTGAGTAATGTCCAACGTTCGATTCTCTAAAAGCAATCTAAGTAGGGTGTAAAGGAAGGGTATGGAAATGAAAAAGCAATTTCTAAATGAAAAAGACTTATTAGGCATCAGAGACCTCACCTCAGAAGAGATTTGGCTCATCCTTGAACGTGCTGAGCGTATGAAAAAAATTGTAACCAGACAAGCAGATAAAAGTGAACTATTAAAAGGAAATACAGCCGTAACGCTTTTTTATGAGAATAGCACGAGAACCCGTATGGCTTTTACGATGGCGGCAAGTTATCTAGGCGCACAAGTAAAAAATTTAGGGGTTGCAAGCAGTAGTGTTCAAAAAGGTGAAAGTCTCGTAGATACAGGAATTACCTTAGATCGTATGGGAATTGACTACATGATCATGCGTCATAGCCAAAGTGGAGCAGCTCATCTTCTTGCGAGAAACGTACAAGCGAGTGTCATTAATGCAGGAGACGGGGCTAATGAACATCCTACACAAGCACTTCTTGATTTTTACACCATTTATGAGAAAAAAGGTGGCTTTAAAGATTTAAAGGTGACCATTATTGGAGACATTGCACATAGTCGTGTGGCACGTTCTAATGTGTTCGGATTAAATAAACTTGGTGCGAAGGTAACTTTAGCTGGACCTGGGACTTTAACGGCTAAAAGTATGGAAGCACTAGGTTGCAAGGTAGAAACAGATCTTAAAAAAGCAGTAAAGGATGCCGACATTGTGATGGCGCTTCGCATTCAGCTTGAAAGACAAAAGGGAGGTCTTTTCCCTAACCTTAGAGAGTATAGTCAGCTCTATGGTATAGATGAACACTTATTTAGCTTTGCTAAGCCAGATGCTATTTTGATGCACCCAGCACCTGTTAATCGTGGGGTAGAACTGATGCCAGAACTCATGGACAGTGAGGTATCTGTCATTGACCAGCAAGTAACCAATGGTGTGGCTGTGCGTATGGCGATTTTAGCTTTATTAAATGAAAGGAGATCAAACGAATGAAAACTTGTATCAAAAATGGACTCATTATTAACCCAAAAACTCAAATGGAAGAGGTAAGTGATTTATGGATAGAAGATGGGATTGTAAGCTTTATTGGGTATAAAGAGGATAAGGCAGATGAAACCATTAATGCAGGCGGTAAATGGGTGGTTCCAGGTCTTATTGATCTTCATGTTCATTTTAGAGCACCTGGTTTTGAATATAAAGAAGATATCGAAAGTGGCGCAAAAGCTGCTGCAAAAGGTGGATTCACTACCGTTTGTTGTATGCCAAATACCAATCCAGTCATTGACAATGAATGTGTGGTGGAATATATTTATGCGATGGCAAAAAGAGCCAATGGGGTGAATGTCTTACCTATTGGTGCTATTACTAAGGGTCAGCAGGGGGAAAGTCTTGCAGACATTGGAAAAATGAAGGAGCATGGCATTTGTGCCATTAGTGAAGATGGTAAAACGGTCATGGATTCAGGACTGCTTAAAAAAGCAATGAGTTATGCCAAACCCTTTGGATTAGTGATGATGTCACACACGGAAGATCGCACTTTAACTGGTGGGGCAATGAATGCAGGAGAAAACGCACAACTTTTTGGCATTAAGGGGATTCCAAGAGAAGCAGAAGAGATTATTGTAGCAAGAGATATTTTACTGGCTAAATATACAGGCTGTAAACTTCACCTTTGCCACATTAGCACAGAAGGCAGCTTAGAGATTATTCGATTTGCTAAGGCACAAGGCGTTCATGTGACCGCAGAAACAGCACCTCATTACTTTACATTAGATGATAGTATTTTAGGAGATTACGATACCAATAAAAAAATGAGCCCACCGCTTCGTACGAAAAAAGATGTGGAAGCGATTAAGCGTGCGCTAGCAGATGGCACATTAGATGTGATTGCAACCGATCATGCGCCTCATCATTATGATGAGAAAAACGTAGAATTTGAAAAAGCGCCATTTGGCATTGTGGGACTTGAAACGAGTTTTGGACTAAGTTTTACACAGCTTTATCAGTCAGGACTTCTTAGTAAAATGCAACTAATAGAGAAAATGAGCACAAAGCCAGCCGAAATATTAGGTATTGAAAAAGGCGATCTTTCAGTAGGTAAAGTAGCAGATATCACGCTAATAGACCCAAAAGCAACTTATACCGTGACTAAAGAAACTTTTGCAGGTAAAAGCAAAAACTCTCCTTTTATTGGCATGACTTTACAAGGAGAAGTCATTTGTACGTTAGTTGCAGGAAAAAAAGTTTATGAAAAATAAATGAAAATGTCTGATAAGGTTGCTAAAACTGAAAAAAGTGTTAGAATAATTATAAATATTAATGTATAAATATGAATATTATGCAGTTCAGATTAATAGGAAAATAAAAGGAGAAGTGCTATGATCGATCGATTAATGAGTCAAATAGAAGCAAAACAAAACCCAACCGTGGTAGGGTTAGATCCAACGCTTGCCATGATACCTTCTTTTATTAAAGAAGAAATGTTTGAAAAGTATGGTAAAACACCTAAAGCAGTAGCCGAAATGTTTATTGCTTTTAATAAAGCCATATTGGATGAAGTATCCCCACTGATTCCAGCGGTTAAACCACAAGTAGCAATGTATGAACAATATGGGTTAGAGGGCTTAAGAGCTTATATGGAAACAATTGCTTATGCAAAAGCTAAAGGACTAGTTGTCATTGGAGATATTAAAAGAGGGGACATCGCTTCAACAGCAGCAGCTTATGCAGGACATATTTCAGGGGTAGAGATCGAAGGAGAGTCTTTTGACTTATGGCAGGAAGATGCCGTAACGATTAATCCTTATATGGGATTTGATGGCGTTGATCCTTTTATTAAAGCTTGCAATGAGAAAGATCGTGGTATTTTCGTTTTAGTAAAAACGAGTAATCCAAGTGGGGTAGAGCTTCAAGATTTATTGGTAGAGGGCACACCGATTTATGATAAAACAGCGGACCTCGTTCATAAATGGGGTCAAATGGCTATGGGAACTAAAGGCTATAGTAAAGTAGGCGCAGTAGTTGGGGCGACTTACAAAGAACAAGGGGTAGAACTTCGAAAGAGAATGCCAAATACCTTCTTCCTCGTACCAGGCTACGGTGCGCAAGGTGGTAAAGCAGAAGATTTAAAAGATTATTTTGATAAAAATGGCGAAGGCATTATTGTGAACTCTTCAAGAGGAATCATTGCGGCTTACAAAAAAGATACGGAAGTAACAGAAAAAGAATTTGCCATCGCATCTAAGAAAGCAGTTATTGCGATGCAAAAAGACTTACAAGGAGTGATGGGTTAAAATGAAGGCACAATTAATTTTAGAAAATGGAATGGTCTTTGAGGGGAAAGCTTTCGGCTATTTAAAAGAAACCATTGGAGAAGTCGTATTTAATACAGGAATGACAGGATATCAAGAAATCCTTACAGATCCTTCATATTGCGGACAAATGGTGGTTATGACCTATCCACTGATTGGAAATTATGGCATCAATCTTGAAGATATGGAAAGTAGTCGGTCACATGTTCGCGCCTTGATTGTTCGTGAAAAATCAGATTATCCAAATAACTTTAGATGCGAACTCACTTTAGATGGGTATTTAAAATCTCAAAAGGTGATTGGACTTGAAGGGATTGATACAAGAGCTTTAACAAAGGTCCTTAGAGATCATGGAACCATGAGAGCTATTATTGCAGTAAGAGAACTGACACCAAGTCAAATTAAAATGAAAATAGATGCGTTTAATAACCAATCTGCAGTTGCCGAAGTCACCACTAAAGAAAGTTATA
Source organism: uncultured Cellulosilyticum sp. (assembly GCA_934725855.1). GTDB lineage: Bacteria > Bacillota > Clostridia > Lachnospirales > Cellulosilyticaceae > Cellulosilyticum. Next base: position 245,244 of record CAKVCL010000001.1, on the reverse strand, counting down.
CGATTCCAGGCAAAAAAATGCATATTGCAGTCATTGACTGTGGCATTAAAGCAAACATCCTACGTTCATTTGAAGCAAGGGGCTGTAAAATGACGATATTTCCAGCGAGTGTCACAGCAGAGGAAATTTTAGCAGTCAGCCCAGATGGCGTATTTATTTCTAATGGTCCAGCGGATCCAAAAGATGTACCCGATACAGTAGCCACAGTTAAAGCATTAGTGGGTAAGAAACCAATTACCGCCATTTGTCTTGGTCATCAACTTTTATGTCTTGCTTTAGGGGGCAATACCGCTAAATTAAAATTTGGACATCATGGTTGTAACCATCCCGTTAAAGACTTTATTACAAATCGTGTCTACATCACCTCACAAAACCATAATTATTATGTAGAAACGCTTCCAGAAGGAGCCGTTGTGACCCATACGAATATGAATGATCAAACAGTAGAGGGTATGTATTTTAAAGAATTAGATATTTATAGTGTGCAATTCCATCCTGAGGCATGTCCAGGACCAACAGATACCGCACATATTTTTGACGAATTTATGACAGTGATGCAAGGGGGTAAATTAAATGCCTAAGGATAATAGTATTAAGAAAGTATTAGTAATTGGTTCAGGTCCCATTGTGATTGGGCAAGCCGCAGAGTTTGACTATTCAGGGGCACAAGCGTGTGCGGCTATTCGTGAAGAAGGCATCGAAGCCATTTTAGTAAATAGTAATCCCGCTACGATTATGACGGATAAAGAAATTGCAGATAAAATTTATATCGAACCACTTACGGTGGAATTCATTGAGAAAGTCATTGCTAAAGAAAGACCAGATAGTGTACTGGCAGGAGTAGGCGGACAAACTGCACTTAATCTTGCTGTTGAGCTTCATGATAAGGGCATCTTGGAAAAATACAATGTGCGTGTCATTGGGACACAGATTTCTGCCATTAAAGAAGGGGAAGACCGTGAAGGTTTTAGAGCTTTAATGAATAGAATTCATCAACCGGTTATTGAAAGTCAAACGGTTGAAACGGTTGAGGATGCGGTTAAATTTGCAAGAAAAATTGGTTATCCAGTGGTTGTTCGTCCAGCTTATACATTAGGTGGGACAGGTGGTGGTATCGCCGAAACAGAAGAGGAACTTTGTGATATTGCATCAAGTGGACTACATCTTTCTCGCGTACATCAAGTTTTAATTGAGAAATGCATTAAAGGCTGGAAAGAAATCGAATATGAAGTGATGCGTGACCAGTATGGAACCTGTATTACCGTATGTAATATGGAGAATATTGACCCAGTTGGCATTCATACAGGAGATAGTATTGTCGTTGCCCCTTCTCAAACTTTATCTGACAAGGAATATCAAATGCTTCGTCGAGCTTCATTAGATATTATTTCCGCTTGTGATATCCGTGGGGGCTGTAACGTACAACTTGCCTTAAATCCAGATAGCTTTGAATATGCCGTTATCGAGATTAATCCTCGTGTAAGCCGTTCTTCAGCGCTTGCCTCTAAAGCGACGGGTTATCCGATTGCTAGAGTATCTGCTAAGATTGCATTAGGTTATGGACTAGATGAAATCAAAAATGCAGTAACAGGTAAAACCTATGCTTGCTTTGAACCAACACTCGATTATGTGGTATGTAAAATACCAAAATGGCCATTTGATAAATTCTACACGGCTAAACGTACACTTGGGACTAAAATGATGGCAACAGGTGAAATCATGGCGATTGGAAATAACTTTGAAAGTGCTTTCTTAAAAGGTCTTCGTTCACTTGAAATTGGTCAATTTAGTTTCAAACACAAAAAATTGGAACACTGTACATTAGATGAACTGAAAGAAAAAGTGATTATTGCAGATGATGAAAGAATTTTTGCTTTGGCAGAAATGCTTCGTCGTCACTACCGCGTGGAGCAAGTTTGCAAAATCACTGGAATGGATATTTTCTTTGTAGAGAAATTTAGATGGATTATTGAACAAGAAGAACTGCTTGGTGAAATGGAGTTTGATGAACTCACTCCTAAATACCTTAAAAAGCTTAAGAAGAGAGGTTTTGCAGATAAGGCAATTGCTGAGTTTTTAAATGTAACCGAAGAGGATATCCGCGAGTTACGTTTTAAATGGAATATTATGCCAGTTTATAAAATGGTAGATACTTGTGGGGGCGAATTTGAAGCGGAATCTCCTTACTATTATTCAACTTATGATGAAGTGGATGAAGTTGAAGTATCTGATAAACAAAAAGTCATGGTTATTGGTTCAGGTCCAATTCGAATTGGTCAAGGGATTGAGTTTGACTACTGCTCTGTACATGCGATTATGGCACTTAAGAAAAAAGGCATTGAAACGATTATTGTCAATAATAACCCTGAAACGGTTAGTACAGACTTTAATACCTCTGATAAATTGTATTTTGAACCGCTTACAGATGAAGATTTCTACCATATCTTCTTAAAAGAAAAACCAATGGGTGTCATTTTGCAGTTCGGTGGACAAACAGCCATTAAACTAGCTAAGTTCTGTCAAAAAATGAATATCCCGGTGCTTGGAACAGCCCCACAGCATATGGATGAAGCAGAGGATCGGGAAAAATTTGATGAAATTCTTGAAAAGCTTCATATTAAACGTCCAAAAGGAAAAGCGATTTGGTCTGTAGAAGAAGGATTGCAAGTTGCAGAAGAATTAGAGTATCCCGTACTGGTACGTCCTTCTTATGTACTGGGTGGTCAAGGAATGGAAATTACTTATGAAGCAAATCAATTAGAAAGATATCTTATTAATGCGTTTGACCGCGACCCAGAAAACCCAGTACTCATTGACCGTTACTTAATGGGACGTGAAATTGAAGTGGATGCCCTTTCAGATGGGGAAAACATCCTCATTCCGGGTATTATGGAACATTTAGAAAGAGCAGGGATTCACTCTGGAGATAGTACGACCCTTTATCCAAGTGTGAATATTTCCAAGGAAATGAAAGAAAAGATTATTACCTGTACGCAACTGCTTGCTAAAGAACTTAAAGTATTAGGGATGATTAATATTCAATATATTGAATACAAAAACGACTTGTATATTATTGAAGTAAACCCTCGTTCAAGCCGTACCGTACCTTATATTTCTAAAGTAACAGGTGTACCAATTATTGACCTTGCAGTAGAAGCTATGTTAGGTAAGAAAATTTCTGAACTGGGTTATGGAGTAGGACTCTATCCAGAACCAGAAAACTTCTATGCGATTAAAGTGCCTGTTTTCTCAACAGAAAAATTACCAAGAGTAGAAGTCAGCCTTGGACCAGAAATGAAATCAACCGGTGAAGTATTAGGTGTTGGCCGCACGGTAGAAGAAGCATTATATAAAGGCTTTATTGCAGCAGGCAAGAGCTTACCGATGCACGGTGGTACCATCTTTGCAACCATTCAAAAATATGATCAAGATGAGTTTGTAACGATTGCCAAACGATTTGCAGCCATGGGCTACAAATTTATAGCTACAGAAGGAACAGCCAAAAAGCTTAATGAAAATGGTATTGAAGCCAGAGTAGTTGAAAAGTTATCAACGCCTCCAAATAATAAATTTGTTAATGAGGATGATGAAATCTTTAAACTTTTTAGGAATGGAGAAATTGACTTAGTCGTTAATACACCAACTAAAGGAAATGATTCAAAACGTGATGGCTTTAGAATGAGACGTATTGCCATCGAGTCTTCTATTCAAATCTTAACTTCTCTTGATACCGTAAGAGCAATGGCAGACATCGTATCTAAGCAAGTGACAATTGATCAAACCGATATTTATGATATGGGAGCTAGACGACATGAATAAAAAAGTAGTGGAAGGAAAAATCATAGGGCAAAGTGAAATTGCTCCTATGATTTATAAAATGATGATTAACGCTCCAGAAGTAGCAGCATCCGCTCACTGTGGACAATTTGTAAATGTTTATCCAAAATCAAAAAGTACGTTGCTTCCAAGACCGATTAGTATTAGTGAAATTGGTAAAGAAACGATTACCCTTGTTTATGGCGTAGTTGGAGAAGGCACTAGGGAGTTTATGCAGTATGAAACGGGTGAGAGTATTCGTATCAGTACAGCGTTAGGCAACGGTTATACGGTACAAAAGGATGCAAAAGTATCCGTTTTAGTGGGCGGAGGAATTGGTGTTCCCCCACTTGTAGAATTGGCAAAATCTATCCTAGGTAAGAAAGTTGCTGTACTTGGTTTTAGAGAAGATCCTATTTTGATAGATGCTTTAGAAGCATTAGGTGTCAAAGTTTATATTGCAACAGATAGTGGAAAAGTAGGCTTTAAGGGAAATGTCATTGAACTGATGACAGCAGAAGGGATTAAGGGAGATTACTACTATGCTTGTGGTCCTAAAGTGATGCTTCGTGCACTAAGTCATTTTTGTGAAAAACAAAATAAGCCGGTTCAAGTGTCTATGGAAGAACGAATGGGCTGCGGCTATGGTATATGTGTTGGCTGTGTCATAAAAATCAAAGCAGAAAATGAAAAAGGCTATGAACTTAAAAAAGTATGTAAAGATGGTCCAGTCTTTTTAGGAAGTGAGGTGAAATGGGATGAATCATATTGATTTAAGTGTGAATATTGCAGGGGTGACCTTAAAAAACCCCATTACAACCGCTTCGGGAACCTTTTCACCTCATGAAAGTAGCGCATTTTATGATTTAAGTGAATTAGGGGCGATGATTACAAAAGGCGTCGCTTCGGTTCCTTGGGATGGCAATCCAGTTCCAAGAATTGCAGAAACCTATGGTGGCATGATTAATGCCGTAGGGCTTCAAAATCCAGGCGTAGACTATTATATTGAGCATGAAATCCCTTTTGCAAGACAATTTGATACCAAAATCATTGCCAATGTGGCAGGACATAGTATTCCAGAGTACTGCGATGTCGTAGAACGTTTAAGCCAGGCAGATGTGGATATGCTAGAAGTCAACATTTCTTGTCCAAATGTGAAAGAAGGTGGCATTGGATTTGGAACCAATCCAGCGATGGCAGCAGAAGTAACAAAAGCAGTCAAACGTGTCAGCAAAAAACCAATTATTATGAAACTGACTCCAAATGTAACCGATATTACAGAGATTGCAAAAGCAGTAGAAGCAGAAGGGGCAGATGCCGTGTCACTGATTAATACTTTACTAGGCATGCGCATTGATGTACATCGCATGCGTCCTGTGATTGCCAATAAAATGGGTGGTTTTTCAGGGCCAGCCATTAAGCCAGTAGCTGTTCGTATGGTTTATCAGGTTCGCCGTGCAGTGAATATCCCAATTATTGGACTGGGTGGCATTATGACAGGAGAAGATGTAGTAGAATTTTTAATGGCAGGGGCAGATGCAGTCAGCATTGGTACCGCAGTTTTTGCTAACCCAACCGCACCTGTAGATATTAAAAATGAGCTCATAGCTTATATGGCACGTTATGGGTTTAAAAACCTACAAGAAATTAGAGACGCATTTCAAGATTAAGAAATCCACTTTGAAGCAAGTTGCTAGAGAACTAGGTCTTTAAGGGCAGCTAAAAAACCGATAGAAAAGGATGAAAGAAATGGAAAGCTATAAAAAAGAGTTTATTGAATTTATGGTAAGATCAGGGGTATTAACCTTTGGAGATTTTACCACTAAAAGTGGTCGTAAAACACCTTATTTTGTGAATACAGGAAACTATAAAACAGGTGCTCAAGCTGCAAAATTGGGTGAATTCTATGCCAAAGCGATTAAAGAACATATCAAAGAAGAAATCGATGTCCTCTTTGGGCCAGCTTATAAAGGGATTCCACTTGCAGTAGCTACTTCAATGGCACTTGCCACCCAGTATGATACGGATGTCAACTACTGCTTTAACCGCAAAGAAGAAAAGGATCACGGTGAAGGGGGTAAAATGGTAGGCTACAAACTTAAGGATGGGGACAATGTCATCATTACAGAAGATGTTATTACCTCTGGTGCTTCTATTCGTGAATGCTTACCACAAATCATGGCAGCTGCTAAAGTGAATATTATAGGTGAAATCATCTCTGTAGACCGTATGGAAAGAGGATTAGAAAATAAAACAGCGATTCAGCAAATTTATGATGATTATGGCTTTAAGGTCTATCCGATTGTTAACGTAAAGGAAGTGATAGAAGTTCTTCATAATCATCCAGTAGATGGAAAAGTTTACATTGATGATACAATGAAAGCTAAGATGGAAGCTTATTTAGAAGAATACTGTGTGAAATAAGCCATAATGATAGAAACGATACGTTACATGATTGAACTATAGAAATGAAAAAAGTAAAGAAGCTTTTAACTTGAGTGGTTGAGAGCTTCTTTATTTTGAGATAGAAAATTTATAAAGAATTTTTTATAGGATACATAAGTATGAATAGTGTTGATATTTTGCATAAGAAAAGATATAATAAAGAAAAAAGGGGGGATAGTTATGATTATTAAAAATATATTAATTCCTTTTCATGATTTGACGACCATTTCTATGAAAAATACTGCTGGTGAAACCCTTGATATTATTGACGCAAAGTCACTTTTATCATTGCCAGTTGTTGAAGGAAAGAAATTCATAGGGATTATTTCAAGACGTTATATCCTGCAAGAGTATTTTAAGAGTGGTGAAGACAAAGAAACTTTTTTAAAACGTCCAATTGAAGGATTTATGAAAACTCAAATTCCACATTTAGCACCAGGAGACCTAATTGAAGATGCGGTTAATTTACTTTGCACACATAATGTTCAATTTATTCCTGTCATTAATGAAAAAGATGAATTTGAGGGCATTGTATCGCATAAAGCTGTTTTTAGAACGCTTAAGAATTCATTAGGAATGGGCTATACAAGATTAGTGATTACAACTTACGATATTAAAGGTCAACTTGCTAAGTTATCAGAAATTATTTCTAAAGAAAACGGCAATATCATGAGTATTCTTCAAGTGGATCCTGAGGTGATGGGATTAAAAGAACTTATTTTAAGAGTAGATGTGAAAAATCCACAAAGATTAGTTAAAACATTAGATGAAAATGGATTTACTGTAAGACAAGTGAATTATTAGGATTATGGTTTCAGGCAGGCAATGAATGTATAGAAGGAAAATTTAAATTCATTATTGTTATATTGATAAAATGTTTGAAAAAATAAATAAAATATCATATAATGAATGCGTAAATAAATCATTTGGAGGTGAAAAGATGATGCAGTTTGTTTTTGAAAATACAATTTTAGATAGATTACCAATGTCATTATCTGGAATTACAAATATTTCAGGAGTTTTTACGGGAGGAGTCTGTCCAAAATTGAATCGTTTTCAAAAAGCAAAGTGAAGGAATCTTTAACACCAAGTACAAATAGAGTAAGCGTACCAGGTAAGGAATTCACTTGCCTGGTTTTTTATTGCTTAAAATCAAAGATCAGATTTTAGTTCTCTTTTATCGCGAAAAAATAAAAAACAAGGTAAGTGAAGGTTTGAATGGACTTACGATAATGGAGGAGAAAAAATGATACAAATTGCAATGAATCAAGTTCAGAAAAGTTTTAGTGTTTATCCCATATTGAAAGATGTAAGTTTTAATCTTCAAGATGAAAATCGTATAGGCATAGTAGGGCGTAATGGATGTGGCAAAACCACACTTTTCAGGTTAATAGTAGGGATGGAAAAGCCTGATAGTGGAGAAATATTTATCCGAAAAGGAGCCACTTTGGGTTATGTGGAACAAATCCCTCATTATGATACGGATATGACTGTAAAAGATGTACTTATGACAGCTTTTACAGAGCTTAATCAAGTATCAGAGACACTGCATGAATTAGAAGAAAAGATGAGTGAATTGACAGGAAAGGCATTAGATGAATGCTTAATGCGTTATGCTAAACTCAGTGAGCATTTTGAAAGGGCTGGCGGTTATGAAAGAGATGCGCAATTAAGCCGTGTCTGCATTGGACTTCATTTTACCGAAATTTTTTTAAATAAGGCATTTTGTAAATTAAGTGGTGGAGAAAAAACGACGGTTTTATTAGGTAAGGTACTCATTCAAAGCCCAGATATTCTATTATTAGATGAACCAACCAACCACTTAGATATGAGGTCTATGGACTGGCTTGAAAACTATCTAAAAGCTTATAAAGGTGCAGTTATCATAATTTCTCATGATCGTTATTTCTTAGATCAAGTGGTGGAGCAAATTATAGAAATTGAAAATGGAAAAGCAAATCTCTTTTATGGCAATTATTCTTATTATATTAAGGAAAAAGAACAGTTACTATTGGCTGAATTTGAAGCCTATGAAGACCAACAAAAGAAAATTAAGGCGATGGAAAAAGCAATTAAAAGATTAAGAGACTGGGCTAATCGAGCTGATAATGAAGGTTTATATAAAAAAGCAGCATGCATGCAAAAAAGACTAGATAGGATGAAAAAACTAGATAAACCTACACTTAGCCCAAAGAAGATGGATTTATCTTTTTCAGAAGCTAATCGCTCAGGTAAAGAGGTGATTTGCGCGATAGGATTAGAAAAAGCATTTGGTGAAAAACGTGTTCTTAAAAAGGCGGATTTATTGGTTCAGTACCAAGAACGAGTGGCTTTAATTGGTTCTAATGGCTGTGGTAAATCGACACTCATTAAGATTCTTTTAGGCAAGCAAGAGCAAGATGATGGAGTTGTTAAGTTAGGCGCAGGATTAAAAATTGCCTATTTACCCCAAAATGTACAGTTTGAAGATGAAACGTTGACTGTACTTGAAACCTTTAAAAAAGAGGTGGTGATGACTCCTACTGAAGCTAGAACAACACTTGCTAAATTTTTATTTTACGGGGATCAAGTCTTTAAAAAAGTTAAAGATTTATCAGGCGGAGAGAAAAGTCGTCTATTACTTTGTAAACTACTGCAACAGGAAGTTAATTTACTCATTTTAGATGAACCTACTAACCACTTAGATATTGAGTCTAGAGAAAATTTAGAAGAAGCCCTTCAAAATTATAATGGCACACTATTTTTTATTTCGCATGACCGATTTTTCATCAATAAATTAGCCAGTCGAATCAGCGAACTAGAAAATGGTCAAATAAAGAATTATCTGGGCAACTATGATTATTATAAAGAAAAGAAAGTCTGTGAGATACAAGCAATAGAAAAACAAACTCATCCAATAACTGGGGCCATTTCAAAAAAAGAAATGCATCAAGAGCCATCCTCTTTAAAGCAAGATAGGAAAAAACGTATGTAAATATTCCATTGACTTTTTGTAAAATAGATTAAGTTTTTAATAGATGGAAATAGGGTAGATGGATTGCAACTTACTTTTTTTACCAGTATAATGAGCCAGTAAATAGATAAATTATGGTGGCATTTAAGGAGTAATCAAATGACATTAAAACGTAGTACAGCCTATTTATTGGTACTAGTGATGCTAGTAACTCTTATGCCGCATACATATTATGCTGCTTCATGGAATTATATAAATAAGGTTTTAACCGTTATGAAGGATGAAAAAATCTCATTAGATGAAGCACCTATATTGAGTATGAAATTAATGAACCCCTTAGAGGAAAATGCCATTTTCTACTTAGAACTAGTGGGTGGAAAATGGATAGAGACGCCTTATTCAGCAACGATAGAAGGTTATAGTGGAAATGGTTTTATTGAAATAAAGGCTTTATCAAAGCAGAAGCTTCAAGTGAAGATGAAAGGGGATACAGTAGTAAGAGGAGTGACCTTACAGATACCACTTCCCTTTCAAATGACAGGTCAAATAGCTACAGTATCTGTAAGAAGTAATAATACCGTTGTGACTGAAGGAAGCTATAAGCTTGCACAGGTCAGTAGCTATAAGGGACAAGTTCATACAGGGAATTTGCCAACCACAACAAGCTCAGGCGTTATGGCAGATTTAGTTATTAGCGAGCCTTTTTCAAAAGCTTTTAGCAAAGCGGTTGCTACAGGAAAAAGTAGAAAGGTTGAATTAAGACTAAATCATAATGCCTATGCCTTTAGCTTATTAGATAGCCGCGTGAAACTGGCATTATCAGAAGGATTTGAAGAGCTTTCAGGGGATGATTTTGCCATCGAGCAAGTCGATCCACAGACTTTACTTTTAACCTTACCAGATACAAGTGAAGCACGTTATACAGGCTGTTTGACTTTATCAGGGATTTTTATTCAGTTAACCGATAAAAAAGCCATGATGGATACGCTAACCGTTACGGTTTCAGGAGACCTTATTGAAAAAAGCACGGTAGAAGTATTACAAGTAATGGATTATGCCATTGCCCTTAAAGGAAAGTCAGATAAGGCTTATGCAGGAAATAGACAAAAAGTGAAGTTTGTTTTAGAAGAGCAAGTGGAAGATTCTCTTATGCGTAATCGTCCAACCTATTTCTCATTTTCAGAAGGCATTATACTGGAACGGGTGAATCAAAAAGTGCCAGTTACCTTAAATGGAAGATTAGGTTATTATCCAGCCATTACAGAGCAGGGTAAGGTAGTCGGATTTGAAGTGAGTCGATTGCCAGAGGAATTAACACACTATGAAATGGAAGTTGAGGTAGTTATTTTACCAACAGCTTCAGGAACTATTAATGTAAAAGCAGAGGGACGTTCGTTAGTGGAAGATTTAAGTCTAAATATTTTAGAGGTTGTTAGACCATTTGAGGTATCCGTACATGGATTTAGTGCATTAGTAGGGGTGAAAGATCAAGTAGGTGGTCAAGTCATTCTCAAGGAAAATGCAGCTGGAAGGCTAATTCAAGGGGAACAAATTGTTTTAGAATTGGAAGAAAGTAATATGCGCTATAGTGGGTTACCACAGGTGTATGTGGCATCGGGTGATCTTAGATTAGGAAATGCCTTTAGTGAAGGCAATCGGATTATGATTCCTATTGTTAGAAGCTCATTAATGCCTTCAATGATTGTAATTCGAGATTTTAAAGTAACGGTCGATCAAACGATTGCAATGGGAAATTATACTTTAAAAGTGGGTGGAGGTGCACTGACTTATTTGGCAACAAAGGAAGATATGATGCCCGTGCGAGAGGAGAAGTTTATTGAAGTGGTATTAAATCCAGTTCAGGTGCCAAGTAAACCTAATGAAGAGGCCACCCATCCAGAATCGAGTAAACCAGAAAATGCCAGCTTACAAGTTATTTTTACGCTAGGAAAGCCACAGTATCAGGTGAACCAAGTAGAAAAATTAATGGATGCTGTGCCTTATATAAGTAGTGGACGTACCATGCTACCGATTAAGTATGTATCAGAAGCTTTGGGAATTTCGTCAGGAGCTATCAAATGGAATTCGGCGACTAAAACGGTCATCATACAGGCAGAAAAAATGATCGTTTTAACAGTAGGCAGTAACCAGATGCAGGTAGGAAATGAGACATTGCAAATGGCTGCAGCACCAGAAATCGTAAATGGTAGAACATTTGTGCCAGTTGCTGAAATCACGAGAGCTTTAAATGTAGAAACTTCTTGGAATCACTTGACTAAACAGGTTACCTTTAAACGATAAAAAGTAACCTTTAATTTTTAGTAATAATATGTCCCCTTTTTGTGGACATCCAGAGAATTGAAGCATACAGAATAATTATTGAAAAATGGATATAGGCTATATATAATAAATAAGTATGTTTTTTGAAAGGTTCAAAAGACGAATACAACAAAGGTTTGTAAAATGAAAAAAGCAAGAAGGAGATCTTTATGAAAAATTTATTCAAACACCTCTTTGTAGTATTATTATGTATTGCACTTACTATGGGACTAGTAGGTTGTGGACAAAGTAATGCTGACATAACTGAAAAGAATAATGAGCAAGTTACAGACAATGCCTATCCAGTCAAGATAATCGATTCTTTTGGAAAAGAAGTGACCTTAGAAACTGAACCGATGCATGTTATTTCGGTTGCACCAAGTGTAACTGAAATGATTTATGCCATTGGTGCCGAGGATAAATTAGTAGGACGTACAGATTACTGCGATTATCCAGAAGAGGCAAGTAAGATAGAATCTATAGGGTCACTTACCACCCCAGATCTTGAAAAAATGATTAGCTTGGAGCCCGATTTAGTGATTACATCCACTCATTTTGATGAAGAAAATGGTGCAAAATTAGAACAAGCAGGTATTCCAGTTATTGGGCTTTATGAAGAATTTGATGTAAATGGCGTTTATGTGCAGCTTGAAACGCTTGGCATAGCCTTAAATAGACAACAGCAAGCTGCAAAAGTAGTTGATGAAATGAAAACTAAAATCAGCGATGTTCAAGCTAAAATCGAAGGATTAGAAGCCCCATCTGTATACTATGTTGTGGGTTATGGTGAATATGGAGACTATTCAGCACCAGAAAATACTTTTGTAGGTCAAATGATTAAACTAGCAGGCGGAAAAAATATTGTTCCAGCTTCTGATAGTTGGTCTTATTCACTAGAAGCCCTTTTAGAAGCTGACCCAGATATTATTTTGGTTAGAAATGGTGAAAAAGATAGCTTTATGACAGCAGAAGGTTATAATGAATTAACAGCAGTCAAAGAAAATCATGTTTATGAAATCGATGGGAATTTATTAGAACGTCAAAGCCATCGTAATGCAGAAGGGGTAGAAGTCTTAGCACAGATTATGCACCCAGAAGCATTTAATAAGTAAAAAGAGGGAGAACATATGATCAGCAAAAAAAGAAGAGATGATATAGGCATTGTTTTGCTCGCTATTTTTTTGCTCCTATGTATCCTTATCTCAGCATCAGTGGGTTCAGCTTCTTTGACGATTAGGGAGAGTTTAGAAGTATTACTTGCTAAACTACCTGTAGTTGGAAAGTGGATACCTTCTGATTCGATAAGTCCTATGTATGAGGTAATTGTTTGGAAAGTACGCATGCCACGCATTTTGCAGGCTGCTTTAGTTGGAGGGAGTCTTGCTGTAGTGGGGTGTACTTTTCAAGCAATTTTTAGGAATGCTTTAGCGGATCCACATATTTTAGGCATTTCATCTGGTGCTTCACTAGGCGCTACTATTGGAATGATGTCTGGAATGACACTTCATTTTTTAGGCTTAGGAGTCACCAGTATTTTTGCATTTATAGGAGCTATTTTAACAGTTGGCATCGTGTATCAATTGGGAACACTAGGGAGAAGAATGATTGTCACACATATTCTTTTAGTGGGAACCGCAATGAGTACTTTTTTAAGTGCAATGATTTCACTTCTTATGATTTTTCATAGAGAACAAATTGAAAAAGTATATTTATGGACCATGGGAAGCTTTAGTGCAGCTAATTGGTATAAGGTAGGTTATATGGCGGTGATTGGGACGTTAGGGATTGGTGCGATTTGGATTTTTGCAAGAGACTTAAATGTCCTTATAACAGGGGATGAGGTGGCTGCCAGTTTAGGAATAGAAATTGCTAAAGTAAAGAAATATCTTATTATTGTGTCCTCCTTACTGGTAGCAGCGAGTGTATCTATAAGTGGGGTCATTGGATTTGTAGGGCTTATTATACCCCATTGTATGCGGCTTATTTTAGGGGCTGATCATAGAAGGCTCATACCTGTCTGTGCATTAGGGGGGGCGAGTTTTATGGTTTTATGTGATACTTTAGCTAGAAGTGTTGCAGCGCCTACAGAAATCCCTGTAGGCGTTATTACAGCAGTGTTTGGTGCACCCTACTTTATCGTATTATTGTACCGTGAGACAAGAAAAGGAAAGTGATAGGAAAGAGTTGAAATAAACAATGAGAGAAAAAATGATGGAGGTAGACAAACTAAGCTGGAAACCTCATAAAGAGCAAACGGCTATATTAAATCATATGACGCAATCCTTTGATGAAGGGGTATTCTATGGCATTATGGGACCAAACGGTTCAGGAAAAACCTCTTTTATTCGTCACTTATTAAGATTTTTAGAATTGCAAGAAGGAAAAATACAGCTAAAAAACCAAGCCCTTCATAGTTATTCTAGGAAAGAATTAGCTACTTATATTTCTTTTGTCCCTCAAAATGTTAATCTTGACGTCGATTTTACCGTTTATGAAATGGTGGCAATGGGAAGAACGCCTTATATAAAGCGATTAAAGTCATTAAGTGAAGAAGATGAAAAAATCATTGAACATGCTATGCAAATTACGCACTGCAAGTCTTTGAAAGACCGTTCTTTTTCATGCTTAAGTGGGGGAGAAGCTCAAAGAGTGTTAGTTGCCAGAGCGATTGCACAAGATACCAAATGTTTAATTTTAGATGAACCGATTTCACATCTTGATATACGTTATCAAGTAGAAATTATGGAGAACCTCAAATATTTGAATGAAAAAGAGAGAAAGACGATCATTGCCATTTTACATGATATCAATTTATGTGCAGCCTATTGCAAAGAAGTGGTATTAATGAAGCAAGGTGAAGTGTATGCAAGTGGTCTTGTAGAAGAAGTGCTCACAAAAGAGCATTTAAAAGCCGTCTATGAGATGGAGTTTGAAATTTACGAGCAAATTGACCGAAAACAAAAATTTTATATTCCTCTTACCCCTTCTTGGATAGAGAAAAAATAAATAGGCAAAATGAAACGGATTTTAAAGACAGTAGCGAGAAGATGTTAGAAGATCATTCTCGCTATTTTTTTATTGTCATAAAATATGTTAAGAGAAGTGTCTTTACAGGTAGCAAAAAATGTAATAGAATATTATAAAATGTTACACAAGGGTTGTAATATTAAATAAAAGTAAAGGAAGGGTTATTATGAGTCAGACATTACTTCAGCCGCATATACAGTGTGGGGTCGAAGATGCTGCGCCTTATGCTTTACTTCCTGGTGATCCTAAGCGAGTAGAGCATGCTAAAAAGTATTTAACTCATGTAAGAGAAATTGCTTTTAATAGGGAGTATAAGAGCATTGTAGGTGACTATCATGGGGTGAAGGTCATGGTCATTTCAACTGGAATGGGTGGCGCATCAGTAGGCATTGCTGTTGAAGAATTGCAACGAATTGGTGTAAAAGCAATGATTCGCATAGGAAGTTGCGGCGCATTGCAAAAGGGGATGCAATTAGGAGATTTACTCCTAGTGAATGGAGCTGTACGTGATGAAGGAGCATCTAAAACGTATATTGATGCCATTTATCCAGCGATTCCTGATACCGAGCTTTTAATGGCACTTATTCAAAAGGCTAAAGAAAAAGGGATAAGGTATCATATTGGCAGAGTGAGAAGCCACGATAGTTTTTACACCGATCAAGAAGATGAAATTGATGCATTTTGGTCTAGTAAAGGGATATTAGGTGCTGATATGGAAAGCGCCGCTTTATTTGTAATTGGGGCTCTAAGAGGGGTAAAAACAGCTTCTATTTTAAATACAGTCGTTACTTATGAAGGGGATTTGGAAGATGGCATTAATGACTACGTTTTAGGAGAATCCAAGACAGCGATTGGTGAAAAAAATGAAATTCTTTTAGCGTTAGATACTTTAGTGCAATGGTCAAAAGATGAGGGAGGATTAAAATAATATGAAAAAGAATATTTGGTCAGTTAAATTGAATACAGCTGCTTTAGTACTAATTCCAGCTGCAGTAGGGATTAATTACATAGGTAAAATTTTTGCAGGTGCTTTGAAATTACCTTTATGGTTAGATGCCATAGGGACTGTACTTGCGGCGATGCTTACAGGTCCAATCGTTGGGGCTTTATGTGGAGCCATTAATAATATTATTTATGGACTTACGATGGACCCTATATCACTAGTTTATGCTTTATCCAGCATTGGGATTGGTTTAACGGTTGGAATCTTAACAAGAATGGACAAAGCGAAAAACTTTGTAGGGGTTATAGGAGTGGGTGCAGCCGTAATCTTAGTTTCTGTTATTATTTCTACACCAATTAATATGATATTCTGGGGTGGTACAACAGGTAATGTTTGGGGAGATGCGGCTTTCGCTTGGTGTATTGCACATGGTGTGCCAAGCTTTTTAGCTTCAGCTTTAGATGAATTATTAGTAGATATTCCAGATAAATTTGCAACTATTTTCATCGGTTATGCGATTTTTAAAGGATTACCTCAAAAACTTGTTTTAATGTATCATAATGATTCAGAAATTGAACATTTAAATTAATGAAAAAAGTCTAAAGAGGTGGTAAACTTAAAAAGTACCACCTCTTTTATTTGGGAGGAGAAAAGGAGGCTAGAATGAAAAGTATAAGTTTGTATAAACCCTTAAACACACCCATTCATCAGTTAGAACCCATTACAAAACTTTATTATGTCGCTATGGTGCTTTTACTGCCTATTTTGTGGGGAAATAGATGGGTTACGGTAGGTTGTATAGTTATGAGTGTTATCATGCTGAAGATAGGAAAGGTTTTAAAAAGGACTATACCGATGTTAGCTTGTTCGGGTATCATCCTCTTAACGGTTATTGTGATTCAAGGCCTATTTAGAGCAGGTAATGAGACACCACTCATTAAACTCGGAAAAGTGATTTTTTATAAAGAAGGGCTACTATTTGCAGTAGGCATTGCGCTTAATGTACTAAATTTGATTTTAGGATTTTCTGTTTTAGTTTTAACGACCAAACCTTCTGATTTGGTAGAAGCCTTGGTAAGAAAAGGACTTTCCCCTAAAATTGGTTATGTCATTAGTTCTGTTTTTCAGATTATCCCTCAAATGAGTGCGACCATGGAAACCATATCCGATGCACAACGTTCAAGGGGACTAGAAACAGAAGGCAAACTCATAACACGTATGAAAGCTTTCGTGCCGCTTATTGGGCCGGTTGTTATGAATTCTCTTATTGCAACAAGAGAAAGAGCCATTGCACTTGAAGTACGTGGTTTTAACAGTACAAAGCCAAAAAGTTATATTAATGCTTATGAGCCAAGACGCATTGACCGAATGATTAAAGGGGTCATTTTAGTAGTAGTTGGATTATCGGTTATCGGGAGGATTTTGATATGGCAACGCTTATTGTAGAACACTTAAAATATAGATATCCATTAACCAAAAAATTAGCACTGGAGGATATTTCCTTTAAGGTTGAGCAAGGAGAATTTATTGGTATCATCGGTGCAAATGGGGCAGGAAAGAGTACCTTGTGTCAAGCATTAGTTGGATTGGTGCCACATTTTTATAAAGGGGCTTATGGTGGACATGTCCTAATTGATGGTGTCAATGTAGAAAAAAGTCATATTGCAGAGCTATGCCAAAAGGTGGGCATTGTGTTTCAAAATCCATTTAATCAAGTAACAGGTTCTAAGCTGACCGTGTATGAAGAAATTGCTTTTGGCCTAGAAAATATGGGAATTGAGCGAACTGAAATGAAAAAAAGAATTGATGAGGCGCTGGAGCTGTTGGATATTACATCCTATAAAGAACGACAACCCTTTGATTTATCGGGAGGGCAGATGCAACGTATGGCCATTGCCAGTATCATTGCCATGAAACCGGAAATATTAATTTTAGATGAGCCTACCTCTCAGCTTGACCCAGAGGGAAGTGAAGAAGTTTTTAGAGCCGTACAGTCTCTTGCTAAGCAAGGCATAACGATTATGATGGTAGAGCATAAAATGGAGAAGATTGCAAAATATAGTGACCGTGTGATGTTACTTCATGAAGGCCATTTAGTGGATTTTGATACCCCACAGAAAGTTTTTTCAAGAAATGACTTAGCAGAGTATGAAGTCAATGAACCCGTTTTTACAAGAGTCAGCAAGGCTCTTGGGGTAACATTACCAGAAACAGGTCTTTATCCAGTGACACTAGAAGAAACGATTCCTGTAATGGAGGCATATAGGAAAGGAGAACGTATAAATGGCAACGATTAAAGTAGAGCATTTATGTTTTCATTATGATGAAAAGGTGCCCATTCTAAAAGATATTTCATTCACATTAGATAACACACCGACTGCCATTATTGGTCAAAATGGAGCTGGGAAGACCACTTTGGTTAAATTACTAAAGGGACTTTTAAAACCTGTTAGTGGGACGATAGAGATTAATGGAAATCTGACGACTTCATTAACCGTGGCACAGCTTGCTACGCATATTGGCTTAGTTTTTCAAAATCCAAATGATCAGATTTTCAAAAATAAAGTGCTGGATGAGGTATTATTTGGTCCTATTAATATTGGCATGACAGAAGCTAAAGCGAAAGAAAAGGCACTAGAGGCTTTAAAGCTGGTAGGACTTGAAGATAAACTAAACGAAAATCCTTATGATTTAGGACTTTCTGAACGTAAACTGATTGCCATAGCTTCCATTGTGGCGATGGATACCGATATTATCATTTTGGACGAGCCAACCATAGCTCAGGATTATGTATCTAAAGAAAAGATTAAAGGCATCATTCGAAAGTTACATAAGGAAGGTAAAATGGTACTGACGATTATTCACGATATGGACTTTGTGGCAGAGTGTTTTGAAAGAACGATTGTACTTGCAAAGGGAAAAGTATTATTAGATGGACCAACTAAGGAGGTCTTTGCTAAAGAAGATGAGCTGAAAGCTGCTTATTTAGAACCTCCTCATATTGCGCAGCTCTGCAAAGCATTAGGGTATAAAGAAACTTATCTATCTGTAGAAGCGTTTGTAGCAGATTTAAAGCGAGCTTCAAAGTAAATGAGATTGCGTCAAGTAGTAAAGTAAGTCATGAATAGATTTAAAGATTTAGCAGATAATAAGGGTATTCTACTTAAAGGAGCTTATCATATGTTAAATCAAAAAGAAGCATCACTTATTCAAGACTTAAAAGATCAAGAAAAATTATGTATTCAAAAATATATGCGTTATGCTGATGCAGCTCATGATCAAGAGTTAAAAGATTTATTTAATACGCTTAAAGAAAATGAAGTGAATCATTATGAGGCACTTGAAGCACTTAAAAAAGATGATGCTTCAATGCCTAATATAAAACATTTAGATGCAACAGAATATTGTCCAAAAGGAACTTATGCCAAAGGCGATACAAGCTGTGAAAAAGAGGATGATGAATATTTTTGCACTGACTCCATTTCAATGGAGAAGTATGTAGCATCTGCTTATAATAACGATTTATTTCAATTTGCATCTTCTACCGTACGTGATGTATTAAATCAAATTGAAACAGATGAACAAAATCATGGAGAAATGATTTATAAATATAAGACAGTTAATGGTATGGCATAAAAGACAAAATAGGGCTACTTCATGATGAAGTAGCTTTTTTAATAGGGAGATTTTTCAGCAGTTGATTTGTGATGATAGCAGCTCTTTTTTTGAAAAATAACTCTACGATTCGTAGATAGTATAAGGCTAAAGGATACGTTATAATAAAGAAGTCTTGAGTAAATGAAAGAGATGAAGGTGGATAGGATGGATTGCGCAAAAGTAGGTGCACTGATTAAAGCAAGAAGAATAGAAAAAGAAATGACGCAAAAGCAATTAGCTGATGCCATGAATATTAGTGATAAAACAGTTAGTAAATGGGAAAGAGGATTAGGATGTCCGGATGTTTCTCTATTACCCGAGCTTGCTGATTTATTAGGGATGAATATTAAAGAGATATTAACAGGAGACTTAAAAATGAACGAAATGATTAATGGAAATATGAAAAAAACACAATTTTATGTGTGCCCAGAGTGCGGTAATATTGTTACAAGTCAAGGTCAAAT
Source organism: uncultured Cellulosilyticum sp. (assembly GCA_934725855.1). GTDB lineage: Bacteria > Bacillota > Clostridia > Lachnospirales > Cellulosilyticaceae > Cellulosilyticum. The sequence goes on along the minus strand of CAKVCL010000001.1, from coordinate 225,620 downwards.
GGAGTTAACCTGCTGTGGGCATCAACTCAAAGCACTAGAAAAACATAAAGCAGATAAAGAACATGAGTTAAAGGTAGAAACGATTGAAGAAGAATGGTATGTTACAACAGAGCATCCCATGGAAAAGGAGCATTATATCAGTTTTGTAGCCTTTGTAACGGGTGAACGTGTTTTAATGGTGAAGCAATATCCAGAATGGGGCATGCATTTAAGATTACCTAAATTTGGACATGGCTATTTATATAGTTATTGTGTAGAACATGGATTAAGTTATCAGATATTATAAAGCATACGAGAGCAGCTATATAGTCCCTCAAAGGTAAAAACGTAGTATGGTGAAGAAGGGGAGAGAAAAGATGTTTCTTTTTAAAAGAAAGAGTGCTGAGGAAAAAGCGATTGAACAAGAAATACAAGATATGAAGCTGTATTTAGAAAATAATTATAAAGATTTAGCAATTGGGGCAAGAAAAAAAGCGACTGAGCTTGTGAATACGGCTTACAAGGAAGGTAAAATGACTCAAAGCAGTTATGAGCAGTATAGTCAGATTTTAGAGCACTATACGAAAGAAATGAGTCACTATAATCATCAAGAATTTTATCATTCATAAAGAAATAGTAATAGTTGGAACTTTTTAACAATCCCTAAATTAGTTGACATAAGCCAATAGGTGTGGTTTAATGAAATTGTTCAGACAAAGAAATATTCGGATTGTGACTGTTCAGCAGGCAAGACCAAAGTGTTATCTCATAAAATTTATCAATAAGGCAATAATACACTTAAAGAGTGTAAAATGGTGCGCTTATATTTTATGAGAAAAATATTTTGGTCTTTTTTCTGTGCAGATTAGAGCGAGGAGGAGAATATGAAGGACAAAATTTTTGGTGTATTACAGAGAGTAGGTAGATCATTTATGCTACCTATTGCCCTTTTACCTGTAGCAGGGTTATTTCTTGGAATTGGTGGTTCCTTTACCAATACCACGACATTAGAGGCCTATGGGCTAATGAAGATGATGGGTCCTGGAACTGTCATTTATTCTATTTTAATGGTTATGAATGCGGCAGGACAAATTGTATTTGATAATTTACCTATTTTATTTGCAATGGGTGTTGCCATTGGGATGGCGAAGAAAGAAAAAGAAGTGGCTGCCCTTTCAGCAGCAGTTGCATTCTTTGTGATGCACGCTTCAATTAGTGCAATGATTACCTTAAATGGTGGCGCAGAGAATATGTTAGCAGGTTCTGTTGCTTCTGTTGTAGGGATTGAATCTTTACAAATGGGTGTTTTCGGTGGGATTATTGTAGGGTTAGGCGTTGCAGCATTGCATAACCGATTCTATAAAATTGAATTACCACAGGTGTTATCTTTCTTCGGTGGGACAAGATTCGTACCGATTGTTTCAGCAATTACTTATTTAGCTGTTGGGATTGCGATGTTCTTTGTTTGGCCACCTATTCAAGGGGCTATCTATAAAGTAGGAGACTTAGTTGTACGCTCAGGTTATGCAGGTACATGGATTTATGGAATCATGGAAAGAGCCCTTATTCCATTTGGACTTCACCATGTATTCTACTTACCATTCTGGCAAACCGCAGTTGGTGGAACTGCAATGGTAGGTGGACAATTAGTTGAAGGTGCACAAAACATTTTCTTTGCAGAGCTTGCAACACCAGGTATTACAAAATTCAGTGTTGAAGCTACAAGATTTATGGCAGGAAAATTCCCATTTATGATTTTTGGTCTTCCAGGGGCCGCTTATGCCATGTATAAATGTGCAAGACCTGAAAAAAGAAAAATTGCAGGGGGATTGCTATTATCTGCGGCATTAACTTCAATGTTAACAGGAATTACTGAACCTTTAGAGTTTACATTTATTTTCGTAGCACCCGTACTTTATGGGATTCACTGTGTATTAGCAGGATTAAGCTATATGCTGATGCACATCCTTAAAGTAGGTGTGGGGATGACTTTCTCTGGTGGTTTAATTGACTTAACTTTATTTGGGATCTTACAAGGCAATGCGAAAACAAACTGGATTTATATTGTTATAGTCGGTATTGTTTATTTTATTGTTTACTACTTCTTATTTAGCTTCCTTATTAAGAAATTTGATTTCAAAACACCAGGTCGTGAAGAAGGCGATGAAGAAGTTAAACTTTATACAAGAGCGGATGTGAATGCAAGAAATGCAGGGGCAGGGCAAACTTTATCAGAAGATGATGTGCTTTCTGCTCAAATCGTTCAAGGATTAGGTGGCAAAGCAAATATCAGTGATGTGGATTGCTGTGCAACTCGTTTACGTATGACCGTATTTAAAGGAGAGCTTGTTGATGAAGCAAAACTTAAAGCAACAGGTGCTTCAGGTGTCATTTGTAAAGGAAATGGCGTTCAAGTGATTTATGGACCAAAAGTAACCGTAATTAAGTCAAACTTAGAGGATTACTTACAAAGTCCAGTCAGTGACCAAATCATTTCAGAGCCAGCAGCAGTAGAGAAAGCTCAAAATGAAGTGGTAGAAGAAAAACAAAATAAATCTTCTTCAGACTCAATACAAGAAGCGATGATTGTTGGCGCACCAATCGCTGGTGAAGTCGTTTCACTTAAAGAAATTGGGGATGGTGTCTTCTCAGAAGCCATGTTAGGTGAAGGGGTAGCGATTAAACCAAGTAAAGGGGAAGTTGTTGCACCATTTGATGGAACCGTAGCTATGGTTTATACCACTAAGCATGCGATTGCACTGGTTAATCCAGAAGGCTTAGAATTACTCATTCATATTGGAATTGACACAGTTAAGCTTAATGGTGAGCATTATGATATTAAAGTAGCAGCAGGCGAGGAGGTTAAAAAGGGTGATGTATTAGGTAACTTTGATATTGAAGCGATTCAAAAAGCAGGCTATCCAACCATTACACCTGTTGTTGTAACGAATATGGACCGTTTCCCAGAAGTGACTCAGTCATATGGGAAAAAACAATTAACAGAAACGATATTTATAGTAAAATAAATTGAGTAAAATGGCGTGTTTTCTAATGAAGGAAAACACGCCATTTTTAAGTGCATGAAAATTAAATAAAAGGATACTATAGAACGCGCTTATAAAGATAAGCATTTCCTTTTTTACCAATGCGCTCAACAACCCCTAAGTGATACAAAATATTTAAGCAAACGGAGGAGGCAGATTGTGAAATTTTAGCTCCAGTTTGTAAATCCTTTGTTGTAAACACACTAGGTAATGAGTCAGGTAAGAAGCAAGTAAAGTCTGAAGGTGAAGATAAATAAAGTTCATCAACAAGCTGAGTAGGAATGCCATCATGTCTAGTGGCACCTTTCTTACGTGAAGTGTCCCAGCCATTTAATAAGCGATATTCCTCCACATCAATAAAGGTTAAGATGAAATGCAAATGAGGGTTTCCTAAAAACATCTTAATACGATACAATTCTGGTAAAATGGCATAGAGTGAGCCACGCTTAGGGGATTTACGTTTGTGAGTGACTTCTCCTGTTTCTTCATCTATCCAACAAAGCCATTTGGTAGCGGCTATGGGATAAACGATGGTGACATGATACAAAGGCAAAAAAGTTTCTAGTTTTTTGCGCATGGTATTAAAGTGACGCGTTTGAATTTCAATGATTTCTCCCTCCACATAAATATCTGCTACAAATCCCTCAATGCGTTTTTCTTGGTCATTAGCATCTGGTGCATAGTAATTTTTTAAAACGGCATGGATGGTTTTTTCCTTGAGGGTTCCAATGCCATTGGTTGTTTTAGCCTGCCCAATAATTTTTTCACAAGCTTCATGAAATGCCGCTTGGGACGAATCGGATAAGTCCAAGGCTTGGCTCTTCATTAATGCGTTATTCATAGAAACTCCTTTTTTAGACATTAAGATGAATTCATTATAGCATAAATGACTGTAAAATAATGATGGCAACTAGAAATAATTTGAGGCAATAATTTTTTGGGACAAATTACGGTTTTATATTGCTATATAGGACATGGCTTTTTATAATGTATAAGAAGCAAAATGGAAGGCGAAATAGGGAGTTAACATGAATATTTATAGTTATGCGTTTAAAATGAATCAAAATCATAAATATAGACACGCCATGTCAATCACACTGGCGAGTGGTGAGATCAGAAAGTATACATACGAGGCTCTTTTTAATGGAGCTAAGCAGTATGCTGAAAAATTTAAAATGGCAGGTGTTTCAAAAGGCGATCGAGTGATTTTGGTCGGTGAAAATAGCCCTGAATGGGAAGTGGCATTTTTAGCGATTATGCAAGTCAATGCAACAGCAGTACTCATTGATCCAAATGAATCCATTGAAATGATCAAAACCTCTATACAAAAAGCAGATGCAAGATGTATTGTGACGACACCAAAAGTTAAAAAGCGATTAGGAGAGGCGAGTTATTACCGAGTACCGATATTAAACTTAGCTAAAGAGGGACAAGCTTTTGAAGATAGTTATCATGTGGTATCGCCATTTATTGCGGCAACAGAAGATCCGATGCCAGAAATGGCGATGATTTTCTTTGAGGAAGATAAGCAAGGTGAGGTAAGAGGTGTTTTATATACCCATCAAGCGATGATTGAGAATGTTTTATCAGCAGCAGAGGAAAATGGTATTTCAAAAAGTGAACGTATCTTATCCATCATTCCAAATTGTAAAATTGAAGGGATGGTAGCATGCGTTTTAGGGTCTTTATTAACAGGAGCTGCCGTTCATTATATTGAACAATTAGATGAAGAGAGCTTAAAAAATGCCTTGAAGTGGTTTAAACCAACGGTTTGGCCAGCACCTCAAAATATATTAAAGACATATAAAGAAAAACTAGAAAACCAGTTAGAAGGTCAACGCTTTGATAAAGAATATTTAAGACGTTGTCAAAAAATGCGTCAGTCTATGGGCGTGAAGCTTGGCAATATGGTCTTTAAACAACTGGTCAATGAATTAGGTGGAAGACTAGAGTTAATTTGGTGCTATGGGCCTATAGAAGAAGAAGTCGTCATTTTTTATTATGCACTGGGTATTGATTTACTAGTGCATTATGGCACGGTGGAAACGAATACTCCTGTATTAGGCAATAGAGAGGAAGATATGACTTTAGATACTTGTGGAAGACCTTATCCTAATATGGAAGTAGAGCTAAGAAATCCTAATGCTGAAGGTCAAGGCATGCTTTATGTTAAATCCCCTTATGGGATGGCAGGGTATTTTAGAGAAGAACCATCAGCTTTAACATTCATGGAGGAAGGCTGGTTTAATACAGGGGAGTTAGCCACATTAGAAGAAGGTGCCTATGTTAAAATAGATTATAATGAGTCAAATGAGGACTTAAATACTAGTCCAGAACAAAGCTTTCAAATAAAAGAAAGCATGGGACTTTCGGCTAAAACTAGTCAAGCTTACTATTGGTTTATGGCTTGGAAAAAGACAGCAACCTGCTTATATGCCTTAACGATTAAGAATCAAAGTAATCTTCCAGAAAATAGAGGATGTATTATTTATACGCCTTTAGAAACGGAAAGAGGTTTCTTGGGGATGACTTTAGGTTATAACAAAGAACAGTTTTATAAGTTTGGTTATTTATCCCATGAAAAAGTTAATGAGCGTTATCGATTAGAGGAAGAAGCTTTTGGAATCATTCATTATTTAGAAGATCATTTAGAGGAAGAAGTAAGAAAACTTTGTGTTATGCAGTTAAAGAAAGGTTGGCAGCTTATTGTAAAAGCACCAAGGGATATTTTAAATGCAGCCTTTACAGATGTTTTATTAGAACTAGCCAAAGAAGCTAAGGTGCCTATTGTACCCGCTTATTTACAGGGAGAAAACGATGTATTTTTTAGTCAAGAGACTTTTCCTAAGTTATTTAATTTAAAGCATCAGAAAAGATATGCCCTAGAGCTACGTTATGGAAAACCTTTAGAGATAAAAGGTGATGAAAGACAAATCAAAAAAGATTTAGAAGCACAAATGGAGGCATTAATCGCTAATAACATGGAGGAAGAAACAGAAAGCGCAGATGAGTTAACAAAGCTCGTGGAAGAACTTATAGAAGAAGACAATCAGGAACCATCTAATGCGTTTAATGATGATTTAGAGTTAGAGGATGAGTTTACAGAGCGCATTGATTTAAGTGCATTACTTGCCAAGGAAGATGAGAAGGAGGAATAAGTCATGAAAGATTTAACAGTTGGCAGCCCAGGCAAATTGATTATTGAGTTTGCTATTCCTATTTTTTTAGGAAATATTTTTCAGCTGTTTTATAATCTTGTAGATACCCGAATTGTAGGCAGTACACTAGGTAATGAAGCACTTGCAGCTGTAGGGGCCACTAGTACCCTTAACAATTTAATCATCGGTTTTTTAATTGGGCTTACTAATGGATTTGCCATATGGGTGGCAAGAGACTTTGGGGCCCATCAAGAAGAGGAAATGAGAAAAGAAATAGCAGGCACCTTAATATTAGGGCTTGCCATTTCTTTTCTTTTAACAATAGTAAGTGTTTATTTTTTACGAGATTTATTATACTTATTAAATATGCCAGAAGCTTTAATGGAAAATGGCATAGGGTATATACGTGTGATTTTAATTGGTATGACTGCTGCAATGCTATATAATATAAGTGCAAGTATTTTACGAGCCATTGGAGACACCATGGCGCCTTTGTGTTTTTTAATCGGTTCAACGCTGATGAATATTGGATTAGACTATTTCTTTATTTTGTCTTTAGGAATGGGCACCCAGGGAGCAGCCTATGCAACCGTTATTGCACAGAGTCTAGCAGCATTTTTATGTTTCATTTATATTTGGAAACGTTATCCGATGATGCATCTACATAAGCAAGATTTTGTTTTGAAACGTTTACGGGTGAAAAAATTGATGACTTCAGGACTTTCTATGGGTCTTATGAATTCACTTGTTTCTTTAGGAACCGTCGTTTTACAAGGGGCAATCAATACCCTTGGAACAAATACGATAGTAGCTCATACAGGGGCCAGAAAGATTACAGAAATCTTTATGTTGCCATTTAGTGTGATGGGCATGACCATGGCGACTTATTGCAGTCAAAATTTAGGGGCAAAGAAGACCGAGCGTATTAAAAAAGGGCTCAAATCGGTGACACTAGCCACATGGGCATGGTGCGCCTTGGTCGTCATTGCAAGTTATACGATTTCACCTTATTTAGTTCAGCTGGTTACGGCCACAAAAATTCAAGAAGTCATCGATACGGCTACCTTATACTTAAGAATTGATACATTATTTTATATGGTGCCAGCGGTTATCTCTATTTTTAGAAATGCACTGCAAGGACTAGGTGATCATAAGACACCTATTATTTCAAGTGGGATTGAACTAATAGGTAAGGTAATGGTGGTTGTATTACTGACTCCTCGTTTGCAATATATGGGGATTATTTTAGCAGAACCTATTGTTTGGATTTTAATGGTTATTCCGCTCATTATTCGCATCTTGACAATACCTGCTCTAAAAAATCAACCTGTCCATACTTATGAAGGATAAGACAAAATGAAAAATAGTCAAGGAGGCAAGAAATGACTTATCAATTATTATTATTTGATTTAGATGGCACTTTAACCGATCCAAAGGAAGGCATTACAAAAAGTGTGGCTTATGCACTCAAACACTTTGGGATTGAAGCAGATCCTAATGAACTCACTGCTTTTATAGGCCCACCCCTTAAAGATTCCTTTATGCAATACTATCATTTTGATGAAGCGCAAGCGATGGAAGCAATTTCTAAATTTAGAGAGCGATTTAGTGAAATTGGTATTTTTGAAAATAAGGTGCTTCCAGGCATTTATGAAATGCTTCAAGCAGTGGTTGCAAGCGGAAAAACCTTAGCCCTTGCAACGTCCAAGCCAGAAATATTTGCAAGGCGTATCTTAGAAAAGTATGAACTGGATATGTATTTTACTTATATTGTGGGGAGCGAAATCGATGAGACAAGAACCAAGAAGTCTGAAGTCATTGAAGAAGTCCTTAAGCAAGCTCAGATTTCTAGAGAAGGTTTAAAACACTGCTTGATGATTGGTGATCGTAAACATGATGTGGAAGGGGCAAAAGCTTGTCAGTTAGATTCCCTAGGAGTAGAGTTTGGATATGCCGAAAAAGGGGAACTTCAAAGAGCGGGTGCTGATTATATAGTGAATACCGTAAAAGAGCTTCAAGACTTTTTAGTGAGCCATTAAATTTGATTTTTAAAGGGAGCGTGTGAAATGGAAAATTACTTTTATAAATGTGAAAAATGTGGTTTTGTACATATTGTACCAGCTTATTGGGTGTCTTATAATCCCGAAGAAGAAGTGGCATTAGAACATATGGATTTAAAGACTGGAGAAACTTGCCCAGTGAGCATTTTAAAGCTCGTTATGGAGGATAACGCATAAAGATGAGTGAAACTTATTATAAAGACTTGATTTTTTAGAAAAATGTAAGTATACTTTCTTTAACAATTTAATACTTTATCATAATAAAGTGAGGTGCTTTATGAAAAACTACGCATTACATATTCCAGAAGGTGTAAAAGATTACATTGGAGAAGAAGCAGCGTTAAAAGAGCTGATTCAAAATAAAGTCAAAAAAGTATTTAGAACCAATAGCTACAACTTAGTAGAAACCCCAAGTATTGAATATCTTGATGTTTTTACATTGGGGGAAGAAAGTTATCAACAAACGAGTTTATATCATTTGATTAGTAGACAAGGGGAACTGATGGCGCTTAAAAGTGATATGACCCGTTCCATTGCCAGAGTGATTGGAACCCAAAAGCAAGAAGGTGCGTATCCACAACGTTTTGGATACCTTGCAAATAGCTTTCGTTATCCAGAACGTTATCAAGGAAAACTTCATGAATTTACGCAAGCAGGTGTGGAACTGATTGGCGATAATAGTATGGCAGCTGATGCAGAAGTGATTAAAATTGCAGTGAAATGCTTAAAAGAAATAGGGGTAACGGATTTTGTAGTCCATATTGGAAGTAGTCCCTTTTTAGAATACATATTAGAAGATTTTGGCTTTGAAAAGAGCCAACAAGAAGAAGTTTTTGAAGCCATCGACCATAAAGATGCGGTTAAAGTGAAGAGTATTTTAAAATCTGCCAAGATAGAAGCAGAGACGTTAGAGCTTTTATTAGAACTCATTCAATGTTCAGGGCAGATTGCTTTATTACGTACTGTAAAATCTAAGATGCCATCCCAAAGAAGTAAAGCAGCTGTTGAAGAAATGGAAAAACTTTATGAGATGCTTGAAAACTATGGCATAAGTGAACATATTACTTTTGATTTTAGTTTAATGAGTTATGGAAAATATTACACCGGTATGATGTTCCAAATCTTTACGTTAGGTGTAGGAGCTGCTCTTGTAGAAGGTGGACGTTATGACAAGCTTCTATGCAAGTTTGGTAAAGATTTACCTGCTGTTGGTTTTGGAATGAATATAAACTTTGTGATGCAGCGTTTATTAAAACAAAAAGATTTAGACAAACGTCAAACGAAACGTACATTAGCCGTGAGCACACCATTAACACGCAAAGTATGTGAGGAAGTGTGTGATGGACTTCGAGCCGCTCAGATGATTATTGAAAATAGTTTAGTAGATGATATTGATGAAGCCTTAGACTATGCCAAACAAGCTGGATTAAGCTCAGTGATGCATTTTAAATCTGGTGACAGAGTCGATGTTTACGATGTGGTTTATGGCACATATAAAGAAACGACAATCAATCAATTATAGGAGGAAAACCCATGAAACAAATTACATTTGCTTTAGCAAAAGGAAGACTTGCAGAAAAAGCAATGGGCACATTAAAAGATTTAGGCATTACTTGCAAAGAGATGGAAGGCGATACGAGAAAATTACTTTTTACAAGTGATGATGGGAACTATCGTTTCTTTTTATCCAAAGCATCAGATGTTCCGACTTATGTGGATCATGGTGTAGCAGATATCGGTATTGTAGGGAAGGACACCATCTTAGAAGAAAATCGAGAAGTTTATGAAGTATTAGATTTAGGGTTTGGAAAATGTATGATGACCGTTGCAGGTAAGCCGAGCAAGAAAGCCCTTTTAGAAAGTGGAAACTTGATTCGTGTAGCGACCAAATATCCACTTATTGCAAAACGATATTTTGATCAAACGGGCCGTAGTGTAGAAATTATTAAATTACATGGCTCAGTAGAGTTAGGACCTATTGTGGGGCTTTCAGATGTGATTGTAGATATTGTAGAAAGTGGAAAAACCCTTAAAGAAAATGGGCTCACTGTATTAGAAGAAATTGTACCGCTTTCAGCAAGATGCATCGTTAATAGTGCAAGCTATAAAGTGAAACATGAGGAAATTAATACACTGATTAAGCAAATTGAAGCCAAATTGGAGGGTTAAAGATGATTGAAATCATACAAAGTAAAGAAGACTTACAAGCTTTAAAATCCACTTTAAAAGAACGTGGAAACATGGATTCTGGAGAAGCCGCCCTTACTGCTAAAGAGATTGTAAAACGTGTTAAAAATGAAGGGGACGCGGCTCTTTTTGAATATACAAGAACGTTTGACTGTCCAGATATGGATGCCTCAAAAGTGAAAGTATCTATGGAAGAAATGAAAGCCGCATTTGATGGCTTAGAACCCGAATTACAAAAAGCCATGAAGCTTTCAGCAAGCCGTATTGAGGCATTCCACGAAAAACAAAAACAAAATACATGGATAGACGTCAAAGAAAACGGTGAAATTTTAGGTCAACGTGTGATGCCACTAGAAAAAGCAGGAGTTTATGTACCAGGTGGCAAAGCAGCTTATCCTTCTTCTGTTTTAATGAACGTGATTCCAGCCAAAGTAGCAGGCGTTAAACAAATTGTGATGACCACGCCAGCTAATAAAGAAGGCAAACTTAGTCAGGAAGTGCTTGCAGCGGCTTATATTGCAGGGGTTACAGAAGTTTACAAAGTAGGGGGCGCACAAGCGATTGCGGCATTAGCTTTTGGGACAGAGAGTATTCCTAAAGTAGATAAAATTGTGGGACCTGGTAATATCTATGTGGCACTTGCTAAACGTGAAGTATTTGGTTATGTGAGCATTGACTCCATTGCAGGACCAAGTGAAATTTTAGTAGTTGCGGATGAAAGTGCAAGTCCAACCTTCCTTGCAGCAGATTTATTATCTCAAGCGGAGCATGACCAATTAGCTTCTAGTATTTTAATTACACCAGATAAAGAGCTTGCAAAGAAAGTTCAAAAAGAAGTCGCACGTTTCTATGAAACGATGCCTCGCCAAGCCATCTTAAAAGAGTCTTTAAGCCGTTTTTCTAAGATTATCATTGTAGAAGATATGAAAGCAGCTTGTGACCTTGCCAATGAAATTGCCCCAGAGCACTTAGAACTTGCAGTGGCTGCGCCATTTGAACTGCTTACTCAGATTAAGAATGCAGGAGCTATTTTCCTTGGTCACTATACCCCAGAACCTGTTGGAGATTATATGGCAGGCCCTAACCATGTTTTACCAACCAATGGAACGGCTCGATTCTTCTCCCCACTTGGCGTGGATGACTTTATTAAGAAAAGCAGCATTTTATCCTTTACAAAAGATGCGCTTTTACCATTAGGAGAAGATATCGTTAAATTTGCTAAAAGTGAAAGTCTTTATGCGCATGCTTTATCTGTTCAAGTTCGTTTAGATGAGGAGGGAAAATAATGCGTTTTTTAAGAGAGCGTTTTCAATCCCTTAAGCCTTATCACTCAGCTTACTTAACAGAAGGGGTGATTTTAAATTCCAATGAAAGCCCTTATGGGGCACCCAATGAACTAATGGACTATATGAAAGAACATGTAGGAGAGCTCTTGGTGAATCGCTATCCAGATACAGATAGTTCTAAGCTGCTGCAGGCGATTGCAACAGCTTATGATGTGAAAGCAGAAAATGTGGTATGTGGCGTAGGGTCTGATGAACTCATTGACTGTATTTTAGCTAGTATATTAAATGAGGATGATAAGGTACTTATTCCTTATCCTTCTTTTAGTATGTATGCACAGTTTACTTTATTAAACTGTGGAATGGGGATTAAGGTACCACTTAAAGAAGATTTTACTTATGATGTCGATGCCATGAAAGCAGTGATTGAAAAAGATCAACCTAAGATTGTCTTTATCTGCAATCCTAATAATCCAACAGGTTGCGTAATGGCTCAAAAAGATATTGAGGAGATTTTAAAATTGTCTAAGGGGCTTGTGATTGTGGATGAAGCTTATGAGGACTTTGCAAGTGAAGACATTTCCGTTATTCCACTTATTAACAAGTATGATAATCTCATTGTCCTTCGTACTTTTTCAAAAGCTTATGCTTTAGCAGGCGCTAGAGTAGGGTATGCCATTGCCTGTGAAGAACTCGTAGATTTAATTAATGCCGTTAAAGTGCCTTATAACTTAAATATGTTCTCTCAGCTTGTAGCGACTTGGGCGATTGAGCACAAAGACCTTTTCAAGGCAAATGCTAAAAAGATTATGAGTCAAAGAGATACGATGGATGCAGGACTTAAAGCACTTGGTTTTAAAACGTATCCATCTGAAGCCAACTTTATCTGGACTGAGCTACCAGAAGGCTATTTTGAAGCGTTAAAATCACAAGCGATTTATATTCGTCAAATGGCAGTAAGTGAGAAGAACTATTATCGCATTACGATAGGGGCACCAGAAGAAAATGCTAAATTACTACAGGCACTAAAGGAGCTGGGAAAATGAGAACATCAAGCATTCAAAGAGATACAGCGGAAACCAAAATCCAGTTAAGCTTGAATTTAGATGGTGAAGGTAAAACAACTATTGATACAGGCATTGGATTTTTTGACCATATGCTCACTCATATAGGGAAGCATAGTTTAAGTGATTTGACGGTAAAAGTACAAGGGGATTTAGAAGTAGATTGCCATCATACAGTGGAAGATACAGGGATTGTATTAGGTCAGGCCATTAAAGAAGCCTTAGGCACTAAGGAAGGCATTAATCGTTATGGTCAGGCGATTATTCCAATGGATGAAGCCCTTCTTTTATGTGCTATTGATTTATCAGGTAGACCTTATGTGGATGTCGATACCCCTTTTACAGTAGATCGTGTGGGTGAATTTGATACCGAAATGGTAGAAGAGTTTTTTAGAGCGGTTGCCGTTCATGCAGGGATGAATTTACATATTCAAGTTTTAAGAGGAAAAAACAACCATCATATTATCGAAGGCATGTGCAAAGCATTTGCTAAAGCTTTACTGATGGCAGTGACGATGAATCCACGCATTAAGGGTGTGGCATCCACTAAAGGCATGTTGGAGGTGTAAGGATGTGCATTGCAATTATTGATTATGGAATGGGAAATCTAAAGAGTGTAAAAAAAGCTTTTACGGCTTTAGATTTAAAAGCAGATATTACAAGTGATCCAGAAAGCTTATTAAAAGCAGATAAAGTGGTGCTTCCAGGGGTAGGCGCTTTTCGTGATGCCATTACAACCTTAAATGAGTCAGGCATGAGCGAGGCGATTGATGAAGTCATTAAAAAAGGAACCCCCTTTTTAGGCATTTGTTTAGGCATGCAGCTCCTTTTTGAAAAAAGCTATGAATATGGAGAATATAAAGGGCTAGGAGTGCTCCCTGGTGAGATTGTTCGTTTTAAACCAGAAAATATGCTTCTTGCAAATGGAGAAAGTTTAAAAGTGCCTCATATGGGATGGAATAACCTTGAAATTGTGAAACCAGAACCACTATTTAAGGACCTTAAACAACAAGACTATGTTTATTTTGTCCATTCTTATTATTTAGAAACAAAGGCAGATGTGGTAAGTTGTTATACAGACTATGGTACACGTATTGCAGTAGCTGCGCAAAAAGATAATGTTTTTGCCACACAATTCCACCCAGAAAAGAGTGGACCCGTTGGGCTTAAAATCTTAAAGAATTTTGGAGGCTTGTAAAATGAAACTTTATCCAGCAATTGATTTAAAAGATGGCAAATGTGTCCGCCTTTTACAAGGGGATTATAATGAGGTCACTGTTTATGGCAATCATCCAGGTGAAATGGCTAAGAAATGGGAAAGTCTTGGTGGGGACTTTTTACATATTGTAGACTTAGATGGTGCTAAAGCGGGAAAAGGCATTAATGAGGCTGCCATTAAAGAGATTGTTTCAAGTGTTTCCATTCCTATTGAGTTAGGAGGGGGCATTCGTTCTATTGAAGATATTAAGCTTCAATTAGACCGTGGTGTTCATCGTGTGATTTTAGGAAGTGCAGCCATTAAAAATCGCGCATTAGTTAAAGAAGCTATTGACACATTTGGCGCTGAGAAAATTGTAGTCGGTGTCGATGCAAAAGGTGGTATGGTAGCCATCGAAGGTTGGTTAGAGGTAACGGATACCACTGCGCTTACTTTTTGCAAAGAACTTGAGAAGATGGGCGTTCAAACCGTTATTTATACAGACATTGCAAAAGATGGCATGATGCAAGGCCCTAATATTGAAGAAACCAAGAAGCTTGTAGAGGAAACAAATCTTCAAATTGTGGCTTCAGGTGGGGTATCTTTATTAGAGGATTTAAAAGCTCTTGAAAAAATTGGTGTACATGGGGCAATTATTGGAAAAGCGATTTATACAGGTGCCATTAAGCTAGAAGAAGCAGTTGCTTTATTTAAGAAATAGTCTATGAAAAGTAATTATACAGCTTGCTTAATTCATAAATGGATAAGGGCATTTATGAATTAAATGGAAAAGGAGGTTTATGGCATGCTTAGTAAACGTATTATTCCTTGCCTAGATGTAAAGGGCGGCCGTGTGGTAAAGGGTGTTAACTTTGTCAATTTAATTGATGCAGGAGACCCTGTAAAAGTGGCAAAAGCCTATAGTGATGCAGGGGCAGATGAAGTGGTTTTCTTAGATATTACGGCTTCTTCAGATGAACGTAATATTATTTTGGATGTGGTGGAGCGTACAGCTAGTGAAGTATTCATTCCACTGACCGTTGGTGGTGGCATTCGCTCAATTGATGATATTCGTAATATTTTAAATGCCGGAGCAGATAAAATTTCTATGAACTCTGCGGCCATTAAAGACCCAAGTCTTATTAACCAAGGGGCAGAGCGTTTTGGTAATCAATGCATAGTGGTTGCAATTGATGCGAAACGTAAGACAGAAGGTGGCTTTGAAGTCTATATTCATGGTGGACGAATTCCAACGGGCATTGATGCAGTAGCTTGGGCAAAAGAAGCAGAGCAAAGAGGAGCAGGAGAGATTTTGCTCACCAGTATGGACTGTGATGGCACCAAACAAGGGTATGACCTGCAGCTGACGAGAGCCATTAGTGAAGCGGTTCAAATTCCTGTCATTGCTTCAGGGGGAGCAGGAACGAAGGAACACTTTTTAGAAGCTTTTAACGAGGGGAAAGCAGATGCTGCTTTAGCGGCATCATTATTCCATTTTAAAGAACTTGAAATTTTAGACTTAAAACACTATCTAGATGCCAAAGGCATTCCAGTTAGATTATAGTAAGCTTCATTTAGGAGGGTGACTAATATGAATAAAGAAGAATTACTCAATGCTGTTAAATATGATGAAAAAGGCTTAGTACCTGTTATTGCACAAGATTATCATTCCAAAAAAGTGCGTATGCTTGCTTATATGAATGAAGAAGCATTAACTAAAACCTTGGAAACAGGTAAAGTACACTATTATAGTAGAAGTCGTCAGGCGCTTTGGCTTAAAGGGGAAACTTCTTCTCATTACCAATATTTAAAAGGGATGGCGATTGACTGTGATGGGGATACCCTTTTAGTTTGGATTGAACAAGCAGGTGGGATATCTTGCCATACAGGTCATTCTACCTGTTTTTATAGAGAACTTAAAGAAGATTTACCAAAAGCCAAGCATGAAGTCATGAAGCTGGAAAACAATCAAATGCTTGCAGAGCTTTATACAACGGTTATGGAGCGTAAAACCAATCCTAAAGAAGGCTCATACACCAACTACTTAATGGATAAAGGGATTAATAAGATTCTTAAGAAAATTGGTGAAGAGTGCACAGAAGTGATTATTGCAGCTAAGGATGGCGATAATGAAGCCATTAGTTACGAAGTGGCTGATTTAATGTATCATTTAACCGTTATGATGGCGGTAAAAGGCATTAGCTGGGATGATGTCGCAAGTGAATTACAAAAGAGAAAATAAATCTGGTAAGGAGTTATGAAATTGTGTAGATGCATTATTTCATAACTCCTTATTTTTAATCCATTAAATATGTTATAATGTAAAAAACAACATCTAAGGGAGGACAACAATGAACAAACCAAAAGTGTGTATTATCTTTACAGGAGGCACCATTTCAATGACAGTGGATGAAAAAGTAGGTGCAGCGATTCCAACACTGTCAGGTGAACAGATTTTATCCATGGTATCTAATATTGATAAGATGGCAGATATCGAGGTCAACAATTTTGCTGAAATTCCAGGCCCCCATATGACCACTCAAAAATTATTAGAACTTAAAAGAGTGGTTCAGACTAAATTAGAAGATAAAACGATTACAGGGGTCATTGTGACCCATGGTACGGATACATTAGAAGAAACAGCCTATTTTCTAGATTTAACGCTTCATCATTCTAAACCTGTGATTGTAGTTGGGGCCATGCGTAATAGCTCTGAATTAGGTTATGATGGTTCAAGTAATCTAGCGGCCGCTGTATGTACAGCCATTTCGCCTAAAGCAAGAAATAAAGGGGTATTAGTTGTGCTTAATAATGAAGTCAATGCAGCAGCAGAAGTGGCTAAGACCAATACCTTATCATTAGATACCTTTCAATCCCCTTATGGGCCTTTAGGGATTATCGATACGAATGATTTTATTGTGTATCGTGATATTGCGTATAGACAATATATTGAAACCGATGAAGTAGAAAGACGAGTAGACCTCATTAAAACGGTTGTGGATATGGACGATCGCATGATACGTTATTGCGTGGATGCTGGCGCCGCAGGACTGGTGATTGAAGCGATGGGAAGAGGCAATGTGTCCCCTAAAGTGATGGAAGGTATTCGTTATGCCATTCAAAAAGGGGTGGTAGTAGTCGTGGTATCACGTTGCTATTCAGGCCGTGTTTATGTGAGCTATGGTTATGCAGGTGGAGGAAAAGAACTAGCAGATTTGGGTGTGATTATGGGAGGCGGTATGCGTGGGCCTAAAGCGCGCCTTAAATTGATGTTAGCACTCAGCAAAACCAAGGATAAAGAAAAAATAAAGGCGTTATTTGAAGAACAAGATTATACGCTATAAGACACTCATTAAAAGAAATAGGGAGAATGTCAATGGGAAAAAAATTAGTATTAGCTGAAAAACCTAGCGTGGGTAGAGATATCGCTAGGGTTTTAAAATGCCAAAAACAAAATGGCAGTTATATAGAAGGAAGTGAATATGTGGTCACTTGGGCAATGGGGCATTTAGTTGGGCTAGCTGACCCAGAAGCTTATGGCAATGAATATAAAACATGGTCCATGGACACTTTACCGATGCTTCCAGAACCTATGAAGCTAACAGTACTAAAAGGAACCGGTAAACAGTTTCAAGTGGTAAAGAGCCTTTTATTAAGGAAAGACATTACAGAAATTATTATTGCAACGGATGCCGGGCGTGAAGGAGAACTTGTAGCACGCTGGATTATCGATAAAGTAGGGGTCAAAAAAACTATCCGCCGTTTATGGATTTCATCCGTTACGGATAAAGCTATCTTAGAAGGCTTTAAATCCCTTAAACCAGGTGAGCAGTATGAAAATCTTTACCGAGCGGCGGTATGCCGAGCAGAAAGCGATTGGTTAGTGGGACTGAATGTCACAAGAGCCTTAACTTGCAAATACAATGCACAGCTTTCAGCAGGTCGTGTTCAATCTGCCACACTGGCTATGATTGTAGCAAGAGAAGAAGCCATTAAAAAGTTTGTGCCTAAAGCTTATTTTACGATTCGTGCCAAAGCGAAGGGTTTTACGCTGATGTATCAAAGTGATCAAACTTTATGGGATGAGCAAAAAGTAGATGCGATTGTGGACAAGCTTTCAGGGCAAATGGCAGAGCTTGTTGAAGTGAAGTCTAGCGACAAGAAACAATATGCACCAGGATTATATGATTTAACAGAACTCCAAAGAGATGCTAATAAATACTTTGGCTACAGTCCAAAACAAACGTTATCGATTATGCAAAGATTGTATGAAAATTATAAAGTGCTCACTTATCCAAGAACGGATTCACGCTATTTATCAGAAGATATTGTACCCACTTTAAAAGAGCGCTTAAAAGCTGTTAATATTGGGCCTTATCGCACGTTTGCAAGTGGTGTACTATCTAAAGGTTACCACGCCGATAAGCGTTTTGTAGACAATAGCAAAGTATCGGATCACCATGCGATTATTCCAACAGAAGAAAGTCCCGAGCTTCAAAAATTAAGTCTTGAAGAGCGCAAGATTTATGATTTGGTCGTAAAACGTTTCTTAAGCGTGTTAATGGCGCCTTGTATTTATAAAGAAATGCGTGTCGTAGCTGCCGTGAAGGATGAAAAATTAACTGCTAAAGGAAAAGTGATACTTGAAAAAGGTTGGAAAGCTCTATATGAAGAGGACATAGATGAACCAAATGAAGAAGAAGGCGCAAGTCAAAGTTTACCAGAGCTTCATAAAGGGGATAAAATTAAGCTTGACGTTGTAGAAAAAAATAAATGCTTGACCAAAGCGCCAATGCGTTTTACAGAGGCATCCCTTTTATCTGCGATGGAAAAACCACATCAATATGTATCCGTGGACCAAAAAGCTGCTAAAACATTAGGAGAAACAGGTGGGATTGGTACAGTAGCCACAAGAGCAGATATTATTGAAAAGCTTTATAATATGTATTACATTGAGAAAAGTGGTAAGGAAATTTTACCGACCTCAAAAGGCAAACAGCTCATTGAGCTAGTGCCACAAGATTTAAAATCACCCTTACTTACAGCCCAATGGGAAAATGAATTGGAACGAATTAGTAAAGGCAGTCAAAATCCAAAAGACTTTATGAAGCGTATTAGAGCCTATAGTAAAGATTTGGTGGACGATGTCAAAGGGGCTTCTTCAAAATATGTGCATGACAATATGACAGGCAAACGTTGCCCAGAGTGTGGTAAGTTTTTATTAGAAGTTAAAGGCAAACACGGCAAGCTTTATGTGTGCCAAGACCGTGCGTGTGGTTATAAAGAAACCATTAGTAAGTTTACGAATACACGCTGTCCAAATTGCCACAAAAAGTTAGAGCTTAGAGGGGAAGGTGAAGGGCAAATTTATGTTTGTACCACTTGTACATTTAGAGAAAAACTTTCCAACTTTAATAAGAAATATCGTAGTGGGGGGGATAAGGTAGATAAAAAATCTGTTCAACGTTACCTTAAACAACAGCAAAAAGAGGAAGAAGGTAACTTTGCTTTTGCAGAAGCTTTTGGAAATCTATTTCATAAAGAATAATATACAGTCAAAGGTTTTGTAACTTTAATGAGCTCTAATATGTGATGCCTAACGTTTATGATTATTTTAGTAAGTAACGACATCATATGATTGGAGCTTATTTTAATTGTAGATTTAATGCGCAGAACCCACTACAATACATAATAGGCATGGACTTTGTAATGGTAGTTAAGCTTTTTTGCAGCTGTTCCGATGTAATAATATAAGAAAATTATAAAGGGAGTGTATTTTATGAATATTAAAACGGGTAATTATATAAATCAAATTTCTTATACGGCAACAATAGATGAAAAAGTATCAAAATCTTATGATGACCGAAAAATTGAGAGTAAAACGAGGCCTGCTGCAAACAAAGATACCGTGTCAATTTCTGTAGAGGGACAGCAGTTTGCCGCTGAAAAGATAGCATCCGATTCAGAAATGGACTTAATAAAAATAACTTCTGATTTGGATTCCTTTAGAAGTGCAATAAGTTCAATGAATGAGCCTCTTTCTGTCAATTGGAAAGCCGTAGTTGATCCATTCATGACATTTACGAGTTTTGCTAAAGCAGAGGCTCTCCTTAGACAGTTAGCAGACCCAACAGCTTCTAAAAAACATGAGGATATAGAAAAAGTTGAGAATGAGTATGCAAAAAGTGAAATTGACATATTGATAGAAAAGAAAAAAGCTATGTTGGATTCGGGAACAGCAAAAAGTTATAGCGAAGAATATGCCGAATATCAAAAAGCATATGATGCTTACCATTCAGAAAACGGTGAGAGTTTGATAGCGATGATGACAGGTGATACAAAAAAGGCTTATAACATATATAAAGATATTATTGACGGAACATCAAGCTCAATAGAAGACCAGAAATTTCTTGTGTTGTATAACCGCACAATGTATGTTGAAGCAAATAGAGAATATATGCGAAAAGCTGAAGAACTGTATAATGCAAAGAATGGCATTCCTTTAAAGTAGGTATGGGACATTGATAATAATTTTCAAGGTAAAATTTAACATAAAATTAGAAAGCACTTGAGAGAAATCTTAGGTGCTTATTTTATTAGGTTGTTGTCAGGCTGCATATGAAATGCTAGAATAAAATAATTAGAATATGACAAATGAGTTAAATGAAAAGAGGAAAAACGCAAATGATGCATATTGTTTTACATGAACCAGAAATTCCACAAAACACAGGAAATATTGCAAGGACTTGTGCGGCAACAGGCGCCAAACTACATTTAATTGAGCCATTAGGATTTTCATTAGATGAGAAGCATGTTAAAAGAGCAGGAATGGATTATTGGCATCTGGTAGATGTACAGCGTTATATGAATTACCAAGAATTCTTAGAGAAAAATAACTTCCCTAAAGTTTATATGGCAACAACAAAGTCCAGACAAACTTATACACAGGTTCAGTATGAAGAAGAATGCTATATTATGTTTGGAAGAGAATCAGCAGGGATTCCAGAAGAAATTCTATTAGATAACAGAGAAACTTGTATTCGTATTCCAATGATTAGTGAGGCACGCTCATTAAATTTATCTAATTCCGTAGCAATTGTACTTTATGAAGCCCTTAGACAACATGAATTTAACCACTTACTCAAACAAGGGCAGTTGCATCATTACCACTGGTAGAAAATAAGTGTATATAAATATCATTAAGTGGACATACTAGTCAATGATTTATTTTTAGTGATAAAAATGGAGGCAATGATGAAGTGTCAAATCAAAAGATTAGTAGGTTATAGCTTGATGGGTATTATAGCAATGGGTATACTACAGATGCCTGTTATGGCAAGTACACATAAACAAAAGATCTTCCCTAATTATACGGGGCTAAAAGCTAGAGTTGTGGGAGATGAACTGACCATAAATAGCTACCCTAGTATCTATAGTGAGATGAAAACAGAGGTAGCAGCCGATACTTTTTATGTACTAGGTAGCAATAATGATTGGTATCGGATTCGTGCTGGTGAAAAGGAAGGCTGGGTGTCAAAAGAGAGCCTTCAAATTAAAGATGAGGCATTTGTGCCTTATAGTAAGGTGTTAGGTGAAGAGATTGTTGAATTTGGTAAGTTATTTATTGGAACCCCTTATGTGTGGGGTGGTAATGACTTACAAAAGGGTGTGGATTGTTCTGGGCTAACGAAGCAAGTATTTGAAGGCTTTGATATCCATATCAGCCGTGTCTCACGTACCCAGGTGAATGATGGGGTGAGGATTAAGAAATCAGAGCTCAGACCAGGTGATCTCGTGTTTTTTGATACATCAGGTGTCAATACAGGAAAAATCTCGCATGTAGGGATTTATGCTGGTGATGGTCAATTTTTACATGCAGATTGTACGAGAGGCGTCACGTTAAGTCGTTTATCTAGCAATTATTACACCAAAAATTATGTGACAAGCAGCCGTATTATTGGCGAAGCTTAATAAAATATATCAAAATAAGACATAAGACAAAGCGTCCTATGTCTTATTTTGATGCATAAATGGATTGGGGTATTTCCAAAAAAGCAAAGTTATGTAATAATAAAAATAACGTAAAATTATAGATATGAGGTTTTAAGTAATGAATGAGAAAACACTTTACAAGTTAGAATTTCATAAAGTTAAAGAATTAGTTAAAGCATATGCCACTACCGAAGGTGGCAAAGTTAAAATAGATCAGCAGATGCCAGAAACGACACTAAATGCAGTGACGCATTTACAAAAAGAAACAGCAGATGCCCTTTTAATGAGTGTCAAAAAAGGTAAATTACCATTAAGCCAGTTAAAACCCGTTGCTCCGATTCTTAAACGAGTGGAAATAGGGGCTATTTTGAGTGGCGGCGAATTGCTTGTAGTACGTGATGCACTTCGTATGACACGTAAAGCAAAAAGCTATTATCAAGATGCCATCAGTAATGGAGAGGTTTATGAGGTGATTGGACCTTATTTTGAAGCGTTATCACCTCAAAATCATGTGGAACGAGAAATTTCAAGATGTATTGTATCACCAGAAGAAATAGCAGATGATGCCACACCCGAATTATCTCGCATTCGTAAACAGAAACTGACACTAGGCAATCGTATTAAAGAAAGTTTACAACAAATTATCCGTTCGAGTCATTATCAAGATATGATACAAGATCCTGTTGTAACGCTCAGACAAGATCGTTATTGTATTCCTGTTAAAGTCGAATATAAAAGTCAGTTTAAAGGGATTGTGCATGACCAATCTGCAACGGGAGCAACCGTTTTTATTGAGCCAATGACCGTTGTAGAAATCGGAAATGAGCTCAAAGGGCTTGAAACGAAAGAACAAGAAGAAATCGAGAAAATCTTAATTGAGCTCACCAATAGTGTGATGCCTTATACAGACGAGATTGCTTTTAGCTATGATGAACTTATTTTACTTGATAGCATTTTTGCCCGTAGCGAATTTTCATTAAAATATGATTGTCGTGAACCTAAGCTAAATGATAAAGGATATATTGAACTCAAACGTGCTAGACATCCGCTGTTAGCCAAAGAACAAGTGGTACCTATTGATGTACGCCTTGGAAAAGAATTTACTACCTTACTGATTACAGGGCCTAATACAGGCGGAAAGACCGTTACCTTAAAGACGCTAGGACTATTCTCTTTAATGGCGGCGATTGGGCTTCAAATTCCGGCGGCTGAAGGGAGTGAAGTGGCTGTATTTGAAGGCATTTATGCCGATTTAGGGGATGAACAAAGTATTGAGCAAAGCTTAAGTACCTTCTCTGCGCATATGACCAACATTGTTTCCATCTTAAATGATATGAGTTTAAATTCACTGATTCTTTTAGATGAGTTAGGTTCAGGAACAGACCCTATTGAAGGAGCTGCGCTTGCCATGTCTATTTTAGAACATTTAAGAAAACAACAAATTCGTACGGTAGCAACGACTCATTACAGTGAGTTAAAGCTTTATGCCCTTTCTACAGAAGACGTTGAAAATGCAAGCTGTGAGTTTGATGTGAAATCTTTAAGACCAACTTATCGTTTACTCATTGGGGTACCTGGAAAAAGTAATGCGTTTGCCATTTCTATGAAATTAGGGCTTCCAGAATATCTTATTGAAGAAGCCAAAGTTTACCTTGAAAAAGAAAATGTCAAGATGGAAGATATCTTAGTAGACCTTGAGCAAAGTAAACGAATGGCGGAGATAGAAAGTGAACGTGCACAGAACTATCGTCTAGAAGCTGAACGCTTAAAAGAAGAAATTCAAAAAGAACGTAGTAAGATAGATAAAGCCAAGAAAAAAATTATGGAGCGTGCGGAACTAAAAGCTAAAGAGCTTTTAAAAGAGGCCGAAGAAGAAGCAGACCGTGCCTTAAAAGAAGTGCGTGCAGCAGCTAGAAAAGCTCAAGTAGTGATTGATGAGCATGGTTTACAAGAAGCCAAACAAAATATGAGCGAAACGCTTAAAAAGCAGCATAAGCGTGCAAGTAAACTAACGGGTAAGGCTCCAGCTAAAGCACTTACCAGTGTGACGGTAGGAGAAGAAGTCATGGTGACTAGTTTAATGCAAAAAGGTGTTGTGACCAAAGCACCAGATAAAAATGGCATGGTTGAAGTCCGTATGGGCATTATGCCAATGAAAGTTAAGCTAAGTGACTTACAACGTGTTCAAGAAGAAAAAGTTGAGCCCGTTAAGACAAATAAAACGAAGCAAAAAGGGCAAATTAGTTATAACGTTAGAAAAACCCAAACCATTTCAACTGAAATTGACGTAAGAGGATTAATGGTTGATGAAGCATGGCCAGTAGTAGATAAATATTTAGATGATGCTTATTTATCTGGATTAAAGCAAGTCACCGTTATTCATGGTAAGGGGACAGGGGCACTTCGTGCAGGCATTATGCAGCGTCTTAAAAAACATCCCCATGTAGAAGCTCAAAGACCAGGAACTTTTGGAGAAGGCGATATGGGGGTAACTGTTATAACTATCAAGTAAAGTAGCTAGAATAAGACAGCAAGGATTAGACAAGAAAGAGGACGAGTATGTTAAAAATATTAGTAGTAGATGACGACACCAACATATCTGAATTAATTTCTTTATATTTAAACAAAGAAGGATATGAAACCAAAGAAGTAGCAAATGGAAAAGTTGCTTTAGAAGTCTTTGAGGAATTTAGGCCAGACTTAGTCCTTTTAGATATTATGCTTCCAGGGGCAGATGGGTATGATGTTTGCAAAGAAATTAGAAAAAAACATCGCACACCCATTATCATGCTGACTGCAAAGGGCGAAGTGTTTGACAAAGTATTAGGTTTAGAGTTAGGCGCAGATGACTATATGGTTAAACCTTTTGATCCCAAAGAACTTGTGGCAAGAGTCAAAGCTGTGCTTCGACGAAATATCTTACCTACGGAAGAAGAAAAAGCGAAGAACCGTATTGTTTTAGATAATTTAATCATTGATAAAGACAATTACTCCGTAACATTTGAAGGCAATCTTGTGGAACTGCCTCCTAAAGAGTTAGAGGTACTTTATTTCTTAGCCAATCATCCCAAACAAGTGTTTACAAGAGAGCAGCTTCTCGATAAAATTTGGGGCTATGATTTTGTGGGCGATACCCGAACGGTAGACGTGCATATTAAAAGGTTAAGAGATAAGTTTGAAGGAGAGCACTCATGGAGTATCAAAACCGTATGGGGCGTCGGCTACAAATTCGAAAGATAAAAGATTACTTACGTTTTCCGTCTTTGTTTAGTCGGTTAGTGGCTATTTTTATTAGCATTTTAGCCATTATGCTGCTTGTGGTATTTGTCATCATTACGAATTTTTTCCATTCCTATTTTGTAAACTATATGCTTGAGATGATGACGAGTCAAGCCAAAGGAATTGTTGCAGAATATCAAAAAGCAGCACATTATGGGATAGAAAGTGAAGAAGCACTTAGTCAAATGATTTCACGTATCGAGGTAATGAATACCTATTTAGAAGGAACCACTTGGATTGTTAATCGTGAGGGGCAGGGCTATGTGATGGATTCCAATTCCAGTAAGCCTATTCATGAAGGGATCGATTTACAGCCGTATTTAGATGAAATTTTTGAGGGAGAAATGGTGACCATTGAAAATGATTTTAAAGGAAGTTTCTCAAAAGCTGTTTTATCCATTGGGTATCCGATTATGAAAGATGGCAAGGTGGAATATGCTTTGTTTATTCATACCCCCATGAGCTATATTCTTCAGACGATTAATGAAGTACGTGTCATGATTTTCATTGTGGTAGGTTTTGTAGGAAGTGTGGCGTTTGTTTGGATTTATTTATTATCCAAACAAATGACACGCCCCCTTAAAGAAATGAGTCAAGTGGCTAAAAGCATAGCGAGTGGGGAGTTTGATAAGCGCATTAAAGTAAATGGTAATGATGAGATTGCAGAACTTGGGCTTGCACTTAATCATATGGCAGAAGCACTGGATCGTATTGAAGAAAATAGGCGAAGCTTTATTGCCAATATTTCTCATGATTTACGTTCGCCGCTTACTTCTATTCAAGGCTTTATAACAGCTATTTTAGATGGAACCATTGATCCGGAATATCAAGAAAGGTATTTAAAGATTGTCCTAAGTGAGTCTAAACGGCTGATTACGATGTCTAATACCATTCTTGAACTGAATCAAATGCAAGAAGGCATTAAGCCAATCAAAAAAGTTCCCCTTAATATGAATCAAGTGATTGAGAAAGCTGTGTTTATACTAGAGGACAGGCGGAAAAAGAAAAATGTGCATGTGATAACTCAGTTAGATGAGCGTCATGCATGGGTAATGGGAGACATAGATGGTGTAAGTCGTGTGATTCAAAATTTACTAGATAATGCATTTAAGTTTGTAGGACAAAATGGACATATTGTGGTTCGAACCCAATTAAAGCAAGATAAGTTGTGGATTAGTGTTTTAAATGATGGACCAAGCATTCCCCCAGAACAGCAAAAGCTCATTTGGGATCGCTTTTATAAAGGGGATGGGTCTAGAGGTCAAGATAAAAAAGGGGTAGGACTTGGATTAGTGATTGTAAAAGAAATATTAAAACAACATGATGAAACCATTCATGTGTATTCAGAAGAAGATAAAATGGTGGAGTTTAGATTTTCACTCCCCATAGCGTATCAAAGTGACAAATTAAGAGTAGCTGCTAAATCGTAAAATAATATGGCTAACTTGAAATATAAAATAGGATTTGTTACCATTAAATAGATCATTATGGGTATGGGAGGACATCAAATGAGTGAAGAGGAAAGAAGAGATCAACCTACTGAAGGGAAAACACGCTCAAGAAAAATTTATGGCATTCATGAGTATGATGAGCAGTCAGAAGACGTTTTGATAGAAGATAAAAAAAGTCATAAAGTAGTCCGCTCTTTTGGTAAATGGCTTGCAGGAGTTGCCGTAGCGAGTTTATGTGTAGGGGTTGGAATAGGAGGCAGTCTGGCTTTTTTCATGCCTTATGGACAAGCACACTATCGTGAAAAATATTTAAGCCAAAGCAAGATGGGGAAACAAGCTTTTGAAATGGCATCTGGGCAAAAACCAGCGACTAGTACATCCCCTAAAGTAGTAGAACCTTATGAAAATGGTATTTTACCTCCTGAATTAGATGGTAATATTGTTAGTATTGCAAAAAATATTGGACCTTGTGTGGTGTCTATTTATAATAATAAAAAAATTTCTCTAGGAGATATGGAAGCATTTTATTCTGGAACTCAGACAGAAGGCATTGTAACGGGAATGGGTTCTGGGGTTATTTTTGATCAAGATCCTGAGAATTATTATATTATAACCAATTGCCATGTGGTTGAGGGCGCTGATAGTTTAGCCGTTAATTTTATTGGGGATGTGAAGGCTGAAGCTAAGATTGTAGGCAAGGATTCAGTCAATGATATTGCCGTTGTACGTGTAGAAAAACTAAAATTAACAGATGAAACCATGAAAAGCTTAGGGATTGCTGCATTAGGAGACAGTGATAAGTTAGAAGTGGGTCAATTAGCTGTGGCGATTGGCACACCGGCTACAGGGGCACTCAGTAATACAGTAACCACTGGAATCATTAGTGGCATTTCACGTCAAATTGTAGTTTCAGGTCATAAAATGGATCTTATTCAAACGAGTGCTGCCATTAATTCAGGTAACAGTGGTGGGGCGCTAGTAGGTCCAAGTGGTGAAGTCATTGGAATTAACGTGGCTAAAACAAGAGATACGGAAGGGATTGGTTTTGCCATTCCGATTAATCAAGTGAAGCTGGTTGTAGCAGAGCTGATGCAAAATGGATTAGTAGAAAGACCAGGACTTGGCATTATGGGGATTGAAATTAGTCAAATGGGAGCTAATGTTTATGGATTACCGATAGGCATTTATATTCAATCAGTTATAAAAGGAGGCAGTGCCGATTTAGCAGGTATTCAACCTGAAGATGTATTGGTTCAATTTGAAGGAACAAATATAAGCACGATGGTTCAATTAAAAGCTTTGATAGCTGAAAAACGTGTTGGGGATATTGTAGAGGTTAAAATTGTTCGAAATGGTGAGCCCAAAACGATTAAATTAGAACTAAAAGTCATGCCAGAGTCATAGATTAAAAAAGGAAAGAAGGATGCTCTTTAAGTGGACCCTTTCTTTCCTTTTTTATGTTTTAGATTCTGCTAAGCGTTGAAAAGACTAGGGAGATTTGATACTATAAGTTATAGAAAAGAAGAGGAGAGATAGCATGCCACTGATTAGTGAATTAAAACCTCAAGAAATGATTAAAGGGGTATATTTGTGCAAGTTTAAACAACAATTAAAAAATAAAAACGGTAAAGATTATTATACAGTAAGGCTTCAAGACCGCACAGGTGTATTAGATGGTAAGATTTGGTCTATTCATAGTGGAATTGGCGCCTTTGAAGTCGATGATATTATTGAAGTAGAAGGAGAGACTTTACTTTATCAAGAAAACTTACAACTTAATATCAATAAAGTTCAAAAATTAGAAGAAGGGTTTGATCTTAAAGAATTTGTGCCACATTCAAAAAAAGACGTTACCGTTCTTGAAGAGCGCTTAATGCAATTTATAGATCAAGTAGAGAATCCTTATTTAAAGAAACTTTTAGAATCCATTTTTTATGAAGACACCACTTTTGAGCAGTTTACGATGCACAGTGCAGGAAAAGCCATTCATCACGCTTATTTAAATGGACTTTTAGAACATACGGTTACGGTAACAGAAATAGGCATACAATTAGCCAAGCAATATGACCATGTCGTGATGGATTATGTCATTGCAGGCTGTTTACTACATGATATTGGGAAACTAAAAGAACTCACAGCCTTTCCTAAAAATGATTATTCAGATGAAGGACAATTACTAGGGCATTTACTCATTGGGGCTGAAATGGTTCATGATGTGGCACGTGGTATAGAAGGGTTCCCGGAAGAGATGGAACGTATTTTAAAACATATACTCGTTGCACACCATGGGGAATATGAGTATGGTTCACCTAAACGCCCAAAATGCATGGAAGCGATGATTGTTCATTTGGCAGACTACTCAGACTCTAGACTAAAGATGATGGAGGAAATGCTAGATAGCAGCCATGATGAACCTTATGCAGGCTACCATAAGGTGTTAACAAGAAATATCCGAAGAGTGAAGCTATGAGTAAAAAAAACATAAAAATTTCAGCCAATGAAATTAACCGATTTACGTATTGTCCCTATCAATGGTATTATGGCAAAGTTTATGGACAGAAGGCACTCAGAGAAAAATATAGTGCTTTAGAACGAAATGAATCACCTGAGGAAGGGAATTTTAAAAAGGGTTTAAGTTTTCATGAAAAGTATTACAAGACGTATCGCCTAAAGAAAAAACTTGAGTGGGGCATTGTACTTCTTTTTATCTTATTGTTAGTATGGAGTTTATTCGCATGGTTCAAATAGTAGAATTAAGCATTGTTTTTGTTGTGTTTGGGATTCTTTTTTATCTTTTTAGGCCAACCATTACCTGCAAAAACAAAAAACAAATTGGTGTTCCTAGGGCCACAGCCATTTATCTGGATGAAAAGGGCGTTAAAATGCTTAAGGACGAGGAAACAGGGCTTCAAGGAAAACCCGATATGATTTTTGAAACATGGGTGCTGAGGCGGTATGTCCCTTTAGAAATTAAAAGTGGCAAGTTAAAAGAAGATGAACCGCATTTAGGCGATTTATATCAGCTGGTTGCTTATTTTATTTTAGTGGAAAAAGTATATGGCAAAAGACCCCCTTATGGGAAATTGGTTTATGCTAATAAAACCTTTAAAGTACGCAATACTAATGAGTTAAGAAAAGAAGTTTATGAAGTGATGAAGCAAATGGAGCAAATGCTTGAGGGAAAGAAAAAGATAAGATGTAAAGCAGATTATATAAAATGTAAACACTGCATCTGCAAAGATACAGTATGTGAATGGGCAAAGGAGATTTAGGATGTTTTTTGATAAAAAACAAAACGTAAAACAAACCAAAGAAGCACCTTATAAAAAGTTAGAGAAAAAAGCAGAAGATAATCACGCCGCATCACCTCTTTTAGAACGTTACTTGCAAAAAAACATGACAGACCAAATGCAAGTTGTCAGTGATGAAGTATTAGCAAAGGCGATTAAAACCCTTTTACTTGAAGATGAAATGAAAAATGATAAACACTGGAATTAGGAGAAAAGCATGAAGGAAGTCATACAAAAAGATGAGCATTATAAAGTAGAAATCTGTGATTTAGGAGAAGGCGGAGAAGGTATTGGAAAAATTCAAGATTTCACCGTTTTTATTCCCAATGCCCTCATAGGTGACTTAGTAGAAATCAAACTGACTAAGCTTAAGAAAAATTATGGATTTGGTGAAATCGTTCGTATGATCACACCATCTTCAGAGCGTGTAAAGAGCGGATGTGAAAAAGAGGCAGCATGCGGAGGCTGTCAATTCCAAGCGTTACGTTATGAAAAACAATTAGAATGGAAACAAAACAAGGTTAAAAACTGTTTAACACGTATTGGAAAACTCACAGATATCAAGGTGGAACCCACATTAGGCATGAAAGAACCTTATCACTACCGCAATAAAGCGCAATATCCCGTACGCAAAGTGAATGGTCAAGTGGAAATTGGCTTTTTTGCTCCTAAAAGTAGAAAAGTTGTTCCAATTGATCACTGTCCGATTCAGCATCCTATGAATGCAGAGATTATTAAACTTGTGAAAGCATTTCTTATAGAAAACGAAATCAGTATTTATGATGACGAGACCCACAAAGGCTTAGTGCGCCACTTAATGATTCGCACGGGTTATCATGCAAAAGAAATCATGGTATGCTTAGTCATCAATGGTAAAACATTACCTCACAGTGAAAAGCTAATTGAAAAACTAAAAGAAATCCCTGAGATTACGAGTGTGATTTTAAATCATCATACTCAAAATACACCTGTTATTTTAGGAGAGCGTTGCACCGTATTATATGGAACGGAAGAAATTACAGAGCAAATTGGCAAGTTGAAATTCAAACTTTCTCCACTTGCTTTTTTCCAAGTCAATCCTACTCAAACAGAGGTTCTTTATCAAAAGACATTGGAGTTTACCAATTTGACAGGAAGTGAAACCGTATGGGATGCATATTGCGGCATTGGAACCATCTCCTTATTTCTAGCTCAAAAAGCCAAAAAGGTTTATGGTGTAGAAATTATTCCAGAGGCTATTGAAAATGCCAAAGAAAATGCAAAGCTCAATGGCATTTTCAATACAGAGTTTTATGCAGGAAAGGCAGAAGAGATTATTCCAAAGCTTTATAAACAAGGTATTGTAGCAGATACCATTGTTGTGGATCCACCAAGAAAAGGTTGCGATGAAAAGTTACTTGAAACGCTTAAAGACATGGCGCCAAACAAAATTGTGTATGTGTCATGTGACCCTGCTACATTAGCTAGAGATATAGCATATTTAACGAATGCAGCAGAGTATAAGGTAGAAAAAGTGCAACCAGTAGATATGTTCCCAAACACGAGCCACG
This sequence comes from uncultured Cellulosilyticum sp., assembly GCA_934725855.1. Taxonomy (GTDB): domain Bacteria; phylum Bacillota; class Clostridia; order Lachnospirales; family Cellulosilyticaceae; genus Cellulosilyticum. The sequence continues at coordinate 194,085 of CAKVCL010000001.1, read as the reverse complement.
TTGAGTCGGTTACCTTGATGTCAAGAGTGAACCCTGACAAGTAAATAAATCATTGATTTCAAAGGCTTATTTTAGGTTCTATCGTCAAGTGTTAGATTTAGCCTTGGGTAATTATTTTTTAAATCAAATTTATTTCATGTGGGAATTGGTCAACAAAACAGGGTTGACACTACACTATGGATATTTGAAAATTGAACACCCATTAACGATTGCTTTGGATACTTATAGGAAAGGGAGTTGAGTGCTATGGCTAGAGGAAAGAGCCTAAAAATTTTTATGATGGATGGCGATGTTGCTGGAAGATGGATTTGTACTTTAGCAGGTAGAACTACAAAGGCATATCGAATTCCAAGAGCTTTGTATAGAAAATGTGGGGATATTGATGAATTAAAAAGACCGGCAGTTTACTTATTGTTTGGGGATGAAGATGATAGCGGGCGACCTGTGGTATATGTAGGGGAAACAGAAGATGCCTATACTCGCTTAAAGGACCATGAAGATAAGAAAGATTATTGGAGTGAAGCGGTTGTCTTTGTAAGCCAAGATGACCATTTTAATAAAGCACATGTCAAATATCTTGAAGGCCGTTTATATGATATTGCGACCCAAGTGGATAGATATACAGTAATGAATACTCAAAAGCCGACATCCGCATCTATTGCAATTGATGAGCAGGATGAAATGGAAGATTTTATTGACAATGTCACTGTGTTAACATTTGGAATGGGGCATAAGGTCTTTGAACCATTACTTAAGAAAGATAATGCTTCTGATGATTTATCTGGGAAACAAGTGTTTTATATTAAAACAAAAAACAAATCAGTTAATGCAAGAATGATTAGAACCGTAGAAGGTTATGTTGTTCTTAAAGGAAGTAAGATTAGAGAAAGTGACACAAAATCAACTCCGTCATGGGCTAAGAAAAAACGTGCACAGTTAATAGCTGAAGGAACGATTAAAGATGGGGTATTCATGAGAAATGAATTGTTTTCATCGCCTTCAGGTGCATCTGATTTAGTAACAGGTAATAGCACCAGTGGAAATAGAATGTGGAAAACAGAAGCCGGAGTTACCCTTGGTGAGATTTTAGAACAAGAAGAACAGAATTAATAATATGAGAGATTTTTTTATTGTGCGTGAGACTTCATTTTTGAAAAGCAAAGGGGGTGAGATAGAACAGGTTTATGAGTATTTTTTAAATAAAGTTATGGGAGAACTAAATCCTAATCTCAAGTAAGACACATATGAAAAAATACTACGATAGGTTGAAAATGACAAGGATATTGCCACTTTTAAATTCCAAGATCGTGGTCTAACTTCACCTTCTTTAGAAGGTATACGCTTTTAGAGCCTTTGTATTCATTGGTAATACTATTGCTAGAGGTGATAGTATGGATGAATATAACAAAGGGAGTCATACGATATATAATATAAAGTACCATATAATATGGGTTACAAAATATAGATATCATGTGTTGAATGGTAATATTGCACTAAGAGTGAGGGAACTCATAAGGCAAGGTTGTAATGCAAGAGGAGTAAATATTTTGCAAGGAAGTGTAGGTAAAGAACATATACACTTATTGGTATCATGCCCACCGAGCATGGCACCCAGTAAGCTTGTGCAATACTTAAAAGGAAGAAGTTCCAGGTTGTTGCAAGAACAATTTCCAGAATTGCAGAAAAGATATTGGGGACAGCATTTATGGGCAAGGGGATATTTTTGTGCAACAGTAGGAAGTGTAACAGAAGAAATGATAAGAAATTATATTGCTAATCAAGGAAATGATGAAAAGGACGAAATCTTCAAAATAGAAGATGAGTTTCAGTCATGATAATAAGCTTGAGCTTAGGTCTTCTAGAAGACTTAAGTCTTACATAGCGACTTTTAGTTGCACACATTAATGTGCAATTCCACTTACTTTAGTAGGTTGGTTGTTTAAGAAACAGTTCAAATGGTATATCTGAGTTTGGTCATATTAACCAATCATTTAATAAAGAAAAGGTAATGGAGCATTTACTTTATTATTTTCTCCATAATGAACCAAATCTGGAGATGACTTTATTTGTGTTTAGAGAAATACTGATGAGTCACTTTTTATTATAAGGCGAAATGCATATGCTTAGATAGCAAGAAATGGTAATTAATAGTAAGATATTTGCGCTATATTCGCTACTTCCCGATAGGAGGATTGTTGATAGAAATTCAAACGAATAAACGTAGCAATTGGAGACAGTGAAGAAATGAAGAAGGCTATTGATCAATTTGATAAAAAAGGTGGCGTATTTTATGAAAGTTGTAGTAGCAATTGATTCTTTAAAAGGAAGCTTAAGTTCCCTGGAAGCGGGCGCGGCTATTTCTGAAGGCATACATAGAGTATTCAATGATGCAGAAGTGATGGTTCGACCTTTGGCAGATGGTGGTGAAGGAAGACTTGATGCCCAAACGGCTATGGAAAAAGCTCCCATTGGCGTTGCAGAGATTGCAAAGAAATATGGGAAAAAAGTTCTGGCATTTTCGGGTTGTGTGACAGAAGATGCGGTTTTATGTAACCAGCATGGAATTGAGGCATTCTTTCCAATATTACGCACTGTTACAACGCTAAAAGAGGCAATGGAGCCTGAAAATGCTCGAGAAAACTTAACGGCAACCGTTGAGCAGATATTCCGTTTAATCAAATGTTTTGGTCATTAGCCCATAATTGTATCAATTGCAATGATGTAGTGAGGGTATATTTTGAAATTCCATTTCGCGTATTTGCGGGAAAGAAAGTATTAACTTGAAGCACTACTCTATTACATATAGTGTATTCAATCAAATCACGGGTGAGTCAACAGATTTAAATACAAATTGAATTTATAAAAGGAGAAATATTTTATGGGAGAACTGTCAAAATTACCGAATATAGGGAAAAAAGTTGAAGAGCAATTGATTCAGGCTGGGATAAATTCTTTTGAAGAATTGAAAGAAGTAGGGGCTAAAACAGCCTGGTTAAAAATACAAGAAATGGATGAGTCGGCTTGTATTCATCGCCTAATGGCACTTGAAGGAGCGATTGAAGGGGTAAAGAAAACAATGTTGTCAGATGAAGTAAAAGCTGATTTGAAAGAGTTTTATCAGAAACATAAGAAATAAATGTGAGTTAAATAAGAATATCAAAGAAGTCTGAGCCATTTATTTTCAAGTAATTTTGAAAGTAAATGGCTCTTTTGGCGCGTAGTAGCGAGAAAAAGTAAAAACACGAATTATTATTTATGCTACAATTAATGTATGAATAATAGATTATTTTGAAGGGGAGGAAAAAGCTAATGATGACAGTAAAGGAAGTTAGTAAATTGACGGGAGTGACTATACGTACCTTGCAATATTATGACACGATAGGACTCTTGCCAGCAACTGAACATACAGAGTCCAGATATCGACTATATGATGATACGGCTATGGAAAGGTTGCAACAGATTTTGCTGTTTAAGGAGCTGGAATTCCCATTAAAAGAAATTAAAGCGATTATTGATGCCCCTAATTTTGATCGGAATCAAGCATTAGCTCAACAGATTGAATTATTGGCTATGAAAAAAGAGCATCTTGAAAATCTTATTAATGTAGGTTAGGGAATGAATCAGAATTTTTATCCGTACAATAAAAACATGACATATAGTTGGCATGTTTTTTGTAGCATAATAAAAATGTAAAGGAGAGGTCATGAAAATAGATAGACAGATTGGAATTTTATCCATGCTGTTACAAAAAGATGTACTTACAGCGCCCGCTCTTGCGAGACAGTTTGAAGTTTCTAGGCGAACGATTAATCGGGATATTGAAGATTTGTGTAAAGCGGGAATTCCTGTGGTAACAAAGCAAGGTGTAAATGGTGGGATTTCCATTATGGAGGGCTACAAACTGGATAAGACTTTATTTACGCATGAGGAAATGCAGGATATCCTTGCCGGTCTTCGTAGTCTGGATAGTGTAAATGGTACAAATCACTATGGAAAATTGATGGAAAAGTTGTCAGCAGGTTCTTCAGATTTCATGGTGGGCAATCAGTCGGTACTTATAGATTTATCTTCATGGTATAAAGACTCCCTTGTGTCTAAAATTGATCTTATTCGTGTAGCGATTGACACATGTAGAGAAATGGAATTTGAATATTATTCACCTAAAGGTCAGTCAACTCGTTGTATAGAGCCTTACTATCTTATATTCAGATGGGCAAGCTGGTATGTATGGGGATGGTGTACAGAGCGCAGAGATTTTAGGCTGTTTAAATTAAACCGAATGGATAAGGTGAATCTATTGGAACATAAATTTTCAAGAAAAAATGTGCCAATGCCGGATTTAAGCCATGAAAGAATATTTCCAGGGGGGATTAAAGTAAAGGCTTTGTTTGAACCAGAGTGCAAATGGAGGTTGGTAGAGGAATTTGGAAGTGAAAGCTTTAAAGAGCAGAAAGATGGGAAACTTTTATTTCAGGCAGACTATACAAATAGAGAAAATCTCATGACATGGCTTATGTCATTTCGGGATAAGGTGGAATTACTAGAACCGAAGGAAATAAGAGAGGAGATTAGAAACAGCATTGCCTGCATGAAAAAGAAATATGAAGATGGGTTATAAGTTCTGAAATGATGAGAAAAGGGGGAGCTATATGAGATATATATGGATGGATGATTATTTACTTAGCAAAGTGGGGGTGACAAAAGACCTTCAGAAGGACTGGAACTGGATGCGCTATCAAATTGGTGGAAAGATGTTTGCTGCAATTTGTATGGATGAGCATAATAAACCATACTATATTACACTGAAATTGGAGCCGCTAGAAGGAGAGTTCCTTAGGAAACAGTATGAGGATATTATTCCGGGTTATTATATGAACAAAAAGCATTGGAATTCTATTAAAGTAGATGGGAAGGTACCAGATGATTTGTTAAAAGACTTACTGGATAAAGCCTATCAGCTTGTACTTAAAGGATTTAGTAAAAAGAAACAAAAAGAAATCTTGGAGGGGATGAATGTGGAAAATACGATAAGCTGTTGTGGTGCAGATTGCTCAACATGTGGATGTTTTGGAAATGTGTGTAAAGGGTGTAATGCTTGTGAGGGAAAAGTATTTCATGCACCTGAGGGTCAGGCATGCCCAATATATGAGTGTTCTATTAATCAAAAGAAGCTTAAAGGATGTGGAGCGTGTGAGTGTGTGCCTTGTGATATATGGAGAGGCACAAAAGATCCTTCTTATACAGAAGAGGAATTTGAACAAAGTATACAGGAAAGAATGGCTAGATTAAAGTAAATATAAATTATTAACAAACACTATTTTGGGAAGGGTTAGAGCATGAAGACATTATATGTTTCAGATTTAGATGGAACCTTACTAAGAAGTGATGCAAAGACATCCGCATATACGAATCAGATTTTGAATACGCTAACAGAAAAAGGGATGTTGTTTTCTTATGCAACGGCGAGATCTTTAATGACTGCCAAAAAAGTAACGAAAGGAATAAATGAGTTTTTAGCTACCAGAAAAGGAGATATTCGAAGCAATCGTGTAGAAACTAAAGAAGCATTAAAAAATGGCAACATCTTTTATATTACTTGCATAGATGAAGCAGAAAAATTAAAACCTATGTATGATAAATACAAAGAAGTATTTCATGTAGTATATGCAGAGGATATTTACTCTAAACGTTAATGGCTTGAAATTATGCCAAAACGGCATCAAAATCAAATGCTATAAGGCAATTAAAAGCGTATTTAGGATGTGAAAAAGTAGTTGTGTTTGGGGATGAAAAAATGATATCGATATGTTTGAATTGGCGGATGAGAGTTATGCGGTGGAAAATGCAGACCCCATGTTAAAACAAAAAGCAACAGATATTATTTTATCCAATAATGAAGATGGTGTGGCAAATACTGTAAAAGAAGTAAAAAGAAATCCTAAGAAAATGCAACGTGATGTGAAAAAACAGATGCAGCAAATAGGAATCGGTACGAAATCACAGCAAGCATTGAAATTACAACATGAGCAAAACAAACAAGAACGAAAAGAAAAAAGCCGAGAACAAAAAGAGGCTAGGCAGTTACGATTATTTGAACTTAAGCAGCAAAAGAAAAAGGAAAAACACAAGGGGCATTAGCCCTTTATGTTGGAGTAAGGTGTTTAAAATCATAAGGCTTAAAGGTTATTTTATTGTTTTAAGGGAGATAAAGGATGAAACTAAAAAATGTATTAATTGTTGTAAAAGATATGGAAAAATCTATTGCTTTTTATAAAGAATTATTTGGATTACAAGTTATTCTTGATAATGATGGGAATGTAATTATGACAGAGGGACTTGTTCTTCAAGATATTAAGTATTGGGAGCAGTTTCTTGGAAGAGAGTGTATCCCTAGAAACAATATGAGCGAACTATATTTTGAAGAAAGAAACATAGAGGCTTTTAGAAAGAAACTAGAAAATTATCCTGAACCCATCGAATATGTGAATCAATTGATGACACATAGTTGGGGGCAACAAGTCATTCGTTTTTATGATCCTGATGGTAATCTAATAGAAGTGGGAACGCCAGTATGATATGCTGGCGTTTTTCTATAGGCAAAAATTTTCCTTAAATTAAGAGTGTTTTAATTGACACAAACTAACGAACGGTAGTATCATGACTAGTGAAAGGAAGTTTTTGCATGAATCGAAAAGAAGAAATTATTTTGACAACATTGGAGCTGGCAGCTGAAAATGGCCTGGGGTCAGTATCTATGGCTCAAATTGCAGAAAAACTAGGTATCAAAAAGCCTTCATTATATAATCATTTCAAATCTAAAGAAGACATTATAAATGAGATGTATCGTTTTCTAAGGGAAGAAACATGGAAAAAGGCAAAAGATATAGAACTTGATGACAGCTCTTTTTTGGATGATAACAGTTTAGAGAGCATTCTTTTAGAGAAAGTGAGTCAATATAATCGATTTGTGGCAGATAAGCGTATGATGCATTTTTTTAAAGTGTTGTACTCTGAACGTGCAACCAATCCTTTAGCAACACAGATTATAGTAGAAGAGACTGATCATATGATTTTAGCTATTAAAAATTTATTTCATGCTTTAGCTGTACATGGAAAGTTGAAATGTGAAAATGTGGATATAGCAGCGACTTCTTATGCGATGACAATCCATTCAATGATGGATTATCAAATAGATTGTATGGGAACAAATGCAGGAAGTTTTCAAAATTCTACAATGATACAGGAATATATCAAGTGGTTTAGCAGACAAATAGGGGGATGTGAAAATGAAAAAGACATTGATTAACTGGTTAGGACTTTTAGGCATTATTTCGCTTTTATCATATGCTGTGGCAGTCATTTTTTCACCATTGGCTTTTCCAGGCTATAATTGGATGGAGCAAGCAGTAAGTGATTTATCAGCAGAGACAGCACCATCCAAGCAGCTATGGTCACAATTATCTGCTTTATATGGAAAATGTGGGTTAGTTTCTATCATGTGTGTCTGTATTTTTGTATCTGAGCATAAGATTTCTTCGAAACTTTTTCGTGTAGGAATCTACTTATTTGCAGCCATGAATTGGGTATCTGCTGTTGGGTATGAGTTATTTCCACTCTCAGCAAGTGGCAAAGGCATGGAGACATTTCAGGATATTATGCACGTCTATGTAGTGACAAGTGGGGTAGTAGGATTATCCATTGTTTCCCTTGTCCTTATTATTCTTGCTGGAATTAAGGAAAAAGAAATTCGACGAGTTTCTATATGGGCAGGAATTGCATTTATGATGATGCTTGTAGGAGCTGTTGGAACAGGTATTGTACCAGAGGCGTATTTTGGAATTGTAGAGCGATTTAGTGTGTTTGCTGCAACGGGATTTAATGCAATACTTGGTGTTTATTTATTTCATGGTTTTAGATGTAGAGATAAAAATGAATAATAAGAGTTTATAGTCCCTTTATATAATAAGAGTTTATAGTCCCTTTATATAATAAGAGTTTATAGTCCCTTTATATAATAAGAGTTTATAGTCCCTTTATATAATAAGAGTTTATAGTCTTTTTATATATAAGGGACTTTTTTCAATTAGGATAAAATAAGAAATTCTAACATAACCTCTTAAAATAATTGGCAAACCTATTGGCTTGAAACAAGTTGCTACTCGGGATGTACTCTCCTTTTTACAAGTTCTATTGCTTCTTTGCCTGTCATATGTTCAATAGAGAATTCTATCATACATAAAGGTTTCCACTCTTTGTCAATTGTTTGATTTCTGGTTGTTTCATTATCTGTTGGATGATATTTGATTGCCAACTTTTTAATTGCTTCTCTTATTTCTTTTTCATCCTCCATTATGTGGATTTTGCCAAAAGCAATTACGCTCCTAAAATATGTTGTGTATTCTTCAGGAACTATATTGTCTTGCTCTATGACGCAAAAGGATGCTTTGTCACATTTACTGATTGCGTCTATTTTATGTCCTACTTTTGCACCATGAAAATAAATCTTAGAATGATCATATACATAACTAACTGGTACTGCATATGGATAATCGTCATCTCCAAGTAAAGCCAACACACCGGAAGTTCCGTTGGTTAATAGATCGACACTTTCTTGATTGCTTAAAAGTTGTTTTTTTCTTCTCATTTCTCTAAACATTTTATGCTCATTCCTTTCTATTTTACTTTATAACAAAAGTTCCTCTTTTGTAAAATAATTCCACGATATTTTTGCTTTTTTTAGCAACATATAAAGACCTTCAAACAAAAATAAGCACCCGTACGCACATCTTCTAAGATCTAACGATGTGTAACGAATGCTTTCGCATTTCTACCCGGTGGCAGAATAACTATTTTCGTCATTCTAACGCATTTCCATAATTAAGTCAATAGTTCAATAAAAAAATTAAGCTGTGTAAGTTTTTTATGATTAGGATAAAGGCTACATCATGTGATATACTATATTGTTACATAAAAGGACGGAAACTAATGGAGAGTTTAAGAGGCGTTGTAGAACGGATTACTTATGCGAATGAGGAAACAGGGTATAGTGTCATTAAGATTAAATCGAAGGGGTATATGGATTTAGTAACGGTTGTAGGAAGTATGGCAACGGTTAATGTGGGTTCAGTGATTACGATAAAGGGTTTCTGGTCAAGTAATCCTAAGTATGGTAGGCAGTTTGATGCAAAAGAATGGGAGGAAGCACTTCCAGCTAGTATATATGGGATTGAGAAGTATTTAGGAAGTGGGTTAATTAAAGGAATCGGACCTGTATATGCTAAAAAAATCGTTAATCAATTTAAAGAAAAGACCTTAGATATTATAGAAGAAGAGCCTGATCGGATGATTGAGGTGCCTGGTATTGGTAAGAAACGTGTAGAAATGATTAAGAAGGCATGGCAAGATCAAAAAGAAATTAAAAATATCATGCTTTTCTTACAGTCTTATGGGGTTTCAACTTCTTTTGGAAGCCGCATCTATAAGGTTTATGGCAATACAAGTATTGAGGTGGTCAAAGAAAATCCTTATCAATTAGCAGATGATATTTATGGGATTGGGTTTAAAACGGCAGATGGAATTGCCGAAAAATTGGGCATTCAAAAAGATTCCTTCAAAAGATGCCGAGCAGGTATTTTTTATACACTCAGCCACCTTTCTGAAGAAGGACATTGTTATGCCACTGGGGAGCAACTTCTTACTAAAAGTGTGGAAATATTAGAAGTAGAAGAATCCAAAATCATAATGAGTATGGATTATTTGATAGAACAAAAAGAGATTATCAAAGAGACGCCAGATAGAATTTATTTACCACCATTTTATTTTAGCGAAAATGGTGTAGCAAGGCGCTTAAAACAAATCATGCAATCTCATACTAAAAAGCAAGTGAGAAAAAGTGATGAAGTGATTGAACAATTAGAAAAAAATGAGCATATGACTTACGATGAGATTCAAAGAGCCGCTATAAGTTTAGCTGAAAAGTCAAAAGTCATGGTGTTAACAGGTGGCCCCGGAACTGGTAAAACCACAACGACTCATGGTATTATCCAGTTATTTAAAGAGTCAGGAATGGAAGTCCTTTTAACTGCACCAACAGGCAGAGCCGCTAAAAGGATGAGTGAAGCCACAGGGATGGAAGCCAAAACGATTCATCGATTACTAGAATGCAAGCCGCCTGAAGGCTATAAGAAAAATGAGGATAATCCCTTAGAAGGGGATGTACTGATTATTGATGAAGCCTCTATGATTGATATTATTTTAATGTATAATTTGTTAAAAGCGATTCCAGATCATATGATTCTTATTATTGTAGGGGATATTGATCAGCTTCCTTCAGTAGGCGCAGGGAATGTGCTAAGAGATATAATTGATTCGGGTGTAGTGCCTACCATTAAGCTGGAGCGTATTTTTAGGCAAGCTATGGGAAGTAAAATTATTACCAATGCACATAAAATTAATAAGGGTGAAAATCCTGACCTTAAAGGGGGAAGACAAAGTAATTTCTTTTTCATTGAAGCGGAAGATAATGAAGAAGTTTTACAAACCATCGAGACTTTATGTACCAAACGACTCCCTAACTATTATAAAGTAAATCCAATCAAAGATATTCAGATTTTAACACCTATGCAGCGCTCAGAAACAGGGGCAGCTAACCTAAATTCAGTGCTTCAGTCGGCACTTAATCCGTGTGAGATTCATTTAAAGCGAGGCGCCACAGAGTATAGACTTTATGATAAAGTGATGCAGGTTCGCAATAATTATGATAAGGAAGTGTTCAATGGAGACGTTGGTTTTATATCCGCAATCGATACGGAAGAACGGACATTAAAAGTAAGATTTGATGACAAAGAAATAGAGTATGAGGCACTAGAGTTAGATGAGCTTGTACTTGCTTATGCTACAACTATTCATAAAGCACAGGGAAGTGAATACCCTATTGTCATTATGCCGATCACCTTTAGCCATTATGTGATGCTTCAAAGAAATCTACTTTACACTGGCATAACAAGAGCCAAAAAAGTGGTGGTTTTAGTGGGCAATCGAAATGCGATTTATAAAGCAGTTAAAAATAATGAGGTCAAAAATAGAAATACGTGGCTTAGAGAGCGACTAAGAGAAATTCAAAATTAAGTATTATGAATTATAGAGAAGGAGTTGTTTTTTTCTATAGATATAGTTATTGAGATAGCAATCCTTTTAAAATATAATAAAATATGACAAAATACAAGGAATCATCATACAGTGATTTTTGTTATTGCATAGGCTATAAACAGGGAAAGTTTAAGAAATGATTCATTAATACACCACTTATTGAAGAACTGCCAATGGCACTTGAATGTAAAGTAAAGCATTTTTTGAAAAACAGGGCTCTCAAATGATACAGCATTTAATGAATCATCCTTGTATTATAGGTTATACGATTTTTAATGAAGGCTGGGGACAGTTTGATGCGGATCGTCTTTATAAATATTTTAAACAAGTGGACCCCTCTAGACTGTATGATGCAACTTCAGGCTGGTTTCATCAAAAAGAAAGTGATTTTGAAAGTGTACATATGTATTTTAAGCATAAAAAGCTTTATTCAAAAGAGCGCCCCGTCTTTTTAAGCGAGTGTGGGGGCTATACAAGGAAAATTTCTGGTCATCTCTATCATGCAAAACATACCTATGATTACGGAAAAGCAGGTACCGAGGAGCAGCTGATGAAGCGTATCAAGAGCTTGTATGATGAAGCAGTGATTCCTTCTATAAAGGAAGGCTTATGTGGTTGTATTTATACACAGCTTTCAGATGTAGAAACAGAAATCAATGGACTTTATACTTATGATCGATTAGTTTGTAAAGTCAATCCATTGGAGATGAAGCAAATTGCAAAGGCAATAAAAGCAGCTTTGGAGGAAAATTAAATGGAAGAAAAACGTCAAGTCATTCATATTTATGGGGCATCAGGTTCAGGGACTTCTACATTAGGTAAAACAATAAGTGATCGCTTAGGTTATCAGAAAGAAGGTAAAAGAATGAAAGATAATACCTCTGTATTTAATGCAAAAGAGTATGATGAAAAAATTAAAAAGGTTTGTTCACCATTAGTAAGTAGATAAGTTTTCTTTATTTGAACAGCTGTGATATAGTCTTGGATGGTGCTTAGTGGATGATGAAATGCCATGCCACCCCCGAAAAGAGAAGTATGGTGCATATCTGAACCAGCCGTTACTGGAAAATGATGCGAAAGGGCATAGGTAGCAGCCTGTTGATCAAAAGCAACATTGTAATGAGAAGGACTGTGTGAATTAGAATGACAAGCATTTAGCACTTCTACACCATCTACAAATTCGGGGAAAAGGCGAATGGTATCAATATAAGGTTCTTCTCGATAAGGATGGGCATGAATCACCATGCCGCCTCCCTCATGGACAAGAGTAAACTGCTCTGGAATCGTTGCATCTTTGATTTCAGGGTGGGATAAGAGCCATTGTTTATCAAGACCATAAATTAAAAATTCTGTGCCTTGATAGCCAGATTCCCAACCAAATAGCACATTTAGACCTATTTTTTTAACTTCTTCATAGGCATGCTCATAGCCTAAGCAAAAGGCATTTACCCAGTCAGACCAATCAAGCATGCGATCAATGGCTGTATTCCCATAGAAAAAGTGGTCGGTAATGATAATGCCTGTATAGTTTGCTTTTTTATAAGCCCTAACCATTTCAGCAGCTGTATTTTTACCACATGCACTGCCTTCATGTGTATGAACATGTGTATCGTAAAGATAGGGATAATCTGAGTGTTCCCATCTTGTAAACATGAAAATCAATCCTTTCTATATTAAGTAGTAAGCTTTATAAATAGCAAAATTATATAGCACCCTTTGTAAGATGTCAATGTTAGAAATAGACGTCTGGTGCAAGAAAAAACTCAAGAAAGGACAATACAAAGTCCATTTCTTGAGTTTTTTGTAAAGGCAGTCTGCGATTTAAATATAAGAAGGAATAAGCGGTTTAAGCGCCTCAAATAAGTTTTTAGCCTCGGAAAAATCTTCTGATTTAAGTGCTTTTGCAATCTTAAGCTCCAATTCTTTTTTCTTCTGTTCGATTTCTAAATAATCTTTATCAAAATAACGGGCATAAATCATTTTTCTAAACTTACGCATACTCACACGTCGAATATGATGGTCATCAATATATAAAATATAATCCATACAGTGCGCAATAGAGTAAAAATCATGAGAAATCATTAAAATAGCACCATTATAATTTTGAATGGCTTTTTCAAGAGCTACTTGAGCGTACGTATCAAGATGACTAGTTGGCTCATCTAGAAGCAGTAAATTGGCATCATGGCGTGCGATTTTAGCTAGTTGAAGCAGGTTTTTCTCACCACCTGAAAGATTTTTGATACGCTGAGTTAGCATTTCTTCATGGAAACCATACCCTTTAAGATACTGATAAACCTCATCGGGTGTTGTTAACTCTTCACCTAAGAAGGTTTCAAGAAGTGTTTTTTCTTCGTCTAATGTTTCATTCTCAAGCTGAGAAACATAGGCCATCTCAGTTTCAGGATGGTAAGTGATTTCAGGGCTTTGCCTTTTATAAATGGCACGCAGTAAAGTAGATTTTCCAGTTCCATTTGGCCCAATGAGAGCCACTTTATCATGAGCCCCTATTTCAAATTCTATCTCTTCAAGAAGGGGGGTATCAAAAGCAATGGATAAGCCATGAACTTCTAAAGCATTGCCTTCTTCAAGTGGATGATTGGTTTCAAGGCAAATGGCAGGCTCCTTGATGTCTACAAATGGTGCCTTGATACGTCTTTTTTCAAGACGTTCTTGGATTTTAAGACGTGCCTTTAATGATTTACCACGCGAAGGGTCATCATGATCAGTTGCAGCGGTTCTAAGACGCTCGATAAGTGCTTCATTACGTTTAATTTCTTCAGTGTCGGCTGCAGCAAGTTCTTGAAGTTCAATTTTACGTTCAAGAAGTGAGGCATGATAAGCCGTATAACTACCGTCATATTCTTGAAGTTCTTTATTTTCTAAGTGAAGAATTTTATTAAAGCAGTTACCAAGCAGGTAACGATTATGTGTGATGACTAATAAAGTGCCTTTATGGGCATTAATAAGATTTTTAAGTGCCCCAAGGTTTTCAAAGTCTAAGAAAACATCTGGTTCATCCATAATCAGCAAAGCAGGATGCGTCATCATTTCTTTAATGATTTGGACAAGCTTAAGCTCACCACCACTTAAGGCTGTAAGTGGGAGGTTTTTACGATCAGATAAATCCGCTAAATAAAGCTTCTTTTCAATCAGGCTTTCAAACGCATCGCCTCCAATGGCATCATAAGCATCTAGTGTATCCTGATAAGCTTCCAGTAAAGCCTCTAAATCCGTAGCGGTTTCCATTTGCATACAAATATCGGTCAATTGATTTTGAAGCTGAATCGCATAAGAGGCAATATAGTCAAAAACAGTGGTAGTAGATACCTCATGACGGTCAAAAAATTGATCGACATAGCCAATTTTTGAAGAAGGAAGGGTTTCTAATTTACCTTCATACATAAAAGGTTCAGGATGTCGAATCATTTGGGCAAGTGTACTCTTACCACTTCCACTTGTACCAATAAAGGCACAATGCTGGCCTTCTTCTAGCGTAAAGCTGATATCATGAAATAAATCTTTTTGTGGAAAGCCATAAGATAAATGTTCAACCTTTATCATAGTTGTTCCTTTCTGAGTCTAAAAATCTTTGCTCGTTTTATTAACGGTTACTAGTATAACACTCATTAAACCCAGTTTCAACGCTATCACGTTGGGGAGATAGGAGAAGAAAATGTAAAGAAGATATTAAAGTTATTGTTTAATAGACGATTTATTTTATAATCGACAGTGTGTCGGTAAGATGATGAGTAAGGAGCAGAGTGTATGAGAATTGTAAAAGAAGCAGAAGAAAAAATGAAATACTGGATGTGGCAGATCAGCTTTTTAATGAAAAAGGTTATGAAAAACCAGTACCAATGAAATCTTAGAAAGGGTAGGCATTGCAAGAGGAACCTTGTATTACCACTTTAAATCGAAACAAGATATTTTAGAAGCCTTGGTAGTTGGTAGAGCGTTATAATAAAGAAATTATCCAAGCTGCTAAAACGGCCACAAAATGTGAGAATGCTTCAGTGACCCAGCGTATGGTAAAGGTGATCAAGGCGCTTAATATTAAGCAATATCATGAAGAAAATGATGCAGTTTATCAAAATTTGCATCATGTGGAAAATAGTTTATTACACCAAAGGGTACAAGGCACAATCATTGCAAGTGTGACACCTATTTTAGCTAAACTGGTAGAAGAAGGTGTGAGAGAAGGCATTTTAGCCGATTATATTTTTACACCCCTTCTTTTTAGAAGGAGGCTATCTTGCAGAGGAAGTGTGGGTAAGCTTATAGGGGTTGGAAGTGGAAGAGGAACAGGCTTTTTAATTATGGTAGCAGGGAGGCTCTTAACACTTGTTTCTATGGGACTTTATCAAATCAAATCCGTCCAACAATTAGAACAACATGAATAAAAAACATAAGACATCAATATCCAATTAATAAAGAACCTAGAAAATGGACGATAACTCATTTTCTAGGTTCTTTTGATGAAGAAAAAGGATAAAAAAACAAAATTATTATCTGAAAAACCAAAGGATATGATAAAATAAACATTAAGAGTAAAAATGCTTAAACGAATTTTAAGGAAGGATTAATGAAAACAACATGAAGAAGAAAATCGTCATAGGCATTGTGGCACATGTGGATTCAGGGAAAACCACTTTGTCAGAAAGTATGCTTTATTTAAGTGGAAAAATTCGAAAGCTGGGGCGTGTGGATAATAAAGACGCTTATTTAGATACTTATGCCCTTGAAAAAGCAAGAGGCATTACTATTTTTTCAAAGCAAGCTCAGTTTGAAATAGGAGATACAGAGGTCGCTTTACTAGATACACCAGGGCATGTGGATTTTTCAGCAGAAATGGAACGCACACTTCAGGTATTAGATTATGCGATTTTGGTTATTAGCGGGGCAGATGGTATTCAAGGGCATACCCATACTTTATGGAGACTTTTAAAGCTTTATCATATCCCAACGTTTTTGTTTATTAATAAAATGGATCAAGTAGGAACCGATTCAAAGGCACTTATAGAAGCGCTTAAACGGGACTTAAGTGAGCACTGCATCGTTTTTAGTGATAAAAAGGATAGTGCCTTTTACGAAGAGATTGCTTTATGTGATGAAGAGTTAATGGAAGAATATTTGGAAAAGGATTGCATCAGTGACAAGGCTATTAATGAGGCGATTAGTAAGCGTCAAATTTTTCCATGCTTTTTTGGTTCAGCTTTAAAGCTAGAGGGGGTAGAAACTTTTATAAAGGCATTAGAAGAACATATGATCATGCCAGAATATCCTAAAGTATTTGGCGCTAAAGTATTTAAAATTGCAAGAGATGAGCAGGGAAGCCGCTTAACTTATATGAAAATTGTGGGGGGCACTTTAAAAGTAAAGGATACCTTATCTCGGCGAATGAAGCCGCTTATGGAGGGTGAAAAGGAAGAAGTTTTATGGGAAGAAAAGGTCAATCAGATTCGCCTTTATTCAGGGGACAAGTTTGAAATGGTTCAAGAGGCTGGCGCGGGGAGCATTTGCGCTGTAACCGGTTTAACACAAACAAAACCTGGAGAAGGGTTAGGCTATGTGGAAAAAGATACGGCACCTGTTTTAGCACCTGTTTTATCTTATCAGATTATTTTACCTAATGGATGTGACCCAAAGCTGATGCTCCCTAAATTACGTCAGCTTGAAGAGGAAGAGCCAGAACTTCATATCATTTGGAATGAAGCTTTACAAGAAATAGAAGCTCAAATTATGGGAGAAGTGCAAATTGAGGTGCTGCAAAGCTTGATTTTGGAACGTTTTGGAATAGAAGTCACCTTTGGAACAGGAACGATTTTATATAAGGAAACGATTGAAGAGGTGGTGGAAGGTGTAGGTCATTTTGAACCATTACGACATTATGCAGAGGTGCATGTGCTGATAGAGCCAGCACCGTCAGGAAGCGGAGTATCTTTTGAAACGAAGTGTAGTGAAGATGAACTCGATAAAAACTGGCAGAGATTGATATTAACCCATCTTCAAGAAAAACCACATAAAGGAGTTTTAACAGGTGCTATGATAACGGATGTTAAAATCACACTCGTTAAAGGAAAGGCACATAAAAAGCATACAGAAGGTGGCGACTTTAGAGAAGCCACTTATCGAGCAGTAAGGCAAGGCTTAATGGAAGCTAAGTCTGTTTTACTAGAGCCTTATTATGCATTTGAATTAGCTATACCTGAAAAGATGGTGGGTCGTGCCATGACGGATATTGAAAAGATGCAAGGCACCTCACAGATTACGAAAACAGAGGCAGATAGAGTGACTTTAGTAGGAAGTGCCCCTATTGTGACGATGCGTAACTATCAAAAAGAAGTGATTGCTTATACCAAAGGGCAAGGTCAACTGTTTTGCACTTTAAAAGGTTATTTTCCTTGCCATAACGCCGAAGAAGTCATTGCAAGTAGGCACTATGACCCAGAACGTGACTTGCAAAACCCAACGGGCTCTGTTTTTTGTAGTCATGGTTCAGGATATTTAGTCTCTTGGAATGAAGTGAAATCACATATGCATCTTGAAAGCTATTTAAAGCCAAAAAAAACGCTAGAGTTAGAAGTAGGTGCCGAAAAGGATACGACAGTTTATGAAGAAAGAGTCATTGATTTAGAGGAAATTGATGAGATTATGAAGCGCACTTATTATGCCAACAAAGGTGACAAGTCCGTTTGGAAAAAAGTTAAAACAGCGCATGAAAGCTATTATGAGTCTACAGCGCCAACTAAGAGAAGTTATCTGGATAAAAATCTCCCCCCTTATTTGTTAGTGGATGGCTATAATATTATTTTTGCGTGGGAGGATCTTAAAGAGCTAGCGAAAGAAAATATGGATGCAGCCCGCATTAAGCTCTTAGATTTATTATGTAATTATCAAGGCATTCGTAAATGTGAGATTATTGTGGTGTTTGATGCATACCGCATTGTAGGTCATCAAACAGAAGTCATGGATTATCAGAATATTCATGTGGTCTATACAAAAGAAGCGGAAACAGCGGATCAATATATTGAAAAGTTTACCCATACACATCATGCCCATTATCGCATAACAGTAGCTACTTCTGATGGGTTAGAGCAAATTATTATTCGTGGGCAAGGCTGTGAGCTTTTATCCGCAAGGGAACTGAAAGTTCACATGAATGAGGTACATCAAGAAATGATGAGTCGTTACGAAAGTAAGAAGGAAAATACGCCTAATTATTTAGAAGATCATCTTTCGGATGAGGCAAAGCGTTTATTTAAGAAAAACAAAGATGAATAAAAATATTCATGAACTTAAGAAAGTAGAGATTGAATAGAAAAGGTCTCGATTTTAGGAGTAAGACAGGCATCCTAAAATCTGGACCTTTTGCTCGTTAGGATAATGGATGGATTGATTTTATTTGTGGAAGCTATACAAAAAACGTCAAGAAATGTAGTATAATGGAATCGTTGTTAAGATAAACGATCAAAAATCATCTGGAGGCAGTCATGAATAGAGAAGCTAGAAGTGCGGTGGATCAGTTTGGTGAGCGTATGAAAAGACTTGCCATTTATGATCCCCTTTATCGATTGGAACGAAAAAAAGGAAAAGACGCAAGGGGTAAGGAGATTCCTTACTATGAGCTAGGGATGCTGACCTTATTATTCTTTTTTGAAAATATGATTATGAGACAAAAAAATAGTGGCATCAAGGAACTGGCTAAATTTCTTGAAGCAATCTGCTATCCTAAAATTGATTTAGATGAAGCAGGATTTTATAGTGTGGCAAGAGAAATCTTAGAAGTTTACAGGCCTTCTAATGGCAAACGTAATCAAAAGACGTTTTATAACTGGGAAACGGGGCAGGAAGAAACCGTTTATTATTCTATTTTAAAGGCCTCACGCTCTGATTTAAAAGCGAATGCACAATATTATACATTAGATGAGCAAGGACTAGAACTCATTTTCTCTAGTAAAGAGTACTTTAGTGAATTTCAAATTTCCATTAGTCAATTACTTCTTCGTAAGCAATTAGAAAAAGGTGAATTTATAGGCGCTTTAAGGCAAGTGGATGAAATGGATTTATCAGCCGAAGCTTTAACGGAAAGATTAAATAAAATTAAAAATGAAGTCAGTAGAAGCATTATTTCCGAAGAGACTTATGCAAGATATAAGCGCTTAACAGAAGACATTCATATAAGATTACTTCGAGAAAATGAAGAATTTGATGAATTACAAGAATTTGTTCGCTTAACAAAAGATAGCTTAAAGTATAAGCTAGACAATGAAAAAGATAAAAAAGCCTATGAACTCATTTTAAAAATCGATCATCGCTTAGAAGAAGTGCATCATGAGCATAGTAAGCTTTTGGAACAAAGTATTGTACTAAGAACCCATGCCCTAGAGGCGGCTCAGCAGTCTTTATATTATATTGGACTAGATAGCTTTAACTTTCAGCAAGAAATTGTGGAGCCATTTGTTGGAAAACCCATGCCACTTCATACAAGTGAAACCTTTATGGCACCTTTTTTACCATTGGAATGTGCCAAAGTATGGAATCCAATGAGTGTGTTTTTTAGGCAACGTATTGAAAGAATGGGGGAAAGTATGAAAAGTAATGCTTTTGTAGAAAGCATCAGTGATCAGAAGCTATATCAGGAAAAATCTCAGCTGGCACTTTATTTTAAGTCGGTGATGGAAACGATTTTACCATTCTTTGAGGGAAGAAGTTACATCACTTTAGAAGAGGTTTTTAATCGGCTACAAGAAACCAATCCCACTTTATTAGAAGAAAGACTTTTTTATGATGTATGGATCATCTTACATCAAAAATCCCCCATTGCTTTTGAAAAACTAGAAGAAGAAAGTGTGTTAATTGGGGTGAAAGAAGCCTTAGGGGGTGTAACCAATCACCTTAAAGTTATAGAATATGAAGGCATCATTCAAAAAGTACCACGATTTGAAATTAAAAATATGATGATAGATATCAGTATTGTGACAAAAGAAGGTGAAAAAGATGGCGTATAAAGAACAAGAAATCATAGAGGCCTATAAACTGTATGGAAGACTTGCTAGAACGGGTAGTCAGTCTGTTGAAGAAATGCGTTTATATACAAGAGATGAACGCATCGAGGAATTAATCAATCAATTTGCAAATGAAGACCAGGCAACGGTGATTGTTGCTGGGGGAATGGCTTATTTAGTGCCGATTGCAAGCAGCTCGCCTTATCAAATGAGCAATGAAACGATTAAAAAGCTTTACTTACCGAATAATGCAACCAATTTAGACATTTATTTAATGTATGTGGCAACGATTATTTTGGTAGGTGAGTTTTATAATAGCTATCAAACCAAAGAACCAACCAGAGCTTTTATTACGATGGCAGAATGGCTAGAAGCCATTCAAAATAGAATGGAAGCGCTTTGGGCGTTAGGTGAGGAGCAGCTTAAAAAAGTAGAAGAAGAGCAAGAATACAATTGGCAAAAAATCGTTGAGAAGTGGATGGCATTAGATGATGTGAAGGAAAATGCCAAAAAACTTACAGGGGTTATGGCAAGCCGATTGAGCTTTTTAAATATGACCAAACAGTTTCTTGAAAAACAAGAGATGGTAAAAGATATCGGCAATTATGAGTTAGAACTCACTGAAAAAACCAAAGTCATTATGCAGCGTTATTATATGGATTATGAATATAATCGTGGATTATTAGACTTTATTTATCAATATAGCTAGGAGGAATAGGATGGCATCCATATCCAAAATAAGATACACCAATGTCATTTATGAAAATGGCAATAAACGATATAATGATGAGCTGTTTACTTGTGCAGGACATAATACAGCGATTTTACTTGAGAACGGTGGAGGGAAAACCGTTTTTATTCAAGCTGCTCTTCAAGCCGTTTTACCCCATACTGACCTAGGGGATCGTAAAGCAAAGGAAACCTTTGTTTTAGATGGACAAGCTGCACACATTGCGATTGAATGGATTATTTCAGATAAACCTAGGCGTTATGGATTAACAGCTGTGACGCTTTATTTACAAAACAATGAGTTAAAGTCTTATAAATATGCATATTCATACGGAAATGAAGACAAGCATACCATTGAAAACTTACCCTTTACCATTGAAGAGGGAGAAGGTGTCAAGCGCGCAGCTACAAGAAGTGAGATAAATGCTTATTATCAAAGGATGAGTAAAGAACATCTAGAAGCAAAGGTTTTTCAAACCACGAAGGAGTTTCATGCCTACATTGAAGACCACTTTAAGATTATTCCTGAAGAGTGGCGCAGTATTACCGTTATTAATGGCGGTGAAGGATCTGTTGAAGCGTTCTTTGATGGCTGTAAAACAACTGCTGATCTTGTAGAAAAATTATTACTACCTACTGTGGAGCAGGGCCTTGTAGGGCAGGGAAGCGAAGAATTTGCCAATACTTTTGAAAGTCAGCGTGCCCACTTTAATAAGCATAAACAACTAGAACGGAGCATTAAAGAAAGCGAAAAAATCAAAAGTGAAATCGAAGCTTATGTACAAGACTATCGCTTATATCATCAAAACATCAAAGCTTATGAGCATCAAAAAGAAGAAGCTAAAGCCATTTGGCAACTCATTGAAGCGAAAGAAGCCAAAGTACAAGCAAACCTAGCCAAGCTAGAGAATGAAAAAAAGCAAGTTGAAAATGAAAAACGTCTTCTTGAAAAAGAAATGGCACAGCTTGAAGTGTCCGAAGCAAAAGCGTTATGGCAGGGGGCTAAAGAAACCTATGATGCACAAAATGAAACGTATGTAGGGCTTAAGGAAAAGAAAGAAACTAAAGAACTTAGAAGGCATGAGTTAAAACTATCTCGTTTCCAAAATAACATGAAGGAAGCTGAGGCAAAAATAAAAGGCTATGAAGAACAATTAGCTCTATTAGATGAAGACACAGAAGTTGAAGATTTAAAAGAGGCATTAGAGGAAAACAGCGGCAAGTTAAAAGGCTATTTCGTGGAGAAACTAGAAGACCTTAAGAAAGAACAGGCTCAGACTAAAAGAGAGCAAGACGCCGCCTTTGAAAAAGTCAAAGAAACGGAAAAAGAAAAGAAGAGGGTTCAGGAAAAGCTAGAAACCTTAAAAAGTGAGGCGAGTCAGCTTAAAGGGAAATGGAATGAGCAGCAAAAGCAAATAAGTCAAATGCTTATGCAGATCATTCAAGAAGCGGGTGAGGAGAATTTAGACGTTCAAAGCCGTTTATGGAAAGAACGATTAGAGGCGATTGAGGAAAATGCCGTTTACCTTAATAAACGTCACAGACAACTTGAGGAAGAAATGAAAGAAGCATCCGTTAAGCTCGATCAAAACCTTGAAAAGAAAAGCCAAATGATGACCCAAAAAGGACTTTTGCAAGCGAAACTAGATGAATTTGAAAAAGCACAAAGTAAAGTTTTACAAGCCTTAAAAGTTCATCTTTCTCTTTTTCAAACGTTAGAGTCCCTTTATTTAAAACCAAAACAAGTTCTTTCCGCACTAGAGGAACAAATTGAAAAAATCACAAGGGAAAAGGAAGAAGCTCTGCTTTTAGAAAGAAGAGAAGCACAGTTCCTTGAAAATTATGCGGGACATGACTTTTTCACAGTGGAACCGTTACTAGAAACGTGGGTTGAGCGTTGGGGGCCTCAATTTGATTTCTTGCAAACGGGAACAGCTTTTATTGAGCAGCTTGAAAATGATGCGCAAAAAGCAAAGCTATATGAAATGCCTAAATGGGCAAGTGTGGTCATTGTTGCAGATGGGCAAGAGGAGGCACTAAAAAGGCTACTTGAAAAGCATCGTCATCAAATGACTTATTTGGTAGAAGTCCTTTCTTTAAGTGAGGCTAAAAAGGCAGTAGAGGAAACCCCTAGTTTAAATCATATTCTTTACCCTTCCAAGTGGGTAGAAGACATGCAAATGGAACGCTTTGCCCTGCATAAAAAAGAAGCCAGAAAGGCACTAGAAGAGGCAACCTCTTTTAGAAAACAAAAAGAAAAAAGCTTACGTGAACTAGAAAAGCTGCTTGAAAAAGTACAAGCTTTTCTTAAAGACTATACCCATGAGGCATATGCCAATTTAAGGGAAGAAGTCACAAGACAAAGCCAATTAGAAGAGCAGTTAATGGGGTTACTTCAAAAACTGAAAGATCAGCGTGCGTTTTTAGAAAAACAACTAAAAGACGGAGAAATGCAGCTTAGAAAAGAAGCGGATGAAAAAAATAGACTTCAAGGCTACTTAGAAAAAACGGCTACGTATATGAGATTAAAATCTGAAAGCGAAAAGGATCAAGCCAAACTCAAAAGCTTAGAAGAAGCCATTCAAGGTGAAAAAGGCACATTAGAGAATAGACTTCGTGAGCTGATGATGTATGAGGAAGCTTTAGAAGAAGCCAAAGAAACGTTAAGCGTATTAAAAGGTCAAGAAAATCGTCTTTTAGAGGATTCTCTTTATGAAGAAGTGAAAGAGGAGCGTGCCATCTATTCAGGCGAAGCGTTTGTTTATCTAAAAAGTAAGCAAGAGCAACTGAAAGAAAGCCTAAGTGATAAACAAAAAGGGCGTCGTGAGCTTGAAGCCTTGCTCAGGGAAAATCAAAAAATCTATGAGGAAAATAAAGCCAGCTTCCGTCAAGAACAAGCGGAAAAAGAAGTCAGTGAATGCAACATTCCACTTTATGAGCCGCATTTTGCTTTAGAAATGGAAAAGCTGACAGAAGACTTAAAAGGCTTAAAGGAAGCATTAGAGGAGTGGGAAGAAAAGGTTAAGACGGCACGTACAGAATTTGATAAAAAAGAGCAAGATTTTGAAAGTAAGAAAGCCCTTTATGAAGAACGCTATGGTAGCTTTTTAGAAGAGATGGAAGTGACTGAAGCTGTTAAAGGGCAATTTGCAAACAAACAAGAGCAATTAAGTGAGCAAGATAAAAAACTTACCAAACACATTCAAAATCAAGAAAAAGAGCTTAAAATCTTCTTAGAGCATAAGCAGCAAATGGATAAAAAGGATGAAGTATTTGGATTTTGTCATCCAGAGGTTCAGCCTGCTGTTTTAGACCAAGTGATGGTGGAGGAATTTGACTATGCTCTAAAAGCCCGAATGACGGTTAGTCAGCTGTTAGAAAACTTATCCGCGCTTAAGGCAGAGGTTGAAAAACAAAAAGACATTATTGAAGAAAGAAAAATGAGCTTTAAATTGTTCTGCCAAAAAGAAATTACAGATAGTAAGCTTAGAAATATGGCATTGCAAGGCATGATGCAAAAACAGCAGTATGAAGATTTAGTCGTATGGACAGATAATATGGTGGAGCGTATCAATCAAACTCTAACCCTATTAGAAAAAGATTTATTAGATCAAGATCAGCAGGTCACACAGTTTATTATCCATCTTTATGCTTATCTTAAAACGGTTGCAGCGGAGCTTTCTGAAATTCCTAAAATGACACGTGTCAATACCGAAGAGGGTTGGAAAACCATCTATGAATTTGTGATTCCAACTTGGCAGGAAGAGAGCGGTAAAGAAAAGATTAGACGTCATATCTATGGCTTATTAGATGAGATGGAAAAAGATATTTTCTTAGACGAAACAGGAAAAGAAGATTTGCAAAAAGTCAAAAAGTATATTAAAGAACAATTTAAACTGAAAACCCTGCTTAAGGTAGTCATGGGCAATGATGTGATTCGTGTACGATGCCGAAAAGTGAGTCACGTTAGTGATGTCAGTAGTCAAAAGTATTCTTGGGAAACCTCCAATAAGTGGTCAGGTGGTGAGAAATGGAGCAAGAATATGGCCCTTTATCTAGGCATTTTAAATTATCTGGCTGAGAAAAAGCAAAATATACAGGCAGGTGAACAAAAAGTCAGTCGGGCAGTTATCTTGGATAATCCATTTGGTAAAGCCTCAAGTGGACATGTTTTAGAGCCGGTTTTCTTTATTGCTAAAGAGTTAGGTTTTCAGATTATTGCTTTAACAGCTCATTCAGAAGGGGACTTTATTAGAAGGTACTTCCCAATTGTTTATAGCTGTAAACTAAGAAGCAGCGTCGATGGTAAAACTTCAATCTTTACCAAACAGCAAGAGATTAGAAAGGCTTATTTTATGGATAATGACCCGATGGCACTCAGTATATTAGGCAGCAATCAATTAGGTTTATTTTAATTATTCCAATTTGTATGAAAACAAAAGCCAGCTGATTTTCTTAGAAGGTAAGAAAGCAGCTGGCTTTTACTTATAAGCAGAGTAGACATCATAAAAAGAAGTTAATTTATGCTGTTTTTCCAAATGAAGGATGAATTTTACCTTTTTGAATGAGTAAGTAGCAAACAAGGTGGGCACAGAAGGTAATGATCCAAGTAATCGGATAGGAAATATAAAGTGTACTTAATGTATGGTGCATTTGAAAGATGGTGAAAATCCAGACAATACGAAGTCCGCAAGCCCCAATGAGTGAAACAATCATTGGGAGCATGGAATAACCAAGTCCACGAAGAGAACCTACCATAACATCCATCATGCCACATAAGAAATAAGTAGAGCAGATGATGGCAAGACGCTTAATACCAAAGGTAATCACTTCGGCATCTGAAGAATAAATGCCAAGTAATTGATGACAAAAGAGAAGGGCAATAAGTCCCATACTTAAGCCGACTACGACCACAATGCCAAGGCAAATACGTAAGATTTTTCGAATACGGTCATATTGTTTAGCCCCATAGTTCTGACTTGTAAAACTAAGTGCTGTCTGATAAATGGAATTCATGGCAATATAAATAAAACCTTCTATGTTAGCAGATGCCGTACTACCTGCCATAGCCAGTGCACCAAATTCATTGATGGAAGATTGAATGAGCACATTAGAAATAGAGAAAATAGCACCTTGCATACCAGCAGGTAATCCAACTTGAATGATTTCAATCACTTTTGGCTTAGATAAACGAAGTTTATGTAAATTAAGATGGCAAGGGCCTTCTTGTTTCATTAAGGTTTTAATAATTAATAGTGCCGAAATGCATTGTGCAATAACAGTAGCTAAGGCAACACCCGCTACACTCATGTTAAAAACAATCACAAAAAAGAGATTGAGTGCAACATTCACAATCCCTGCACAGGATAAGAAATAAAGCGGACGTTTGGTGTCCCCAATGGCTCTTAAGATGGCACTTCCAAAATTATAAACCATAGTGGCAGGCATGCCTAAAAAATAAATCTTCATATAAAGAGTGGCAAGGGGTAAAACATCATTTGGCGTACCCATTAGCATTAATAAAGGGTTAGATAAAAAGAAGCCAATAAATGCTAAAGCCAAACCACTTAATAAACTAAGTAAGATAGAAGTATGTAAAGTTTCTTGAGTTGCCTGTATATTTTTGGCACCATAGTAACGAGCCACTAAGACATTACTACCGATGGATAAACCAATAAACACATTAATCAGTAAGTTAATGAGTGCACTAGTTGCCCCAACGGAAGCAAGTGCATTACTTCCAGCATATCGTCCAACGACAACAATATCGGCTGCATTAAAGAGAAGTTGTAAAATGCCAGAGAGCACTAGCGGAATCGAGAAAATCAATATTTTTCCCAAAAGTGGTCCATGGCACATATCCATTTCGTATGATTTTTTTTGTATCATGATGATCAGTTCCTTTGCATTAATAATTGTCATTCTGTCATTATAGCATAATTTAAGAATAAAGTGTATAATAGCTACAAGGTTTTGAGAATAATTGCATAATGTGACAATTTACAAACAAATGAGATGAAATAAGGAGAATGACAAATGGATGAAACAGCAATTAGAGCCTTTTTTGAAAAAGACCAATTTGCCAAACAATGTGGCATTGCAATTGATGAGGTGAGTGAGCAGTTAACATTAAAAGCATGTACATTATGCCCTAGAGCATGCGGTGTGAATAGAGAAGAAGGCAAGATGGGGTATTGTCATGAAAGTGTCCAGCTTGTCGTGGGAAGAGCAGCTTTGCATCATTGGGAGGAACCTTGCGTATCAGGGAGCAAGGGGTCTGGTGCTGTGTTTTTTTCAGGATGTACCATGGGCTGCGTATTTTGTCAAAATTATCATTTGGCACACGGTGAGACAGGAAAGGCAATTTCCATTCAAAGATTAGCTCAGATATTTATAGAGCTTCAAGAGCAGGGGGCGCATAATATTAATTTAGTGACCCCAA
This sequence comes from uncultured Cellulosilyticum sp., assembly GCA_934725855.1. GTDB lineage: Bacteria > Bacillota > Clostridia > Lachnospirales > Cellulosilyticaceae > Cellulosilyticum. The sequence continues at coordinate 166,758 of CAKVCL010000001.1, read as the reverse complement.
CTCATTATACCCTTCAAATTATAGAAGCATTAAAAATAGCAAAGAAACAAGGTCTTTATATACCAGTCGTTTATAATTGCAGTGGTTATGAAAAGGTGGAAACGCTTAAGGCTTTAGAAGGATTGGTACAAGTTTACTTGCCAGATTTTAAATACGTGGACGAAGCATTAGCTCTTAAATATTCTAACGCGCCCCATTATTTTGAATATGCTTCTAAAGGGGTTGCTGAAATGCTGCGTCAAGTAGGAGAGGTTCAGCTAGATGAAGAGGGCATCATTCAAAAAGGGGTCATTGTCCGTCATTTAATGCTTCCAGGACAACTTATGGATTCAAAAGCTGTGGTGAGACACTTATTAGAAACGTTTGGGCATAAGATTTGGGTGAGTTTAATGAATCAGTACACACCTTTAGAACAAGTTGCACCTTATCCAGAACTCAATCGAAAGGTAACTAAAAAGGCCTACAATCGTTTGATTGATTTTGCCTTAGAGTTAGGATTAGAAAATGGCTTTATTCAAGAAGGAGAAACAGCAAAAGAAAGTTTTATTCCTCTTTTTAATGGGGAGGGGGTTTAACGAGAAAGGATATACCATGAAGAAACAATATATCATAACGGAAGGCTGCGTGGCTTGTGGAGCATGTAAAACCATTTGCCCCAAACATTGTATTTCTAAAGGAAACCCTTATGTGATTGATAAAAAACAGTGTATAGGGTGCGGCTTATGTGTAAGCCGCTGCTGGAGACAGGTGATTCAAGCGGTTAGTCCTGTTAAGAAGTAGCCTTTTCAAGTTCATTTAAAAAGTAAGAAACGCCTTGTGACCAGTTAGGATCAGCGGCATATTCACGATTAATCCATGCAATTTGATCTTGGTCATTAGGACAATTTTTCCCCAAGTGAATAACGGTACGTGCAACAATTTGTGTTGCATCTTCAATACTTGTATTATAGTCTTGCCAACTGCCATAAAGATTAAATGGATTGTTGGCTATTTTTTTGGCGGATTCATGACTAATGGGTACAAAATTTTGTTCTTGCCCTGTAATGGCAAACAAAAGCAAAGGATTAATGTTGTAGTTTTCAGCCGTTTTAAGGAAAGCAGTAAAATATGGCTCAGTAGCTAAAAGAGACTGTTTGTTTAAAAGCCAGTTCTTAAGTTTGGTTTCATTAACGGGTTTATATTGCAAATGACTTTGAAGGTAGTTTGCTGCACTCCTAAGTTCAACAGAAATGGGTAAAGCAACTTCTAAGGAAGACTGTTTAGTAAAAACTTCTTCTCTAAGGCGTGATGTTTTAGAAAAAGAGAGATGAAAAATTCCCATTATACCCACAAAAGCGATTAAACCGCAAGTTGCAAGCTTTACAATAGAGATAGAAAGTTTTAAATGAGTAAGAGGGATTTGAGTAGACTCTATTTTTGAACCTTCTTGAAGTTGAGGAAAAGTATCAGAAGTAGGAAGTGGGGCAAGATGCTTCGTAAGAGATAAAATAGTCTCTTCGGATAAAGGGGTTTCTTGGAATTGATTGACCCATGAAGTGAGCAATGTCACATTTGCAGTATCTTCCAGATGAACATAAGTTTCAACAATATCGAGTGCATTAATCACAAAGTCTTCTTTAGTGACGGTTTGCTCAATAAGTGTACGCTTCAGATGCTTTTGAACAGGCGTATCAAAAAGAGCCAGTACCCCGTCTAATTTCTGATGGAGTAGGGCAGCAAATACTTGAGCGCGTTCCATCTCAGAAGAAAGAGGATGGTCAAGTAAAATCATTTGACGTAATGCTTCAATATCAGCTGTAGAAATAATAGAACAGTTTTTGAGCAGTTCTAATGACTCTTCCATAGGTTCACCTTAATCCTTTTAGAATAAAAATTTTTAATATATGATAAGATTTGATGATTATTTTAACATAAAATAGAAATAGAATAAAGGGTCAATAGTAAAAAATAGCATCTGTTAAAGTCACTTTAACAGATGCTATTTTTTACTAAGCTTCAGTTGATTTTAAATGGGTTTCACGTAAAACAACATCCGTATTACGTTCTTGAATTTGACGAATAGACCATTCAAATTCACAAAGTAAAACCGGTTCGCCCTCTGGCGTTTCAACAAGTGTGGAATCCATAGAGCCTTTGAATTTATCATAATTAAAATCATCGGCTTCAATCCAACGGATAAAGCGATAAGGTAAGCGTTGCATTTTGACCTCAACGCCATATTCATTTTTGAGTCGATATTCTAAAACTTCAAATTGAAGCACGCCCACTACACCCACGATGAGTTCTTCGGTTCCAGTAAGATGTGGTCTAAACACTTGGATAGAACCCTCTTCGGCCAGTTGAAGAATCCCTTTCATAAATTGCTTACGTTTTAAAGCATTAAGCGTAGAAACACGCATAAAGTGTTCTGGCGCAAATTGAGGAATGCCTTCATAGAAGAGCTTTTTGTTATCACTGCAAAGGGTATCCCCAATGTTGAAAATACCTGGGTCATGAATCCCAATGATATCACCCGGATAAGCTACATCTACTGTGGCACGGTCTTGTGCTAAAAATTGTTGAGGTTGAGCCAGTTTGACTTTTTTCCCTTTTTGAACGAGGTTGACCATCATCCCTTTTTCAAACACACCAGAGCAAATGCGTAAGAAAGCAATACGGTCTCTGTGAGCAGGATTCATATTGGCTTGAATTTTAAAGATAAAACCTGAGAAGTAATCTTCAGTCGGCTCGATTGGTCCCAGATTACTTTGACGAGGTTGAGGAGGTGTTGTGATATCTAGGAACGCTTCAAGGAAAGGTTCAACCCCAAAGTTGGTTAAGGCACTTCCAAAGAAAACAGGCGTTAAGTCACCGTTTAAAATACGTTCTTCTTCATAAGCATCTCCCGCTACGTCTAAAAGTTCAAGATCATCCGTAAGCTTTTGATGTAAGTAATCTCCAAGAAGTTCCTTAATTTGTGGGTCATTGACTTCCCCTTTAACGGCTCCAACAATCGATTCACCGTGATTGCCTTCATCAAACAGCTCAATTTGTTTTTTACGGCGATTATAAACGCCTTTAAAATCTTTTCCGCTGCCAATTGGCCAATCCATTGGATAAGAACGAATACCTAATACATTTTCAAGCTCCTCTAATAATTCAAAAGGATCTTTACCGTGTGCATCCATCTTATTAATGAAGGTAAAGATAGGAATCCCACGCATTTTACAAACTTTGAAAAGTTTCTTGGTTTGTTCCTCCACACCTTTTGCAGCATCAATGACCATGACCGCACTATCTGCAGCCACAAGTGTACGATAAGTATCTTCACTGAAGTCTTGATGCCCAGGGGTATCAAGAATATTAATACAAAAATTATTATAATTAAATTGAAGAACACTGGATGTAACCGAAATCCCTCTTTGTTTTTCAATTTCCATCCAGTCAGAAACCGCATGTTTTTGTGAACGTCTCGATTTAACAGAACCCGCTTCTCTTATGGCACCTCCATAAAGAAGGAATTTCTCAGTTAATGTGGTTTTACCAGCATCGGGGTGAGAAATAATGGCAAAGGTTCTACGTCTTTGAATTTCATTCATTGTATTTGACATATTAACCATCCTTATTTTATTCATTACGAAGTCTAACTTCTTTATTATCATGCCAACATAAGCAATTGTCAAGCTGAGTCGAAGCATGTTTGTGCTTGTATATTTTAAACTCAACCAGAAAATAATAAAGCATTATGAAGAGAAAAGAAAATGAGGGATAACATGAGATTAATTAAAAATGGAAGAATCCTCACGATGGCAGGCAAGGACTATGACAGGGGATGTCTTTTAATTGATGGCGGCAAAATTGTTCAGATTGCAGAGCACATAGAGGAAACACCTGAAATGGAGGTGATTGATGCAAAGGGTGGCTGGGTAATGCCTGGCATTATTGAAGCCCATTGCCATGTGGGCATCACAGAAGAAAAGAAAGGGATAGAAGGGGATGATTGTAATGAAATGACTAACCCTGTGACCCCTTATTTAAGAGCAATCGATGGCATTAACACATTAGATGCTGCTTTTGATGATGCGGTTCGTGCAGGCATTACCTGTATTATGGTAGGTCCGGGAAGTGCCAATGTGGTGGGTGGACAATTTGCGGTCATGAAAACCAAAGGCCGAGTCATTGATGAACTCATTCTAAAAGCCCCTGCCGCTATGAAAGTCGCTTTTGGAGAAAATCCTAAAAGAGAATATGGCGGTCAGCAAAAGACCCCTTGTACGCGTATGGCTATTGCCGCCTTATTACGAGAAGAACTTTTTAAAGCCAAACAATATTTAGATCAAAAAGAATCTAAGGCAAAAGATTTTGAGTTAGATTTCAAATTAGAACCTTGGATTCCTGTTTTAAAGAAGGAAATTCCTTTAAAAGCCCATGTGCATAGAGCAGATGACATTTTAACCGCCATTCGAATTGCCAAAGAATATGATTTAAAAATGACATTAGATCATTGCAGTGAAGGGTATTTAATTCCAGAAGAAGTGGCAAGATCAGGCTATGCAGCCATTGTAGGTCCCGCACTAACTACTCGTAATAAAATAGAAGTTCAGAATGTCAGTTTTAAAACCCCAGGGATTATCGCCAAAGAAGGCACCCTAATTGCTATCACAACGGATCATCCCGTGATTCCTGTGCAATATTTACCTAAGTGTGCAGGATTTGCGGTGCGAGATGGACTCAGTTTAGAAGAAGGGCTTAAAGCCATTACGATTAATGCGGCTAAAATTTGTGGTGTAGAGAATAGAGTAGGAAGTCTTGAGATTGGAAAGGATGCAGATATTGCGATTTTTGATGATAATCCCATGCAAACCTTAACGCACACCTTGTATACCTTTATTAATGGGGAAGTGGCTTACAGTCATGAACATGTGCATACGCCTAAAGAAACCCAATAAGGTCATTAAAACTAAAAAACTGTCCACTCAGTTAAGAAAAGGAGATAATCCTAAAGTAAAGGAGCCTTTTCTTAAGATTGAGGGACAGTTTTTGATTGGTGAATGCTTGAAATTAAGTGCGCTTATGAAAAACATGTTTGCATTTAGGACAAGTAATGGCAATATTGCCTTTTCCTTTTGGAACTCTGAGGGTTTGATGGCACTTAGGACATTTATAATAACAATGTGTTTTCCTTTCTTTAAAACGGGTCACTAGACGGTTATAGCGCTTAAGAATAGGTGTATAAAAGCGAATAAATTTAAAGTTTTCTTGCTGACGTTTATAAATGTTTTTACTCAATGTACGCATATAGCAAAGAAGAATAGGAATAATTCCCAGCCATTTAATAGGTAAATGAATCGGTAAGGTAATTAGATAAAAGAGAATGCCTAATCCCAATAATGCAAGAGAAAGTTGATCGGTGCCATAGCGTCCTGTCATAAATTTTTTGAACCAATCCATAGTGAAACTCCTTCCATCATGTAATTTTCTTAAGTATAGTACAAATACATTAAGAAAATATATAGATAAGACCTTTGATTAATGAAGCAAAAGTCGTTATAATAAAGAAATCATGCTTCTATTGTTCTTAGAAAATGTTGTAGTGAAATGAAAAGTAGCGAAAATTGAAATGGAAGATAAAAACTAAGTCTATCGTGGTGAAGTGAGGATGAAACATAAGAAACTTTATGATAGGGGCAGGGAATGGAGATAACTATGAAATTAAATACCGTTCGTTTAGCACAGGATTGGATGAAACATTATATTCATCCAGGCGATTTATGCATGGATGCCACAGCAGGAAGAGGAAATGATACGGCTTTTCTTTGTGAATTAGTAGGGGAAGCTGGAAAGGTGATTGCTTTTGATGTGCAAGAAGAAGCCATTTGCAGTACGAATGCCTTACTTCAAGAAAAAGGGTATCATGCAGAAGTTTATTTAGAAAGTCATACCCAAATGGGAAAATATGCCGCCCCTATGAGTGTGTCTGGGATTATGTTTAACTTTGGTTATTTACCAGGGGGCGATCATCAAATCTGCACACATAAGGAAGAAAGTATTCAGGCAATTGAATGCGCCTTAGCATTATTAAAAGTGCAAGGGGTGATGGGACTATGTATTTATCATGGTGGCGATACAGGTTTTGAAGAGAAAGATGCGATAATGGAGTATTTAAAAACCGTAGATTCTAAAAAATATACGGTACTGGTGCATGAATTTTATAATCGGCCGAATTATCCTCCTTTATTTGTAGGCATTATTAGAGATAAGGCATAATAAAAGAAGAAATAGAGGAAATACATGAAGAAATAAAGAGGAAAAATGATTGAATTAGTGGATGGAGGAAGTCAAGAATGAGAGATATTACGCAAGATAAAGGCAAAATTTTTAGACATTTCAAGGGAGATTACTATTTGTTTATAGATTTGGTGAAGCATTCAGAAACGCAAGAAACCTTAGTTTTATATCGGGCTCTTTATGGGGAATGTGGTTTATTTGTAAGACCTTATGAGATGTTTGTTGAAGAAGTACCTTTAGAAAAAGAAAATCCAACAGGTCAAAAGTATCGATTCGAATGTGTGGAAGTTAAAAGTGTAAAAAAATAAATAAAGAATAAAATAGTAGAAATGGTGTGCAGCATAGAGTAATAGCTGGACACCATTTCTATTTAGAATGTTTGAAATGACAAAGGTTTTATGGTGATTTTAAGAATGTGTAAATAATATTTGAATAGATTTAGGGAAGAAACTGAGGGGAAAATGTAAAAGAAAAAATTTTTGATGTGTCAGTTTCAAGATGAAGTAGAAGGAGGATGAAGTAAAATAAAGGGTGAACCTGTCAAGAGAAAAATTTATCTCACGGTTTTAGAAACCTTCTCCAATAGACAAGCTAAAAAAAAGATGATATATTTTTTAGCAGATATTGAAAGAAAAAAACAAGAAGACAGGAAGATAAGATGGAAACTATGCAAGTAATAAAACGAGACGGCAACCAAGTTGCATTTGATGAAACTAAAATTTATGAAGCTATTTTAAAGGCGATGAAATATGGAAGTGGGATTGTTCATGAGGATGTGGCTAAAAAGATAGCGGAAGAAATTCACGTGATTGTATCAAAATTTCCAACAAGTCCTACTATTTTTCAAATTGAAACTTATGTTTATTTAAAATTAATTGAAAATGGGCAAGAGTTGACAGCGAAAGCTTATGAAGGCTATCGTGCGATTCAAGCCTTTAAAAGAGAAACGAATACAACGGATCACAGTATATTAGGACTCATTGAATTAACCAATGAAGAAGTTATGAATGAAAATTCTAATAAAAATGCCATGATGGCATCTACACAACGTGATTTGATTGCAGGAGAAGTATCCAAAGATATATCAAGAAGAAAGAAATTACCAGCTCGTATTGTGCAAGCTCATGATGAAGGTATTTTACATTTTCATGATATGGATTACTTTATGCAATCTATTTTTAATTGCTGCCTCATTAATATTAAAGATATGTTAGATAATGGGACAGTTATTAATGGACGTATGATTGAATCACCCAAAAGTTTTCAAGTGGCTTGTACAGTGATGACACAAATTATTGCTCAAGTAGCAAGTAGTCAATATGGTGGTCAATCAGTAGATATTAGACATTTAGGAAAATACCTTAGAAAAAGTCGTCAAAAATATGAACGTTTGTTAGAAGGTACCATTACAGATGAGGTGCAGCGTGAAGCAGCAGTAGAGGCGCTCCTTAAAAAAGAATTACAATCAGGCGTACAAACGATTCAATATCAAATCAACACATTAATGACAACGAATGGTCAAAGTCCATTTGTTACGTTATTCTTGAATATTGAAGAAGAGGACGAATATGTGGATGAAGTCGTTCTCATTGTCAAAGAGATTTTAGCACAACGCCTGCAAGGCATTAAAAATGAAAAAGGGATTTATACAACCCCGACTTTCCCGAAACTCATTTATGTGTTACATGAACATAATGCATTAGAAGGGGGCAAGTATGACGAGGTAACTGAACTTGCTGCGGCATGCAGCGCCAAACGTCTATATCCTGATTATATTTCTGCTAAAGAAATGCGCAAAATTTACGAAGGTAATGTATTCTCATGTATGGGATGCCGTTCTTTCTTATCCCCATGGAAAGATGAAGAAGGAAACTATAAATTCGAGGGACGTTTTAATCAAGGCGTTGTCAGCCTGAACTTACCTCAAATTGGAATTATTGCCAATGGCAATGAAGAAATCTTTTGGAATCTTTTAGAAAATCGCTTAGAGCTTTGCTATGAAGCTTTAATGTGTCGTCATAAAGCGTTACTAGGCACACTATCTGATGAATCGCCAATTCATTGGCAGCATGGTGCCATTGCACGTTTGGAAAAAGGTGAGAAAATCGATAAGCTTTTAATGGATGGTTATTCAACGATTTCATTAGGCTATATCGGTCTTTATGAAGTAACCAAGCTGATGACAGGAGTTTCTCACACAGACCCAGTAGGAGAAGCATTTGCTCTTAAAGTGATGCATTATATGGCAGATGCCACCAAACGTTGGAAAGAAGAAACAGGTTTAGGATTTGGCTTATATGGAAGTCCAGCTGAATCTTTATGTTATCGATTTGCTAAAATCGATCGAGCTAAATTTGGTGTCATTAAAGATGTTACAGATAAAGGATACTATACGAATAGTTATCATGTCGATGTAAGAGAAGAAATTGATGCTTTTTCAAAACTAACCTTTGAAAGTCAATTTCAACCGATTTCATCAGGTGGTTGCATTTCTTATATTGAAATTCCACCCGTACAACATAACTTAGATGCACTCAAACAAATGATTAACTTCATTTACCATAATATTCAATACGCAGAGTTTAATACAAAATCAGATTGCTGTCATATCTGCCGTTATGAAGGAGAAATGATCATTAATGATGATTTAGAGTGGGAATGTCCAAGCTGTCATAATAAAGACCAAAGTCAGATGAATGTCATTCGTCGCACATGTGGTTATTTAGGCGGAAACTACTGGAATAAAGGAAAAACACAAGAAATTAAAAATCGTGTGTTACACATTTAATAGATTTGAGGCGTTATGATGTACTATGCACAAATGAGAAAGTATGATATTGCAAATGGGTTAGGAGTCCGTGCAACTTTATTTGTATCTGGCTGTCATCATCACTGCCCAGGGTGCTTTAATAAAGCCTATCAGGATTTTCACTATGGAAAACCTTGGGATAGTGAAGCAGAAGAATTATTTATGAGTTATGTAAAAAATGATAATGTTCATGGGGTATCTATTCTAGGGGGTGAACCCATGCAACAGGATGCTGCCATGCCCAAACTATTAAGACGTATTAAAGAAGAAACGGATAAGTCTATTTGGTTATATTCAGGAGATACCTTTGAAGTCATTATAAAAGATGCGCATAAGCGAGAGATTTTATCTTATTGTGATGTATTAGTCGATGGCCCTTTTGTTGAGAACCTAAAAGATTTACGATTACGTTTTAGAGGGAGCAGCAATCAGCGCATCATTGATGTACCCCCCTCATTAAAAGAAAATAAACCCATATTATTGAATTTAGCTTAAGGAGTTTGACCCATGGATCATCAAAAAATTTATTTTGCGAAAACAAGAGAAGGAGCTATTATTCCATCTAAAAGAGTAGAAGATGGGGCATTTGACATCTATGCATGTTTTGAGGAGGAGTATCTTGAGATTCCACCGCATGAAACAAAAATGGTTTCTACTGGTTTGGCGTCTGCCTTTTCAAGTGATTATGTAGCCATTTTAAAAGAACGTGGCTCCACAGGAATAAAAGGGATGGGGCAAAGAGCTGGGGTAGTCGATTCAGGCTATCGTGGAGAATGGTTTGTCCCTGTTACCAATCATAATGATAAGACACTTGTCATTATGAAAGCTCACTGCAAGGCTTTTGAAGGCAGAGAAGATGTTATTATCTATCCTTATGAAAAAGGAATCAGTCAATGCCTTATGGTTGAAGTCCCAAAACTCTATACAGAAGAAATTTCTTATGAAGAACTCCTTAAATTTGAATCCGAAAGAGGAACAGGTCGTTTAGGATCTTCTGGTAAGTAAGAAAGTCAATCCATTTTAAATGAAAAAGGCACCCACAAATAGGAAAAATCTCCTGACTTTGTGGGTGTCTTTTTGACACTTAAAAAACTAATGGGTAAGCTGATTTAAGAATTGTGGTCTAAATTTGGAATACATCATCTTTTGCTTGGAGTAAAGTCCACTATATCCAGAAAGCATATAGCTAATGGCAATAATGAGCATAAAATAAATGCTTCCTTGGTCACCAAACATTTCAGTACTTAATATAAATGAAGTCATTGGGCAATTGGTTACACCACAGAATAAAGCGATAAGCCCTAAACTCGCTGAAAAAGAACTTGGCAGCCCTAATAAAGGACCAAAGGCAGCACCAAAGGTGGCCCCTACAAAGAAAGAAGGGACAATTTCACCACCTTTAAATCCAGCGCCTAAAGTAATCGCTGTAAAAAGAATTTTAAGTAGAAACGCTTCATAATGCGCAGAGCCAAAAAGCGCTTTTTCAATAACAGGCATACCTGCCCCTAAATAATCCTCTGCAGGAAGAATCAGGATAAGGACAATAAGCAAGCAACTTCCAACAACCACGCGCCAATAAGGGTTTTTCAGGTATTTAGAATAAATTTTATGGGCAAGATGCAAAGCGTTACAAAAACAAATACTTAAAATAGCACAGAGAATGCCTAAACCAACCACTTTAATCAGTGTAAGCGCATCAAATGTAGAGAGCAGCTTAAGCTTAAAAGAAGTGGATTCTACGCCAAAGTATCCAGAAATGGCATAGCCAAGAAGTGAAGCGATAATGCAAGGCACTAAAGCCACATAGTACATAATCCCGACACTCACCACTTCCATAGCAAAGACGGTTGCACCAATAGGCGTTCTAAAAAGTGCAGAAAAGGCAGCACTCATACCACACATCGTAAGAATATGTAAGTCGTTCTTATCTAAATGAAAGCAATCTCCAATAAAGGTAGAAAGGCTTCCACCAAGTTGAAGCGCAGCACCTTCTCGTCCTGAAGACCCTCCAACAAGGTGGGTTAATGTAGTAGAAATAAAAATTAATGGCGCCATAACGAGTGGCAGATGCTTAGATGAACGAATAGATTCAAGGACTAAATTGGTACTTATATCATTTGATTGATCCGTAAGTTGATAGAGAAAAACAATCAGTAAGCCTGCTAAAGGAAGGAAAAAAGTAAGCCAAGGATAAGTCGTTCTAATTGTAGTTGCTTTGGCAATCGCATAATGAAATAAAGTGCCAATGCTACCGACTACGATTCCTACAATACAAGCTAAAGCTAGCCATTTAAAAAATATACGGTAACGTCTTGTGATTTTTTCAAGACGGTCTTGAAATGAATTCATAATGTCCTCCTACTTAAGTCTATTATCTCATTCATAATAACTAAAAAAATGACAATATACAATATCTACAGATTAAAAATACTTTTCTAAAATAAATTCCGCATAAATAGAGGCCACTTCTCATAGAGTAATGAATAGATAATTATTTTAAAAAAGTACTAGAACAAATGTTCGCTACGTGCTATACTGTAAAAGATAAAACAAATGTTCGACGTCTTTTGAATAATAATTACATAGAATAAACGGGAAGATATCAGGAGGAAAACAAGATGAAAAAAGGTGAAACAATTTGCTATTACAGAGCTAGAGGGGGAGAAAAAAATATTTATATTGCCATGCTTTATCATAAAGATAAGCTTAGAGGCAGTATTATAGAAAATCGTAGACCACAGAAGCAAGAAACGGTTAAAATAGCTCATTAAAACGGAAGAATGTGGATGAACTTAAGGGTGTTATGAGTCAATTATTGGATAAATAAAAAAAGGAAGCTTATTAAAGCTTCCTTTTTTTATTTATATATCTCTGATGACATCAAAGTAGTATTTTATAATTTTTTGATCTTCCTTAACTAAATGATTAAAGACTAAATCTACCATATGGTCTTCAATAATGGACAGTTGCTCAAAAGGCTGTTCACAAAGCTTTGTATAATCAATGCCATTGATGTATTTAATGAATTCATGATGTTCAGCTTTGTGATGTTCTATATCTGGATATTGAACCTGTTCCATAATGGCTTCTTCATCATAAAAATGATAAGTAATAAAATCACGTAAATCATAAAGTATATTTAAAAGTTGCTTATCTGTAACTCCAGCACAGTGAATAAGCAAGAGTTGTTCAATCGTGCGGCCAATTTCAAAAAATTTCTTATGTTGTTGGTCTATACGGGGAATGTGCAATTCTAGCATGGGATCCCAATCAAATTTAAAGTTCATCATAGTTAATACACCTCCTTGCAAGTACAACAAAATAGCAGATAAATTACTGTTATTAACATTTATCGACAGGATTAGAGAAAAACTTTAGATAAAAAGTGTAAAACATTAATTTGACAAAATAAAAATGATATTCTATAATTTAAATCAATGAAAGTCATTATCAAAGCATAAACTTTAGTTTATTAAAAAGAAGAGGGTGAACAAAATGCCATTAATCATTGGTCAAGAAGGTGAAATTTATCCTATAAAAAAGATAACAGGAAATGATGAGACTAAGAAATTTTTAAGTTCATTGGGATTTATTGTGGGAGAAGAGGTAACGATCATTTCCAAAAATGGAGAAAACCTAATCGTGAATATTAAAGATTCAAGAATTGCATTAGGACAGTCCATGGCAAGTCGTATTATGGTTTAGGAGGGAGAAACAATGAGAAGTCTTAAAGAAGTGAAGTGTGGAGAGATTGCACAAGTGACTAAAATTGAAGGGTGTGGGGCAGTACGAAGAAGAATTATGGATATGGGCATTACAAAAGGATGCGAGATATTTGTACGAAAGGTTGCACCGCTTGGAGACCCCATTCAAGTCACGGTAAGAAATTACGAACTTTCTTTACGTAAAGCAGACGCAGAAATGATTATCGTAGAATAAGTAAGAGAGAGGAGCCAATCAAATGTCTGTAAAAATAGGATTAGCAGGAAACCCTAATAGTGGAAAAACGACATTATTTAATGCCTTAACAGGAGCCACACAATATGTAGGCAACTGGCCAGGGGTTACAGTTGAAAAAAAGGCAGGTAAATACAAGAAGAATAAAGAGGTTGAGATTGTAGATTTACCAGGGGTGTATTCGTTATCACCTTATACACTTGAAGAAGTGGTCACAAGAAAATTTATTATAGAAGATGAGCCAGATGTTATTATTAATATCGTGGATGCGACGAATATTGAAAGAAACTTATATTTAACCACTCAATTAATGGAATTAGGCGTACCAATTGTTATCGCCTTAAATATGATGGATTTGATTCGAAAAAATGGCGATCAGTTTGACCTTCAAAAACTTTCAAAGTTATTTGGCTGTCCAGTCATTGAAATTTCTGCTTTAAAAGAAGAAGGTATTGAGGAGGTAACGAATAAAGCGGTTGAACTTGCTTATAAGCATAAAGCTCAAAATTTTACGTTACCAATGATAAATGAAGTTAAAAGTGCATTAAGTCAGATTGAGGGATTAATAACGGACAGTGTAAGTACTAGTAAGGTGTCAAAAAAATGGCTTGCCATTAAGCTTTTCGAAAGAGATGAAGAAGTCCTTAAGTCAATCACATTAGAGGATACAGTAAAAAAACAAATTGAGGCTTGCACCCTTCAATGTGAAAAACAGCTAGATGATGATGCAGAAAGTATTATAACAGGAGAACGTTATGCATACATAGGAAATGTTGTGAGCCAAACGGTTAAAAAGGCGAAGAAAGGTCAGGAAACCATTTCTGATAAAATTGATAAAATCGTAACGAATCGTATCTTGGCGCTTCCTATTTTTGCTTTAGTGATGTGGGTTGTTTATTATATTTCAGTAAGTTCAGTAGGAACCATCGTAACTGATTGGACGAATGATGTTTTATTTGGAGAGATTATACAGGGGAATGTCCAAAGCTTCATGGAAGGCGCAAATGTTGCACCATGGCTTACGGCATTAGTTGTAGATGGCATTATTGGTGGAGTAGGATCCGTTTTGGGATTTGTGCCACAAATTATGTTATTGTTCTTTTTCTTAGCTATTTTAGAAGACTGTGGTTATATGGCGCGTGTTGCCTTTATTATGGATCGTATTTTTAGAAGGTTTGGATTATCAGGAAAATCATTTATTCCAATGTTAATCGGTTCAGGCTGTGGGGTGCCAGGGATTATGGCTTCTCGTACACTTGAAAATGACAAAGACCGTAAAATGACGATTATGCTCACTACGTTTATTCCTTGTGGTGCTAAATTACCAATTATTGCTTTATTTGCAGGGGCCTTATTTGGAGGCGCATCATGGGTCGCACCATCTGTTTACTTTTTAGGCATTGCGATGATTATTATTTGCGGTATTATATTAAAACAGATAAGTGTATTTGCAGGTGAACCTGCACCATTTGTAATGGAACTTCCAAATTATCATATCCCTGCTGCTAAAGGGGTACTCATTCACATGTGGGACAGAGGAAAAGCCTTTATCATTAAAGCAGGAACGATTATATTCGTGGCTTGTGGACTCATTTGGTTTTTACAATCCTTTAACTGGTCATTAGAAATGGTAGATGCAGAGGCAAGTATGCTTGCAAGTATTGGAAAGGTCATTGCACCTATTTTTGCACCACTTGGCTTTGGCGATTGGGGCGCAGCTGTTGCAACTTTAACAGGTCTCATTGCAAAAGAAAATGTAGTGGCAACTTATGGTGTGATTTATGGTATAGCAGATGCAACTGAAGAATCACAAGATTTATGGACAATGATTGCGGCTAACTTTACAACCGTATCAGCTTATTCATTTATGGCATTTAATATGTTATGTGCACCATGCTTTGCTGCAATTGGAGCCATTCGAAGAGAAATGGGTTCTATGAAATGGACACTGATTACGGTTGGTTTTCAAACCTTTACAGCTTATTTAGTTGCCTTATTAATTAATAAGGTAGGATCTGCTTTATTCTTAGGGGGAAGTGTGATAGAAGCAATCCTTTCAGTTGTAATTGTTATAGCAGTGATTATGATCACATTAACAGTAGGTAAAGGTAAAAATAGTACCGTAAAACGAGTGAGTGCACAGATGTAAAAGGAGATGGTATAAATGCTAGCAACATGCATCATTGCTTGTATCGTGTTTGGTTTAATGGGATGGGTGATTTATAAAAAAATAAAAGCCCATAAAAATGGAGAAAGTACTTGTGGCTGTGGCTGCTCTGGATGTAGTCAGGCAAAACAATGCCACGGCAAATAGAGAGAGGATCAAAGGTGTCGCTACTTGATGGTGACACCTTTCATTTAGTGCGTATTAGGTTTAATAATTAGGGGAAAGAATGTCTAGATTTTAGGATTACTTGTGAGGCATATTTGTGTATAATATAAGCATATGAAAATCTATCATATGCTTATAGGAGGAGATTATGGAGAAAATATATAGCTTACATATGGGAAAAGCAAAGTGTGCAGTGGATTTAGGAGATGGGAGCGAACGTGGTGAATATGTGAATCAAGATTACATATTACATAAATTAGGACGTCCTCATAGAGCAATTAGCTTGATGTATACCTATTATCCCATGGATGAAGGATGGCCAGGTCGTGCGAGTGTGGTTCATGCCCATCCAGATGTGTCGTTTGCATGGGATTATCCGTATGATGATTATTTTACTTATAAGGGCGGCTTAAATGGTAACACAGAAGATGAGCCATTTACTTATATGCGAGATGTCCGTAGACATGGGCAGGATGTCAATTTAACCTTGACGATTGACTGCGGATTAAGTGATGAGTATCTTATAGCGGTTGCCAAAGACCTTAGAAAATTTGGACGTATGTATTTACGAATTAATCATGAGGCAACAGGAGACTGGTTTACACATAACAAACGTTATAGCTATCAAGAAGTAGGGGATTTCTTTGTAAGATTTCATCAGATTATTAAGCAATATGCCCCTAATGTTAAAACAGTTATATGCGCAGCAGATATTCAAGATTTAAGTCATAAAAAACTAGAAAAGGAAGATGAATTTAAAGCGTCTATCTTAGCGGCTGATGTATGGGCTGTGGATAAATATTTGGCATTACACTGGGGATGGCCATATGATGTGGCCGAAACGGGTGGAAGTACTCATATGCGTTATCGAAATGAAAACACTTATGCCTTAACCAAAGCAACTTATGAAAGATATAAAGAACTAAATGGTGGCATAGCGAAACCAATGGTCATGGCTGAACTTAATGCAGATGGAGATGTAACGGGGCCTTATGAACAAGCGGATATGGTCAAAGATTTCCTAGATCGCATTCAAGCAGACCATGCGACTTGGTTTACTGGTTTTACCATGTATCAATTTAGAGATAGAGGAAGGCTAGGCCTTGAAATAGAAGACCCTAATAATAGTGAAGTAGGGATTGAACAACCTATTTTGAAAATGTATAAAAAACTTATTGGGGAAGATTATTTTAAACCTGAAATGAATCAAGGGGAGGCGATAAGCTTACCGACTGTTTTACGTTGGGGTGGTGCGGAAGATGCAACAGGATTAGCGATTCCGGTTCATTTTGAAAGTAACCCAACATTTTGTGAAGTGACTTTTGAAGATGAGGGCAATTATATGATGGAGCTTAATGGCAAATGGTTTTATAAAGCACCTCATGCAAAAACTATTGATTTAATGTCTGCATTTTTTGAAAATCCCTTAAAAGGTGCTACAGATTTAACGCTTAAAATTTTTGCACCACCAACATCAGGAGAAAATGACCCAACCCAAGGAGAAGATTGGATGGAAAACTATTATACAAAGATAGAAAAATTACCTCGAATGCGTATACGTTTTGCACCAACTGAAAAATAAAAAGTAACGTCCAGCCAGCATCAGCTGATTGGACGTTATTTTTTATTTTTAGCTTGATCATAGGTAATCCCATAACTATACATACTTTCAAGAACAGGAAGCATCTCCTTTCCAATATCAGTCAGCGCATATTCAACTTTTGGAGGAACTATAGGATAGACGGTACGTGAGATCAGACCATCTTCTTCTAAACTGCGGAGCTGATTAGTTAGCATCTTTTGCGTAATATCTGGAAGCTTCTTTTTTAAATCACTAAAGCGTAAGGTTTCATGACTTAAATTCCAAAGAATTAAGATTTTCCACTTGCCCGATATCAGTTTGTGAACAATCACCATAGGACAAGTTCTATAATGAGCGCAGCAGTGTTTCATATGGCATTTGGTATGCTGCGTCAGTGTCAGTTGTGTATTCATAAGAGTGTACCTCGTACTTTCTAAAAAATAATAGTATCCTTTTAGATACTATCTATAAAAAAAGTGTCTACTTGTTAAAAAGGGATATATTATTTATCATATATACTATATCAAATATATGACTTTTTAACAAATTATTTGATAGAAAGTACAAAAATAGGAAAAGACTAACCACCATGCGATTAGTCTTAGAAATTAGAGAGACAAGGCATTAGCAAACTGTTTGCACCCTTCACCGTTGATATTACTGCGGATTTAATACAATCAATAGACAGCAAATCAGTTGGTATAAACTGAGTCAACTCAAATAAAATGACTAAATAAGAAAGCGAGTATATAATATGGGAAAACAAATGATAACAGTCGATGGTAATACAGCTGCAGCACATGTTGCTTATGCGTTTACAGAAGTGGCCGCTATTTATCCAATTACCCCTTCATCAACCATGGCAGAAGTGGTAGATGATTGGGCGGCTCAAAATAGAAAAAATATTTTTGGACAAACGGTAAAAGTTGTGGAAATGCAGTCAGAAGCAGGCGCAGCAGGTGCTTTTCATGGTTCGCTGCAAGCAGGTGCCTTAACAACCACTTTTACGGCTTCTCAAGGACTTCTTCTGATGATTCCTAATATGTATAAAGTTGCAGGCGAGCTATTACCAGGGGTATTTCATGTGAGTGCACGTGCCCTTGCCATCCAAGCTTTATCTATTTTTGGAGATCATCAAGATGTGATGGCAGCTAGACAAACAGGATGTGTGATGTTAGCTTCTGGCTCTGTACAAGAAGTGGCAGATTTAGCACCAGTGGCACATTTAGCAGCAATTAAGGGAAGATTACCTTTTATTCATTTCTTTGATGGTTTTAGAACTTCTCATGAGATACAAAAAATAGAAGTGCTTGAATATAGTGATTATGCAAGCCTTGTGGATCAAGAGGCGTTAAAAGCTTTTAGATCAAGAGCACTTTCTCCCAATCATCCAGTCACTAGAGGAACTGCGCAAAATACGGATATTTACTTCCAAACAAGAGAAGCTTCCAATAAATTCTATAACAATATGATTCCAATTGTAGAAGAATATATGCAAAAAATGAATGAGTTAACAGGCCGTCAGTATGGTTTATTTAACTATTATGGGGTAGAAGATGCTGCTTATGTGGTGGTGGCGATGGGCTCTGTAACAGAAACGATAGAAGAAGCAATCGATGCACTAAATGCACAAGGTGAAAAATATGGTCTCATTAAAGTGCATTTATTTAGACCATTTTCAAGTAAGCATCTCCTAAATTGTTTGCCAAAAACAACTCAAAAAATCTGCGTCATGGATCGTACAAAAGAGCCAGGTGCATTAGGTGAGCCACTATACCTAGATGTTAAAGCTGCTTTATATGAAAAGGAAGATGCGCCAGTGGTTATAGGAGGACGTTACGGGCTAGGCTCTAAAGATGTAACGCCATCTCATATTCAAGCGATTTTTAATCACTTAAAAGAAGAGAATGCAAAAGATCATTTTACAGTGGGAATCGAAGATGATGTCACTTATACTTCTATTTCAGTTAATGAATCCTTAAAAATAGCAGCGACAGGAACCGTAAGATGTAAGTTCTGGGGATTAGGTTCAGATGGAACGGTAGGAGCCAATAAACAAGCCATTAAAATTATTGGAGAGCACACCAATAAATATGTACAAGCTTATTTTGCGTATGATTCTAAAAAATCAGGTGGCATCACCATGTCACACTTAAGATTTGGCAATGATCCGATTCGAAGCACATATCTGATTGATGAAGCAGACTATATTGCGTGTTCTCAACAAGCTTATGTGCGAGAATATGATTTATTAAAAGGCTTAAAAGACGGTGGGGATTTTGTCCTTAACTGTTTATGGTCACCTGAAGAGCTAGAAACGAAACTTCCAGCAGCTATGAAGCGTTATATTGCTAAACATAATATTCAATTTTATACCATTGATGCAGTATCCTTAGCAGCTGAGATTGGTTTAGGAAAACGTGTGAATATGATTATGCAAGCAGCATTCTTTAAATTAGCAGGCATTATTCCAGAAGAGGAAGCTATTGTTTATCTTAAAAAATCGATTGAAAAAGCATATGGTAAAAAAGGTCAAGAAGTGGTAGAGATGAACTTTAAAGCAGTGGAAAAAGGGATGCAGTCACTTGTAAAAATCAAAGTACCAGATGCGTGGCTAGAAGCAGAAGACGAAAAGGTTTATGAAAAAGCTAAACCAGATTTTATTAAGAAAATTGTGGAACCGATGAACCGTCAAGAAGGGGATAAGTTACCAGTTAGTGCTTTTAATGGCATGGAGGATGGCACATTTCCACAAGGAACGGCTGCTTATGAAAAACGTGGGGTAGGAATCAGTGTGCCAAGATGGCATATGGATACTTGTATTCAATGTAATCAGTGTGCATTCGTTTGTTCCCATGCATGCATTCGTCCAGTGCTTGTGACAGAAGAAGAAATGAAAAATGCCCCAGAAGACTTTAAGGCAAAGAAAGCGATAGGAAAAGGACTTGAGAATTTGCACTTTAGAATGCAGGTGAGTCCACTAGACTGTACAGGATGCGGAAACTGTGTGGATATTTGCCCAACCAAAATTAAATCGCTTGAAATGAAACCGCTTGCTTCTGAGGTTGAAAAAGAAATTCCAAATTGGGATTATGCAGTGTCTGAAAAAGTTTCCTACAAAGGGGATCTTGTAAAAGGACAAAATGTAAAAGAAAGTCAGTTTAAAACCCCACTTATGGAATTTTCAGGAGCTTGTGCAGGATGTGGTGAAACGCCATACATGAAACTACTGACACAATTCTTTGGAGATCGTATGATGGTAGCTAATGCAACAGGATGTTCTTCTATCTGGGGAGGCTCAGCGCCAAGTACCCCATATACAACAAATCATGAAGGGAAAGGGCCTGCTTGGGCAAACTCTTTATTTGAAGATAATGCGGAATACGGACTAGGGATGATGCTAGGTGTTAATCAAATGAGAGAGCATATTGTTAAGTGCTTAAGAGAAGTGGCGGCGCTTGAGATTGATGAAAGGAGTAAAACTTCCATTGAAAATTGGCTAATGCACAAAGAAAACGGAGAACTTTCAAAAGTGTATAGTCGTGAGATTGAAGCCATTTTAGATCATGGCACCATTACATTACCAGAAGCTCAAGATGCCCTTTATCAGGTCAATGAACGAAGAGATTATCTGATCAAGCGTTCACAATGGATTATTGGTGGAGATGGCTGGGCCTATGATATTGGTTATGGTGGACTGGATCATGTGCTAGCGTCTGGTGAAAATATTAATGTATTAGTATTTGATACAGAAATTTATTCTAATACAGGAGGACAAGCTTCAAAATCTACGCCGATGGCGGCAATGGCCAAATTTGCAGCAGCTGGTAAAAGAACCCGTAAAAAAGACTTAGGGCGTATGATGATGTCCTATGGGAATGTGTATGTGGCGCAGGTGGCGATGGGAGCAGATAAAAACCAACTTGTAAAGGCAATGGTTGAAGCTGAGAATTATGAAGGGCCATCTATTATTATTGCTTATGCAACATGCATTAGTCATGGGTTAAAGTGCGGGATGAACAAATCCATTTCTACCATGTCAGAGGCCGTTAAAGCAGGCTACTGGCATTTATACCGCTACAATCCACTTCTTGAAGAACAAGGAAAGAATCCATTTATCTTAGATTCTAAAGAACCAACGGAAAGCTTTAGAGCATTTATTATGGGACAAGTACGTTATGCAGCGCTTCTTAAACAATATCCACAGGAAGCGAAGGCGATGTTTGAAATGGCAGAAAAACAAGCCAAAGAACGTTATAAATCGTACAAGCGATTGGCACAAATGGAATATTAAGCTTTATAAAAAGTGCTTGGGAGCGTCTAGCTTTCAAGCATTTTTTATGTGCAGAATGAAAAAGTTTTGAAAAACCTAGAGTTTTGCTAGGAAGGGAAAAAAAAGTGTGTTATACTGATTAAGAAAATGAAAGAAATCATTTCTCATATGAAAAAATGGCAGGGATGATTTAAATGGCTAATATTTTATTTTAAATTGGATAGACTATTGCAATGACACTGACAAATAGCAGTGTCATTTTAATGTGGTCTAGCGTGAATTCTTTAAAGTAGAGGTAGTAATGATGACGGAATCAAACACAGAACAACTAAAAAAATTATTTCACCAAGAGATAATCGACTTATATAAGAAGATCATTAAGTTTGTGAAATACAAACCCACTCGGTTAATGGATTATATTAATAAGTACGGCGGTTATGAAGCAGCAGTAAAGTACATTAGTACGGAAAGTAATGTACAGGATTTTGCAGTATTATGGGAAAAAGAGCGTTTAGATTTATCAGTTGAAGCCCTTATTACGAATGAAAAATTTCGCAGTTTATTTAGTGAAGACATATTAAGCTTTTGTGATCGTAAATTAAAAGAGTATAGTTATGCACCAAACAAAATTGAAGAAGTGGAAGAACCTTCAGGCTATGTGGATGAGCCAGAAGAAAAAATCGATCTTGCAGAGCTATTAAAACAAAAAGAAATGTACTTACCCAAGACGAGCAAAAAAGAGTATCCTATCTATCAACAGTCAGTAGGCATTAGCGTGTCAGATTGGAAAGATATGCTCACCAATGTAAAAATTGTAACGGCTAATAATTTAGATTTGATTTTACGCATTTATGCGATTGGAGATCATGTAGGGCCTAAAGAACTTAATGCAGAAGAAGGATACTCTAGTACTTATCCCTATAAAGAAGTGATTATGGCATTAGGAAAACGTATTAAAATGGCATTAAAAATCGATGTGCCAACAGGTGAAGATAGTAAACTAATTTGGTGGCATTTATTATTTAATGGGGGATTAAAAGATAATACGGCATTTGAATGGAGCCTAAAAAATGATTTAAGAACAGCCATTAAGGAATTAATAGAAGAAGGGGGCATTGAGCCTGTTATCGTTCAAACACAAAAAGAGCTTTGCGTCGTAGAAGAAGAGCAAGTGATTAAAAAGGTAGAACCTCAGCAAACAAAGGAAAAAAAGGAAGACAGTTTATCAGCATTTGATCGTTTATTCGAAGCGATTATGGCGCCTAATACCCCAGCTGAGACTCCAAAAGAAGAACCAAAACAAGAATCTAAAGAAATGAATCAAACCGTTAGTCAACTTAAAGAACCTGAAGTGATAGTAGCAGTTAAAGAAGAAGTACCGCATCAAGAGGAAGTTATAGCTCAAAAAGAAGAAAGTTTCATACGCTTATCCAAAAGTAGCATGATGGAAGAAGAAATTAAAAAAGAATGTATTGATTACTATGGCGCAATCTGTGATATTTGTGGATTTGACTTTGGCTATACTTATGGAGAAGCTTATGAAGGCTGCATAGAAGTGCATAATGTACACGGCTTAGAGGAAGAAATAACCGAAAAGACCCATCCAACAGAGGACTTAATTCCTGTATGTTGTAATTGCCATCGAATCATTCATTCTCAAACTCCACCTATTTCTGTGGAGCAAATGAGAAAAATGGTAAAAGCGTAGAAATAGAACGTATGGCGCACTATAGAAATGTGAAGAAAAGAGTATATGTGAAAGCATATACTCTTTTTCAATGAACATGCTAAAATAGTGAAGTGATTAGAAAGATATTAGAAAGATGAAAATGATTGAAGGGGCACATATGAAAGGAAAAAATGAGGAAAGCTATGAAGGCTTTCAGTTAATTGAAACACGTGAAATAGAAGAAATAGAAGGCCAAGGTAAATGGTTTTATCATAAAGAAAGTGGCGTAACGGTTCTGGTATTACAAAATCAAGATCGGCATAAAGTTTTTAGCATTACCTTTATGACTTTGCCAGAAGATAATAAAGGGGCAGCACATATTGTAGAGCATACCGTATGCTGTGCTTCTCAAAAATATCCCTTAAAAGAAACTTTTATGGCAGCGAGTCAAGGTTCTATTAGTACGACGATAAATGCTTGTACTTATCCAGACCGTACCATGTATTATGTTGCCAGTGCACATGAAAAAGATCTATTAGGGATGGCAGATGTCTTTTTAGATATGGTATTTCATCCATGTATTGAGGAGAATTCTTTGTATTTTTTACAAGAAGGATGGCATTATCAATATGATGAAGAAGCGGATGCGTTAGATTTATCTGGCGTGGTATATCATGAAATGCTAGGAGAATATGGAGAAGCCAGCAGCTATTTAGAGCGTTATGAGCTTGAAACGTTATTTGCTGATACGTGCTATCAATATGATGCGGGGGGCTTACCAGAAGAAATCTATAAGCTTAGTGAAGCTGAATTTTTAGCGTTTTACCACAAATATTATGTGGGTGAAAATGCAACCATAATTTTATATGGTGATGTGAATTTAAAGAAGGCGCTTACTTATTTGAATGAAGTTGGGTTAAAAAATGTTCCAAAAGGTCAAAAGTGTAGTAGACCACCAATGAAGCAACCTTTTCAAAAACCGCAGTATACGATGGGGTACTATCCAACAGAATTAACCCATGCACCAACATTAATGAGCTTGGCTTTTGTAGTAGGAGAAAGCACAGACTGTGAAAAGCGTCTTGCTTTTGAAATGTTAGAGCAAATGCTGCTTCGTAGCACGGCTTCCCCACTTTTAAAGAGGCTTGTCATGCAAGA
Organism: uncultured Cellulosilyticum sp.; assembly: GCA_934725855.1. Classification (GTDB taxonomy): domain Bacteria; phylum Bacillota; class Clostridia; order Lachnospirales; family Cellulosilyticaceae; genus Cellulosilyticum. The sequence goes on along the minus strand of CAKVCL010000001.1, from coordinate 142,711 downwards.
ACAACTAGGGATGAGCTTAAGTGATGGGGGCTATGATAGCTGCCGCATGCAGCCTGTTTTTTCGATTACGTTAAAAGGGGCTGATGAAAAAAATGCGATTGTTTTTGAGGAAATTACTCTGGCAGTTCTTTACGAGATTGCCGAAAAAGGATTGGATAAGGACTTAATAGAAGCAGCTATTGAAAGCTTAGAGTTTGAACTAACAGAAACAGATGCATCCTACGAACCTATTGGACTAGGGTATAGTGAAATGATGCTTAGTAGTTATTTATATGGTGGCAATCCCTTTAATCATATTGCGTATCAAAAAGCATTAGCACATATTAAAGCAGAATATCAAAACGGTTATTTTGAAAAATTGATTCGTCAAGATTTTCTCGAAAACACACATCGCAGTTTAACGGTGGTTAAGCCAAGTTCCTTACTTCAAGAAGCTTATGAAGAAGAAAAAGACACTTATTTAGAAAAAGTGAAAGCCCATTTAGGAAAAGAGGGTCTTGAAAAAGTTAGTCAAATACAAGCATGGCTAGAAGAAGAGCAGCTTAAAGAAAATGAAGAGCGCTTACTTGAAACTTTACCACAATTGACGCTTAATGATATGCCCACCCTATTGGAAAAATCAAAAGTAGAAACCATAAAAGTGAACGACTGCCCAGTCCTTTTTCATGAGGAAGCGACAAAAGACATTGTTTATTTGCATTTCTTATGGGATGCAAAAGGGCTGAGTTTATCTGAAAGAAGGCATCTTGGGTTACTCGCCCATATTTTTTCCTATATGGGAACAAAGCATTATCGCTATGATGAAATTGAAAATAAAATCAATAAACTATCAGGAGGCTTTCATGTAGCAGTGCATGCTTATAGTCGATATGATGATTATGCGTTATTGCCTGTTTTTAAAGTCAGCTGCAAAGTATTAAAGCGCCATTTAGAAGAAATGATGCACCTGATGACTGAGCTTTTTAATGAAACGCAATTTGAAGAAAAAGACAAACTTAAAGAACTAATGGGGCATATCGTCTATGAATTAGAAAGAAGTTTTTCAGGCGCACCAGAATATCGCGCAACGGAACGTGTTTATGCTTATTTATGTCCACAGGGGGTTTATGAAGACCAAGTGGCTGGGATTGCCTTTTATGAGTTCATCAAAGGAATTTACTTAAACTTTGATGAAACCTATGAAACTTTAAAAGAAGAGCTTTTCAAGGTGATGAAAGAAATCTTTAAAAAGGAAAGACTCAAAATAGCCGTTACGGCCCCTAGTGAAGATAAAGCATGGATTGGCAATCAATTAAGTCAGTGGATACAAGCTTTATCTGATGAAGCTTGTATCCAACATGAAGCAGAGGGATTAGAACTTTATACGCCTAATGAGGGGATTTTTAATGGGCAAGATGGACAGGCCATTGCTAAAGGGCTGGATATGAAAAGATGTGGTCTAAGCTATAAAGGACAATATGAAGTGGTGGCGAATATTTTAGAAAATACTTATTTGTGGGATCGGATTAGACTCCAAGGTGGCGCTTATGGATGTGATGTCATGCTCAGCAGGGAGGGGTATCTTGTGATTTGCTCTTACTGCGATCCCCATTTAAAAACAACGCTTAAAACCTTTGATGGCATAGGTGATTATTTAAGGCATATGAGTTTATCTAAAAAAGCCGTTGAACGTACCATTGTCAGTACATTAGGGGCGATGATTGCCCCATGTAGTGTGGAGCAAAAAAGTGAAAGAATGTGCACGTATTTTATCACTGGAATGCCACAAGAAGCACGTCAAAAAATTTATGATGAGATTAGAAACACCACTCTAGAGGATTTGATTCATATGAGTGAGTTATTTGATGAACTAGAGAAAAACGGTGTGGTTTGCGTATTAGGAGGGCAAGAAAAATTAAGCACATTAAATTCTAAGTTTCGATTCATAGATTTAGGTATTTAGGGAGATGATAATGCCAAGGAGGTAACTTTATGGTTTCTAGAATCAGCAGAAAACAAAGTTATATACTAGGCATGATATTGTGCTTATGCGTAAGTTATAAGACTTATGCCAAAAGTACATTTGAAAGCGTCTATATCGGAGAAGTCAAAAAATCAGCAAGTGAGCTTGCCTATAGGCAAGCGCGCTATCCACTATATGAGGTGAGTGCAGAGGTATTTATTCCTTTGGAAACGATACAGATGATAAAGACCACTTTAGCCTCTGATGAGTCAATTGATTCAAAAAATACAGCGCCTTTATTAGAAGGCAGCGCCTATATGGCACCTGAGGCGATTTATTGTGGGAATATTAGAAGCTATGCATTAATGGTGCAAGAAAAGCGACTCTTACCCATAGAAGCATTACAGGAAATGGGAAAACTTAAATGTGATGAAGCAACTTTTTGGTTAGAGGAAGATTTACAAGGTACTTCTAAGCTGTTTAACATCAGTGATGAAGGCATTCAAAATAAAACGGAGCATCTCCTTAAAGTAGAAGCAAGTCATCTTTTTTGGGAAGATCGGACATTTAAAACGATTGCAGAAACGCTTCTTTTAGAACCAGGGGAAACCAAAGCGTGGCAGAAAGTAGGAAAGCAAAAGGGCATCTATATTTCAAGCATGATTGAAACGGTTAATGAGTGGCCAGTTAATGAAGGCGTCACAAGGCGGTATGGACAACAAAATGAAGTGATTTTTAATCAATATAGTGATGCTCTCTATTTAAGGCAGCTAAGCCATGTTTTTCCACGTTGTAAAATGGAAGGAAAGATGCTGCAAACAATAGGGCCATTAAAAATTAATGAGATCGTGGAGATTTGGCGAATTGAAAAGCATTATGATATGCATGTGATTGACGGTAAAGGCAACAAATATCAAGTGCCTTATAGTAGTGTGAAAATTTTAGGAGAAAGTGGGGCACCCTACGGCAAAGTTTCAAAAGAACAAATTGAAGCTTTTGCGAACCTGAATCATATGCAAAGTCAAACGGATTATTTACTGTGGACGGATTTATATCGGCAGCGTACCTATGTTTTAAAGAAAGAAAATGGTACGTGGGTGCTCGTTCAAAGTTTTGTGTGTTCTAGCGGCAAAGTGAATAACCCAACGCCGTCGGGTATTTTTGAGGTTAAATATAAGATTCCCTATATCGGCGTTCAAAAAGGTTATCGATGTAAATATGCACTGGTATTCTTTAGAGACTATATGTATCATTCTATTTTATTTGACCGCACGGGAAAATATATTCAGTCAGGCCAATATGAATTAGGAAGCAAAGCCTCTCATGGATGCATTCGCTTATCCGAAAAGGATAGTAAATGGCTTCATGATCGTATTCCTATAGGAACCACCGTATGGATTCGCTAGGCGTTAGGGGTTATGAAAGCAAGAGGGTTATTTGTAAAATAGAACAGTTGCTTTAAGCAAAATAAATGAAGTGGGCTAAGGCTCACTTTATTTATTTGGTTAAAATCTATAACTGGGCACGGCAAGATTGTACAAGGTGCTAAAGAAATAGTAAGTTCAAGGCTTTAATTGGGACAATGTCATGAAGTTTGTATAAAAAGAGTATCCTGTGTAGAAAGTGTGAAGATTTAGGAGTATACTAAAAACGTTTGAGAGACAAAAATAAATAAGGTGGGAAAAGAATGATTAAGCAGTTTCTTTCTGATTTGAAGAGTGAGTTTTCAGGGTATAATAGTAAGAAATTATCACAAGACGTGATGGCTGGACTTACGGTTACGGCAGTAGCTTTACCATTAGCCTTGGCTTTTGGAGTAAGTAGTGGAGCAGATGCAGCAGCAGGATTAATTACAGCCATTATTGCCGGACTTTTTATGAGTGCATTATCTGGTGCTTCTTATCAGATATCTGGTCCAACAGGAGCGATGTCAGCTGTCCTGATTAGTTTAGTTTATAGTTATGGGATGCAAGGTGTATTTGTTGCCACACTGATTGCAGGGGTGATTTTGCTAGTTTGCGGTATATTGAAGTTAGGAAAATTAGTTTCTTTAATTCCAGCACCTGTTATCACAGGGTTTACATCTGGAATTGCGATTATTATTGCTATGGGACAAATTGATAACTTTTTTGGAGTAACTTCTGAAGGAAGTAGTAATATACAAAAGATTATTTCTTATGGAAGACTTGGTTTCCATCCTAATTTTTATGCTGTACTTTTTGCCATGATTGTAGTAGCGATTATGGTCTTTTGGCCAAAAAAATGGAATGCCAAAGTACCAGCATCCTTAGTGGGGATTATTGTGTCATTATGTGTCAGCTTAGTAATTCAATCAGATGTTGCCACAGTAGGTGAAATTCCAAGAACATTATTTCCAAGTGTGAGATTAAATATAGGGGATTTATCCTTAGATCAAGTCAAAAATTTAATTTCTCCCGCGATTGTTATTGCGGCATTAGGGATGATTGAAAGTTTATTATGCGGCGCATCAGCAGGACGTATGAAGGGTGAAAAACTTAATGCGGACCGTGAACTGGTTGCACAAGGCATCGGAAATATTATGATTCCATTCTTTGGCGGAGTGCCTGCGACAGCCGCTATTGCACGTACAAGTGTTGCCATTAAATCAGGGGCACAAACCAGATTAACAGGTATTTTCCATGCAGTGGGATTACTAGCTTCTATGTTTTTATTAGGTGGCATTATGTCAAAGATTCCATTATCTGCGTTAGCAGGTGTTTTAATGGTAACGGCATGGCGTATGAATGAATGGGAAAGCATTCGTTTTATCTTTAGCAAAAAACTAAAAACCGCTATTGCACAATTTTTAATTACGATGATAGCAACTGTAATCTTTGATTTAACAACCGCTATTTTAGTAGGTGTGGTATTCTCTATTTTATTCTTCGTAGTACGTATTTCAGATATTGAAGTGCATTTAAGTGATATTGACCCAGCGCGTTTAGCAGCGAATGGAATTGATGTGAAATACAATCATGATAAAACAAAAGTCGTTTATTTAACCGGTCCAGTATTTTTTACAACGACAGAAAAAATCAAATCTGAATTAGAAGGCTTAGAAGAAATGGATTATGTGATTTTCTCAATGCGTGGGGTGCCATTAGTGGATACTACAGGAACCCAATTCTTTGACGAAATACACGACTTATTTAAAGGTCAAAATACCAAAGTTCTATTTGCAGGCGTACAACCTAAAGTGATGAATTATATGGAACGTAGTGGAATCGTTGAAAAGGTAGGCAAAAAACACTTCTTCTGGAGTGTGGAACAAAGCTTGTTAGCGATTGACAAAAAGAAGATGGCAGCTGCATCATAAGCATAAAAAAGTGAAGTGGATTTTCCACTTCACTTTTTTTAGTTGGTCCAAGTCCCAACAGATTTACAGTAGGGACAAACAATTTGACCATAAGGTTTGGTGTTTATATCTAATAAAGTTTGATTGCTATACATAGGCCCCTCATGACAAAGAGAAGCATCTACTGTCTGGGCGATATATTCAGGACCGACCATATCATAGCCACAATTAGTACATAATAAATGTTTAATCATGATAGAATCTCCTATCCTTAAATTAAGATAGAATTAATATGCCCGTATACGATTAATTTATACCGAAGAAAAAATACATTCCTATTATTGACAGTATAGAAACAAGGATTTTCCATATTCTAAGTCTATAAACAATTTTAGGAGGTTCATTATGAAACGCAACAAATGGCAAGGAATTGCTTGCTTTTTATTAGCATCACTCATGGTAGGGTCATCTTTTGCAGCACCGATGAGAAATGAAAACCCAACTACTCCAGTGCCAAGTCAGACGGCCACACCAAGTCCAAACCCAACACCAAATCCTAGTAATACACCAAAACCTACGGTGACACCAAGTACGTTAGCTCCAACAACGCCAACAACTAAACCAACACCAATGGCACCTGTGCAAAAGCCAAGTTCAGCACCAGCTAAGCCATCTACCCCTAGTGCACCAACCCAAAAACCATGTCAGCCAGCAAAACCCATGGAGCCAGAAGGTAAGCCTAATATGCCAGCTGATAAACCATGTGAGCCAGCCCAAAAGCCAAATGGTTCAATGACTAAGCCAGGAGCATCTTGCAAACCAGCTGATAAACCAAATGCGCCAAGTACTAAACCTTGTGGTCCAGAACAAAAACCAAATGGTAATATGCAAAAACCAGGGTGTCAAAAACCCGGTTGCAATGCACAAAAACCATTTATGCTCGATCACTTTAAAATGATTGTTAATGCCCTTAAAAAGTTAGGGGTAGAGGAAAAACAAGTTGTCACTTATATTAAAGAAGGTAAAAAACTAGAAGACATTTTAAAAGCCGAAAAGATTAAACCTAAAAAATTTAAAAAATGTATTCTTAAAGAATACAATAAAGTCGTAGATGAAGCACAAAAAAATGGACAAATTACTTGTGAGCAATCTAAACAACTTAAAGCTGCCATAAAAGAAACCATTAATCATTGGTTACCAGCTGCTTCAAAATAAAGAAATGGGGTTACAATCAAAGCATCATCTTTGATGTAACCCCGTTTGTTTACAATAAATTATTAAGAAACCTTAAGCTACAAGATTTGACAATTTCACAATTTATACTAGCAAACATATAATAGAGTATGCTATAATAGCGCAAGGGAAATAGAAAAGTAAAAAGCGCCAGGACTTTTAAACAGAAAGGCAGTTTATAAGTTGACGAGGACTAGAGTGATCGATTAGTCGGCGGATGCTCTAGAGGGCTCACACCCTAAATAAGCGAACAAAACTAAAAAGTGATTTTTAGTACAAAGCGCTTATCGTGAATTTCCCTGATAAAAAATGAATATCAGGAGGTTTTTTTGTTATGTGCGGAATTGTAGGTTATGTAGGTCGTAAGGACGCAGTAGAAGTGATTTGTGATGGGTTAGAAAAACTCGAGTACAGAGGGTATGACTCAGCTGGTGTTGCTATTGTTAATGAAGGCAAACAAATTAGCTGGGCTAAAAAGCAAGGTCGTTTAAGTCGCTTAGAGGAAATTTTAGAAGCCTCACCGATTAAAGGAAACGTCGGAATCGGTCATACAAGATGGGCTACACATGGTGTGCCATCTGATGTGAACTCACATCCACATCTTAATCAAAGTGAAACGATTGCGGTCGTTCACAACGGAATCATTGAAAATTACATGGAAATTCGTGAAAAATTAATAGCTGAAGGGTATGAATTTAAATCAGAAACCGATACAGAAGTAGCTGTTCATTTAATTGACAAATATTATGAAGGAGACTTATTACAAGCCGTTTATAAAGCAGTTGCCGAGTTTAGAGGCGCCTATGCTTTAGGTGTGGTTTCATCCAATCATCCAGGTGAATTAGTAGCCGTTAGAAAAGAAAGTCCATTAATCGTAGGGGTTGGCGAAGGAGAATTCTTTATCGCATCTGATGTACCTGCTATCTTAAAATATACACGTAATGTGTATTACCTAGAAAATGACGAAGTAGTTCACATTAAAGATGGAACGATTGAGATTTTAGATGAAAATCAAAATAAAGTAGATAAACAACTTCAAACTGTCGAGTGGGATATTGAAGCCGCTTCAAAAAATGGATTTGATCATTTTATGATGAAAGAAATTTATGATCAACCACAAGCGATTCGTGATACCTTATTAAGAAGACTTGATGAAAAGCGTATGATTCATTTAGACGATATTACCCTTACAAAAGAAGATTTGGAGGGTATTCAAAAAATGTATATCGTCGCTTGTGGAACAGCATATCATGCAGGTCTTGTTGGAAAATATGCAATTGAGAAACTCGCTAAAGTCCCTGTAGAAGTGGATATTGCATCAGAATTTAGATATAGTGATCCATTTATTGATGAGCACACCATGTTAATTGTGGTTTCTCAATCAGGTGAAACAGCAGATACTTTAGCAGCCATGAAGCTTGCTAAGAAAAAAGGCGCTAGAGTCCTAGCGATTACAAACGTCGTAGGGTCATCAGTAGCGAGAGAAGCACATGATGTATTCTATACATGGGCAGGTCCAGAAGTGGCCGTTGCTTCCACAAAAGCATATACAGCACAAATGATTGCCTTTTATATGATTGCTTTAGACTTTGCTTATAAAAAAGGTACGATTACTTTAGAACGTTACCATGAACTCATTGATCATATCGAAGGATTAGCACCTCTTGTAGAAGAAATTCTAGGAGATAAAGATCAACTTCAAAAAATGGCATTAGATATGAAAGATGCACAAAATGCATTCTATCTTGGTCGTGGGGTAGACTATACAACAGCTCGTGAAGCCGCCCTTAAGCTCAAAGAAATTTCTTATATTTATACAGAAGCTTTTGCAGCAGGCGAGTTAAAACACGGACCAATCGCCTTAATTGATGAAGGGACACCAGTTCTTGCGATTGTGACTCAAGACGCGCTTCAAGAAAAAATGATTTCTAACATTAAAGAAGTTAAAGCAAGAGGCGCATTTGTGATTGCCATTGCTAAAAAAGGCGACACAGAAATTGCTAAAGTAGCAGATGATCTGTTCTACATTCCACAAGCAGAAGATTTACTGATGCCTGTATTAGCCGTTATTCCAACTCAGCTTATTTCTTACTATGTATCCATTGCAAGAGGAAATGACGTTGATAAACCAAGAAATCTTGCTAAGTCGGTTACTGTAGAATAAAACTGATAGGGTTGTTTGAGATTTGTAAAAATAAAATAGAGATTGCAAGATAAAATAAAGCTTCTTGTGAGATATTGTTTATAGAACATCAGTTCAAAATAACATTTCATAAGAAGCTTTTGGTATTTATTGAAGAAAAACATTATCTTGTATAGTAGTTTGAATATGATTAACTATAATATAGAAGATAGGATAGATGGAGTCAATTGAGTGGCGTATTGAAAATAAAAAATAAGCGATACACTTCATTTTAGAAAGTGTATCGCTCATTTGGGTTCATTGAATTAGAGCATTTCGTTTACAGTAATACTTCCATTTTTAACTTGGTTATAAACTTCATTTACTTTTTGAATGGTTTCTGAAGATAGGTTTGGATTTTCTGTAGGAATCCCTACACCATCATTAGCGATAGTATAAAGTAGCGCCTGACCGCCTGGGAAAGTGCCTTCAGCTTCGGCTGCAATCATATCATGAGTTGCTTGGTCTACATATTTTACAGCTGAAGTTAAAATGACAGAAGCCTGAGTCGCTGAGTCATAAACGCCATCTAAGAATTGGTCAGAATCCACACCAATGACCCAAGCCGTTTCTCCCTTACTCGCACGGCTTTTAGCTTCGTTAATAGCCCCCATACCTGTTCCACCGGCAGCAGTGAAGATGAGTTTTACGCCACGATCATACATTTGAGCAGCAATTTGTTGACCTGCTGCTTTATCACCAAATGTTCCTTGATATACAACATTGACTGCATCTAGCGTAATTTGAGTTCCTAAATTTGCATTGGCATAATCAATACCTTGTTTAAAGCCTACTTCGAAGCGCTCTACAGCAGGAATAGGCATGCCTCCTAAGAAGCCAAAGTCAGCTTCTTTTAATTCTAAAGCCGCTGCAACACCCGCAATGAACCCAGATTCATGCTCTGCGAAAGTAATTGAAACAGTGTTGTCACCAATTTTGGTATTGCCATTTGCATCGGTTGGTACACCATCTAAAATAACAAATTTAGCATCTGGATATTTATCTTGTGCCACATAATCAGCAGATTCAAAATAATAACCTGGTGTGATAATCATTTTAAAATCAGCTTCGTATAGATTACCGATTGAAACTAAGTAATCGGATTCGGTTTCACCTGCAGGTGTAACATATTTTGAATGATCGACAGTGGCTGTAATGCCTTCCCAACACCCTTGATTAAAAGAACGGTCATCAATGGTACCAGAACCAATAACAAGTCCTACATTTAAGTCGGTGTCTAGGCGTTCAAATTTTGAAGGTGATGATGTGTTTTCAGTAGATGATGAAGAATTGTTACATCCAGCTAAAACATTTACTGAAAGTACCCCACAAAGGGCCATAGCTAAAATCTTCTTTTTATTCATTGTGATATACCCCGCTGTTTCATAGTTTTTGTTTGCATATATCAAGGCAAACCTTCTGTATTATAAGTAAAGTATGATAGAAAAACAATAGAATCATGTATTATTAGACTAGAAAGTTTATTCATTATTATTTATTTAATTTAATATAATTACATTAACTTAGGTTACGACTTACCCAAGATAAAAATATTGTAAAGCAGATTCAAAAAATAATAAGCTAGATAATAGAAAAAAGAGTGATAATCTGCTAAGATGAAGGTAATCAATTGATAAGGGAGGATTAATTTATGATTACAAAAAGAAATATTGCGCTTTGTATTATTTTTTGTTTTATTACTTGTGGCATTTATGGCATCTATTGGTTTATATGTTTGACCAATGAGGTCAATGCTTTGTCTAAAGAGGGAGGGACATCTGGCGTTTTAGCTTTCATTTTTACTGTTATTACATGTGGACTTTATGGCTTTTACTGGGCATACAAAATGGGTGAAAAATTAGATAAAGCAAAACAAAACAGAGGCATTCCAGCAACTAACGGTGGTATTTTGTATTTGCTTTTATTTATTTTTGGTGGCATTATTACTTATGCGCTGATTCAAAACGATATTAATCAATTGGCTTAAGGATTTATGAGAAAAAGAGCGTTCAAGGTCTGTCAGGCGATTGGTCTTTTAATGCTTATAGGAATGTCTTATGCATGGATTTACCAAAAAACAGGAGTAGCAATTCCGTGTTTGTTTCGACAAGTCACAAAACTTTACTGCCCTGGGTGTGGGATGACTCATATGTGTATGAACTTATTACAATTTAAATTTAGGGATGCATTTATAAGTCAGCCCATTATCTTTTGTTTATTGCCTATAGGTGGGATAATGGTCATAAGATGGGGAATAAGATATATAAAAAATGGGACAAAAGATTTTACAAAGGGTGAAGAACGTCTACTCATCGTCATACTGATTGCGCTCATTGGATTTTGTATTTTTAGAAATATAAGGGATGTGCTAGGTAATTACATTTTTTTGTAAAAGCCTACTAATAGAAGCAGTTTAAGAAATAAATCATCTTGAAGGACTCAATGGAATCAATGGGTGAAGAAGCTTTTATGCAAATAGAGCCGCTTGGTTATATCGAAAATTGGGATATTGGTTTATTATTTTAATAAAAAATGTCTAAACATGAAGTAGTAGGATAAGGTTAAGAGGAAAAAAGATCTCCATACTCATTAAAATAGTATAGGAGTCTTTTTTTGCTTTTTTAAAAAGTAGTTAATAGACATTTGAATAAGTGGAACTTGTTTGGGTGAAACATTGCACTTATAGCTGATTGAGGTATAATAAGGGGGACAGGATAATTTAAATAAGTGTATATTGGGAGAGTGAGTTAAAAGAGGGCTTTCCCCATTAGAAGTTTTGGAGGGATTGCTTATGAGAAAAAAGAGTGTAAAAAAACGCATTTTTTTGTTAAATACATGGATGGTTTTGGTAATACTTTTTATGTTTTTCGTGATCAATTTTTTAGTTATAAGTGTATATGCTGAGACCATTGAAAATGAATTCCGAGCTTCTATGGAGCAAATAGTAGAAGAAGATGCATTGGAAGAATTACTTGAAATGTATACCATACATAGGAATGAGTTTCTTTTACTTGTTTTAGTGGATGGCGTCCTTTGCATTTCGGTACTGATATTAGTGAGTCAGATTATTACAAAGAGACTAGTGGGGCATATTATGACGCCGTTAAATGTCTTGTCAGAAGGAGCAAAAAGAATCCGAAGTAATGATTTAGCCCAAAATATTAAATATAGCGGAGATGTAGAATTTGAAGATGTATGTAACACCTTTAATGAGATGCGAAAATCTATATTGGCTGAACAGGAGAGAAACAAAAAATACGAAAAGGCAAGAATAGATATGATAGCGGGTATTTCCCATGATTTAAGAACACCACTTACAGCAATCAGGGGGACAATCAAGGGACTGCTTGATGGCGTCTACACCTGAGCAGCAGAAGCAGTTTCTTCAGATAGCTTATCGAAGGACAGGCGATATGGAGAACCTCTTAAATCAGTTATTTTATCTGTCAAAACTGGAAACAGGAAATATGCTACTTGATTTAAAGAGTATAGAAATTTCTGGTTTTATTAAAGGTTACGTAAAGAGAAAGCAGGAAATTTTCATAAATGAACAGCTTGAAATAGCTGTAGATACAAACGGAATAACGGGGAATGTAGCCGTTGATCCAAAGCAACTTACTCGAGTTTTTGATAATCTTTTGGAGAATAGTAGAAAGTACGTGGAAACAAAACCTTTAAAAATAAAAATAACGCTGAAGGAAATAAAAGAGGCATTTCAAGTTTGTTTTTTGGATAACGGTATGGGCGTTTCAAAGGAAAAATTGCCCTATATTTTTGATGAGTTTTATCGGGCGGATGAATCAAGAAACAAGAAGCTAGGAAATGGGCTAGGACTTTATATTGTGAAGTATCTAATTGAGGCAATGGGTGGCAGTGTCAGAGCGGAAAATACAGATGGTTTTTCTGTCTGCATAATGCTTAAGAAAGAATAAAATGTAGTTATGGAGTAAAGTAAAAATGGCAGATCATAAGAAAATATTAATTGTAGAGGATGATGAAGATATCAGCATGGTGGAGGAGGTTTATCTAGAAGCAGCAGGATTTGAGACTAAGATTTTGTCAGATGGGCAAAAGGTTCAGGAGCTACTGGAAAAGGAGCATTTTGATTTAGTGTTGCTCGATGTAATGCTTCCGGGTAAAAGCGGCTATGAGGTATGCAAAGAGATAAGAGATGGAGTAGATATCCCCATTCTTATGGTAACGGCAAGAACAGAATCCGTAGATAAAATTAGAGGACTTGGAATTGGGGCGGATGATTATATTGCAAAGCCTTTTGATCCAGCAGAGCTTGTAGCAAGAGTCAACGCCAATCTGAGGCAGTATGACCGAATGCTAAAAAAAACTTTGGAAAAAAAGGGGTAGAACCCGAAGAAATTGTGATTGGAGATTTGAGGATACTTGTCAATAGCTGGAAGGCATATAAAGGAAAGCAAGAAATTAAGTTACCCAATCGGGAATTTGAATTATTGAAATTTTTAGCAATGAATCCTAATATTGTATTCTCGAAGAAACAACTTTTTGAAAAGATATGGGGATATGATTATACGGGAGATAGTGCAACTGTTATGGTACACATCAACCGTATTCGTGAAAAAATTGAAGATGATAGTAAGAATCCTAACATACTAGAGACAGTATGGGGAGCAGGCTATCGTCTGAATAAATAATGGAGGTAGAGAAAATGTGGATATTATATGCAATCAGTTCTTCATTTTTTGCCGGAATCACGGCAATACTTGCAAAATGTGGCATTCGAAAAACGGACTCAGATGTGGCAACGGCGATTCGAACGACCGTTGTATTACTTTTTTCATGGCTCATGGTACTTATAACAGGTTCAGGGACGCAAATCACACAGATTAGTGGTAGAACATTGTTGTATCTCATTCTTTCTGGGTTTGCAACAGGGGCATCATGGCTATGTTATTTTCGTGCCCTTCAAAAAGGAGACATCAATAAAGTTGTACCTATTGATAAATCTAGTACGGTTCTTACGATTTTTTTAGCACTTATTTTTCTACATGAGGGACTGACATGGGGCAAGACAATATCAGTGATTTTGATAGGCGTAGGGATCATGCTCATGATTTCAAAGAAAAAATCAGATGACAGCAAAGAAAATCAGGGAAGGAGCTGGTTGGTCTATGCGATTTTATCAGCAGTATTTGCCAGCTTGACTGCCATATTAGGTAAGATTGGTATAACAGGAATCAATTCTAATCTTGGTACGGCGATTCGGACAACCGTTGTGATACTCATGGCATGGCTTATGGTATTTGTGGCAGGAAAACAACATGAATTGAAAAAGATAGAAAAAAAGGAGCTTGGCTTTATTACTTTATCTGGTCTTGCAACAGGGGCATCATGGTTATGCTATTACCGAGCGCTGCAAGATGGTCCTGCTAGTGTCGTTGTGCCTATAGATAAATTGAGCATTTTGGTTACCATTGCGTTTTCATGGCTTGTATTTCATGAGTCCCTCACTAAAAAAGCAGCCTTTGGTGTGGCTTGTATTACCTTTGGAACGATTTTGCTTGCTATCATTTAGGATGTGAGAAGCTTTTGATATTGTAAAAAACCTTCTGTTTGTTTAATGGAGTTGTTATTCATAACACCATAAATAAAACAGAAGGTTTTTTAGTCTATAAAAAGACATAAATTTAGGGTGATTTAGGGAGCAGTTATAGATTTATGAAGTTGGCATGAGTTCAAAGGTATAACCCATTTCTTTGGCGTGGTCAATAAAGCTTCCTAAGACTTGGGTATTGGTTTTGGATACGGCATGAAGTAAATAAATGGCGCCATGATGGAGACCATCTAACATAAGCTTTTCGGCATTGGCAGGATTAGGTTGTGCTTCTGGTTTCCAATCACAATAAGCAAAGCTCCAGAAGATGGTTCGATAACCTAATGCCTGTGTCATGGCTAAGGAGCGTTCTGAATAATGTCCCATAGGGGGTCTAAAAAAGGGGGGCATAGGACTTTGGGTAATGGCGGTGTAAGCTTCTGCAACACGAGTAATTTCCTCTTTGAATTTAGCTTCATCAGTTGCTACACTTGGCATAGATAAATGATGATCCGTATGATTGCAAACATAATGCCCTTCATCATACATCCGCTTAATTAAATCTTGATTTTGATTCAGATAAGGTAAAGTAACAAAAAACATGGCTTTCACATCATGAGCTTTTAAAATGTCTAAAATCTTTGAGGTATAACCGTTTTCATAACCTTCATCAAAAGTTAAATACACGACTGGACGTGTGGTATCGCCTAAACAGTAAGCGTCATAATCTTGAAGCTTATAGTGGAGTTTATCATTGAAACCAGGGGTTTCATGATTTTTAGCACGAACGAGCCACCAGTCTGTTTTGGTATTGTCTAAATGACTGGTGTTGGCATAAAGAACTTGAAGAGGAAAAATAGACAAAATACAAAGCCCCAATACCCAAATAAAATGTAAAAAGTTTCTTTTAGATCTCATAAGCATCCATCCTTTTAGAAATAATAGAGTTAGTTTATCCATTTAAATATAAAATCATGCCCATTTAATTGACAAATCTAACAAATATAAAATCAATGACACATTAAATAATTTGATTTAAAAATTATATAAATGTATTGACGAAAGTTTAAGGTAGGTATATGATGGGATTAAGAAAGAGGTGACGCTATGAAAAAGAGTGTCTACAGTTTAGTTTTAATGGATGATGTGGTGGAAGCGATTGACGAAATGGCCTATTCATTGCATACTAACCGTTCTAGCTTAATTAATCAGATTTTAGCGGAAAAAGTGGCAATGGTTACGCCAGAGCAGCAGCTCCAAAGGGTATTTGACCAGATTTCAGAATACCTTAAACCCTATACACATTTTCAGATTCAAAATCAAGCAGCTGACCATATGTATAGCATTAAAAGTGCACTGCGTTATAAATATAATCCCACGATTCGCTATTCAGTTTACCTGATGCAGCGAGAGGGTCAATTAAAGGGACAACTTCGCATTGTTTCGCGTACACAAAGTGAAGGCCTTTATTATTATTTAAATGCTTTCTTCAAACTTTGGTGTTACGTGGAAAATGAATGGGGCAAGGTGTCCTGGGAAGTTGAGGAAGGCACCAAATGGCTTAGAACTTTCCGATTGGAGGGCTTTGAAAAGCCTACTGGAGAAAATGAATTAGCCAGTGTACTTTCTAGATATATCAAGGCACTTGATGATGGGTTAAAGATTTACTTTAATGAGTTAGGACAGGAAGAAGCCCAATATCATTTGTTAAAACAACATTATAAAAGATACTATGAAGAGCAAGGTTGTTTGATTTAATTTAAAGAAATGTTTTAAGGAGGAATGAATCATGAATGGACAAAACTTCACAAAAAAATCAATTGAAGCAATTCAAAATGCTCAGCAAATGGCAATTTCTTATCAAAACAATCAGATTGAACCATTACATTTAATGTATGCACTGCTCACTCAACCTCAGGGTTTGATTCCTCAAATCTTAACCAAAATGAATGTTCAAGTGGAAGAGATGACTCAATCTGTGGGAGAAGCCATCGGCAGATTACCACGTGTAAGTGGCCCTGGTAGAGAGCTAGATAAAGTTTATGTTTCAAGTGAAACGGATAAAGTATTAACTGAAAGTGAAAAAATCGCTCAACAAATGCAAGATGAATATGTTTCTGTAGAGCATTTGATGATGGCGTTATTACAAGTTGCACCAGGTGAAGCTGGTAAGATTTTAAAAGCATTTAATATAGAGAAGAAGGCCTTTAAAGAAATCTTAAAGCAAATTAGAGGCAATGCGCATGTAACAAGTGAGGAACCAGAAGGCACTTATGATGTGTTAAATAAATATGGCTATGATCTAGTAGAACGTGCGCGTGAACAAAAAATAGACCCTGTCATTGGGCGTGATAATGAAATTCGTAATGTGATTCGAATTCTTTCACGTAAAACGAAGAATAACCCTGTTTTAATTGGTGAACCTGGTGTTGGTAAAACGGCGATTGCTGAAGGATTGGCGCAACGTATTGTAAGAGGTGATGTACCAGAGACACTAAGAGACAGACGTATCTTTTCTTTGGATATGGGCTCATTGATTGCAGGCGCTAAGTATCGTGGTGAATTTGAGGAACGTTTAAAAGCCGTTTTGCAAGAAATCAAGAAAAGTGAAGGCAAGATCATTCTTTTCATTGATGAACTTCACACCATTGTAGGAGCAGGTAAAACAGAAGGCTCTATGGATGCAGGGAACTTACTTAAACCCATGTTAGCCAGAGGGGAACTTCACTGTATTGGCGCCACCACACTCAATGAATACCGCCAATATATTGAAAAAGATGCCGCATTAGCTAGACGTTTCCAACCCGTTATGGTAGAAGAACCAACGGTAGAAGATACCATTGCCATTTTGCGTGGTATTAAAGAGCGTTATGAAATTTACCATGGCGTACAAATTCAAGATAATGCGCTGATTGCCGCAGCCACTTTGTCTGATCGTTACATTTCAGACCGATTCTTACCAGATAAAGCGATTGACCTAGTGGATGAAGCTTGTGCCTTATTACGTACAGAAATTGACTCCATGCCTGTGGAACTTGATGAAATTGCACGTAAGGTTTTACAACTTGAAATTGCAGAAACCGCCCTTAAAAAAGAAGAAGATGCCATTTCTAAACAAAACTTATTAGAAACTCAAAAAGAACTTGCTGAATTACGTGAAAAATTTAAAGCGATGAAAGTACAATGGGAGAATGAGAAAGAGGCCATTACTTCTGTTAGAAAGATTAAAGAACAAATCGAAGCAGAAACAGCCCATATGCAAAAGGCTGAGAGGGAATATGATTATAATAAAGCAGCAGAACTTAAATATGGCGTGATTCCAAATCTTAGAAAACAACTCGAGGAGGCAGAGGCAAAAGCACAGTCAGGGAGTGAAAATGCTTTACTACGTGATAAAGTCAATGAAGAGGAAATCGCAAAGATTATTTCAAGATGGACGCAAATTCCAATTACGAAATTGATGGAGGGTGAACGTCATAAGCTGTTACGTTTAGAGGAAATTTTACATCATCGTGTCATTGGACAAAATGAAGCCGTTAGTACGGTGACCGATGCCATTTTACGTTCACGTGCAGGGATTAAAGACCCAAGAAGACCGATTGGCTCTTTCTTATTCCTAGGACCAACGGGTGTCGGAAAGACAGAGCTTGCCAAAGCATTAGCAGAAGCGTTATTTGATGATGAGCACAGTATGATTCGTATTGATATGAGTGAATACATGGAGAAACACTCTGTGGCAAGACTCATTGGTGCACCTCCAGGATATGTAGGCTATGAAGAAGGCGGACAACTTACTGAAGCGGTTCGAAGAAAACCTTATGCGGTCATCTTATTTGATGAAGTGGAAAAAGCGCATCCAGATGTCTTTAATGTGCTTTTACAAATCTTAGATGATGGACGTGTCACCGATTCAAAAGGTCGAACCGTTGACTTTAAAAATACCATTATCATTTTAACTTCTAACTTAGGTTCACAAGCGATTCTAGAAGGAATTGGAGAAAACGGAGAAATTAGTGAAGAAGCTAAAGAAACCGTTAACAGTATGCTCAAAACACACTTTAGACCAGAGTTTTTGAATCGTTTAGATGAAATTGTGCTTTATAAACCATTGCAAAAACAAGAAATCGTTCAAATTGTGACCTTACTTGAAAAAGATCTTGAAAAGAGACTGGAAGATAAACAACTTCATGTGCGCTTAACAGAACGTGCCAAAGATTATGTGGCTGACCAAGGATTTGACCCAATTTTCGGTGCAAGACCACTTAGAAGATTCTTACAGCGTAAAGTAGAAACGCTCATTGCAAGAACTTTAATTGCAAAAGAGGTCATGCCATTTTCTACATTTGTTGTGGATTACAATGGAGAAGGCTTAACAGTAGATGTAGAAGAAATAGAACAATAAATCTCATAGATCAACTAAAGAAAGGATAATCGCTTTGAGTGATATCCTTTTTTTAGTTGTGCATACTACGTGATTTTAAAGAAGATTGTTTGGCATACAATTTGAAAATTGCAGAATACAAATGGAGGTGATATACTTGGCTTATTTCAAGAAGGAGGCAAAAAAATGAAAACAATTGGTTTAATAGGTGGCATGAGTTGGGAAAGTACAACGACATATTATCAAATCATAAATGAAACGGTAAAAGAAGTGCTAGGAGGATTGCACTCTGCAAAATGTATCCTTTATAGTGTAGACTTTGATGAAATAGAGGTCTGTCAGGCAAAAGGTGACTGGCAAAAAAGTGGAGAAATTCTTTCTGATGCAGCAAAAGCATTAGAACGTGCAGGAGCAGATTTTATTGTGATTTGCACGAATACGATGCATAAAGTCGCACCAGAGATTCAAGCGGCTACAGCATTACCGATTTTACATATAGCGGAAATGACAGCTCAAGCATTAAAGAAACAAGACATCACTAAGGTTGGACTGCTAGGAACGAAGTATACGATGCAACAAGATTTTTATAAACAAGTAATTAAAGCACATGATATTGAAGTGGTGGTGCCAGATGAGCAGGATATGTTAGAAATTAATCGGATTATTTATGAAGAGCTATGTAAAGGCGAAATAAAGGAAGCTTCTCGAAAGACTTATCTAGAAGTAATGGAAAAATTAAAAGCGCAAGGAGCCCAAGGCATCATTTTAGGTTGTACAGAGATTGGACTTCTTGTGAAGCAGATGGATACATCCATTCCACTCTTTGATACCACCATCATTCATGCAAAAAGTGCAGCGATGCAAGCAATTTATGATACAATAGAGTAAAAATGGCATGGATAAAGGAGAAAATATGATACTGGTTAGTAGCTGCTTATGTGGAGAAAAATGCAAATATAGTGGGGACGACAATTATCATGAAAAGGTAGTGGCCTATTGCGAAGACAAGAAAGTCCTTAAGGTTTGTCCTGAAGTTTTAGGAGGATTGCAAATTCCAAGACCTCCAGCAGAGATTGTTGGAGGGACTGCAAAAGACGTGCTTGATGGAAAGGCAAGTGTTATGAATTGCAAAGGAAAAGATGTAACGGATGCTTTTGTAAAAGGCGCACATAAGGTGTTAAGTCTAGCAAAAGAATATCAGGTAACAGAAGCTATATTAAAAGCCAATTCCCCATCATGTGGAAAGGGCATGGTTTATGATGGTAAGTTCAGAGGTAAGCTGATTAAAGGAAATGGATTAACCGCACAATGCCTATTAGAAGCTGGTATCCAAGTTAAAACTGAAAATGAAATCGAATAGAAGCCGTAGGGCTTCTTTTTTCGTTAGAGGGGTAGAAATGTGTCTTTATGCACAATTCTGATAAATATGTCAACATAGTATGAAAAAGTATACAGAATGTGATAAAATGAAATGAACTAATTGGATAACAAGGATAAAAATTATGAAGAAAAAGTATAGTATAGCGTTTATGGGTATTACACTATGTTTCATTATAATAGGCTCTTATTTGATTTTTACAAACAACCAGTTCGTTAGGGTTACCCCCATGGAAGTGTTTAGCCAAAAAGAACCCATTACTTTTATGAGTAGTTGGGGGGCTTACGATAGTAGGGCCATCAAAATTAATAAGGTATTAGGTGAAATAGAACGGGCTAACCATGATTTAATGATTGAAAATACTTCTATTGCAGGATCTGAGTTTTTGTACGGCTTAAAAATGGATTTTGCAAGTGGCTGTGAACCCGATATATTTGGATTATGGCCTGGGTCAGATATTAATTTATTGATAAAAAAAGGGAAAATTGCAGATTTAACCGATTTACTGAGGGCAAACCCATCTTGGTATAAATGCTTTAAGACCTCAACATGGGATATGGTAACTGTTGATGGACGAATTTATGGATTACCTATTGAACTTATTTATGAAGCTTTATTTATTAATCGTGATCTATTTGAAAAATATGGGGTGAAAGTTCCCACCACTTATCAGGAACTTTTAGAAGCTATTGACATCTTCAAAGAAAATGGCGTTATTCCTATTGCTTACAATCAGACATCAGAAGGCAGTTATCTTTATCAAAATATGGTGATGAAATTAGGGGGAAAGGAAGATGTAGAACAGCCCTTTGATGAAAACGGGAAACTAAAACCCTGTTTTAAGCAAGGAATGTATTATTTAAAAGAGCTTTATGACCGAGGGGCATTTCCAAAAAATTGGTATGAACTAGATGACAAAAAAAGAAATGAATTATTTGTAGATAAAAAAGCGGCTATGATCGTTCAAGGCAGCTGGCTTATTGGCGATCAGGGGTTAAATAGTATGGACAGTAAAGTCGATGTGGTGCCATTTCCTGATATGCCAGGGGGAAAGGCTGATTCAACGGCTATTATTTATGGCTGTGGGAATGGCATTCTACATATTAGTACGAAAGCATGGAATAATCCAGAAAAGAAAAAACAATGTATAGAGGTTTTAAAAACGTTGAGTTCGCCAAAAAGTGTAGCGATTTTGGCACAAAGTGCAGGCTATATCAGCAATATTGATTTAGGAGAGTATACACCTCAAGAAACACTTATGGGACAAAAGGGGAAAGACCTCATTGAGCAATCTACTGAACTTGTAGGGGCTGTGGATTGGTATATCAATAGAAATATATGGGAAAATGTAATGATCAAAGCATTTCCACAGATTTTGAAAGGGAAGATGACGTCTGAGATGTTATGTGAGATGGTAGAACAGGAAATGCAGATGCTAAATGAATAGGAGAATATCAATTGAAGTACTTAATTTACTATTATAAAAAATTGTCCATTACCCAAAAGTTACTGCTTTTGTTTTCGGTTCAGGTTATTATCCCCTTAGCATTTATGGGAATGATGTTATATAGGAACACGGAAAATATTATTCAAAATAAGTGTGTTAGTTACACGGCAGACTTATTAAAGATGGTAGAACTGAGATTAGGAGATTTTTCTGAGGGGCTATCCCGTGTGACAGAAGATATGCTATACGACCAAAGTATTTACCAGACTTTAGAAATCCCTGAAGAGGCAGAAGTGAGCCAGGAGTTAAAAGAAGCATGTTACCAATCTTTAAGACGCGTATGTAGGTCGAATGGAAAACTTCAAAGAGCAGCTATTATCAATTTATACGGCGACATTTATCAGTATGATTTAAATGCAGGAAATGTTGAAAGTGGAAATGATAGATTGCCTTTGGACGAAATGTTTGCTAAGGCACGACTCGCCGAGGGAAGAGCAACTTGGTATGTTCAGCCAATTAGTGAGGGAGAAGGCCATTTATATATGATTCGTATGGTGCATCGTATAGATGATCTTAAAGAAATGGGACTCATTGTTTTGCAAGTGAATCGAGAAAAATTAAAAGCAGTTTATAGTGATCTCTCCGTTGAATTTATGGATGGCATACAAATTCTGTCTCAAAATGGTGAATGGCTAATAGGAATGAAACAAGATAAGTTAACAAGTAAAGAAAGTGAATGGTTAAGTCAGCAAGACAAAGAATGGAATTATTCGATTGAACCTAAATCAAGGCAGATGATTGCCTATATGAATATTGAAGGAACACCATGGCAAGTTGTTGCAAAAGCTTCGCTTAAGCAGCTATTTAGTAAAGAGATGAATCAATTTAGAAGTTTGTTTATTTTGGTGATGATTTGTACCGTTTTGTTATTGTCTGTATTTAGCTTAATGATGGCAATGGATATTTTAGAGCCTATTAAACAGCTAGTAACAGGCATACAGAAGTTTGAAGAGCAAAATGTTCATGAGGAGATTAGAGCGGATCGTGAAGATGAACTAGGCTATTTAAGTCGATGCTTTAATAAAATGTCTTCAGAAATAGACAATTTATTGAACAGGGTGTATAAAGAACAATTGACACGAAAAGAAGCAGAACTAAAGGCCTTACAAGCTCAAATTAATCCGCATTTTTTATTTAACACCTTAGAGTCGATTAACTGGATGGCACAACTTAATGACGTACCAGAAATACGAGATATGGTCACATCACTAAGTGACTTAATGGAAGCTGGTATAGGAAAAGGGAATCCCATGATTCCATTAAGTAAAGAATTAAAATACATAGATAGTTATCTGGTGATTATGAGATATCGTTATGGGGAGCGTTTATCCTATGAAAGCAAAGTGGATCAAGGTGCACTCCATCAGGAGGTGCCTAAGCTTATTTTACAGCCTTTGATTGAAAATGCAATTTATCATGGGGTGGATAGAGTTAGAAAGAAATGCTTGATTGAGCTAACGGTAGAGAAGCAAGAAGAGCAGATTTATATTGAGATCAAAGACAATGGTAAAGGAATGAAGCCAGAAGAAGTGTGCTGTATGAATCAGCAGTTTGAATCAGACCGAAGAGACTATTTCCTAGAAAAGCATAGTAAAGGAATTGGGCTTGCTAATGTGAATAGTCGATTAAAGCTATTTTTTGGACAAAAGTATGGCTTAAGAATAGAAAGTGAATATGAGCGTTATACAAAAATAAAATTATGTATTCCAATTATCACCAAGGAGGAGAACAAACATGTTTAATGTACTGATTATTGATGACGAGCCAATGATAAGAAAAGGATTAATTCGAATTATTCCTTGGGATAAGCTGGGGTGCGTAGTTTGTGGTGAGGCAGCTGATGGCGTTGAAGGAATCGAAAAAATTCATGCGTATAAGCCAGATATTTTATTTGCGGATATTAACATGCCTGAAATTAATGGACTTGAAATGATTAAACAAGCTAAAGAAGTCGTACCTTATTGTAAATTCATTATTCTATCAGGCTATAGAGAGTTTTCTTATATGCAAGAAGCCCTTAAATTAGGTGCTTTTGATTATCTATTAAAACCATCTAATACAGATAATATTTGCGAAGTTGTAAGACGAGCCGTTATGGAACTTAAGTATCAGAGAGACTATGAAATGGAGGTTCAAAAGTTACGTAAATGTTTTGAAGAAAGTTTGCCTATTTTAAAAGAAAAACTGCTTTATGATGTGATGTTCCAAATTAACTTAAATGAAGAAGAAATGAAAGAAAACTTCAAGCTATATGGTTTTGAAATTAACCAATTTATTATGATGCTGATAGAGATTGAGGAGAATGGCAAGAAGAAAGAACACTATGAAAGAAAAATAGAGCAACTAGGGATTATACAAAACGTGGAAGAATTATTTGAGGAGTGCCAAGTTGAAAAAGTGGCACTTAATAATCAGCAAGTGGTCTTTATTATTTGTCCTAAGGCAAATCATCTTTTAGAAGAGGAGCATATTTACGAAAAAGTAAGTCATGTACAAAAAGTGATTGAAAGCTGTTTTGATTTTACGGTAAGTATTTCTGTTAGTACAATGGGAAAAGAAGTTGGTGAGCTACATAAAAAATTGATTGAATGCCAAAAAGCGTTATCTTATCGTTTTTATATGGGAAAAGGATCAATTATTTTATTTGAGGATTTAATGAACTTTTATCAAGGACAAGATCAAGTGGATTTTGGGGAGTTAGATAAGGAACTTTGTGAGGCCATTAAAACAGGAAATGAAGAAGATACGAAAAAGATATTAGATCAAATTGATGACAAAGTTGTTGAAATTAATATTGAGCCAGAATATATTAAGACTTTTTATTGGAATCTGATTCATGAGATTAATACGATTCAGATTTCCGTTAAAAGCTTAGATAATAAAGAAGCCGAAATGCACTATGATATATCACGACTTTACAAGCTAATTGATCAAGCCACACAAATTAAAGACTTGCAAGGATTATTGCGTGAAGTAAGTATCAATGTGGTAAGGCGTATTAATGAATATAATAAAAAGAACATCAATCAAATTTTGCAAAATGCTATTAAATATATTAAGACGCATTATACCATGCCGATTACACTGAATGAATTAGCAGAACATACGTATGTTAGTACTTATTATTTAAGCCGAATGTTTAAAAAAGAACTGGGTAAAAACTTTGTAGAGTATTTAAATGAAATTCGAATTGAAAAGGCAAAAGAATTACTGAAAGATACCCAATATAAAACGTATGAAATTGCCGAGATTGTAGGCATACAAGATCCACATTATTTTTCAAAAATTTTTAAGAAGTATGTCAATATGACCCCTACTGAATTTAAAGACCATGAACTGGTAGAAAACCATTAAGCCTAAAAAGCATCCAAGAGCAATAAATGACTTGGATGCTTTTCATTTTGAAGAGGGTTTTACTTCTACTTGCCAGTCCACGTGCATAAATATGAATTATAAGGGGGATGTATGTCATGAAGGAGAAGAAAACACATAAGCAAGAAGGGCTTAAAAATAGACTCACGCAGCTATTAGATGTGCCACCAGAAGTCATCAGTGATGATCCGAAAACGACCTTATTTGGCAATGGGGAAATAAAAGTTGAAAACTTTGGTGGACTTCTTGAATATACCTCACAAACGATTCGACTAGGAACGAAATGTGGCATTTTAGTCATTAACGGCATTGACTTAGAAGCAAAGAAAATGACAGCAGAGTACATTGTTATTAAGGGACACATTATCCAGATGGGATTTGTGGTATAGAGGGGGGAAGAAACTTTGCTTTTATCATTATGGCATTATTTAAAGGGGTATGTTATAGTAGAAGTACATGGAGCAAGTAGTGAAAAATTCTTGAATTTAGTAACTTACCATGGGATGGATTTATGGAATATACAAAGGCATGAAGAGGGCATTTGCTTTTGTACCTCCATTCAAAATTTCAAGTCGATGAAGCAGGATGCGCATAAAACAAAATGTCGTTTGCGTATTAAGTATAAAAAAGGGTTGCCGTTTGTGACCTACCGTTATAAAAAGCGTAAGTTATTTGTAATAGGAATTGCTTTATTTATGATGATGATTTGGTTACTATCTTCATTTGTATGGCTCGTTGAAGTAGAAGGCAATCAGAGAATTAATAGTTTAGATGTGATTCATACATTAGAAGCAAATGGTTATGGTAGTGGAAAGCTGAAATCTACCATGAATTTACGAATGGCAGAAGCCATCATCCTTAGGGAATATCCCGATGTTATTTGGGTGGGGATAGATTATGAAGGAACGAGACTGATTGTGAGACTTTCAGAAAGTGTATTGCCGCCTCATATGAACGAACAAGGGACAACTTCTTATTCAATTGTTGCTAAAAGAGATGCACTGATTACATACATTGCAGTTGAAAAGGGAAAACCTATGGTTAAGGTAGGCGATATTGTAAAAAAAGGGGACATGCTCGTATCTGGAAAGATGCCACTTGGTGAAGAAAATGAAAGTCTTTATTATACGGTAGCGAAAGCAGATGTAAGAGGAAAAACGGTTTATAGTGTGACCCAAACGATTCAGAAGAGGCAAGTCAAAAAAGCCTATAATGATGAAGTCAGTAAGCACTATCGATTAAAATTTTTTGATAAGACGATTCCACTTTTTAACACTCGAAAGATTGAAGGGACATATGATACATTTCATACGTTACATCAACTTCGACTCACAAAGTTTTTTCCATTACCTTTTGCGGTAGAGGTACAGTCTCAAGTTGGTTATGAGCCGACTTATTATACGTTAAGTAATGAGGAGGCTAAAGATGCGTTGTTATCTTCTATGTGGAAGCATACAAGCCAGTATCTTGACGAAAAGGCCAAGGTTTTAAAGCGAGAAGCTTTTTTTAAAGAGGAGCCACATCAAATAACAGGAAGACTTTATGTCATAGCAGAGGAGTCAATTGGTTATCCTGTAGAAACAAATAGGGAGTTACAAAACGAAGGAGCAATGTCTAATGAATAAAATAGAAAAAGAATTAGAAATACCAGAATATGATGTATCAGGTGTATTTGGTGAAGTGGATGCTCATACACTTTTAATAGAAAAAACACTGGGTGTGGAAATGATTTTACGGAACGATAAATTAAAAGTCATAGGGGAAGAAGCGCAGGTAGCAATGGCGATTAAAGTGCTTAGAAAGCTATTCAAATTAGCAGAAAAGAAACAAGCTATTGATTTACAAAAGGTAAAATATATTTTAGATTTAGTGGATACTCCAAATGATGAAGCACTTAGTCAGATGGAAAGTCAAACCGTAACCCTTACCCATTTAGGAAAACCTATCAAATGCAAAACGCTCGGGCAGAGTGAGTATATTCAAAAAATTAAAAAGAATACGGTGGTTTTTGGAATCGGACCAGCTGGTACAGGAAAGACTTATTTAGCCATGGCTATGGCAGTCAATGCTTTTAGAAAAAATGAAGTCAGTAAGATTATTCTAACGAGACCAGCCATTGAAGCTGGTGAGAAATTAGGTTTTTTGCCAGGCGATTTGCAAAGCAAGGTAGACCCTTATTTAAGACCTCTTTATGATGCTCTATTTGAAATTATGGGGCCTGAGAATTTTGAAAAGAATATGGAAAAAGGACTTATTGAAGTCGCTCCGCTTGCTTATATGAGAGGACGTACTTTAAATAATGCCTTTATCGTGTTAGATGAAGCACAAAATACAACCTCTCCACAAATGAAAATGTTTCTAACGCGTATAGGCTTTAATTCAAAAGTGGTGATCACAGGCGATTTAACACAAGTAGACTTACCTCATCAAGAAATGAGTGGCTTAAAGCACGCCATGAGAGTTTTAGAGGGGATTGAAGGAATTGGATTTACTTACCTATCTCAAAAAGATGTTGTAAGGCATCCTATTGTGCAACGCATTGTAGAAGCCTATGATGCTTTTGAGCATAAAGCTTAAGCAGTAGGAACTGAGGGGGACAAAAGATGAAGGTGAAAGATAGAAAGTGGATTTTATTTGCGATAGGTGCTGCGATCATTACTTTTTTGTGTGTTATTTCAGGAAATTTCTTTACGCAAAAGGTTTCGCTACAAATTGGTGAGGTGGCTAAAGAAACTTTTTATGCGCCCTTTCAAGTAGAAAATGAAGTGGCAACTATGCGAAAAAAACAAGACGCAGCGTTAAAGGTCGAACCCATCTATAAAAAGGATAGTACGATTCAAGAAAAGGCAATCAGTAATATTGAAACACTATTTGATTATATTGACACAGTGAAGACGACTAGTTTATCGGATAAATTAGAAAAAACCCCGGTTGAAGTGCTAAGTGGACTTTCTCCTATTGCACTTTATAATGAGCAATATGAAAAACTTTTAGGCACAGATGCCCAAAGCTTAGAAGAAATGAGAAATGTTTGTATTGAAATTACAAGCACCTTATTTAATGAAGGAATTTCCAACGAAGATAGCAATAAAAGTATTGAGGTACGTCGTCTAGTAGATAGCAAAAATTTAAATTCACCCATGCAAAAATTAGCTGAAGATATCATTAATAATGTCTTAGAACCCAACTATGTGATTGATGAGGTTGCCACTAATGAAAAACGAAAATTGGCACAAGATAAAGAAGATCCTGTTTATGTGCTTGCACAAGAAAAGATTATTGAAAAAGGGGCAAGAGTAACAGAAGAAAGTTATAAACTCCTTGAAAAAGTGGGTTATTTACAAACAGATCGTAAGAGTTTATATAAACAATATGTAGGCGTATTGGGTTTAATTATAATCAGTGGGGCATTATATTTATATTATATACACCGTGTTTGCTTTCAAAAAAAATTACGAATGAGCTTAAAGCAAAAAGATAAGCATTTGTGTTTAGTTTTTATTTTAATAGCCCTTGAGATGATGATTACAAGAGCATTTTTAGGGGTTTCTTTTGTCTATTTACCTTTAGGCATAGCTTGCATGGTGATTGTTTTTGCTATGGGCCCCCACATGGCAATCATTACGCATTTACTGATTGTGATTTTTTCAGCGACTATATTTAAAGGGGATATTGTATTTATTCTTTATTTCTTAGTTTTAGGGATTGCGAGTACACTTGTTGTGGCAAGGATGCAAGAACGCACCAGAACTTTGATGAGTGCGGTTTATGTGGGAGCCATTCAAATGGGAACTTACATAGGGCTTAAGATGCTGATAGGAACCAATTTATCCGTTACTGTTCTGTCTGAAGGGTTGGTTGCTTTTATTATGGGAATGATTTCTGTGGTGGCTGTTATTGGCGGCTTACCGATGTTTGAAGCTTTATTTGACTTTATTACACCGATGCAGCTTTTAGAGATGACCAATCCGAATCAACCGATTTTAAAACGATTATTAATTGAAGCAACAGGAACCTATTATCACAGCTTACTGGTAGCTAATTTAGCAGAAGCCGCGGCAGCACGTATTGATGCGAATCCATTACTTGCCAGAGTAGGAGGCTACTATCATGATATTGGAAAACTGACATGTAGTAACTATTTTAAAGAAAATCAAGGCAGTACCAATCCACATGATTATTTATCTCCTAAAGAAAGTTATGAGATTATTGTATCTCACGTGACATCAGGGTTAACACTGGCGGATGAATATCATTTGCCGAATTACATTAAGGATTTTATCCGTCAACATCATGGAACAGGACTAATGCAATACTTTTATGTTAAGGCACAAAAGGCAAGCACAGAGCCCATTAGTGAAAAAGAGTTTTCTTATTTAGGGCCTAAGCCTCAAACAAAGGAAGCAGCCCTTGTGATGCTGGCAGATATTGTTGAAGCAACGACTCGTGCCATGCAGGATCAGTTAGGCAAAACGATTCAAATTGAAGATTTAGTAAGAAAAAGTGTAAAGCAAAAACTTGATGAAGGACAACTTGATGAGTGTCAGTTATATATTTCGGATATGGACAAAATTATTGAATCTTTCACTAAAATGTTAACGGGTATGTACCATCAACGTATTGCTTATCCAGAAAGGAATGAAAAAAAGTGACAGTATATTTAGAAGATGAAAATGAATTTTTTAAGGCAAACCCTGGGCTTTATGAAAAAGTAGAAAGCGTTATTGAGCGCTGCTTAGAAGAAGAAAAAGTACCTTATGAAGTAGAGGTTAGTTTATCCGTTGTGGATTTAAAAACGATTCATGAGATCAATGCGTCTCAACGACAAATCGATCGCCCAACGGATGTTTTATCTTTCCCACAAATTGAACCTGAAAAAATAGGTTATATTAATTGGGATAAGGTGGATTTTAGTGGTTGTGTGAATTATGATACAGATGAAGTGATGCTAGGTGATATTATTCTTTGCGAGGAGAAAGCAAAAGAGCAGGCTGAAAGTTATGGGCACAGTTTAGAAAGAGAAGTTTGCTTTTTAGTGGCGCATAGTATGTTACATTTATTGGGATATGATCATATGACTCCAGAAGATGAAAAAAACATGTTTACAAAACAAGAAAGTGTGTTACAATATTTATCCATACTACGATAAGGGGGATGAAAACATGGTAAGTCATAAAGAATTATTAAAATATGCAAATGAAGCAATGGAACGTGCTTATGTACCTTATTCTCATTTTAAAGTAGGTGCAGCGGTATTAATGAGCAGTGGTAAAGTTTACACAGGATGTAATATTGAGAATGCCTCTTTTGGGGCCACAAACTGTGCAGAACGTACGGCTATTTTTAAAGCCGTTTCAGAAGGAGAAACAGAAATAAAAGCGATTGCTATTGTATCGAGCGGCAAGAGGTTTACTTATCCATGTGGCATTTGTAGACAAGTGATCACAGAGTTTATGAAAGAAGGAGAATTCATCTTTGAAAATGCACAGGGTGAAGTTCAAGTTGTGTCTTTAGATGAGATGTTTCCTTATCGATTTACAAAAGAAGATTTGCTAGGAAAGGAATAACTATTCATGAAAGAAGCATTTAAATCAGGATTTGTTTCTATTATAGGAAGACCAAATGTCGGAAAATCCACCTTAATGAATCAGCTCATTGGTGAGAAAGTTGCGATTATGTCTAATAAACCTCAGACGACACGTAATCGTATTCAAACCGTTTTAACTACAGAGGATTTTCAAGCAGTATTCATTGATACGCCAGGCATTCATACCCCTAAGAATAAACTTGGGGAATTTATGGTAAAGTCAGCCATTACCACGTTAAATGAAGTGGATGTTGTGTTTTATCTAGTAGAAGCTAGTCCATTTATTGGAAAGCTAGACGAAGAGATTATTGAAAGATTAAAGCATATTGATACACCTGTTTTCTTATGTATCAATAAAATTGATAGCGTGACGAAAGAAGTGGTTCTTGAAACGATTGAAGCGTATCGAAAAGTCTATGATTTTAAGGAAATTATTCCAATTTCAGCATATGAAGGATTAAACTTAGACGCTATATTAAAAACCATGCCAAACTATTTGCCAGAAGGCCCTCAATTTTTCCCAAGTGATATGCTGACCGACCAACCAGAAAGACAGATTGTGGCAGAAATCATTCGTGAAAAAGCACTTCATTTATTAGATAAAGAAATTCCACATGGGATTGCTATAGAAATTGAAAGTATGAAAAAACGTGAAGAAGGACATGTGGTAGATATTGAAGCAACGATTGTTTGTGAAAGAGAGTCACATAAGCGCATCATTATTGGAAAACAAGGTCAAATGATTAAGTCTATTGGAACGAAAGCACGTTATGATATCGAACGTTTATTAGGTTCTAAAATTTACTTAACGTTATGGGTTAAAATTAAGAAAAATTGGCGAGATAGTGATTTTTTGATTAAGAATTATGGTTATAACAATAAAGATTTGATGTAAGCCTTTTGTCAAGGTCTTAGAAAATGGTATATTTTTTTAGGATAAATTATATTTAAATGCATATCTTAACTATAAATTCAACCATTAGGGGGCTAGAATGATGTTACAAGAATTTTGGAGTTATTTTATGACAACAGGTAATATTGATGCGTATTTAGGTTATAAAGCTTATGAAGAAGCGTATCACAATTCGAGTAGCTTCCAAGAGTTAAGGAGTGGTGAATAAGGTAGGATGATTAAAGCATGATTATTAAAACAAAAGCAATTGTTATAAAAGAATATATTGTTGGAGAGAGTGACAAATATGTCACTCTCTTTACTAAAGATTATGGAAAAATTCAAGCCCTTGCTCCTAAAGCCAAGAAAGTCGATAGAGGATTTGCGTCTGCGACACAGCTTTTTGTTTATGGCGATTTTATTTTAACTTCTTATAAAGATACATACCGAATGGTAAATGCTGAAATTATTGAGATGTTTCATGGAATCCGTGAAGATTTAGAGCGGCTAAGTTATGCGAGTTATATGATGGAGTTTATACAGTATGTGACAGAGCCTATGCTTTCACAACCAGAATTATTAAAATTGTGCATTGTAACGCTGCAAGCTTTATCAAGAAAAACGGTAAATTGCCATTTGGTAAGGCGTATTTTTGAACTGCGTGCGTTAAAAGAGTTAGGATTTGGGGTGCAGCTTTTAGCTTGCCTAGATTGTGGGAAAGTGATTCCAGAGGAACAAGAGGCAACTTATTTTTTCTCACCCGAAGCTGGGGGATTTGTTTGTAATCATTGTAAAACTTATTATAAGGATTTAATAGAAATGAGTTTTAGCACAAGATATACGTTAGCTTATATTATGAATGCAAATTGCAAAGTGTTATATCAATTTACAGTCACTGAGAGTATTTTAAAGCAGCTTGATAAAGTGTGTGAAAAATATATGCCATACTATATCGATAAGACGTTTAAAACACTGGATTTTATTGAAAGAATACAAGTTATATAATGAAGCGAAAGGAGGCCAAGTAAGCCTCCTTTTACTATGCCCTTTAAGCTGGCTGGATGAAAAGTTAAAGAGGACTTAATGAGAAAGAATGAGACCAAAAATAATTGGGAATCATATCCATAAATGCTGAAATTCATGCGATAAAAAAGAGGGAAGTATGTTATAATAATGTCAAATGAATCAACGAGGTGAAAAATGAACAAAAAACTATTGTTATTTGATGGACATAGTATGGCGAATAGAGCCTTTTATGGCGTACCATTGTTAACCAATAAAAATGGACAATATACCAATGCAATCTTTGGATTTTTAAATATAATGCTTAGTATTGTAGAAAAGGAAAATCCAGATTATCTTGGGGTTGCTTTTGATTTATCTGCGCCAACTTTTCGTCATCAATTTTCAGAGGAATATAAAGGTAATCGAAAAGGCATGCCAGAGGAACTTCGTGCTCAAATTCCACTTTTAAAAGAAGTTCTTAATGCCATGCATATTCATATGATTTCAAAAGAAGGGTTTGAGGCGGATGATGTGTTAGGGACATTAGCTAAATCAGGAGAGAAATCGGACATGCAAGTTACGGTTGTTTCAGGGGACCGTGATTTATTTCAAATTACTTCTGATAAAATTGAAATTAAAATTCCACGTACGAAAAAAACAGGGACTGAAATCGAGAGTTTTTATGCAAAAGATGTAGAAGCTACTTATGGGGTAACCCCGACAGAATTTATTGATGTTAAAGGACTTATGGGAGATGCTTCAGATAATATTAAAGGGGTACCTGGCATTGGTGAAAAAACAGCTGTAAAACTCATTAAAGAATATGGCAGCATTGAAAACTTATTAGAGCATGTAGAGGAGATTAAGCAAAAGAAGCTAAAAGAAAACTTGATGACTTATGCACAAGATGCACGTGATAGTAAAATGCTTGCGACGATTGTTTGTAATGTGCCATTAGAATATGAGTGGCAAGAGTTTGAATTTGATTTGACATTAGATGAGGTGGCTATTGAACTTTTTCAGTCTCTAGAGCTTAAGTCACTCATTAATAAATTACCTAAAAAAGAACTTAATAAGCTAGAGGAAACGCCACTAGAGATTCAGGCATTAACAGGCGAAAATTTTAACTCATTTCTAGAAAATGCAAAGGGTCAAAAGCTTACTGTAAGTTATTTTTTAGAAGAGCAGATGTTAGGTCTTGCCTTAGCTTATGAAAATCAAGTAAGTTATGGGGAATGGAATCTGAATGAGACAGATTCTAAGGAATGTCTGAAGACTTTTTTTGAAAGTACCGCTTATGAGAAGATTGTTCATGATAGTAAGAAGCTGATGCATGCACTATATCCTTTTAATATAGCGCTTAATGGGGTTTATTTTGATTCTTTTATTGGGGCTTATTTATTGCAACCAACGAGTAAAGACTATGACATAGCTGAGCTTGAGGCTTTATTTTTAGGAAGTCATGAGTTAAAATCTGAGGAGCAACTATTAGGCAAAGGCAAGAGCAAGGTCAATTGGATGAGCTTAGAAGAAAACGTACGCCGTAATGAAATGGCAAAGCGTGCGCTTAAATTAGTGACCATTGAGCAGAAGATGAGTAATGAACTCGGCAAAGAAAATATGCTAGAGCTATTTAATGAGATTGAGATGCCGCTTATTAATGTGCTTTTTGATATGGAAACGGCAGGAATCACCATTGACCCAGAAGGTTTAAAAGCATATGGAAAGGAGTTAGAAGCACTTCTAGAACGTATTTCTAACCAAATCTATGAGGAAGCTGGAGAAACATTTAATATTAATTCCCCTAAACAATTAGGCGTGATTTTGTTTGAAAAAATGGGCATTCCTGTGATTAAGAAAACCAAAACAGGTTATTCAACAGCGGCAGAAGTGTTAGAAACTTTGAGCAAGACGCATCCTTTCGTTGATAAGATTTTAGAGTACCGTCAGTATGCCAAATTAAAATCAACTTATGTGGATGGACTACTTGCAGTGATGACCAAAGAACATAAGATTCATTCAACCTTTAATCAAACCATTACAGCAACAGGACGTTTAAGTAGTACAGAACCTAATTTACAAAATATCCCTGTTAAGTTTGAAATGGGGAAAAAGATTAGACAGCTCTTTATTCCTTCTTCATCAGAATATGTTTTTCTAGATGGAGATTATTCACAAATTGAATTAAGACTTCTGGCGCATATTGCACAAGATGAAACACTGATTGATGCCTTTAAGCATAATGTGGATATCCATGCCCTTACGGCGTCACAAGTTTTTCATACCCCATTTGAAGAAGTCACACCACTTCAACGTAGCAACGCAAAAGCAGTCAATTTTGGAATCGTCTATGGCATCAGTGCGTTTGCACTATCGGAGGACTTGAAAATTTCTCAAAAAGAAGCCCAGCGTTATATTGATGGCTACTTTGAGAAATATCCACGCATTAAGACTTATATTGAAAATACCATTAGCTATGCCATGGAGCATGGTTATGTTGAAACGTTATATCATCGTAAAAGGGAAATTCCTGAGATTTTAGCAAGCAACTATAATCTTAGAGAGTTTGGCAAGCGTGTGGCGATGAATACCCCTATTCAAGGAACCGCTGCGGATGTGATTAAGATTGCAATGATTCGTGTACATGGTAAGCTAAAAGAAATGAAGCTTCGTTCTAAGCTGATTTTGACGGTACACGATGAATTACTTATTGAAACTCACAAAGATGAGATTGAAGTGGTTCAAAAATTATTAAAAGATGAAATGGAGCAGGTAGGAAACTTTAAAGTGCCTTTACATGTAGATGTCCATCAAGGAGAAAATTGGCTAGCTGCCAAATAGGAGTATAAAAAATGAAAGTAATAGGAATTGTTGGGGGGATGGGTGCTGGCAAATCTACAGTTGTGGCACTACTTAATGAAATAGAACCTATTTCATCGATTTCAGCAGATTTAATTGGTCATGAGATTTTGCGAAAAGGTCAGCCGGCTTATGTACCCATATTAGAAGCATTTGGCCATGACATATTGGACGCATCAGGAGAGATTGTCCGTAAGAAGTTAGGGCAAGTTGTATTTGGAGATGAACAAAAGGTTAGAACATTAAATGAAATTACTCATCCTCTCATTATGAAAAGCGTTATCCAGAAGATTGAAGTATCAAAACGTACAATGCCGCAGCGTCATATTATTTTAGAAGCCGCTTTGCTACTAGAAAGTGGTTTAGTTGATTTAACGGATTTAGTGATTGCTGTCTATGCAGCGCCTGATGTACGTGTTAAACGTGTGATGCAAAGAGAAGAATTAAGTGAAGCGCAAATTATAAAACGTTTTAAAGCACAAAAAGAATGGGAAGAACTAAAAGCAGCCGCAGATTATGTGATTGATAATAGTATTTCTTTAGAAGATACTAAAAAACAAATTCGTTGTATTTTAGAAGAGATAGAGGGCAACTGCCAAAGGGGTGAGGAGGAAAATCAATGAGAAAGCTTATGAAGCTGATGCTGCTAAGCTTGTTAATGCTTAGTGTAACAGGTTGTGGCTTATGGAATACCAATACCATTAATGGATTAGGAAATGATGAAAAACAAAATGAGATGCAACAAGATGGCATGACTGAAGACATAAATGGTGAAACCGATGATGACAATCTATCCGGAGAAGAGAATGGATCATCTGGGCAAAATTCAAATGGACTCATTATTGCAATGAATAAAACGAAGACACTCAATCCGCTTTATAATACAGAGGCGAATGTACAGCAAGCGCTTTATCTTATTTTTAGCCCACTGGTTAATATTGAGCAGGATGGTACTATCAGTAGTAATCTAGCAGACTCTTGGATTGTGAATGACACCCAGACAGCTGTTACTATAACCTTAAAATCAGGTTTAATGTGGCATGATGGGGAACGTGTAACAAGTGATGATGTGATTTTTACATTAAAACAAATTCAAAAAATTCCAGATTGCTCCTATAAACAAGCAGCTGAAAATATCCAAACGATAGAAAAAATAGATGATACAACTTTTAAAATTGTTTATAGGCAGGCTTTTAGTGGGGTGTTGCAAACTTTATTTTTCCCTGTTATTCCTAAACATATTTATGATGTGGAAAACAGTGATTCTATGAGCATTCTGCCTGTAGGCTGTGGTCCTTATATTTATGAAAATATGAAGACATTAGATGCGATTTATTTAAAAGCTAATGATGCCTATTTTAAAGGAAAACCTAAAATTGATCGTATTCAAATCAAACTGATTCCAGATGAGGTGAGTGGGCTATATTCATTTAAGCAAGGTTTGATTGATATGGTGTATACATCAGAAACAGAATGGGGAAAATATACGAATAATGAATCAAAACAACCGTACGAAATGGTTGCCCCAATTTACGAGTTTATGGGAGTGAATTTTAATCGTTCTATTTTTCAAAGTGAAGCGGTACGTCAGGCGCTTATTTATGCTTTAAATCGTGAAGAGATTGTAAGACTTTATTATTTAGAGCATGCGATGATTACCGATACGCCTATTAGCCCAAGTTCTTATTTATATAATAAAAATTTAGAAATTAAGGCATATGATAAGGAAAAGGCGCGTTATCTATTGGCGGAAGCAGGTTATGAGCAGGATCCTGTGAGTGGGCTCATGACGAAACAAGGTGTTCCTTTTTCTTTTATATTAATGGTGAATAAAGAGAATACCGATCGTCTCAATGTGGCTAAAGAAATGCAGAAAATGTATGCAGACATTGGCATTGAGATGAAGATTCAAGAAGTCGATAAGGAAACGTATCATCAATGTTTAGTGAACAAACAATTTGATGCGTTTTTAGGCGGATGGCAATTATCACCTGCTATTGATTTAAGTTTTGCTTTTCGCTCATCTAGTATTATTGGTGGAGAAAACTATATTAGTTTTCAAGATGCCAAAATGGATGAATTGTTGCAACAAGCATTTTTGGCACCAGAAGGAAAAATAGTGGATGCATATTATGCACTGCAAGATTATTTTTCTGAAGTATCCCCTTATATCAGTTTATACTTTAAAAAGTCCGTTTTAATGATGAAAAAGAAGATTGGAGATAACATTAAAGCCACACCATTCAATATCTTTGCTAATGTAGAAGAATGGACAATTGTATAAAAATAAAAGACAAGGTTATGCCTTGTCTTTTATTTTTATACATATTATTACTTTTCATTTATTATGGAATAGTGTAAAATAGTAAAAAAGAAAGGCGAAGGGATAAAAAGAGATGGGTGTATTTGAGAAGTTATTCAGGCAGTCTTCTATAGTCGCACCAAAGCGTGATAAAAGACCATTTATAAATGAATCTGAGCTTAAGACATGTCCCTTTTGCTTAGCCAATAAGCAATACTTAGAGAGAATTATTGACGAAAGTTGGCAAAATGATGAGTTAATGCTACGCATTGTTTCAAATCGTTATCCCATTACTTCTATGACGGGGGCAAGGGGAGTTCATGATGTGGTCATTGATACAGGAAGGCATTGTGAGCACCCTAAAGATTTTACATTTTTCCATTGGCAAATGTTATTAGAAGGTATTCAAAAGAGATGGAAAGCATTGATGGCAAACAAGAATATCCAAATGATTCAAGTGTTTAAGAACTTTGGAGAAGAAGCAGGTGCAAGTATTAGTCATTCACACTGGCAGATTATGGCGCTTGAAGCTATACCAGGGACGATGATGCAACAATATGAAAACTATGTCAAAAGACCTTGCTATTTATGTCAAAAGGCGCACCAGGAGGAAGGACATATAATATGGGAAACGGACTTATTTGAAGTATGGGTTCCACCAGTTATGCGATTTCCTTATGAGGTGTGGCTTATTCCTAAAGTACATCATCAGCATTATGGTGAACTTTCGTTAGATGAAATAAAAGAGTTAGGGAAGCTGTTAAAGTGTTTGCTTAAAGTTTATCATCAGATTCATCCAGCGTATGATTTTAATATATGTATGATGAGCGGCATGTTAAATGGTGAGAAACCGTATCATTTTTATGTACAGCTTATGATGCGGATTGGACATATTGCTGGATTTGAGATAGCAACAGGGTGCCATATTCTTTCTATGTCACCTGAGGCATATGCTAGTCAGATGAAGAAAGAGTTAAAGGGGATGTATAAGTAAGTGGAAGCGTATATGAAAGAAACATTGTGTTTTGGATTAGATATTGGGACACGTACAGTTATTGGTGTTGTAGGGTATAAAGATGGTGATGAATTTGTCTTAGTGGATTATGAATGTAAAGAACATGAGGAAAGAGCCATGTTGGATGGTCAAATTCATGATATTCAAAAAGTTGCACGTGTTGTATACGAAGTCAAAATGGCACTTGAGAAAAGGCTTGATATGGTTTTTAGTGAAGTGGCCATTGCGGCTGCAGGACGCTCATTAAGCACTCAACTTACAGAGGTTGTACAGAACTTTGATGAAGTTCATGAGATTACGCTTGCTGATATTCATCACTTGGAATTAGAAGGTGTTGAAAAAGCCAAATTAAAACAAAAAGAGATTTCAGGTGAAGCAGATTATTACTGTGTGGCTTATTCAGTCGTTCAATACTATTTAGAAGACTATATTATGGCAAATCTAGAAGGACATAAGGGGCATCAGATTAAAGCAAGAATTATTGCGACCTTTTTACCAAAGGAAGTCATTGATAGTTTATACGCTGTGACAGAACGGGCAGAACTGACAGTAAGTCATTTAACACTAGAGCCTATTGCAGCAATTAATGCAGTTATTCCAGAACAAATTAGACTTCTTAATCTAGCATTAGTTGATATTGGAGCAGGAACCTCAGATATTGCGATTACCAAAGAAGGCAGTGTGGTGGCTTATGGGATGATTCCAAATGCAGGTGATGAAGTTTCAGAAGCCATTATTCATCAATATTTGGTAGATTTTAATACAGCGGAATCTATTAAAAAACAAGCTACCGAGAAAGAACAAATTGATTTTGTAGATATCATTGGTTTAGAGCATACCATTTCTAAAGCAGAATTGGATGAGGTCATTGGTCCTGTAATTGAGACCATGACTTGCCAAATTGCGGAGCGTATTCTAAGGCTTAATGGGGATACGGCACCTAATGCAGTATTTTGTGTGGGTGGTGGAAGCCAAATGTTGGAAGTGACCAACCGCTTAGCTAAGCAGTTAGGGTTAGCGCCAGAACGTGTGGCACTGAGAAGCACTAAGCATCTTGTGAAGTTTAGAGATGAAATTGGGATGCTAGATAGTCCGCAAATGATTACCCCACTTGGAATTTGTAAAACGATGGTGCAAGATCGATTTAGTCAATTCACCTTTGTAACGGTTAATGGTCAAAAAGTGCAACTTTTAAATGCTAAAAAATTAACCATATTAGATGCAATTGTCGCAGTAGGCATTGAGCATAGTTCGATTTTCCCTAAGAAAGGTAATACGTTAATGTTTAAGCTTAATGGAGAACGCCAACGTATAAAGGGAGAAAATGGTGTGCCTGCTACGATTTTATTAAATGGAAAAGAGGCATCGATTCAAGAACACATTCAAGATGGAGATATTTTGCGAGTTAAACTGGCAGTTAATGGTATTTCACCTGAGATTACGGTAGGCGATTTAGCAAGTATTGACAAACGGATTAAGCTAGAAGACCAAATGTATACCTTGCCTTTAGTGAAAGCAAATGGCAAAGTAGTCAGTAGAACTTATAAAGTAATGCCGAATGATGAGATTGAAATGATTTCAGTATCAACATTAGGTGATTTATTAGCACAGTTAGAAATTTCTATGTCTAATAAATGTATTACAAAAGATTTTGAACCACTTGAACCAGATTATGTTTTAAAAGATGGGGATACATTTTTAGTAGATATTATTTCAGCACCAAAACCAATGAGTGCCATAGAGGATGAACCATCTGAAAAGGAAATGAGGACAAAAGTCCAGACAGAACCCCAGTTACTAGATGACTTTCAAGTCTCCGAGCAATTAGTCAGAGATTTATCAGAAGGCAAAGAGGGAGTAGTGGCGCCTCAAAAAGAAAGTCAAGAGGAAAAAATTTATGTGATCGCTAATAATCAAACGGTTGGGCTCCCAAAGAAAGCGTCAAATTATATTTTTGCAAGTATCTTTGATTATATTGATTTTGATTTGTCAAAACCCCAAGGAACTGTGCAGCTTATTAGAAATGGAGAAGCAGCTGCATTAACTGACATCTTACAAGATGGAGATGTATTAGAGATTTATTGGAAAAAATAAATGAGGAGGAAGATAGAGATGAAGGGCATTATTACAGTAGTAGGAAAAGACAAAGTAGGGATTATTGCAAAGGTGTGTACATTTTTAAGTGAAGAAAATATCAATATTCTAGATATTTCTCAAACGATTGTACAAGGATACTTTAATATGATGATGATTGTGGATATTAAAGAGGCAAAAAGTGAATTTGTAGAGGTGGTTGAACGTATTGCTAAACTGGGTCAAGAAATTGGGGTTGATATTCGTCTTCAACACCAAGATATATTTGATGGCATGCATAGAATATAATAGCTTTACATACTTAACCTATGGGATGAGATAAAGGGGATAACAAAACATGATTTCAAGATATGAAGTACAAGAAACCAATAAGATGATTAGAGAAGAGAATTTAGACATTCGTACGATTACAATGGGGATTAATCTTTTAGACTGTGCTTGTGAAGATATGAATAGACTGTGTGATAAAATTTATGATAAAATTACTAAGAAGGCAGAACATCTTGTTCAAACAGGTGAAACCATCTCAAAAAAATATGGGATTCCAATTGTTAACAAACGTATTTCAGTTACACCGATTGCCCTAGTAGCAGGTGCAACTCATGCAAATTCTTATGTGCCAATCGCGCAGGCAATGGATCGTGCAGCACAAGCTGTTGGGGTCAATTTAATTGGTGGTTTTTCTGCACTGGTGCATAAAGGGTGTTCAAATGCAGATAATGTGCTTATAGAATCTATTCCAGAAGCTTTAGATATTACAAAAAATGTCTGCTCTTCTGTGAATGTAGGTTCTACACGTACAGGGATTAATATGGATGCTGTCAAACGCATTGGAGAAATTATAAAATTAACCGCGCAGCGTACGGCAGACCGTGGCAGTATGGGATGCATTAAGTTTGTTGTATTTTGTAATGCACCAGAAGATAACCCATTTATGGCAGGTGCTTTCCATGGTGTAGGGGAAAAAGATGTGGTCGTTAATGTAGGAGTCAGTGGTCCTGGTGTGGTTAAAAAAGCACTTGAAGAGGTAAGAGGGGCTGATTTCGAAACATTATGTGAGCAAGTTAAGCGTACTGCTTTTAAAATCACAAGAACAGGACAAATGGTAGCAAGAGAAGCTTCTTCTATGCTAGGTGTACCTTTTGGAATTATTGATTTATCATTAGCCCCAACACCAGCTGTAGGCGATAGTATTGCTGAAATTTTTGAGGAAATGGGTCTAGAATGTGCAGGCGCACCCGGTACAACAGCTGCCCTAGCGATTTTAAATGATTCTGTTAAAAAAGGTGGGGTAATGGCTTCTTCATGTGTTGGGGGATTAAGTGGTGCATTTATTCCAGTGAGTGAAGACCATGCGATGATTCGTGCAGCCGAACAAGGTGCACTCACACTTGAAAAGCTTGAAGCCATGACCTGTGTTTGCTCAGTCGGTTTAGATATGATTGCTATTCCAGGAGATACAAGTGCTGCAACGATTTCTGGTATGATTGCAGATGAGATGGCCATTGGAATGATTAATGCCAAAACAACTGCTGTACGTGTGATTCCTGCTATTGGTAAAAAAGTTGGGGAAAGTGTTGATTTTGGTGGCTTATTTGGTCGTGCACCAATTATGCCAGTGAGTGGTTATCAATGTGATGCCTTTATAAACAGAGGTGGAAGAATCCCAGCACCAATTCATAGTTTTAAAAATTAGTTAATGAAACAAAATGGGGGACTGTATTCATTAGAGATTAGTAAAAATCAACAACATGAATACTCCCCCTTTATTTGTTAGGTAAGAAAAAAGGAGATTAATACTTATGTCAGATGTGTTAAAAAATTTACAACCAAAGAAGGTATTTGAGTATTTTGAGGAGATTAGTAATATTCCAAGAGGGTCAGGTAATGAAAAAGCCATTAGTGACTATATGGTTCAATTTGCAAATAGTCTTGGTTTAGAAGTTCATCAAGACAGTGCTTATAACATTTACATTAAAAAGCCAGCTACTCCAGGTTATGAACATTTACCAAACGTTATTATTCAAGGTCATATGGATATGGTTTGTGAAAAGAATAAAGAAACGATCCATGATTTTGAAAAGGATGGTTTAGAACTGATTGTTGAAGGAGACTGGCTTCGTGCAAATGGCACAACACTTGGCGGAGATGATGGTATTGCCATTGCGATGCAGATGGCTATTTTAGCAGACAACGAAATCAAGCATCCTGCCTTAGAATGCTTCATGACAACCGATGAAGAGCGTGGGATGACAGGAGTAAGCAATATGCACCCTGAATATTTACAAGGGAAAGTATTAATCAATATTGATAATGAAACAGAGGGTGAATTCATTGTAAGCTGTGCAGGGGGAGCAAAGGCCTATTCTACCTTGACTTATGAGAGAGAGTCCATTAGCGAGGCAGCAGAAATTTATAAAATTAAGGTAAGTGGCTTAAAAGGTGGTCACTCTGGTTCAGAAATTCATCATGAACGTGCAAATGCGCATTTATTAATGGGAAGAGTTCTTGAAGCCATCAAAGGGGTCTGTCCGTTACAAATTCTTAATATTGAGGGGGGCACCAAAGACAATGTCATTACGAGAGAATGTGATGTATGGCTGGCAATCCCTTTGGCGATAACTTCAAAAGTGATGGATATTGTAAAAGAGATGGAAAAAACATTTTCAGCTGAATACAGTGTGCAAGACCCAGACATTAAAGTGACTTGTGAGCCAGCAGTATATGAGGGCATGGCAATAGACCATACAGCTTGTGATAAAGTCATTTCTTATTTACTTACGGTACCTAATGGCGTTATGGGATTTGCACATCATATGGAAGGACTTGTAGAAACTTCATTAAACCTAGGTATTGTTCAGATGGAGAAAGATTGCATTCGTTTTGCAAGTGCGGTTAGAAGTTCTGTGGCCTCACGAAAAGAAGAAATCCTTGTCAAATTAAAAACTTTAGCCAGCACTTATGGCATGAACTTTGAAGTAAAAGGAAATTATCCAGCATGGCAATATAATCCTGACTCACGTATTCGTGAACTGGCAGTTAGCCTTTATGAAAAAATGTATGGTAAAAAACCAACCGTTACGGCGATTCATGCAGGTCTAGAGTGCGGCTTTATTGCAGAAAAATGTCCAGGAATTGATATGCTTTCTATTGGACCTGATTTACAATTTATTCATTCACCAGAAGAAAGATTAAGTATTTCATCGACTCAAAGAGTTTATGAATATGTTTTACAACTTTTGGAAAACCTAGCTTCATATTAAGCTGGGAGGAAGATTAAATGAAACTTAAAAGAAATGAGAAGTATTTTAATATTGCTGCTTACGCTGTAGTGAGTTTACTCATTGTACTGGGAGGGGTTTTTATTCTCCTTAATTTTCGGTTAGTGTGGGAATGGATTAAAATGCTTTTTTCATTAGCATATGGATTAGTGGAGCCGCTTTTAGTGGGCGCAGTATTAGCTTATCTTTTAGATCCTATCGTGAGTTTTTATGAAAGAAAGTGTAAGCAAATTCATATACATTGTAAGTTTCATTTACCAAGACATTTAAAGTATTCAAAGAAAAAGCGTTGGCAAATGAGAACGGTGCCAACGCTTTTAACGTTTTTATTCCTTATCGCACTCATTGGACTTTTTGTATTAATGATTCAAATGAATATCAAACAGGTATCAGGAAGTTTCTCAATTGTTGAACTGCGTGAAAGTATTGCAAGTT
Source organism: uncultured Cellulosilyticum sp. (assembly GCA_934725855.1). Taxonomy (GTDB): domain Bacteria; phylum Bacillota; class Clostridia; order Lachnospirales; family Cellulosilyticaceae; genus Cellulosilyticum. The sequence continues at coordinate 98,364 of CAKVCL010000001.1, read as the reverse complement.
ATGTGGATTATTTTGAAGAAATGATAAGCGGCATTAGTGAATTTACAACGCAAATGGGGATCGTCAAAGGAAAAGGACTAGTAGAAAACGTGTATGAAAGGGTGAATCAGTTTGTCATCTATTTATATAATGAATTGACTGGTGGCATTCTAGAGATGGGCATTCATGCCTTCAATGCACTTTTAGGAGGTGTGATTGCTTTTTATTTATTGCAAGATAAACAAAGAGTATTGGTCTTTACAAAACGCATTATAAGTTTGTTTGTCAATCATAAACATTACCAAAAAGTAATAGAAATAGGAAAAGCAGCGGATGAGATTTTATCAGGGTATATCAGAGGAGAGGTGATTGATTCAATCATCATAGTAATTTTAACAAGTGGTGCTTTGCTTTTGATCCGATTAGATTTTGCGATCATTATTGGGGTGATTGCGGGAATTTTCAATTTGATTCCTTATTTTGGACCTATTGTAGGCTTTGTGCTAGCCGTCATTATCGGACTTTTAGACCCAGAGCCTATTAAGGCACTGTATGCGGCTATCGCTATATTAATCATTCAGCAAATTGATGGCTGGTTTATTGTTCCTAAAGTGGTTGGAAATTGTGTGAAGTTACATCCAATCGTTGTCCTCCTTGCTATTTTAGTAGGCGGCAATTTGTTTGGTCTAATTGGCATGCTACTGGCTGTTCCAGCTGCTGCATTTATTCGGTTACTCTTATGTTATTGGAAACCGGGTTTATTTAGGAATTTAGAGGAATAAGACATAAAAAGAACAAGTCCGTTTCACCCAGTGAAATGGACTTGTTCTTTTTATAGCATTTTATATAGAAATTATTTTAAAATCACTTTATGGAATACTTTCTTACCTTTTTGAATCATTAATTCATTTTCTTTAAAATCAGCTACTGTAAATTTAGCATTTGGATCAGTGACAGGTTGTTCATTGATTTTAATACCGTTTTGAGTCACAAGGCGACGTCCTTCAGAACGAGAAGGAATAAGTTTGGTTTGTTGCAATAAGGTAAGGATATCCATACCTTCTTCAAAATCGCTTGCAGCCATCTCGGTTGATGGAATAGACCCACCATGTGCACCACCTAAGAAAAGTGCTTTTGCAGCCATTTGGGCTTTCTCAGCTTCTTCTTCACCATGAACAATTTTAGTCACTTCATAAGCTAAACGTTCTTTGGCTTTATTAATAGCAGTACCTTCTACGTTAGTAAGGGCATTCACTTCATCCATGGGAATGAAAGTAAGAAGAGATAAACAACGTTTAACATCAGCGTCTGCTACGTTTCTCCAGTATTGGTAGAATTCATATGGAGAAGTTTTTTCAGGGTCTAACCATACAGCACCTTTTTCTGTTTTACCCATTTTCTTTCCTTCGCTATTGGTAAGAAGAGAGAAGGTCATACCAAATGATTGATCGCCATGTAAACAACGAACCAATTTAACACCACCTAAGATGTTTGACCATTGATCATTACCACCTAATTCAAGTTTACAATTGTAACGACGGTATAATTCTAAGAAATCGTAAGATTGCATAATCATATAGTTGAATTCAAGGAAAGAGAGACCTTTTTCCATACGTTGCTTGTAACATTCAGCAGCTAACATTTGATTGACATTAAAGTGAACGCCTACTTCTCTAAGCAAACTGATATAGTTTAAGTTACGAAGCCAATCTCCGTTGTTGACCATGATTGCTGCATCGTTTTCAAATGAAATAAAGCGTGACATTTGTTTTTTGAAACAAGCTACATTATGATCAATCGTTTCTACAGTCATCATCTTACGCATATCTGTTTTTCCAGTAGGGTCACCGATCATAGCAGTACCACCACCGAAAAGAACGATTGGTTTATGACCAGCTTTTTGCATATGGCTCATAGCCATAACGGTTACAAAGTGTCCGACATGTAAGCTATCAGCAGTAGGGTCAAAACCAATATAAAAAGTTACTTTTTCATTTTCTAATAAATCTCTAATTTCTTTTTCGTGAGTACATTGTTCAATGAATCCACGTTCCATTAAGGTATCAAATACGCTCATGAAAATCCTCCTAAGATAAATATTTGGTAATAAAAAAGGGTAACCCCATCCGCTAAGGACGAGTTTACCCGTGGTACCACCTTAATTTACAAAATTAATTTGCCTCAAGGCCTGATAACGGTGGCGAACCGTAAAAGCTCCCAAGGTGTAATTCATCGATTAAAGACGATGTATTTTCACCAACCATACATTCTCTAAAACGCTCTTTAAGGACTACTTAACTTTTTCATAGCTTTTTTGGATTTAAATATGCTTAATCATAGCATACGATTAAACGGATTTCAAGTACTCACTTTTATGAGAATGAAAAAAATAAGAAAAATATAAAAATACTATTGATAAATGCGCCATAATCTATCAAAATAAAATCGTATGATTTATTTTGAATTGACTTTTTTTGGAAAATGAGAAGAAGTAAGAGATTGAGTCATATTTATATAAATAGTAAATGGTTTTTGGTTATGAATGGGAGGAACAAAAAATGGATACGATGGAAGATATAAATGCGATCATGGAATGGGGTTGTGAATGGACTGGTCGCCATTTTAAATTTGCAATTTTTGCAAAGCATGCTTATGCAATGGTTTTAGAAGTTTATCAAGAGGCACATAGTACGACACCTATCCATAAAGAAATTATTAAACCTAGTGAGGAGGAAGATAAATTTATAACTTATGTAACGGATCTTTCTGAGGGGATGTATTATGTGTGGCGTATAATGAATGAGGATTATTCTTATTCACCTACGATTATGGACCCTTATGCAAAAGGGGTACTGTATTATAATGGGGAGTGGCGTAATCTAGTTACAAAACAGGATCCTTTTAATCATCTTAAACCTCAAATCCCTTGGAATGAAACAATCATCTATGAGCTTCATGTGGGACATTATACCAAGATGGATCAGAGTATTCCTGAGGAAGAGAGAGGAACGTTTAAAGGGCTACAGAAAAAACTACCTTATTTAAAAGCACTAGGCGTGACAACACTTGAATTACTACCTATATTTAAATGGTATCCTCATACCTTAAAAAGTAAAAATCCTTATACGGGAGCATTACTGCAAGATGTTTGGGGTTATAATACCTTAGCCTTTTTTGCAATTGATGAAAGATTTAGTGTGAATCGCACGAGTGAGGATTCCTTAAAAGAATTTAAAGCATTTCTTGAAGCGGCGCATAAAGAGAAAATAGAAGTGCTTCTAGATGTGGTTTATAATCATTCTGGTGAAGGCGGTAACGGTGGTGTAAAAATTCATTTTAAGATGTTAGCACCTGAAATTTATTATAAATATAATGAACAAGGACAATATAGAAATTGTTCAGGAACAGGGAATACTTTAAATACCAACCATCCTTTAGTGAAACAGCTCATTAAAAATAGTTTAACGTATTGGGCAAATGAAATTGGTGTAGATGGTTTTAGATTTGATTTAGCTTCTATTTTAGGACAAGATGAAAAAGGAGTTTGGTTAAAAGAGTCTTTACTAAATGAGATCGCAAGTGACCCGATTTTATCAAAAGTAAAACTCATTACAGAAGGCTGGGATGCAAAAGGAAGTTATGATGTGGGGCGTATGCCGGCACCATTTTGTGAATGGAGTGACTACTTTAGAGATACGATTCGAAAGTTTGTTAAGGGAGATCAAGGGATAGTATCTGCCGTATCAGACTGTATGTTGGGAAAAGAAATTTATTTTACAGACACGCGTAAAGGCAAAGATCAAACCATTCATTTTATTACGGCACATGATGGATTTACGATGTGGGACTTAGTGTCCTATAATCAAAAGCATAATGAAGCAAATGGTGAAAACAATCGAGATGGTCATAACGCAAACTATAGTTATAACTGGGGGGTTGAAGGTGAAACACAAGATGCCCATATTATAGAGGCAAGATGGCGGGCAGTTCGTAACTTAGTCAGCTTATTACTTCTTGCTAAAGGAACGCCTATGTTATTAATGGGAGATGAAATCGGTCGAACACAAGGCGGAAATAATAATGCCTTTTGTCAAGATAATGAAATCGTTTGGGTGAATTGGAAAAAAAATGAGCAACAAATGGCTCATTTAAATTTTGTACAACATGTGATTAAACTTAGAAAGCAATTAGATTATTTTAAAGATGACACAGCCTACACCATTAGCTGGCATGGCATTCATCAAAAACAACCCGATTGGTCTTATTATTCTAGAAGTATTGCCTGTTATATAGAAGGTAAAGAAAGTTTATTTTGGGTAGCAAACAGTTATTATGAACCTTTGACTTTTGAATTACCTGTAATTAATGGTAAGTGGCATTGCATCATGAATACATCCAGTAGTGAAATCGTTGATGAAACAGTTGAAACGGAAAGCTATACCGTTCAGGCTTATAGTGTTTGTTTATTTAAAGAAATTAGGAACCAGTAACATAGTAAAGTCCCTATCGGCATGAAGATAGGGACTTTACTGATTTAAGCCACAAAATAGGGAGAAAGGTGATGAGGTAAATCTTTCTTAGAGCAAGAAGTTCCAATAATAAAGTCCACTTGGTGCTCGTGGGAAAGCTTTAAGATGGCTTCACAGTAAGCAGGAATTTCTTCTAATTTACAATGGGTGAGCTTACATAACTCATCAATAAAGATGACTTCAATATCATGATTGGTGGAGAGAATCCCGCATAAAAAGGCTATAAAACTTGATGGGGTGTGTAGAGAAAAGTGACCAGCTTCTATAAGCCGAATTTGATGGGATAATTCATAACGATGATCGCTATTGCTGTCAATATAAACTGCATGACCTTTTAAAGAAGAAAGTTGTTCGTTTGCAGTGCGAATTAACCATTTGGTTTTTCCTTCACCGATTTGACCTGTAATAATTTTAACCATACCTATCACCTCTTAATGTCCTTTTACTATTATATTTATTCAAATTTATCTGAAAGATGCATGATTTATTGTATAAAATAATCAGTAATAGGACACAAAATAAAAACCACTTAGTGATAAGTGGTTTTTATTCATTAGTTATTAGAATAAGGTTGATCGTATACGCGACCATAAAGGGTGAGACAATATAAGCCAGCAATACCGATTACTGCATAAATCACTCGGCTTATCCAAGAACTCATTCCTCCAAAAATAAATGCGACTAAATCAAATTGGAAGAAGCCAACAAGCCCCCAGTTAATTGCTCCAATAATGATTAATGTAATAGCGATGTAATCCCATGTTCTAGACTTCATCGTATGTTACCACCTTTCTGATATTTTTAGCAAATCAAGATGATATGACTATTATGTGTAATCTATAGGAATATATACGAAGGGATAAAAAATCTGACTGGAGAATTAAGGAAAAAATTAAAGTCTTTTTGAAGTCGTAGGCGATTAGAAGAGGCTTGTGTTATAATATAGTTAGAAAAGATGAAGGAGATTGTGATTTTGGAAATCTATCGAAAATATTCAACGTATTTAAAAGAAAAATATGGGGATAAAGTGTATAAGATTCCCATTAACTTGCCACTGACTTGCCCGAACCGTGATGGTAATGTGGCAAAAGGTGGATGCATTTATTGTGGTGAAATAGGAACCGGCTATGAAATGCGCGAGGCAACGGAACAAATTTCAAGCCAAATGGTTCATAATATAGAAAAAATCAAAAACAGATATAAAGCGAAATATTTTATCCCTTATTTACAAAACTTTAGCAATACTTATATGCCACTGGAGGATTTTAAAAGGGTATTAGAGGAGGTCGTTCATCCAGACATCGTGGGGATTTCTGTATCCACAAGACCTGACTGCATTGCGAGGGACTATTTAGAAGCACTTTTGGAGTGGTCTAAGAAATATCAAAAGGAAGTGTGTATTGAATTAGGACTTCAAACGATTAACTATCGAACCCTTCAAACCATCAATAGAGGTCATAGTTTGGCGGAATATCTAGATGCCATGATGCAGATTAAAGCCTATCCCTTTACAACATGTACCCATGTTATTGTGGATTTACCATGGGATGATATGAAGGATGTGATTGAAACGGCTAAATGCTTAAGTGCGATGCGAAATACCTATGTAAAGCTTCATGCCCTATATATCGTTAAAAATACCCCGCTTGCAAAAGCTTATGAAAGAGGCAATCTAGAACTGATCACTCTTGAGGCCTATAAAGAGCGTGTAATAACTTTTTTACGTTATTTATCACCTGAGATTGTCGTGCAGCGTATTATTGGTCGTGCGCCAGAAGAGCATACCTTATATGCCAATTGGAATACGAGTTGGTGGAAAATTCATGATGAGATTGTAGCCGAAATGGAGGAAAAGGGTTATCAGCAAGGGGACTTATGTGATTATCTAGGAGGGCGAGCTTTAAAGATCTTTAATCAGCCTTGCTATGGTGCATCCCATGAGAACAGTCATTAAGCAACATTTGATTGTTTTTTCTGGGGCATGATATAATGGACAAAGTAAGGAGAGAAAGATGAATTTATTTGCAATAGGCGATTTACATTTAAGTCATGAAGCCAATAAGCCAATGGACATATTTGGCACCCATTGGTGTGGGCATGAAGAAAAAATCAAAAAGAATTGGGAAACACTTGTAACAAGTGAGGATATTGTCCTAGTTCCAGGGGATATTTCTTGGGCGATGCGATTAAATGAGGCAACTAAAGATTTAGCTTGGCTAGAAAGACTTCCTGGCAAAAAAGTTTGTATCAAAGGAAATCATGATTATTGGTGGGATCGTACAGGACCGCTTAATAAGCTTTATGAGGGCGTTTATTTTTTACAAAACACGGCTTATTTCATAGGGGACTTAGCAATATGTGGCACAAGAGGGTGGGGAGGCTCAAGTAGTGATTTACTAACAAGGGAAGATGAAAAAATGATAGCTAGGGAGTGTATTAGGCTTAAGCTTTCATTAGATGAGGCTTGCAAAAAGGGATGTAAAGCAATATGGGTGCTTTTACACTACCCCCCTTGTGGTGAAAAACCAGAACAGTCACCTTTTATAGAGCTAATGAAAGCTTATCCCGTTACAAGAGTGATTTATGGTCATTTACATGATGAAGAGAATTGGAAACAGGCAATGATTGGTCTATACGAGGGCATTTACTATCAATTAGTTTCAGCAGATTATTTAGAGTTTAAGCCTTTATGGATTGCTGAGGTTTAGAGAGATAGAACTTAGCATAACTAGCCAATCAATAAAATGAATAAGTAGAGGAAAAGAAAACATGAAGTTACCAGTAGCTTTTGAAGAAAAGATGAAAAGACTTTTAAAAGATGAATATGAAGCGTATCTTGCTTCTTATCAATTACCTAAATACCAGGGGATTCGTATCAATACGCTTAAAGTCAGTTTAGACAAGTGGCAGCAAATGAGTCCCTTTAAAACGTTAAAACCAGTGCCATGGTGTAAGGAGGGCTTTTATTATGACGCCCACGAAAAACCAGGTAAACACCCTTATTATTTCGCAGGGCTATATTATATTCAAGAGCCAAGTGCCATGTCTCCAGGGGCTTATTTACCTATTGAGCCAGGCGACCGTGTATTAGATTTATGTGCCGCACCTGGTGGAAAGAGTACCCAACTGGCAGCACGTATGAAACAAGAAGGGGTATTGGTTTCTAATGATATTAGTGCCTCACGTGTTAAAGCCCTTCTAAAAAATCTAGAGAACTTTGGAAATCGTAATGGTATTGTAACCAGTGAAACATCGGAAAGGCTAGCTGGTAAATGGCCAGGATATTTTGATAAAATCTTAATTGATGCGCCGTGTTCTGGAGAGGGAATGTTCCGTAAAAATGAGAGCGCCACAAAAAGTTGGGAAGCCTATGGCGTGCAGCATTGTGCCAGTTTACAACGTATGATTTTAGAAGATGCTGTCACCCTTCTAAAATCAGATGGTATGATCTTGTATTCCACTTGTACCTTTTCACCTGAGGAAAATGAGGGAATGATCGATGAATTTTTAAAGAAACACCCTGATTTTAAAGTCGTTCCGCTAGAACCTGTAGGTGGGATTATGCATGGCAGACCAGATTTTATTGATGCAGATGAAACACTTACAGGCGCTTTAAGATTATGGCCACATCATTTAGAGGGAGAAGGTCACTTTGTTTGTTTACTTCAAAGAACAGGTGGCACTTCAGGAAAGTGCTCCACTTATGGCAAACAAAAACGCTTAAAAGATTATCCAGATGCACTAGCATTTATAGAGCAGTATACGCATTTAAGTGGGAATTTGCCAGTTACTGAGATTAGTGGCAAACTATATAGTATTCCTGAAGATGCGCCAGAGCTAAAAGGTGTACGTGTCATTCGTGGCGGCCTCCTGTTAGGTGAGCTTAAAAATAAAAGATTTGAACCATCCCATGTCCTCACCTTAGCTTATCCAAAAGAAATGTTTAAACAAACGATAGATTGGAAACTTGAAGATGAAGCTATTATGCGTTATTTAAAAGGTGAAACCATCTTATGTGACAAACCAAAAGGCTATTATGTGGTATGCGTAGATGGGTATCCACTGGGATGGGTCAAAGCTCAAAATGGCATGCTTAAAAATCAATATCCGCCAAGCTGGCGTTTATGCTAAGGGGTGGGATGATGCGTTTAGATAAAGTATTAGGTCATGTAGGCTATGGCAGTCGTAAAGAAGTACAGAAGTTAATTAAAAGTAAAAAAGTGACAGTGAACGGAAAAACAGTCATTAAAAGTGAGGCTAATGTCAATCCAGAAAGCGATACGATTTGTGTTTCTGGAGAAGCGATTGATTACCAAACGTTCTATTATTATCTCCTTAATAAGCCAGCAGGTTATGTGTCCGCCACGGAAGATCCAAGAGAGGAAACCGTGATGGATCTTTTAGAAGTCATCGACAGGAACAAGGAGCTTTTTCCAGTAGGGCGTTTAGATAAGGATACCGAAGGGTTACTTGTCTTAACGAATGATGGTAAAATGGCACATGATTTATTATCACCTAAAAAGCATGTCGATAAAATTTATTATGCTAAAGTCATAGGAAAAATGGTACCAGAAGACATTGAGGTGTTTGCAAAAGGCATGACTTTAAATGATGGAACGACCTATAAACCGGGCAAATTAGAGATTTTATCAAGTGGCAAGTACTCTGAAATTCTAGTAACCATTAGTGAAGGCAAGTTTCACCAAGTCAAGAAAATGGTTCAATTTGTAGGCAAAGAAGTGATTTATTTAAAACGTCTTCAAATGGGAGATTTAAAGCTTCCTAATGATTTAGCCATTGGAGCCTATAGGCAACTTACGATAGAAGAACTTCATGCTCTTCAAAAATTATAAGTGTTGGAGAAGTGAAAAATATATTGAATTTTTATTAATTATATGTATAATTATAATATATTAAATTCCAGTTCATAATAGAGTAAATAGGAATAAGATGAGGGGGACTTATAAAATGTTTGGATTAAAAGGCAAATCATTTTTAACATTACATGATTTTACAGCTGAACAAATTGGATTTTTATTAGATTTAGCAGCTGATTTAAAAGCAAAAAAACGTATGGGTATTAAAGGAAAAAGCTTAGAGGGCAAAAATGTTGCTTTAATTTTTGAAAAACCTTCTACAAGAACACGTTGTGCGTTTACTGTAGCTTGTAATGATGAAGGCGCTTTCCCAGAATATCTTGGAAAAGATGATATTCAATTAGGCTACAAAGAGAGTGTTGAAGATACCGCACGCGTGTTAGGACGTATGTTTGATGCCATTGAATTTAGAGGATTTTCTCAACAAGTTGTATCTGATTTAGCAAAATACAGTGGCGTTCCAGTTTACAATGGCTTAACGGATGAATACCATCCAACTCAAATTTTAGCAGACCTATTAACCATGAGAGAGCATCTTGGCACCTTAAAAGGTAAGAAATTTGTATTCATTGGTGATGGACGTAATAACATGGGCAACAGCTTACTTATTGGTTGCAGTAAAATGGGTGTGGATATTGTCATTATTGCACCAAAATTACTTTGGCCAGAACCAGAACATGTTAAAGTGTGTGAAGGTTATGCTAAAGAAGCTGGTTCAACCGTATTAGTTATAGAAGACATTAATGCGGTTGAAGGAGCAGATGTTATTTATACAGATGTTTGGTGCTCAATGGGTGAAGAAGATAAAGCCAAAGAACGTGTGGCACTTTTAAGCCCTTATCAAGTAAACCGTAAACTCATTGATAAAGTGAATAATCCAAATATGATTTTTATGCACTGCTTGCCAGCTGTCAAAGGCAACGAAGTCACAGCAGATGTCTTTGAAGCACCATATTCAGTGGTATTTGACGAAGCTGAGAACCGTATGCATACCATTAAAGCGGTCATGGTAGCAACATTAAGTTAATCAAAGGCTTGAAGTGTTTTAAGTAGCTTAAAATGTGGGTGTACTTAGTGCTTGATGAGTGTATATTAAGAAAGATTATCAATATTGCCTGTTTGCTTCTGGAATAAAAAGTACATTTCATTACCGTTTATCAGAATTGATATTACATTAATTATGTATACATGTTTTTTAATATGAGTAAACATAAGTTTTTTGTATGTAGAGAGAGCATTTGCGTGCTGTCTCTATTTTTTTGTCATTTTTCTTCCTTGTTAAAAGGTATTTTATTCCCACCAAAACGATGTGTATTAGCAAGTCATTGTGGAGATGAGCTACTTATAGTTCATCTCCCTCTAATAAATAAACACACAAGATATCGTGGAGGGACAGTGAATGAAAGAGAAAGAAAACTAAATAAGCAAATCGATAAGCATACAAATTATTATTAATGCACAAACATGTTGCGGTAATAATTTAAATATTTTAAAATAATAAGTATAAAGTTACATTTATTCATCATATGCTTGGCAGAAATTACGAAATAGAAAAGTAAAAGAACATCCTTACTGTGAGAGATGTTGGAGTAAGTATAAAATCATTATTAAATGAACTATATAAAATAAAAATTAATAGGGGAGAGAATATGGATTTTCGTAAGACATTTGATAAAATACCTAAAAGCTTTGATAAGTACAGACCAAGATATTGTAAAGAGTTGTTTCAAGAATTGGAAAGAATATGCGAGTTAAATAGTGAAAAAAATGTACTTGAAATTGGACCTGGAACAGGTCAAGCAACAGAACCTATCTTAAAAATAGGATGTAATTATACTGCAATTGAACTCGGAGAAAATTTTACTTCTCTTATGAAAGATAAGTATAGTAGCTATAAAAACTTTCATATAGTGAATGGTGATTTTGAAAACTATATTTTTGAAGAAAGCAAATATGATTTTGTTTATTCTGCAGCTACAATACAATGGATTCCTGAAGAGATAGCATTTACAAAAATATTTAAAATGCTAAAACCGGGAGGCTATCTAGCAATGTTTATGACTCGTTCGGATGAGAGAAGTGCAAACCCGTCATTAAAAGACGAGATAGACAAAGTGTATGATAAATTTTTTCATGTAAAGCAGAAATACAATTGTAAGATGAACTATGAAAATGTTCTTAATTATGGATTTGATAATTTTAAGTATAAAGAGTGGAAAAAAGTACGAAAATTGAATGCAGATGAATATGTTTGTTATATCAGCACGCACTGTGAGCATATAACATTAGAAGAACCATATAAATCAAATTTTTATGATGGAATTAGAAAGGCAATTATGAATGTAGGAAATGAGATTGTGATTACAGATACAATGCCGTTATATTTGGTTCAAAAGCCTTTATAAATTGATATTGTGTCTTTGAAGCACTCTATTCAGTTGCATTTGACGAAGCAGAAAATCACATGCCTACTATTAAAGCAGTTATGGTGGCAACGTTAAGCTAGTCAAGGGTTATAGTGTATTTTGATTAAGTGAAAAGTTGTTGAATGATGCTTTTAGCCTTTGTATTCATTGGTAATACTATTTACTAGAGGTGATAGTATGGGTGAATATAACAAGGGGAGTCATACGATATATGATATAAAATACCATATAATATGGGTTACAAAGTATAGATATCATGTGTTGAGTGGAAATATTGCATTAAGAGTGAGAGAACTTATAAGACAAGGTTGTAATGCAAGAGGAGTAAATATTTTGCAAGGAAGTGCAGGTAAAGAACATATACATTTATTGGTATCATGCCCACCGAACATGGCACCCAGTAAACTTGTGCAATACTTAAAAGGAAGAAGTTCCAGGTTGTTGCAAGAATAATTTCCAGAATTGCAGAAAAGATATTGGGGACAGCATTTATGGGCAAGGGGATATTTTTGTGCAACAGTAGGAAGTGTAACAGAAGAAATGATAAGAAATTATATTGCTAATCAAGGAAATGATGAAAAGGACGAAATCTTCAAAATAGAAGATGAGTTTCAGTCATGATAATAAGCTTGAGCTTAGGTCTTTTAGAAGACTTAAGTCTTACATAGCGACTTTTAGTTGCACACATTAATGTGTAATTCCACCTACTTTAGTAGGTTGGTTGTTTAAGGCGATTTATGGTGTTGATATCAATAAAGATTATCTTGATGAATGTAAAAAGAGATACCCTTGTTTATCAGGTGAGTTTGAAACCATTTGTACAGATTTATTAAAAGCAGATTTGAAGCTACCTAGTTCAGACTTACTTGTAGCAAATTTACTAATAGAATATATTGGTTATCAGTGCTTTCAAAACGTCGTAAAACTTGTAATGCCAAAATATGTTTCTTGCATTATTCAAATCAATACAGAAGATTCTTTTGTGTCTGATTCACCCTATTTGCATGTTTTTGACCGCTTAGATGAAGTACATCATCAAATGCAGGGAAATGCCCTAATTAATTATATGCAAAAGATTGAATATAAACTACAATTAAAACAAGAAAGAGTTCTGCCTAATGGAAAGAAATTAGTAAGGGTTGATTTTGTTCAATAAAGTGCAATGTGTACGGTTATTGCAGTAGTAACTAATAATTAGGAGTTTTATATGGATTATAGAATAAGAGAATTAAAGCCAACAGAAGTAGATATATTGGATATTTTTTTGTATGAAGTGATATTTATTCCAGATGGTATGATGCCTCCATCAAGAGATATAATAAGACAACCAGAATTGCAAGTATATATTAAAGATTTTGGTAAGAAGAAGGATGATATCTGTTATGTTGCAGAAATTGAGCATCAAATAGTTGGAGCAGTATGGGTTCGTATGATGGATGACTATGGTCATATTGATGATGAAACTCCATCTTTTGCTATTTCATTGCTAAAGGAATATAGAAATTATGGTATTGGAACGGAGCTCATGAAGACAATGCTTTTGAAATTAAAAAAAACAGGGTATAAACAAGCGTCATTGGCTGTTCAGAAGATGAACTATGCTGTTAGTATGTATAAAAAAGTCGGTTTTGAAATCGTTGATGAGAACGAGGAAGAATACATTATGTTATGTGGATTGTAGAGCATCAGAGTGTAATTTATTTCCAAAACTAAAAAGAATATTATAGTAGTAGTCATTTTCTGTGAATGGAAAATTAACAAGGTAATATTCTTCACCATCTGGTGAAAAGTGTTCATAAGTGCAATAATCAAGAACTTGCTCCATGATGGATTGGTGAATGCGAATTTTAATTTCTTTTTGCAGGGTTTTTAAAATGTCATTGAATTCTAATTGTGGTTTTGGATAATCTTTTGGTATAAAAGATTCTGTTTTCATTTGAAGATTTGACATACGAGATAACTTAAATAAACGAAAGTCATTTCTTTTATGGCAATAGCCGTATAAATACCAATGGCTATTTTTTAATACAAGCTGATAAGGCTCAATAATTCGCTCAGTCTTATGGGTGCATTTGCCTGTGTATTCAAATGCAAGGAACTTATTTTTATGTAAGGCGAGTTGGATGACTTCTAAATAAGGCTGTATGTTTCGATTAATCGTCCAAGGATTTAAATCAATGTAAATTTGATGAGTTTTTAACGCAATGTTTTTTATCCAGTTTGTATTGTGGCATGATTTGAAAATCGCCACCTACTCCAGAGGTGGAACAAATAGGAATACTTGCCATATTAATCGCGTCAATGTCGCGGTAGATGGTACGGGTGGAAACCTCAAATAAATCAGCCAATTCTTGTGCACTAATACGTTCTTTATCTAGGAGAATCATAATAATGCTAACGAGTCTGTCGATTTTCATTACATCGTTACCTTTCAAATTTTTTTAAGATTGTTGCCATACTGATGTCAATAATTACATCGTATAATGAAACCATCAATAAATCAATAGAGTGATGAAAATGGAGGGGTGACAATATGTTTGCGCCTAATTATAAAGGAAAAAGTTTTTACATAGACAAGCCATGCGTGGCAGAGCATAACCTTATTACAGCAAGTGCCACAGGAGCTTTATTATGGGCAAAGCAGATTATTGAGCACTTAGGTGTTTTTAAAACGAATATACTGGAAGCTTGGTATGATTGTTTTAGTACAGGTGAGGCTCAGTATTTCTTTGCACTTATGCAAACTTTGGAAACTGACAATTAATGGAGTGCAGCTAACGCTCATAATACACATAAATTTGTATTAAATTTCTGGACAGAAGATTTAAAAAAGGAGCATCAGCGTATAGAAAATTTAGGTATAACGACTCAACTTACTGGAATCAAATATGTTAACAATGTTATGCCCTATTACTATTTTCAATTAGATGATCCTGATGGAAATGTAATAGAAATAACAGGTAATTATTGTCTCGAAAAAGAATAAATTGCATGTTAAGAGCCTATACCAATGACGGTATAGGCTCTTAATATGTGTGCCAGGCATGGCACAATTCTTACGGGTGCAAGTCCCGTCACGGGTATTTACCGCCAAGTGTAGCGAACCACAAGCCGAAAACAGCAATGTCTAGGGGGAGAAAGCGGTGTAGCAAAGTCGATGAGCCTACGAACAGAAACCAGATATGAGGCTAAATGACGGGCAAGGTTGCATATCAAACCGAAGCCCAAAAGGTAAACGTAACGTCAAGACAGTAAATCTGGAGGTTGCGCGACGAAAGAATTGTGTCTTACCCTGGGAGGCCTGGGTAGCGTACATGAGTGCGTGCGATAAAAAGCTTATACTCAGGAATCAGCTGAGACCATAGTATTCCTAGTACATCAATGGGAAAAGGGTCTAATGTCAATATATTGCAATTCGCTGTAAGCAAGGTCAGAACAGTCCGAAATCGAGGATAGGCCCAAC
Organism: uncultured Cellulosilyticum sp.; assembly: GCA_934725855.1. Lineage (GTDB taxonomy): Bacteria > Bacillota > Clostridia > Lachnospirales > Cellulosilyticaceae > Cellulosilyticum. The sequence goes on along the minus strand of CAKVCL010000001.1, from coordinate 83,090 downwards.
AAGTGGGAACGTATGTCTACGGGGGCAAAAGGTAGAGGAGCTTGACTCATATTTTGCCTTACACAGAGATGAAATTAAAGCGCAAATACGCGAGGGTAATTACAAAGCGAACCCAGTAATCCAATGGTAAAAAGAGACCTCTTGGAATACCAACAGTAGTTGATAGAGTAGTACAACAAGCAACGGCACAAGTGCTGTCTCTTGGATATGAGAAATACTTCTCAGAACACAGCTACGGATGTCGACCAAACAGGAGAGCACAGCAGGCGGTGGAGGAAGCACTCACATACCTAAACGAGGGCTATGAATGGGTCATAGACCTAGACATCGAGAAATATTTTGATACTGTAAATCACGATAAGTTAATTTCAATACTCAGAGAGCGTATCAAAGATGCGAAAACATTACGACTAATTCGTCAGTTTCTACAGGCTGGGGTAATGGAAAACGGACTGATAAGTCCAAGTGAAGAAGGCGTGCCGCAAGGAGGTCCACTCAGTCCAGTACTATCAAATGTCTACCTAGACAAGCTTGATAAGGAACTCGAGTCAAGAGGTGTTTGTTTTGTCAGATATGCAGATGACTGCAATATCTTTGTCAAAAGTGAAATGGCGGCAAACAGAGTAATGAAATCCGTAACAAGCTGGCTGGAAAGAAAACTCAAATTAAAGGTTAGCGCGACCAAGACAAAGGTGGTTAGACCTACAAAGAGCAACTTTCTTGGATTCACCTTTTGGAAGAACAAAGAAGGATGGAAATGCAAACCGGCAAATGAACGCAAAAGAAGATTGTACGATAAAACCTGCGCAATACTTTGCAGAAGAAAAGCTGCGGCAAGACCGATGAAGACCACATTTGAACAGCTAAACTGGCTAGTCAGAGGTTGGATTAACTATTACAGAATCGGAAGTATGAAGGGATTCCTATACGAATACGGACAATGGCTTAGGCACAAAGTGAGAGTAGTAATACTCAAGCAATGGAAAAAGCCAAAGCGAATATATCTCAATCTTCAGAAATTAAACCGAATTGTGGGGTGCAATGGGAGGGCGAGAGGAAACTCTCACTCTACCCTATTATCTTTATAGATTGTGACTTTAATGGTTCAATGGTTAGCTAAGTAGATGGCATTATTTAAATAGATTTAGCGTATGAGTTTAAAGAGTTTAAAAGTTGAAGCCAATAGATGAATAACACATTGTGTCATTTGAGCGTTTGCATCTGTCTCAATGATTTGCTGAGTTTCTAAATCTAGAAGGCCTTTAAACGGTTCTTTGCTGATTAAGGTATAGTCTTCTACATGATCACTTTGAGAATAAAGGACAAAGTGATCTTCGGCATATGGGAAGAACATATATTTTCCATTGCCTTGAACATAGAATGGAAAGTCTTCAAGCAGATGACGACGTAAAGTATCAAGGACAAGTTTAGGTAAAGCATAGAGCTCACCAAAGTTATCTGGAAGATTTAATAAATAGAGCTTTCCATTACTGTATTTACTTTTTAAAAGGAGTGGATAATTGTTTTCGCCTTGAAGACCGCTAATAAGATTTTGACTATCATTGGTTTTAAAGCCTAATCGGCTCAGTAGGATTTTTTGGCTGCTTTCGGCATAGTGATGATAGCTACAATACTCCCATTCAGCACCAAAATGACTGACTAATGCCTTATCATGAGTGGGCTCATAGAGCATGAGATCATTAAATCCTTTTGGAATAAGGTCGTCTGCAAGCTGGCGTGTCACAAAAATAGTTTGACCGTTGGCTAAAGCTTTCTGCATTTTAGTAAGTAATGTCTCATCCTTGTCAGCATGGCTACTAAGAAATACTGTTTCAGCTTTTTCTGGATAGGTGGTTACTGGAGTAAAAGGGACGCCTAGCATGCCGAGATAATTTTCTAAAAAATCATCTCCACTTGAATGGTAAGGCTTATAAGTTGGAATCCCTAATGGCGAATCAAACAGAGGAACAAAACAATCTAATCGGTCATAAACATACTGAAGAAGTGGCGCAGCAACTTTAAAATCAATTAATAAATCGCCCAAATTGTAGAAACAAACTTCTTTTGCACCACCTAGTAAAGTAAGTGTAGCTTGTTCAACAAAACTGTTGAGATGAGATAAACCATCATAACCGTCAAACCAGCCACCTTGAAGCTTATTTGTAGCAGCTGCTTCAATATAGCGCATGACAAAGTAACTCGTGTAACGTGGTAAATTTTGTTGTGTATGAATGGCATCTCTTGTTTCAGTGCCCGCATAAGTGCCATCAAATAGTTGACCTAGTTCGATGTTATAGCCTGAGGCTTGATAATGTTCATACCAATTAGGAAACTTTAAGATGACTTTAATCTTTGGGTTTGTTTTTTTAGCTTCATCCATTACCCAAGCGGTACCTACTTTTTTCATCACTTCAAGACGATAGGCTTCCCAGCTTTTTTCTCCTTTAGCACGAATACAGTCAGGGCATTTACAATGGGTAAAGAAAAAATCATCAATGACTAATTCATCAAATAAAACTGCAGAGTAGCTTACAATTTTTCGGATTTTCTCCTCGGCATCTGGTTTAGAGTAACAAAAGGTGTCAAAAAGTTCACCTTCAAAGAAATCCTCAAAATTGCCATCAGTAAAGGTAATCCCGCCAGATACTTGAATGCCAAACGTATGAAAAAAGTGAGTGAGTCTTTCAAGCTTTTCCTTCTCAATAAAGTGACCGCTACGATGTGTTTCAATATAAACATGGTCAATCTTAAGGGTTTGAATTAATTGTTTGAAGCCTTGCTCAAATACATGCATAGGCACCTGATGATCCAGTACATGAATGATGAATTCTGGTAAATACGCTGCTACCTTAAAATTTTGCATATAAAATCCCCCTTTATAGGTTTTACATATGATTTGTTCCTATTGTATAAAACGGTCAATTAATAGAAAATGGATAAAGTGATACAACTAATAGATTAATTGAGCAAATAATTTCGTTTGAAATATAAATAAGGCGTAAGAATGTAATAAATATGCAATATTTTTGCATATTTAAAAATTTTAAAGTTGACTATTTGTATTAAATTAACTATAATTTTATAAACATTATTTTTAATGTTGATTTATCTTTTTAATATATTAGGAGGGGTATCATGCGTCGTGTATTTAACTTTTCAGCAGGGCCAGGCGCACTTCCACTTGAAGTGTTAGAAAAGGCTCAAAAAGAACTTGTTTGCTATGAAAATAGCGGAATGAGTGTAATGGAGATGAGTCACCGTTCGAAAGATTATGATGCAATTATCAAAGAAGCTGAAGCAAGACTTCGTAAAATCATGGGTATTCCAGATAATTATAAAGTATTATTTTTACAAGGAGGAGCATCTCTTCAATTTGCGATGATCCCTTTAAATTTACTTAGAAAATCTTTCAAAGCTGATTATATTGAATCAGGGCAATTTGCTTCAAAAGCATTAAAAGAAGCTCAAAAGTATGGAACAATCAATGTGGTAGCTTCATCTAAAGCAGATAACTATACATATATTCCTAAGGTAGCTAAAGAACAATTTGACCCAGAAGCAGATTATGTGTACATTTGTGCAAATAACACAATTTATGGAACAAAATTCCACGAGTATCCAGACACAGGAAATGTACCACTTGTAGCGGATATGTCTTCTTGTATCTTATCTGAAGAAGTAGATGTAAGCAAATTTGGTATCATTTATGCGGGTGCACAAAAGAACTTAGGACCTGCAGGGGTAACCTTAGTCATTATTCGTGAAGACTTAATTGGATTCGCAAATGAAAAAGTACCTGCAATGCTTAATTACAAACTGATGGCAGATAATGGTTCTATGTATAATACACCACCAACTTATGGCATTTATATGCTTAAATTAATGTTTGAGTGGATTGAAAACCAAGGTGGCGTTGCTGCATTAGAAAAACGTAACAAAGAAAAAGCTGCTTTATTATATGATTATTTAGACCAATCTAAACTCTTCAAGCCAACAGCTCAGAAAGATTCTCGTTCTATGATGAATGTTACTTTTGTAACAGGAAATCCAGATTTAGATGCAAAATTTGTTAAAGAAGCTGCCGAGGAAGGTCTTGTAAGCATTAAAGGACACAGAAGTGTGGGTGGTATGCGTGCAAGTATTTACAATGCGATGCCAGTCGAAGGCGTACAAAAACTTGTAGACTTCATGAAGAAATTTGAAAGCGAAAATCTATAAGGGGGAATCAGCGTGTTTAACGTTCATACACTCAATAAAATATCAAATAAAGGCCTCAATGAACTTGGCGAGAATTACAAAATCGTTGAGGAGGTCGATAAGGCAGATGCGATTTTGGTTAGAAGTGCAAAAATGCACGATATGACTTTACCAGATAGCGTGCTTGCGATTGCTCGTGCAGGGGCTGGGGTTAATAATATTCCAATTGATGTTTATGCCCAAAAAGGTGTAGTTGTATTTAATACACCAGGGGCTAATGCAAATGCTGTCAAAGAATTAGTACTTTGCGGTTTATTCTTATCTTCTCGTAAAGTGGTAGATGGCATTAATTGGGCAAAAAATCTAACAGAAGATGTTGCAAAAGCGGTTGAAAAAGGTAAAAGTGCTTTTGCAGGCCAAGAAATTTTAGGTAAAAAATTAGGCGTCATTGGTTTAGGCGCCATTGGCGTTATGGTAGCTAATGCGGCTCAAGCTTTAGGAATGGAAGTCATTGGTTATGACCCATACATTTCCGTAGATGCTGCATGGAAATTATCTAGAAATATTAAACATGCCACTTCATTAGATGAGATTTACGCACAAGCTGATTATATCACCATCCATGTACCATTACTTGAAAGTACAAAACATATGCTTAACAAAGAAGCTTTTGCAAAGATGAAAGATGGTGTACGCGTATTAAACTTTGCAAGAGATACTTTAGTTGAAAACAATGATATGAAAGCTGCTTTAGCTTCAGGCAAAGTAGCCGTTTATGTAACAGATTTCCCTGTTGAAGAAGTTCTTGGAAATGATAAAATCATTACCATTCCTCACTTAGGTGCATCTACAGAAGAATCAGAAGAAAACTGTGCAGTCATGGCAGCTCATGAAATTAAAGATTACCTTGAAAAAGGTAATATTGTGCACTCTGTTAATTATCCAGAATGTACTATGCCATGGAATAGTAGTGCACGTATTGCGGTTGCACATAAAAATGTGCCAGCTATTTTAGGAAAGATTACAGCTGCAATTGCTGAGGCTGGACTTAACATTGAAGATATGACCAATAGAAGTAGAGGGGACTATGCATATACGTTAATTGATGTGGCAAATGCTTCTCAAGAAGTGCTTAATGCGATTGGTCAAATCGAAGGGGTTATTAAAGTCCGTTATTTAGTAAAATAATCATTTCCTGTTAAGTTTATGTTAAAAGGTGCATATAAATGTATATAGAGCATTTTATGCAACTAGCCAATTTTAATTAAAAGGCTAAAACATTTGTTTTGCGCTGACCACTAGGAGTTAGAGAGTAAGCACCTAACTTTTAGGAGGTCAGTTTTTTATGGCTCTTTTATAATGGAGTTGCTTTTTATAGCAGACACAATTTGTCCTATTCATTTAGGGAACTTTTAAAATGGTTGTTAGAATATAAAAATGATTGTATAATTTAGTTGAAAAATATATGTATAGCTGAAAAGGGGGAGCAACATGAATGCATTAACCTTCAAAAGAGGAATACATCCAAACTATCATAAGGATGCGACCGCATCTTTACCAATAGAAGTGATGTTACCAGAGAAGGAACTCGTATTTCCAATGTCCCAACATATTGGAGCACCTTGTACGCCTAGTGTCAAAAAAGGGGATTATGTGTATGTGGGTCAGGAAATAGGAACACCAAATGGGTTTGTTTCAGCTGCTATTCATAGTTCTGTATCAGGAACCGTTAAAGCAGTTGAACCGCGTATGACACTAAAGGGTGTAAAGGATACTTGTGTTGTAGTGGAAAATGATAAATTATATGCACTTCAAGAAGAAAAATCAATTGTACCCAAGAAAATGGGTGAACCACTAACGAAAGCAGAACTCATTGAATATGTTAAAGCAGCTGGGTTAGTTGGTTTAGGAGGGGCAACATTTCCAACTCATGTTAAATTATCCACACCTGAAGATAAAAAAGTAGAATTTATCTTAGTCAATGGTGCAGAATGTGAGCCTTATTTAACATCAGACCATCGTGTCATGCTAGAGCGAGGCGAACAGGTCATTAATGGACTTAAGATTTTACTTCAAGTTTTTAAAGATGCTAAAGCGATTATAGGCATTGAAGATAATAAAATGGATGCTTATCAGCATATGACAAAACTTGCAGAAAACACACCAATCGAAGTCAAACTCTTACATACAAAATATCCTCAAGGTTCAGAAAAGCATTTAATTTATGCCCTCACTTCCAGAGAAGTGCCAAGTGGTAAACTGCCAATTGAAGTAGGATGCATTGTCCATAATATTGATTCAGCAGGCGCCATTTATCGTGCGGTTGTTAAAGGGGAGCCTGTTATAAGTCGTATTGTAACGGTTTCAGGAAAAGGGGTCAAAAAGCCTTGTAATCTTGAAGTGAAAACAGGAACATCTTTTAGACAAGTTTTAGAATATGCGGGCATTGATTTGGATAAAACCGTCAAAATTATTGCAGGTGGTCCAATGATGGGAGTGGCTATTTCAGATATTGATGTACCCGTTGTCAAAGGAACTTCTGCTATTTTGTGTTTCACAGAAGAAGAAGCCAAATCTGAAGCGCCTTCTAATTGCATTAGATGTGGTAAATGCGTGAGTGTTTGCCCAATGGGACTTGTACCAAGTGCCCTTCAAAAAAGTGCGATTCATGGTCACTACGATGACTTCTTAAAACAAAATGGTATGGATTGTATCGAATGTGGTTGCTGCGCTTATACTTGTCCAGCTAAGAGAGAGTTAGTTCAAGCAATCCGTACAGCAAAAGCTGCTATTCGCAGTCGTAGTAAAAAATAAAAAGGAGAATGGACAATGGAGAAAATGTTAATTGTTTCATCATCCCCACATGCAAAAGCAGCACATACAACAAGAAGTATTATGCTGGATGTAATCATTGCTTTAATACCCGCTTTAATTGCAGGGGTTTGTTTCTTTGGATTACATGCCCTTCTTTTAACACTTGTCAGTGTCATCTGTTGTGTGGGATTTGAATGGATTTGGGAAAAGACTTTTAAAAGAACAATTACAATTGGGGATTTAAGCGCTGTCGTTACAGGCTTACTACTTGCTTATAATGTGCCAGCCAATGCACCGGTTTATGTAGTAGTCGTAGGGGCTTTTGTAGCGATTATATTAGCAAAACAAATATTTGGTGGAATTGGTCAAAACTTTATTAACCCTGCGCTTGCTGCACGTGCTTTCTTACTGGCAGGATATAGTACCTCTATGCGCAGCTTTATGGTGCCTAACCCAGGAAAACTTTTAAGCGGTGTGGATGCAGTGACAGGGGCTACGCCACTTGAATTAATGAAAAATGGGCTAGTGAGTGACTTGCCTTCTTTAGGGGATGCTTTTATTGGAAATATTGGAGGTTGTATTGGTGAAGTTTCTGCACTAGCGTTATTAGTAGGTGGCATTTATTTAATAATTCGTAAAGTCATTACATGGCATATTCCTGTATGCTATATTGGTACTATTTTTGTTTTAACGACTGTTTTAAATGGATTTAATGTTTATCAAAGTTTCTATTCTTTATTCCTTGGTGGTGTGATGCTGGGTGGTTTCTTTATGGCAACAGATTATACCACAACGCCGATGACCATCAAAGGGCAAATTATTTTTGCAGTAGGAGCTGGCGTGATTACAACTTTAGTGCGTTTATTTGGTGGCTATCCAGAAGGGGTAAGTTACAGTATTTTAATCATGAATCTTGTGGTACCACTTATTGATAAATATGTGAAGGTACGCCGATTTGGAGAGGAGGCGAAGGCATGAATCATCCACTCAAATTAGGTGGGATTTTATTTTTGATTACAGGGATTTGCGTTGGGATTTTAGGTGCAGTCAATCAGATTACATCTCCTATTATTGCTGCGAATGAAATTAAAACAGAAGAAGCAGCTATGAAAGAATTAATCACAGACGCAGAAAGTTTTGTAAGTGTCGATTCGTTAGATGATGATTCTGTAAAAAAAGCTTCTGTAGCTTATGTAGGAAGTGAAGTGGTAGGTTACGTTTTACGTATGGAGCCAAACGGTTATGGTGGAGCCATTAAAATGCTTATTGGAATTGACACAGAAGGCAATGTGAAGGGTATTAGCATTTTACAACATTCTGAAACCCCTGGTTTTGGTGCAAACGCTGAAAAAGAGAGCTTTAAAGGGCAATTTAAAGATCGAAAAACACCACTTAACCTTGTTAAGACCACACCTGATGAAAATGATATTGAGGCCATTACAGGTGCAACCATTACTTCAACAGCTGTTACAACAGCCGTAAATGATGCGAGTGCTTATGCCATGGCACATCAAGAAGAATGGAGGAATCTACAATGAGTCAATTAGGAGAACGTCTACATGCAGGGATTATCAAAGATAATCCAACCTTTGTTCAAGTTCTTGGAATGTGTCCGACCTTAGCGGTAACGACAAGTGCAATCAATGCGATGGGTATGGGGCTTTCTGTAACAGCAGTTCTGATTTGTTCTAACTTAGCCATTTCACTGATCCGAAATTTTATACCATCTAAAATTCGTATTCCAGCTTATATTACGGTGATTGCAAGCTTTGTAACTGTCGTTGAATTTTTATTAAAAGCGTATGTACCCGGTTTATATAGCAGCTTAGGATTATTTATTCCACTGATTGTTGTTAACTGTATCATTTTAGGACGTGCAGAAGCTTATGCTTCTAAACATCAACCGATTGCATCTGTTTTTGATGGACTTGGAATGGGACTTGGGTTTACTTGTTCTTTAACAGTCATTGGCTGCATTCGTGAGTTATTAGGAGTGGGTTCTGTATTTGGACTCACCATTATGCCTAGTTTTTATCCACCAGCAACCGTTATGATTTTAGCACCAGGTGCTTTCTTTACATTAGGGATCTTAATGGCTGTACTCAACTCTGTAAAAGCTAAAAAACAATAGGGGGTGTTAGATCATGAAGCTTATTTTATTATTTATCGGTGCTGCCCTTGTAAATAACTTTGTACTGGTTAAGTTCTTAGGGATTTGTGCGTTTTTAGGTGTATCTAAGAAAGTAGACACTGCCCTTGGTATGGGTGCAGCGGTTACCTTTGTTATGGGGATTGCATCATTATGTACGCACTTAGTATATAAATACATATTGTGTCAACTGGGATTAGAATATTTATATAATCTAGCATTTATTTTGGTGATTGCATCACTTGTACAATTAGTTGAAATGGTTATTCAGAAAATGAGTCCAGCACTTTACAGTGCATTAGGTGTGTTTTTACCATTAATTACAACAAACTGTGCCGTGCTTGGTGTTGCCGTACTGAATATGCAAAAAGAGTATACACTTGTAGAAAGTGTTGTAAATGGATTAGGAGCAGCCATTGGATTTACCATTGCAATGTTACTTATGGCTGGTATTAGAGAACGTGTAGAAGACAATGATGTGATTCCGGCATTTAAGGGACTGCCTCTTGTACTCATGATCGCTGGATTTATGGCAATTGCTTTTGCAGGTTTTCAAAATCTTATTCCTAGTATGTAAAAGGAGGTATAACAATGGATATTACAGCAATTTTATCACCGATTGTAACAATTGGCGGTATGGGCCTTCTTTTTGGATTAGGATTAGGTCTTGCAGCTAAAAAATTTGCAGTGCCTGTTGATGAACGCGCCGAAGCCATTAAAGAATGTCTTCCAGGTGCCAATTGTGGTGGATGTGGTTTAGCTGGTTGTGAAGCCATGGCTAAATCCATTGTAAGTGGGGAAAGCCCAGTGAATGGATGTCCTGTTTGTAATGGGGATCAAGTAGCAGCTATTGCAAAAATTATGGGACAAGAAGCAGATGCTTCAGAAAAGAAAGTGGCAGTTGTCAGATGTAAAGGAAATCATGACGTTGCAGGCCAAAAATTTGAATATCAAGGTCTTATGACTTGCCAAGATGTCAATTTAATTGGCGGGGGCTCTAAGCTTTGTTCATATGGCTGTTTAGGATATGGCTCATGTATGAATGCCTGTCAATTTGGAGCCATTACCATGAAGGATGGGCTGCCAGTAGTAAATCGTGACAAGTGTGTCGGGTGTGGGGCTTGTGAAAAACAATGCCCAAGATCAGTCATTCATCTTTTACCAATGAGTAGTAGTTATCACGTGAATTGTGTGTCTAAAGATAAAGGGAAAGATGTTAAAGCAGCTTGTAAAGTAGGCTGTTTAGGCTGTGGGCTATGTGTGAAACAATGTGAACATGGTGCCATTCGCCTTGAAAATAATCATGCCGTGATTGATCCAAGCTTATGTGTGGGATGTGGTAAATGTAGTTTGAAGTGCCCAACAAAAGCCATTTCTAATTTATTAGAAGAAATTGAAAAGGCACCAGCCAAATCGAATTCCGATGTAGTAGCACCTAATCAACAAAATCTTTCTGTTTAGTAGGCAGCATATTTCTTGTTAATCGCAAGGTAAAATAAGCTCAAAGTGAAACGTTCTTTCATCTTTGAGCTTATTTTATGGGTGCTATTGCTATTTGATATGAAATGTAATAATATGGAAATACCAGTTATAGGGATATGGGGGGAGCTAAATGGCTAGTGAAAATTTTAAAGGTAGAGGTTGGATGATGCTGTTATGTATGCTATGTGGCTTGACAGTGGGTTACTTTCTAGGAAGTTTATGTGCATCAGTTAAGTGGCTAGCTTGGCTTAATTATGTAGGAACATTTGGATTAGATCAACCTTTTCAAGTTAATTTGGGGGTGATCTGGTTTTCGGTACAAATTAAATTTAATATGACGCTTGCTGCTATTTTAGGCTTATTATGTGGTATTATTTTATATAAGAAAATCTAGAAAAGAGGAATCCTATGGAAACGATTTTATTAGCATCTCAGTCACCTAGAAGAAAGGAACTTATAGGTCTCTTACCATGGCCCTTTGAAGTTTGTGTAAAAGAAGTTGAAGAAAAAATTGATTTGGCTCAACCAGCATGGGAAAATGTTAGAAGTCTTGCCTTACAGAAAGCCCAAGCAGTAGCTACAAGCCGTCCAAATGAGTGGGTAATAGGAGCTGATACCGTGGTGTGCTATGAAACACACATTTTAGGAAAACCTAAAAATGAGAAAGCAGCTTATGAAGTGCTTAAAATGCTTAGTGGCAAAGTGCATAAGGTTTATACAGGGGTTGCAATCGTGCATAAGAAGAAAGGCTATACCCAAACTTTCTATGAGGAAACAAAAGTAACCATGCAGGAGCTGACGGATGAAGAAATAAACGCCTATATTTTAACTAAAGAACCTTTGGATAAAGCAGGTGCCTATGGCATACAAGGTTTTGGCGCAAGATATATAGAAGGCATAGAAGGGGATTATTTTAATGTTGTAGGGTTACCCGTTCATGCCATATATAAGCAGTTGTCAAATGCATTAAAGGAAAATAGATAGAGCTAAGCTGAGGCTTAGTTTTATCTATTTTTTTTATGGAAAGAAATAAAGGGGGAGCTGATAAAAAGAAAGCTATTGATAAAGAGCAAAACAGGCATCGTATGGAATAAAGAAAAGCTGGTGATAATTAAAAAAAGAAGAGGAGGAAAAATATGTCAAAGCAACAGACGATGGAAATGCCCTATGAAAAATTCAAGCGATGCGGACTGGATGGGTTATCAGATAGCGATTTACTGGCCATTTTGTTACGGACAGGAACAAGTGAAATGAATGTGCAGGAATTAGCCAATTACTTATTGACAGATGAACATGCTCATTCTCATTCATTGCTACATTTGCATGAATTGTCCTATGAACAACTTCAGCAGGTGAGAGGAATAGGTGCTGTTAAGGCACTGCAGATTAAAGCCGTACTTGAACTCAGTAAAAGGGTCAGTAAGGAAAAATATCAGACACTTTTAACGGTCAATCATCCGCAAGCTCTAGCAGATTATTTTATGGAAGTATTACGTCATGAAAAAAGTGAATGTTTTGTAGTGGCTTTTTTAGATACCAAATGTAAGATGATGGGGTACGAGGTAGTATCTAAAGGAAGCTTAACTGCCTCTATTGTACATCCTAGAGAAGTCTATAAATTAGCCATTCAGAAATCGGCTTATAGTATTATTGTCTTGCATAATCATCCAAGTGGCGATCCAACCCCTAGCATAGAAGATATTCAAATTACAAAAAGATTGAAAGAAGCAGGTGAAATTGTAGGGATTAAGTTATTAGACCATCTCATTATTGGAGATTCTATTTATAAGAGTTTAAGAGAAGAAAGTTACTTATAATTGTTGAAAAAAAAAACAAAAAAAGGTATGATGATAGATATGATATTTTGTCAACTCATATAGTGTAGATAGCCAATTAGGAGGAAATAATATGTTTAGTAAAGATATGGGTATCGATTTAGGTACTGCTAATACATTAGTTTTTGTAAAAGGAAAAGGAATTGTGGTCAATGAGCCATCCGTTGTTGCCATTAAAGAAAAAAATAACGAAGTATTGGCTGTTGGTGATGAAGCCAAACAAATGATTGGTAGAACACCAGGTAATATTGTAGCCATTAGACCACTTAAAGATGGTGTCATTGCAGATTTTGATACAACTGCTGCCATGTTACGTTATTTTATTGGAAAAGCTTACAAACAATCCATGTTTGGTTCAAAACCAAGAGTGATTGTTTGTGTACCATCTGGTGTTACTTCAGTAGAAAAACGTGCCGTAGAAGAGGCAGCTGAGAAAGCAGGTGCAAAAAAAGCGCTTATTATGGAAGAACCAATGGCGGCGGCTATTGGGGCACATTTGCGTGTGGAAGAGCCAACTGGTAATATGGTGGTGGATATCGGTGGCGGAACGACAGATGTTGCGGTTATTTCACTAGGCGGTATTGTAGCAAGCAAGTCTCTTCGTATTGCAGGTGATGAATTTGATGAATATATTGTGGCGTATATTAAACGTGAATACAATTTAATGATCGGTGAAAGAACAGCTGAGCAAATTAAGATTAATATTGGGGCAGCTTACCCAGCAAAACAAGATGAAACAATGGAAATTAGGGGTCGTGACCTTGTAACGGGACTTCCAAAAGTTTTAACGATTACATCAGCTGAAGTAACAGAAGCCATTAAAGAACCGGTTAATTCTATTATTGAAGCGATTAAATTAACCCTTGAAAAAACCCCACCAGAACTTGCTGCGGATATTATGGAAAGTGGTATTATGCTGACAGGTGGTGGGGCTCTATTAACTGGTTTAGACACACTCATTAGTCTAGAAACAGGTATGCCAGTTAATATTGCAGAAGATCCATTAGATTGTGTCGCAAAAGGAACAGGTTATGCATTAGAAAATATTGAAAAATGGTCAGCTATTTTTGCTGATGACAAATAAATAAGGAGCGAGTACCTTGAAACTAAATAAGAAAACAAAAAGGGGCGGGATAATCGCAGTAGTCCTTTTGGCTGGTCTTATTGGTGTGGGAAAAGTTTTTCATATCCCTGTACTTAGTACAGGGGTAAATTATATTCTTTATCCTTTTGAGAAAGGAATTACTTTTTTAACCAATAATACAAGTGATCTTTATCTTCATTTTAAGAAGGTAGATGACCTTATTGCAGAAAATAAAGCTTTAAAGGAAGAAAATGATCAGCTAAAAGCTAAGCAAGTTGTAGCCCAGCAGGTTACAAGTGATTTAGAACGTCTTAGAAATGCGCTGGATATGAAAGAAAAGTATGCAGACTATGGCTTAAGCATTGGCGCCAATGTGATCGGTAGAGATTATGGAAATTGGAGCAAAATTTATACGATTGATGTTGGCATTAAACAAAATGTACAAAATAATAGTGTGGTTTTTGCTGACGGAGGACTAGTTGGGCATGTAGAAGAAGCCACAGACATCTCATCAAAAGTAGTCACACTAATAGATAGTCAGAGTGCTGTTGGCGTAGAAGTCAGCCGAACGGGAGATGTTGGCATATTAAAAGGTGATATTGAACTTTCTAATGAAGGGCTATGTGTTTTAGAGATTAATGGTGAATCTGAAGTGGTAAAAAATGATCAAATCATTACTTCTTATTTAAGTGATGTTTATCCTCCAGGTATTTTAGTTGGCAAAGTAGAAGAAGTGATTGTTAGTAGTAATGATTTAGTTACCTATGCCTATGTACGTCCAGTTGTTGATTTTGAGCACCTAAAACAAGTATTAGTGCTAAGTACAAAAAATGAGTAGGAGGGTTGAGATGAGAATTGCTGTCGTTGGAAGTTTACTCGTTATCATTCATATCTTAGAATCTACTCTATTTCAGTATATTCGTATTGGTGGAATTGGACCTAATTTTATGATTATGCTGATTGTTTCATTTGCTTTATTAAGAGGAAGTAAAGAAGGAATGGCTATTGGTGGTGTGGCAGGGCTTTTGTATGATATTTCTTTTGGTTTACATATAGGCCCTACTTTGCTTAGTTATATGTTTATTGGATTCGTTTGCGGTAAATTTAATAAAAATTTTTATCGAGAAAATTTTATTATTCCATTTATTTGTACTTTAGTAAGTAGTCTTTTCTATAGTATGATTAATATTCTGTCGTTTGTTTTAAGAGGACAACTTCATTTTGGATATTTTATTAAGGCGATCGTGATTCCAGAACTTATTTATACGATTACCTTGTCATTAATTGTTTATCAAATTGCTTATTTAATTAATGAAAGAATTGAGAAAAGTGAACATTATTCGAGAAACATTTTTTAATTTAAGCTTATTGGATGAAAGAATTGTAAATAATAAGATGAAATGTTGAATTCTAATTGTCAATATTAGCTCTATTGGTGTAAAATAAATAGGAGAATGTTAGTAAAAGTATGGTTTATGATAAACATAGAAAATGATTTGGGATAGAATTGAGGGAGAAGCATGGGAGAAGCAAATCTTGTCGTATTCAAAGGAACGATGGATGGGATTGTTATTCTACTAGACGGTCAGGCACCTTTTGATGAGGTGATGAGTTGTTTTAAAGAAAAGCTAAGCCAATCAAAGACATTTTTTAAAGGTACGAATCTTAGTATTCGTTTTAAAGGACGTTTGTTAAGTACTAGCGAACAAGAAGCATTAATGGCTTTATTAAGTACGCAAAATGTGATTAATATTTCTTTTGTCCATCCCTTTGAAAATGAGCCAATTCCTTATGACGAACACATGTTATGGGTTAAAAAAGAACTCGAATCTTTAAATGGTTCTTTAACCCATTTTTACTATGGCATTATACGCTCAGGAATGGAAATTGAATATCCGGGAAATGTGATTGTTTTTGGAGATATTAATCCTGGAGGGAGCATTAAAGCAGGTGGGAATGTGATTGTTTTTGGGATGGTTAAAGGAAAGATACATGCAGGACTAGATGCCCATTTTGAACATCCATTTATTATTTGTAGAGGGATGATGCCTATTCAGATCGGTATAAAGAATGTCATTGCACCTTGTCCCAAAGATGAAAAAAATACCTCAGGAGAATTACAAATAGCCTATTTATTAGGTGAAAAAATCTATATTGATGTTTTAGATGCAAGTAGCATTCAGCATATGCTACGAGTTAATGATGAGCAGGGGGAATAATGAAATGAGTGAAGTAATCGTTGTGACGTCAGGAAAAGGCGGGGTAGGGAAAACCACTACTTCAGCCAATGTAGGAACTGCACTTGCCTTGCAAGGCAAAAGCGTTGTTTTAGTGGATGCAGATATCGGACTTAGAAATTTAGATGTTGTCATGGGACTTGAAAACCGTATCGTTTACGATTTAGTGGATGTGGTTGAAGGAAGATGTCGCCTAAAGCAAGCACTTATTAAAGATAAACGCTTTGAAGGTTTATTTTTATTACCAGCCGCTCAAACAAGAGATAAGAATGCAGTAAGTCCTGAACAAATGAAAAAACTATGTGATACCTTAAGAGAAGACTATGATTATGTTATTTTAGATTGTCCTGCTGGCATTGAACAAGGTTTTCAAAATGCTATTGCGGGAGCTGACAGGGCGCTTATTGTAACCACCCCTGAAGTATCAGCTGTAAGGGATGCTGACCGTATTATTGGGCTCTTAGAGTCTCATGGGGTATCTAATATGCAACTTGTTATTAATCGCGTTCGAATGCAAATGGTAAAACGCGGCGATATGATGGCAATGGAGGACGTTGTAGAAATACTTGCGGTTGATTTAATAGGGGTTGTACCAGATGATGAACAAATTGTAGTGACTACCAACAAAGGAGAACCAGCTTGCGCGGATGCTAGTTCAATGGCTGGCAAAGCCTTTAAAAACATTGCAAGTCGTGTATTAGGACAAGACGTACCATTCTTGGATTTAAATACAAACAATAATTTCATGGGTAAATTAAAGAAAGTGTTTGGATTTGGAAATTAAAAGAGGTGAAAGGTATGGGGTTTGATTTGAACACGCTATTTGGTAAAAAAAATAAGTCTGGTTCTGTTGCAACTGATCGATTGAAACTGGTACTCATTCATGACCGAATGAATTGTTCTACTGAATTACTAGAAATGATGCGTGCAGATATTTTGGAGGTCATTTCTAAATATGTAGATATTGATACAAAAGAATTGAATATTGAAATATCTAATATGGACTGTGATGAAAATGGAAAGAAGGCACCTGTGCTTTCTGCTAATATTCCAATTAAGAATTTAAAAAAAGTAAAGTAGTAATATAGACGTTGCTTTGAAAGGATTTTCTCTTAAAAATGGAAATTAAGAATTTATTCAAAAAAATAGATATTTGCCTGATCTTATTAATGGTAATTTTGGCAAGTATCGGCTTGTTAGCTATTAATAGTGCGACAGCTTATGCAGGTGATACCACGAATATACGTAATCAAATCATGTATTTTATTGTTGGGTTTGTGGTAATGTTCATTGTGATGAGCATTGACTACCATGTGCTCTCAACCTGGTATGGCTTTATTTATGTAGGAATTATTTTAATGCTTATAGCAGTTAAGCTATTTGGTGTGAGTGCCAATGGTGCAACGCGATGGTTAAACATAGGCCCTGTACAAATCCAACCTTCTGAATTTGCTAAAATAGGGATGATATTATGTGGCGCTACCATTATTAACAAATACAATACGCGGCTTAACAAGATATGGCCACTTCTAATTATTGGTATATTTGAGTTTATCCCATTTATTTTGGTAAATCGTCAGCCAAATTTGTCAACAAGTATTGTACTTCTTGTCATAATGGTGATACAATTATTTATGAGCAAGCTAAATCTTAAGTATATTTTTATGGGTGCTACGGTTGGAGCGATACTTGTTATTGTTGTATTTGTCTATATTGTCAATAATCCAGATCAATCTATTATTCAAGATTATCAACGTGAACGTATCATGGGATTAGTGACAGGGGGCGATTCAAATGACGACAAATTTCAAACAAATCGTGCAGTTCAAGCAATAGGCTCAGGTGGTCTGTATGGTAAAGGGATGAATCAAGGGTCTATTAGCCAACTGAACTACTTACCTGAATCACATAACGATTTTATTATGGCGGTTGTTGGAGAAGAGTTTGGTTTTGTTGGCGTATTGACTGTAATCGGAGTTTTATTGCTCTTTATCTTTAGAGGATTATGGATTGCAAGAGGTGCACCTGATGAATTAGGAAGATTTATTGTGATTGGTTATTTTGGAATGATTGCTATGCAAAGTTTCGTGAATATGGGTGTTGTAACAGACTTTTTACCTAATACAGGAATCCCTATTCCATTTATTAGCTATGGTGGCAGCTCACTTTGGGCAAATATGATGGGATTGGGACTTGTCTTAAACGTTGCCATGCGTAGTGAGAAAAAAATGTTTTAGGGAGGGTTAAAAGATGAATGTAGCTTTAGTTGCACATGATGCAAAAAAGAAACTAATGGAAAATTTTACAATTGCGTATCGTCATATTTTAACCAAGCATACATTATATGCCACTGGTACAACCGGTCGATTGATTGAAGAAGCAACCAATTTGACGATTTATAAATATTTAGCAGGACATTTAGGTGGCGTGCAACAATTGGGGGCTCAAATTGCACATAATCAAATTGATATGGTTATTTTTTTAAGAGACCCTATTTCTCAAAAACCCCATGAGCCGGATTTAGGCGGAATAGAGAGACTATGTGATACACATAATATTCCGATTGCCACAAATCTTGCCACAGCAGAGCTTTTAGTTAAGGCACTGGAAAGAGGAGATTTAAGCTGGCGTGAGGTCATGCGATAAAAGACTTTTTTAAAGTCTTTTTTATTTTGCTTAAACTTACAGAGACTTTCACATAAATTATTCCCTTGGTGCATATAGTTAGCTTGTATAAGAGTGGTTAAGGGAGGAAACGTTATGATTAATGAAACATCTAGAATAAATGAGCACCCTGTAAGTGAAATGTTTGAAAATAAAACAGATTTTGAGAGACCAGTAACAATAACCTCAGAGGAGACTACAACAGCTCAAGAAACACAAACTCAATTAAGCTATTTTTTTATAGAACTTTTTGTTTGTTCCCTTTTATTATGGAGTTTGTTATTTATAAGTCAAAGTGAATGGGGTACAAGGGTATCGCTTTATGTGGGAAATTTATTGGAAGAGGAGTGTTCCATTCAGGCAGTACAAGCTTTTGAAGGAAAGCTGGAAGAAGCCATTAAACAAATGATTTAATATAACTATACGGAGGAAGAAATGTCAGTAGTAGAATTAACAGATGAACTATTAAGTCGGGTAGATAAACCAGCACGTTATATTGGTGGTGAACTTAATAGTGTGAGTAAAGCAATTACATCAGAAATGGTACGTGTTGCTTTTGCATTCCCAGATGTTTATGAAGTTGGGATGAGTCATTTGGGTATGCAGATTTTGTATCACTTTTTTAATAGAAGAGAAGATGTATTTTGCGAGCGTGTATTTGCGCCTTGGCCAGATATGGAAGAAGCAATGAGAAAGGTCAATCTTCCACTTTTTGCGTTAGAAACACATACGCCGCTTAAAGAATTTGACTTTTTAGCATTTACGTTACAATATGAAATGTGCTATACCAACGTACTGAATATGTTGGAGCTAAGCAGTGTTCCAATTTTTAGTAAGGATCGAACAGAAGAAGATCCTATTGTGATTGCGGGAGGCTGCTGCACCTATAACCCTGAGACATTAGCCCCTTTTATAGATATTTTTTATATTGGTGAAGGCGAAGTGCAGTATGATGAGTTATTCGATCGTTATAGAGAATGGAAAGCAAATGGTGGAAGTCGAGAAGGATTTTTAGAGGAATGCTTAAAAATATCTGGACTCTATCTGCCTAAATTCTATGAAGTGCATTACAACGAGGATGGCACCATAAAAGAGCGTGTTAAACTTCACAAAGATGCACCTGAAATAATCAAAAAGGTTATTGTAACAGATGTCGATGAAGTCTTTTATCCTGAAACACAGGTTATTCCGTGGATTCAAGCAGTGCATGATCGTGCAACATTGGAAATGTTTAGAGGCTGTATTCGTGGATGCAGATTCTGTCAAGCTGGAATGATTTACAGGCCTGTTCGTCAAAAAAGCAAAGAAGTTTTACTACAAGAAGCAAAGAAGTTATTAGCCTCAACAGGGTATGATGAGATTTCACTTTGTTCATTAAGTACAAGTGACTATGAGGCACTAGAACCATTTACAAGTGAATTAATGGATTTATGTAAGGATCAAAAAGTAAATATTTCTTTACCATCGCTTCGTGTAGATGCTTTTTCTGTAGATTTAATGCAAAAAGTGCAAGAAGTGAGAAAAAGTAGTTTAACCTTTGCACCCGAAGCTGGGACTCAAAAGCAAAGGGATGTGATTAACAAAAACATTACAGAAGAGGAGATTTTACGTGGGTGTAAATTGGCCTTTGAAGGTGGTTGGAATCGTGTCAAACTTTATTTTATGCTGGGGCTTCCTTATGAAGAAGCTAGTGATATTGTAGGGATTGCCGAACTAGGTGACAAGATTGTACAAACTTACTTTGGCGTGGATAAAGCTGTACGTGCACCTGGGCTTCAACTAACCATCAGTACTTCTTGTTTTGTACCGAAGCCTTTTACACCATTCCAATGGGCACCTCAAGATACAGCGGATCGTTTGATTGAGAAGATTAAACTTTTAAAAGGTAGCATTACTAGAAAGCAAATTCGTTATATTCACCACGATGCCAAAACAAGTGTGTTAGAAGCCGTTATTGCAAGAGGCGATCAGAAAGTTGCTGAACTGATTTATCGTGCTTACAAAAAAGGCTGCACATTTGATAGTTGGACAGAATATTTTAATCCTGAAAAATGGGAACAAGCAGCTAAGGAAATGGGATTAAGCTTTGATTTTTATGCCAAAAGAGAACGTTCATACGAAGAAATTTTACCTTGGGATCATATTGACATTGGCGTAACGAAGAAATTCTTAATGCGTGAAAATGAACTGGCAAAAGCAGCCGCCACAACCCCAAACTGTAGACAAAAATGTTCAGGATGTGGGGCAAATCGATTAGGAAAGGGACTGTGTCATGAGAGTTAGATTAAAATTTAGTAAAGTGGGTCGAGTAAAATATGTGGGACACCTTGATACAATGCGTCTTTTTCAAAGACTAATTAAAGTGGCACAATTACCCGTTAGTTATTCTCAGGGATTTAGTCCCCATTCATTAGTTTATTTTGCCTTACCTTTAGCGGTTGGAATGAGTAGTGAAGGGGAATATATGGAAATTGTAATGGATGAAGTGGTGCCACCTAAAGAGGTAAAAGAACGTTTACAAAAAGTGATGGTGGAAGGGATAACATTAGTAGATGCTTATGAAGTTGAAGAAAAATCAGCTTCTCTTATGAGTCTTGTTCAAGGCGCATATTATGTGATTTCTTTAAAATGCCCCAATAGCCCGGAAATAACAGCAGAGTCATTAAGGACTAAAATTAAAGAAAGCTCAGAATTAATTGTTATGAAGAAAGGCAAAAAAGGAATAGGACCTATAGATATTAAACCTCTTATTTTAAAGACCGATTTTACCGATCAACAAGGAAGCATTGAAATCAATCTACAAGTTTATGCAGGAAGCAGTAAAAATTTAAATCCTGATTTATTTGTGAAAGCATTGCTTGGAGAAAGAGACTATACAATGCAGGTAAGTAGGAAAGAATTATATACAGAAGTGGAAAACAATTTGGTTCCTATTTGTACGGTAGGTAGAATCAATGAATAAGAAAATACTTTTAAAAAAGAATGCGCTATCAATGGAGATAGCGCTTCTCATTGATGATGAATTAACGCAATATTATGTGGATTCTATTTTTGAAATCAATTGGCAAAATAGAATAGTGATGGGACAGGTGAGTCAAGTTGTTAAAAATTTGAAAGCCGTTTTTGTGGATTATGGTGAAGACAAAAATGGAATGCTTCATTTTAAGCAAATACCAGAAGGATTACTCAAACGTGTTCAACAAGGTTATTTATTACCTATACAAATCACTAAGCAGAATGTAGGAGAAAAGGGGGATAAACTTACTGCTAAATTAAATATTACAGGTAAGTATCTTGTTTGTCTGCCTTTTGAACCAGGGGTTCATATTTCAAAAAAGATTCATGATACGAAGATAAGAACTCAGATTAAAGAGGCACTTGAAACAAAATTAGAAACTCGTTATGGATTTATCGTACGAACGCATGCAGGTGATGTGCCGATAGATAAAGTAGTAGAAGATGCTAGAAAGCTGATTGAAAAAACCAATGTCTTACTAGATTCAGGGCAATATCTGACGAAAGGCAGTGTTTTATATGAAGAGCCTAGAGCTATTTATCAAATGGTTATTGATGAACTCATCAAAAGAAAAGGACTTGAGATAATCTGTAGTGATGAAAAGACTTTAGGTGAAATCCAAGCAATGGTATGTGATTATGGTGAAGAAGATCAAGTAATTGTTCGATGTCACCCAGATAAGCAAACTCTATTTTCAGATTATGGAGTTAGTAAAAAAATTGAACAGATTATAAAAAGGAAGATCTGGTTAAGAAATGGTGGAAATGTAGTGATAGATTATACAGAAGCCATGACGGTGATAGATGTAAATAGTGCAAAGGCTATTTTAATTAAAAACCCAGAAAAAGCAACTTTAGAGCTTAATAAAGAAGCGACAAAAGAAGCAATCTTACAGATCTTACGGCGTAATTTAGCTGGGATGATTATTGTTGACTTAGTGGAAATGAAAGAGCTAGCTCATAAGCAAGAAATTTATGAATATGCCAAACACCTTTTGGAAAGCTTTGGAGAGTCTATGACAAAAGTTTATCCACTGACTGAACTAGGCTTATTGCAATTTTCTAGAATGAAGCAATATGAGTGTGTGATTCATAAATTGCAAGATGAATGTTTAAGATGCCACAAACCGTATGGAGAAAATAGTTTTTTGATGGAACTATTGAAACTTGAAAAGCAGCTAGGGGGAATTACGTTGCAGGAAACAAGACAAGCCGTTTATCTCGAAGTTCACCCTGCATTTTTTGAAAAAATGGTTAAAGAAGCAGTCGTTTCACGTTTAGAAGCTGAGTATCCTGTCAAAATAGAAATGAAAAAAGGCAATATTGAAAAAGAAAAATGCATTTTATGTCAATTTTATAAAAGATAGCATTGACAGGGTAGTAACCTTGTGATATGATACTTAAGTGTTTAAGCCGCACGGAGAGGTCTAAACCTTATATAAGGTACCGTATTCGGCGAGTTTTCGGAATAAGGAGGTGTACACATGTACGCAATTATTGAAACAGGTGGCAAACAATATAATGTAAAAGAAGGCGACGTTATCGTTGTTGAAAAATTAAATGTTGCTGCTGGTGAAGAAGTTGTATTTGACAAAGTTTTAGCAGTAGGTAAAGAGGATAGCCTTACAGTAGGTGCTCCTTTAGTAAATGGTGCTTCAGTTAAAGCTGAAGTTGTAGCTGAAGGTAAAGCTAAAAAAATCATCGTTTACAAATACAAAGCTAAAAAATCTTACCACAAAAAACGTGGTCATCGTCAACCATTTACAAAAGTGACAATTAAAGCAATCAATGCTTAATTATTATGATTAAGGTGACACTTTTTGAAAAAAATAACCATGTTTATCGAATTCGTTTCGAAGGACATGCAGGTTTTGCAGAACATGGTAGTGACATTGTTTGTGCATCAGTTAGCATGCTAACTTTTAATACACTCAATGCCATAGAGCGTTTCACAGATGAGCCAAGCAAAACGCTTGCCTATGATGAAGCGAAAGGGCTTGTTGATGTCGAATTTACAAGGCGTAAGTCTGGTGAATTTGAACCAGAAGCTGAATTACTTATAAGAACTTTAATTTTAGGTCTTATAGATACAAAAGAAATGTACGGAGAAAAATACATTCAAATTCTTAAAAAATAAGGAGGTGAGTTACATGTTTCGTTTAAACCTTCAATTCTTTGCTCATAAAAAAGGACAAGGTTCAACTAGTAACGGTCGTGACTCAGAATCAAAACGTCTAGGTGCTAAAAGAGCAGACGGACAATTTGTAAAAGCTGGGAACATTTTATATCGTCAAAGAGGAACTAAAATTCATCCAGGTAATAACGTAGGTCGCGGTGGCGATGATACATTATTTGCTTTAGTTGATGGTACAGTTAAATTTGAACGTAAAGGTAGAGACAGAAAACAAGTTTCTGTTTATCCAGTTGCACAAGAAGCATAATTTAATTGGGGAAGGTTTCAGCACTAGTTGAAACCTTCTTTTTTCTATATAAAAGGTCGTTAAAAACATATTTGTTGTACAAACTATAGGTAGGAAGGGAGTGACAACATGTTTGTAGATAAAGTAAAGATATTTGTGAGATCGGGAAAAGGTGGCGATGGTCACGTTTCATTTAGACGTGAAAAATATGTGCCAAATGGCGGACCAGATGGCGGAGATGGTGGCCGTGGCGGCCATATTATTTTTGAAGTGGATCCAGGGTGTAATACCTTAATGGATTTTAGACATAAACGTCATTATAAAGCCCAAGATGGAGAAGAAGGTGGCAAAAAACGCTGTCATGGTAAAGACGCAGAGGATTTAGTGATTCGCGTACCACTCGGAACGGTTATTAGAGAAGCAGAAACCAATCATGTCATTGCGGATATGCATAGACCAGGCCAGAAAGAAATTATTTTTAGAGGTGGTAAAGGTGGTAGAGGCAATCAGCATTTTGCGACAGCTACAAGACAAGCTCCTCGTTATGCAGAAAAAGGAAAACCAGCAAAAGAATACTGGCTCATTCTAGAGCTTAAAATGATTGCGGATGTTGGACTCGTTGGATTCCCTAATGTTGGGAAATCTACCTTACTTTCTATGGTAAGCAATGCCCAACCTAAAATTGCAAACTATCATTTTACAACCCTTGCACCGAATTTAGGCGTAGTCACTAATCAATATGGGAAGCAATTTGTAATGGCAGATATTCCCGGTATTATTGAAGGGGCCTCTGAAGGGGTTGGACTAGGACATGACTTCTTACGCCATGTGGAGCGTACAAAGGTACTCGTTCATGTGGTGGATGTGGCTGGAACAGAAGGGCGTAATCCAATTGAAGATATTTATGCGATTCAAAAAGAGATTGAACTTTTTAATCCAGATATTTTAAGAGATAAGCCTCAGATTATTGCAGCGAATAAAATTGATGTAGGGGGCTATGAGGAAAATCTTGAAGCCTTAAAAGCAGAGTTTGAGCCAAAAGGCATTAAGGTTATCCCTATTTCAGCAGCTGGAAATGATAATTTACAGGAACTTTTAAAAGAAGTGGCGATGTTACTTGAAAAGATTCCAACAGATGTAGTGGTCTTTGAACCAGAATTTGAAGAAATTAGTGAAATGCCTAATGAGCCATTTACCGTAACCCAGCCAAATGAAGGTTACTTCGTAGTAGAAGGAAATGGCATTCGCAGAATGTTAGGTTATACAGCCATTGATACGGAGCAAGGCTTTGCATTCTTCCAACGCTATTTGCGTGAAAAAGGCATTGTTGAAGCACTTGAAAAAGCAGGTATTGCTGAGGGCGATACCGTAAATATTTATGATTTAGAATTTGATTACTTTAAATAAAGAGGGAGGGGAAATAAATGGAAATCACAAGTAAACAAAGAGCCTATTTAAAATCACTGGCACAAAAAATTGATCCTATTTTTCAAATTGGAAAAAATGGATTAACGCCAGAAGTGACAGAAGCAGTAGGCCAAGCTTTAGAAGCAAGAGAACTCGTTAAAATTAGTGTTTTACAAAACTGTTTAGAGGATCCTAGGGACATGGCCAATCGTTTAGGTGATCGTACAAAGTCAGTAGTTGTACAAGTTATTGGTAAGAAGATTGTGCTTTATAAGCCAGCTAAGAAAAATCCTAAAATTGTTTTAGGGGAATAAGTGTCAGGGCACCTTTGCAATTAAAGTAGAGGTGTCTTTTTATGGATTCTCTAAAAGGAGTCTTTTATTTTACTTAAAATAGGATATAATAGAAGAGATATTGAATTTCTGGCAAGGAGAATACGTATGAATACACAAAAGAGGATAAGAAGATTGGCCATTATGGGTGGAACTTTTGATCCAATACATATGGGACATCTTGTAACGGCTGAAGAAGTAAGACATGAATTTAATGTAGATGAAGTGCTTTTCGTACCTACAGGGCATCCACCTCATAAATCTCATATCAATATGACCACGTGTGAGCATCGCTACTTGATGACTGTATTAGCCACAGCAGCTAATCCCTATTTTAAAGTTTCTCGAATTGAAATAGATCGTGAAGGCGTAACGTATACCATTGATACCATCAAAGAGTTAAAGCGTATTTATGGTGATGAAGTGGAACTTTACTTTATTACTGGGGCTGATGCCGTGCATAAAATATTAGGGTGGAAAGAATCAACTGAGTTATTACAGCTATGTGATTTTGTTGCCGTTACAAGGCCTGGATATAATAAAGAAGATTTAATGCGTAAAGTAGAAGCTTTAAATAAGCAATATGAAACCAATATTCACTTTTTAGAAGTGCCAGCATTAGCTATTTCATCATCAGATATTCGAAGGCGTTTAATGGAGATGAAACCGATTAAGTATCTTGTTCCACAGGAAGTAGAAAACTATATTAAAAAGCATCAGCTTTATGATTATAAAATTCATTTAACAGAAGATGAAAAAGCTTGTATGTATGATTATGTGGCTTCAAAATTATCCCCTAAACGTTATGCGCATACACGGGGGGTTGTTGAAATGGCTTTAGAATTTGCTAAATTAAATGGCATTGATTATGATGAAACCTTTATAGCCGCATTATTCCATGATATCGCCAAGGAACTTTCACCTGAAGAAACAAAGGCTATTTGTGATAAGTATGGAATTGAACTAGATGAATATGAAAAAACACATCTTCATTTGGTACATGGCAAAGTGGGTGCAGTTATTTTACAACGCGATTGGGGCATTTCTAAACCTTCTATTTTGGACGCGATTAGATACCATACATTAGGTAGAATGAATATGACGGATTTAGAGAAAGTAGTGTATTTAGCAGATATGACAGAAGAAGGAAGAAGTGCTTATAAAGGAAAAGAGGAAATTAAGCGTTTGGCTCAATATAATTTAAATCGTGCCATGTATAAGGCACTAACTTCATCCTATAATTACATTACGAATATTCTTAAGCAAGAGGCGCATCCTATTATTAATGAACTGATTGCTTATTATAAGCAATATGACTTATCAGAACAGTAGGGGGAACTATAGAAAGTGAATACATCGACACACGAATTGGGAAAAGAAATTGTCAAAGCACTTGAGAAGAAAATAGCCGTTAGTATTGAGGCATTAGATGTTCATGAATTAACGCCGCTTGCAGATTTATTTATTATTGCAGTTGCATCTAATGTTAGACAAACGCAGGCTATGTCAGATGAAGTAGAAGAAACTTTATCATTATTAGGCTATGAGACTGTTCATAAAGAAGGTTATCAATCAGCAACATGGATTTTACTAGATTATGGGCAGGTGATTGTGCATATTTTGGAAGAAGAAAATGCCCAGTTTTATGGTTTAGATCGTTTATGGAAAGATGCACCAAAAGTAGAGTTTAAATAAAAAATAGGTGACGCATTAAGTGTCACCTATTTTTTATTTGAAATATTTATTAATTTTTGAGTATTTTTTTTGAAGATGACGACGTTTAATGAAATAAATCATTAAGAAAAGACCAATGAGTATGACGATACCTAATAAAATCCATTTACCCCAGATTGAAATAAAATTTTGAGTTTCTAGTGGAGAAGTAGAAGTTGTGTCTGACTGAGGAGAAGAAATGAGTTCTACAGGTTCAGTTAACTCATCAATTTGTTTAATGACTAAATCAGATTGAGCTAAGTTTTTACCATTCAAAACAAAGGAAACAGACCCTATCACATCGCCTATTTTGCTACTAGCATCCAAAGATTCAGGAAGATCAAATACCGCATGAATATCATCTTTTGAAACGGAATGTGGAACGGTAACCAAAACATCATCTGAAAGGCTTAGTCCATAGTTTGCATTTTGATAAGCTTGGCCACTTTTGACTAAATAAGAAGGAAGTGTTTTAACAATCTCATCTGATGTATGCAATTTAAGCGATTCATAAGAGGCGAATCCATAATCAAATAGCGCAGAGGTATCTGTATAAATAGCGGGTTTATCAGAATGCAACATAACAGCCACTAAAGTGGTATCACCTTGCTTAGCCATTGTTACAAGTGTATGCCTTGCTTGGTCTGTGTAGCCTGTTTTACCTCCTATCACATCTTCACGATAAAGTTTGGCATTTCTGGCTGGATTAAGCATGTAATGTTGTTGATATAAATAACGTGTTTCATCCGTTATATTAGTAGGTGGAATTTCATACGTTAAATCTTTCATGATTTTAAGAAAGTAATCATTTTCAGCTAAATAGCTTCCAATAAGTGCCATATCATAAGCAGAGGTATAATGATTTTCATCGTGCAAACCATTGGCATTGACAAAGTGAGTATTTTGGGCACCTAATTCTTTGGCGCGTTCAGTCATACGATTGGCAAAAGCATCTAAACTGCCACTAACGGCTTCTCCAAGACCATTGGCCACTTCATTAGCTGACATAAGAAGAAGACCATGAAGCGCCTCGTCAACCGTTAAGACCTCATCTACTTTAATGCCAATATGGCTGCTTCCTGGTTCAATGCTGTAAATGGCATCTTTTGAAAAAGTAATTTGCTGAGTAGGCTCTAAGTTCTCAATAGCGAGTAAAGCCGTCATTAATTTTGTAATACTTGCGGGATAATGCTGCTCGTGAGCATTTTTTTCATATAAAATCGTTTTGGTATCAGCATCCATTAAAATAGCAGCTTCTGCTGAAACAGTAGGCGGTACAAGGTCAGTATCATCAGGTGTTACAGGTTGCAAGGCCTCAGCGCAAACGGAAAGAGGCATAAAAGATAAAATAGTGAGTAAACAGAGCAGTAAAGATAATCGTTGATTCCTTTTCATACAAAAACTCCTTTCAATCTTAATCAGTATAACAGATTTTATAATATTTAGTAAAGTATTCGTCTATTTTAAGGAAAAATTGTTAAAACTTTTGATGGAAGGTGATTAAGATGAAGGAAAAAATAGAGACTTATAAATGGTTACTTCTGGCGATTTGTATAGTGGGATGTGATGTAGGATGGAATGTTTATCAGAATCAATCGCTTAAACAAGGAATGGAATTAAAAGTAGAAAGTTCAAATGACACAGCTTATGGAGAAAATCAAGAAGTACAAATAGATCAAGGCTTAAATGCTGAGGGAGATGAAAAAAACATATCCCATCAGATGCAAAGTCAAGAAGCTTATGAGGTAAAACAAGAGACGAAAGTTAATAAAGAATATACAGAAAATGTTCATCAAGAGGTTCCTGTCTATATATGTGGTGCGATTGAAAAACCAGGAGTCTATTATGTTGCCTCAACTGCCATCGTGAATGAGGTGATTAAGCTTGGTGGTGGAGTAACAGATGAGGCAGATGAAACGGCGATTAATTTAGCAAGTCCCATTCAGCCCTATCAAAAAATTATTGTGCCCAAGGTCGGAGAGGAAATTGACAAATCAGGGGATTCGTATGAAAATAGAGAAAGGACAGAAATGGTAGAAGCAGTTCCTAATGGAGCAATTGAAAAGGAAAATCAGCTAGTCACTTATGTAAAACAAGAAACCGGGCTTGTCAATATTAATACTGCCACTAAAGAGGAATTAATGACTTTAAATGGCATTGGCGGGGTAAAAGCGGATTCTATTATTACGTACAGACAAGAAAATGGTGGCTTTGGTTCAATTGATGAAATCATGCAAATATCAGGGATAGGAGAGAAGACTTTTGAGAAAATCAAGCAGTTCATTACGACATAAAGAGATAGAGGAGGAGCAAAATGAACAGTAGAATATTAGTAGTAGATGATGAAAAGCTAATTGTCAAAGGAATCAAATTTAGTTTGGAACAAGAAGGCTGGGCTGTGGATACAGCATATGATGGTGAAGAAGCACTAAATAGTGTAAAAAATAATAAATATGATGTGATGATTTTAGATGTCATGTTACCTAAGTATGATGGATTACAGGTTTGTCAATTAGTTAGAGAGTTTTCCAATTTGCCGATTATTATGCTCACTGCAAAAGGTGAGGATATGGATAAAATCATGGGACTTGAATATGGTGCGGATGATTATGTCACAAAGCCATTTAATATTTTAGAACTGAAAGCACGTATTAAGGCAATTTTAAGACGTGCACAACCGATAGACAAGTCCGTGCAAAAGAAAACCATTGAAGTAGGAGACTTAAGATTAGAATTAAGTAGTAGGCGTGTGTTTATTAATAATAAAGAAATGAATCTTACAGCAAAAGAGTTTGATATGTTAGAGTTATTTGCAACGCATCCAGGCAAAGTGTATAGCCGTGAGCAGCTATTAAGCACGATATGGGGAAAAGAATATCCAGGAGATGTGCGTACGGTGGATGTTCACGTGCGTCGTTTGCGTGAAAAAATTGAGCCGAATCCAGGACAACCTGAATATATTTATACAAAATGGGGGGTAGGTTACTATTTTAAGGATTAAAATGAAATGGTTTCAGAGCTTAAGGTGGCAATTATTTGTTTTGATTTTCTTAATTAGCTATATTCCATTAATGTTTTATTCCTCTGTACTCTTTGAGCGAATGGAAACATATTATTTAAGTCAAAATGAAACCACTTGGCTCACTCAGGCCAATATGATTGCCACACAAATCAAAGAAGAAAACTATCTCGTAGATAGTAGTAATATGAGTTTGTTTCAATCACTCATTAATAATAAAAGTGCGGATGCCAATTGCCGAGTTATGGTAGTAGATGCTTCTGGGTTTGTCGTGATGGATTCAAGTGATGCAGATATCGGAAAGACGCTTATGAACAATGCAGTTATTAGTGCATTATTAAATAATAATTCTCAAACTGAAAAATCAGATGAATATAAAGCACTCACAGTGGCTGTACCGGTGGTGAATAAGCAAAAAAATGTTGTAGGGGCAGTGGTTATGGTGCCTTCACTAGAGGGTGTTTTTACACCTATTGAGGCATTAAAAGATCAAGTAAGGATACTTACCTTATTAATTGCGTTGATATCTGGATTACTTAGCTTTATTACCTCTTCCTTTATTACAAAACCGCTTAAGGGGCTTATGAAGGTTGTACAAAAAATTACCAATGGACAGCTTGACCAACAGGTAGAGGTGGTAGGAAATGGTGAAATTGCAGAGCTTGGGAATGCGTTTAATCATATGACAAAACAATTACAAAGAGTAGAACAATCTAGGCAAGAGTTTGTTTCAAATGTTTCTCATGAACTTAAAACCCCACTTTCTTCTATTAAAGTCTTAACGGAATCGCTTATGTTCCAAGAAGATGTGCCAGTGGAAATATATAAGGAGTTTTTTGAGGATATCAATTCAGAAGTCGATCGTCTTAATAGTATTATTTCAGATTTATTAACCTTAGTTCGATTAGACCAAAGAGAAATTCCATTAAATATTAAGGAAGTGAACATGGGTGAGTTGCTTCAAGGCATATTAAAACGATTGGTACCTCTTGCAAAGAAGAAAAGTATTGATTTAATTTATGAAAGTCAGAGAGAGGTACTAGCAGAAATTGATGAAGTCAAATTAAGTCTAGCACTAACCAATTTGATTGAAAATGCCATTAAGTATACGCCTGAAGGTGGCAGAGTGAATGTGAGTTTACAAGCAGACTTACAAGATGCAAGTATTATCGTTGCGGATACAGGCATTGGGATTGCTAAAGAAGAACAATCTAGGATTTTTGAACGCTTTTATCGCACAGATAAAACCCGTAATAGAGAAACAGGTGGGACAGGCTTAGGTCTTGCAATTACCTATAAGACGGTTGTGATGCACAACGGGTCTATTGGAGTAGAAAGTGAAGAAGGCAAGGGTTCTATTTTTACGGTTCAAATTCCTCTTAGACATGTTTGGGAAGGGGGAAGTAAAGCGTGAGAAAACAAGTCAAAAAAATGCTATGGCTTATGGTTTGTGTGATAATGGGATGTGTAGGGTGCCAAAAACAGCAGCCTATCCCTACAGAAAGTATGCAGATTTATTTCTTTGATTATTCTAAAAATGAATTAGTTGCAGAAGCACTCCCTGAAAGCTTTAAAAAATGTGAAACCGATCAGGAAAAAGTAAAATTTATTATTGGACTCTTAAAAGAGAATAAAAGTATTTTACTATCAGCAATGCAACTGGGTGCCCAAATGCCAATTGATGGAGATACCACTAGCATTAATGCGAATGAAAAGATTGTTAAAATTAATTTTACAAATGACTATAATGAGCTCACGCCCCAGCAGAAGATTGGTATGCGTGCTTCTATTGTTTACTCCCTAACGCAGTTAGACTTTATTAATGGCGTAGATTTTTATGTGAATCAAGTGCCTTTGGCAATGGCAACAGGAAAAACGGTGGGACCAATTAATACCGATATGATTAAGAAAAGTGCCTTTAATCCAAGTCCTGCAACGGAATATTTTGTATTAAATGTTTATTTTGCTAATGCAGAAGGAAAACTTGAAAAAGAAGTGCATCGTTTTCCTGCTAGCCGTTCTAGTAAAGAAGAAAAATTAGTTATTGAGGAACTTATACAAGGACCACAATCAAGTGAGCGCTTCGCAACGGTTCCGAATGATTTAAAGGTGAACACAGTGGATACGCTCAATGGCGTTTGTCAAGTAGATTTATCATTTGATACAAAATCTAAGTTTTTTGAAAATGATGAGGATCGTACCTTGATGATTTATTCTATTGTCAACTCTTTAACGGAACTTCCACAAGTGAAGAAAGTCATTCTTTCAATTGATGGACAAGAGGAAGTAGCATTTACTTCTGAGATTGACTTACCAAAGACTTTTGAAAGAAATGAAGACTATATTAGCAAAGAAAATAGTATAGAGCCTACATCCTAAAAGTTTATAAAGTGACTTATATGGTTAAGCTTTTAATAAAAGGCTTAACCCTTCTAAGAAATGAGGAGATATAAGTGGCAATGAGTCAGAAATGTGATGTAGGGCGGCCATTGGTACATGGTGTTTTATTTTATATAGTAGGAATTGTTTGTGCTAATGGTTTTTTAGAAAAACAATATGTGTTTTTAGTGATGCCCATTATGAGTCTATTCATAATGGGCTATATTTTTTATTTTGGTATGTTTCAAGGCATCTATGCGCTGATTTGTCTAGCCATAGGGATAGTTGTTTTAAGTGGCTTGCCAGTAATTAAAGAAAGTCAGGTTTTTATTCCTAAACAGTGCTATACCTTAAAAGGTGAAGTTCAAGAAATAAGCATCACACCTTACTATCAGTGGGTCACGCTGAATCATGTTGAGGAAGAACAAGCACAGGAAAAACTAAAGAGTAAGGTTCAAATCCGGCTCAAATTAAATCAAGAAATTTCACTTTATGATGAAGTGACTGTAAAGGCAGAATGCTTAGAAATGACCCCTCAGATGAATCCAAGTGACTTTGATACAATAACTTATTTAAGAGGAAAAGGCGTTGTGGCAACTTTTAAGGTGGAGCAGCTTGTTCATTTAGTGCCGCATACACCGCTAGTAGAACGTATCAGAGAAGCTTGCGTCCTTCAACTAGAAAAATTATTTAGCTCACATAAAGTAGGGATTATAGAAGCAGCATTATTAGGGGATGATAGTCGGCTAGATGAAGTGACCTATGCGATTTACCAGAAGGCAGGCATAAGTCATGTGCTTTGTATTTCTGGATTTCATGTTGGGGTCGTGACTGGACTATTTATGTTGATAGGCAGTTATTTACCCATTTCCTATACGCTTCGTCAAATAACCATGATGGTTGCCATTATTTTTTATGCGTATTTAACAGGAGCCTCACCTTCTACGGTTCGTGCCACCATCATGGTAGCTGTAGGACTTTTGGGGAAATGTCTTTGGCAAGAACAGGACCGGTTAACCAATTGGGCAATTGCGGCAGGAGTCATTTTGATAAGTAATCCTTATCAGCTTTTTATGGTAGGGGTACAGCTTTCATTTATGGCTGTATTAGGTGTGACGATAGCTTTAGAAGAAATGGAAAAGAAGGAACGCTTTTCTGAGTGGAAATATGGAAAGCTGACTCGTACCTTATTGGTATGGCTTAGTGTACAACTTTTTACATCTCCTATATTAGCCTATCATTTTTATGAAATTCCCTTTTTAGTGAGTACGATTAATTTAGTGGTTATACCTATTTTTTCGATGATCATTATTTCAAGCTGGTGGATTTTAGGACTTTCTTTCTTACCAGGGTGTTTTCAACTAGCAAGATTAGGCAGCAGATATATTGAAAGTATCTTAAGTATAATCGAAGAGCTGACGAGGGTTTTATTAAACTGCCCATTAGCCACATGGTGCACAGGTAAACCTAATCTCTTTGAAATAATGCTCTATGCGATGGGCGTATTTTTAGTAGGCTGTATGATTTGGGGATATCTTTCAAAGAAAGAAATTTATCAAAGTATGGCAGTCCTTGCTGCTTTGTTTATGCTAAGTGGTATAATGCAGCCTAAAAATTTAAAGATGAATGGTTTGTATATTGGGCAAGGAGATTGCTGTGTGATTGAAATGCCCAAGGAGGGGTTATTGATAGTGGATGGTGGGCCTTTTGGAAAAGGTAAGACAGTTGAAAAGTACGTTAAGTATTTGGGGTATTCCAAAATACAAGGGATGATGGTAAGCCATTCCGATGCCGACCATATAGGTGGCATTTTAGAACTTTTAGAGACATCGTTAAAGATTGAAAGATTATTTGTTTCATGTACAGACCAGTCAGAGCATTTAGATGAACTGATAAAAACTTGTAGCAAGAAAAAAATTCCAGTTACTTATTTAGGTGCTGGTGACTGCGTGATATATGATCAGTTACAACTCATGTGCTTTGCACCAATGAGAAGTATACATTATGAAAATAATAATGACAACTCCATTGTTTGTGAGTTAAGCTACGGAGATTTTTCAGCTCTATTAACAGGGGATCAATCTAAAGGAATCAATAATAGAATCTATGATGAAATTGGCCCTATTAGTTTATTAAAGGTTAGTCACCATGGGTCACGTACAGGGACGTCTTTAGGGATGCTTTTGAAACTTCAGCCAAGGTATGCTATGATTAGTTGCGGGACTCATAATCGATACGGTCATCCACACCAAGAAGTGACCCAGTTATTAGAAGAGGAAGAGGTTATAGTTTCGCGTACAGATCAAGAAGGGGCCATCATTTATGAAACAGATGGTCATTATCTAAAGAAAACCAGTTATAGAAAGGATGCGTAATGCATGTCTAAGAGGTCAGGATGTTTTTTACTTTTAGGACAGGATCAGTGGACTAAAAATCAATATATACAAAAGGTAAAAGAGGAGGTCTTAGCTTCACCCTCAGATTTAATGAATTACTATGAAGCAAAAGAAAAAGAGGTTGTGGTAGATCAAATTAAAGATGTGATAGAAACGTTACCTTTTTTTGCAGAGTATAAGCTGATTTATCTTAAGGACACAGGGTATTTTAAACCCGGAAGAAAAGAAGAAAGTGAAAAATTTGAGGCGTTACTTCAAAATCTACCAGATTATATTGTGCTTCTTATAGATGAGCGAGAAGTAGATAAAAGAAATAAACTTTATAAATGGGTAAAGGCTGAGGCAGAAGTCATAGAATTTGACTATCCTGGAGAAGAGGCAGTTGTCAGATTACTTCAAGAAAAAAGTAAGGCGGAGTCTATTAAAGTGGATGCACAAACGCTCTATTATCTGGTACGTAATATGCCAGAGGATATTGACTATATTTTAGGGGAATGGCAAAAACTAACGAGTTATGTAGGGGAAGGAACCATTACAAAGGAAATCATTGATACCATTTGTGTTTTTTCTTTAGAAACTAGAGTGTTTGAACTCGTAAAAAGAATTGCAAGCGGTAAAAGTGATGAGGCTTTGCAAATCTATAGCCGAATGCTACAAAGTAAAGAATCCCCTATTGGTATTTTGGTACTCATAGGAAGACAATTTAGAGTGATGTATCAAGTGAAATATCTAAAGGCAAAAGGACAAGATGTTAAACAAATTGCCGCCCAAACAAAAATGCCTTATTTTGCAGTAAAGGAACTACTTGGTCAAGTGAGTGATTATAGTTTTAGTGGATTAGAAGCGCTCATGGAGGCTTGTCTAGAAACGGACCGCATGATTAAAACAGGGAAAATGGAAGTTGGGCAATGCGTTGAACTGCTTATTATGCAGGCACTTAACCAAAAACAATCCATTTAAACACAAAAAAGACCTCATCATGAGGTCTTTTTTGTAGTCATTAACGTTCTTACGAATTAAGCAACAGCGTTAACTAAACGAGCTAAAGTAGATTTTTTACGAGCAGCAGCATTTTTGTGGAAGATTCCTTTTGCTGTTGCTTTATCGATTGCTTTAACAGCTACTACTAAAGCTTTTTGAGCTTCTGCTTTGTTTCCAGCTTCTACTGCAAATCTAACTTTTTTGATTTGAGTTTTAACTGCTGATTTGATTGCACGGTTACGTGCAGTTTTTGTTGCGATAACTAAGATACGTTTTTTTGCTGATTTAATATTTGCCATGGTATGTGGCACCTCCATTCATAATTATAGACACGGTTTGGGGAACTATGAACGGTTTCAACAGGCTTAATTATAGTATAGCTTTTTGACAAAGTCAATGTATACAAGGAAAAATTATGGCCAAACTACCTAGTAAACCCAAGAGTATCTTGTTTTATTATATAAGTAAAAGATAGAGTCGTAAAGCAGTATGTTAAAAGAAAAGGAGCCTCATGATGGAAAAAACAAAAAACACTTTTTTCCCAAGAACAGACTTAGCCATAGAAATCAGTGATGTGATTAAGCTTGACAGGGCAGAAGACTATCAAATTCCGGGTGTAGAGATTACTGAAAAAAATTTAGAAGACAATCAGATTCATATTTCTAGAGTTAGAATCCTAAATGAGGAAGGCGAAAATCAAATGGGTAAGCCAAAAGGGGATTATATTACGATTGAATGTCCTGGCATTAAAAGAAATGACCCTTCTTTACATGAAAAAGTTATTGATGGACTGTCACAAGCCATTGCCTCTCTTTTGCCTAAAGTTAATAATCGTTCACTAAATGTGTTAGTTATTGGGCTTGGCAATCGTTTTGCTACGCCAGATACATTAGGGCCTAAAGTGGCTAATCAAGTTTTTGTGACAAGACATGTGGCACTTAAGGCACCTGAGCTTATCGAAGAAGATGTGGCACATTTAAGTAGTTTTGCCCCTAGTGTGATGGGGCTTACGGGAATTGAAACGGCAGAAATTATTAGGGGGGTGGCTGAAAACGTCAAGCCGGACTGTATTATTGCCATTGATGCCCTAGCAGCTCGGCATGTTTCAAGAATTAATTCCACCATTCAAATTTCAGATACAGGCATTTCCCCAGGTGCGGGAGTAGGCAATAGGCGAAAAGAGCTTAATGAAAAGACAATAGGCTGTAAGGTGATTGCAATTGGTGTGCCAACAGTCGTAGATACAGCCACTCTTGTATCCGATACATTAAGTGAAATCGTGAAAAAGATGGTGGAAGAAGCTGAGCATTCACCCATATTTGATTTATTAAATCATGCAGATGAGGCCGATCATTATGCCTTAGTGCAAGAGTGTTTAGGGGATGAAATTAGAGAGCTTTTTGTAACGCCAAAGGAAATTGATGAAATTATAGAATATTTATCAAGCATTATTGCAAATGCCATTAATATAGCCGTTCATCCTTGTATGACTTTAGAGGATATCAATAAGTACACCTATTAGTTTAAAAGGAAAATGATAGGTATAAACGATTTAAGACATGCATAAAATAAAAAGATTAACAAAAGGCGGATTATAGGCAGGAGGGGATAACGGGGATGTGGCATTGGCGTGATAAATTTTGTCATACAAAACCTACTGTAAGAAGCATCATAACAAGTTATGGCGTAATAGGTGCAATCCTATTGGGGAGTTTATTTCACTTAACCCAATTAGGATATGCACCTTCTACGCTCCTGATACAAGAAGCGATACCCTGTTTAAAAGACCGTACCATTCCAAAAAAATTACTGAATAAGTGGGTGTATACATTAACTCGATTAGATTTGGAGAATTCCACAAAGCTGATACTGAGTGTATCACCTTATACAAAAAGAAGGTATATGCATGCGATTGCGGAAGGCGAAGTAAGAGGTTATTTTAGTCAAGATGAGAATACTTACCTCGGTGAAGCAGAAAAAGAAGATTATGAGCCTAAAACACCACTTAATGAAACCATTTTAGATGTTTTACAGTTTAAAGACCCCAATTATGTTTATAAAAACTATATGAGTGCGCCTGGAAAGATGGAATTTGGGATAGATATGCTTGAAAAATGGGATTTTTATGAGCTTATTACAAAACCTATTAGATTATCTGAGGAAGAAAATGGGCCAAGTGTTTTAATTTTCCATACTCATGCAAGAGAAGACTATATAGGAGGCCTAACCGTAACGGATGTAGGAGAAGCATTAAAAAATCAATTAGAAACAAAATATGGGATAGAAACGTTACATGTAACGGAAAATTTTTATGAAGCTTCTAATAAAGGAAAGTATCCAACGGGTGGGGAATATGAACGAATGGAGCCTGTTATACGTCAAGTTTTAGCAGACCATCCTTCTATTTCAGTTGTTATTGATTTGCATCGGGATGGCGTCAATGAAAAGGTTCATCTTGTAACCGAAGTAGAGGGCAAAGAGGCTGCACGTATTATGTTTGTCAATGGACTATGCTTAAATCGCAATATATTAGGAGCAGTAGAAGAAAAAGAAGATTTACCTAATCCCTACATAGGAGATAATTTAGCCTTTTCATTACAGGCAACGCTTCAGATGAATACGCTTTATCCGGGATTAGCTAGAAAGATTTACTTAAATGAGTGGCGATATAGTACACATATGAGACCTTATTCGTTATTAATGGAATGGGGCGCTCAAACCAATACATCTGAAGAAGCCCTTAATTCAGTAGAGCCTGTAGCCGAAATTCTGGCAAAAGTCTTGCAAAAAGATTGATACAAAAAGAACCCCTATGCTATAATGAAACGAAAACATAAGATCAATGATAGAAGGAGGAGCAAAATGTCTCTTTCAAAGCAACAAAAGATAAGGAATTTTTGCATTATTGCACATATTGACCATGGAAAAAGTACACTTGCAGATCGCATCATTCAAATGACCGGAACGTTAACGGCTCGTGAGATGCAGGAACAAGTATTAGATAACATGGATTTGGAACGTGAGAGAGGAATCACTATTAAATCTCAAGCGGTTCGTTTAGTTTATCAAGCCAATGATGGTGAAGAATATATTTTTAACTTAATTGACACCCCAGGGCATGTAGACTTTAACTATGAGGTGTCTCGTAGCCTAGCTGCTTGTGAAGGGGCTGTGCTGATTGTTGATGCGGCTCAAGGCATTGAAGCACAGACACTTGCTAATGTGTATTTAGCTTTAGAGCATGACTTAGAGATTATGCCTGTCATTAATAAGATTGACCTTCCAAGTGCTGACCCAGAACGTGTCAAAGAAGAGATTGAAGACATTATTGGTTTAGATGCCAGTGATGCGCCACTTATTTCAGCTAAAACAGGATTAAATGTAGGGGATGTTTTAGAGCAAATTGTAAAAGTCGTACCCCCTCCAACTGGAGATATTCATGCGCCACTTAAAGCCCTTATTTTTGACTCTTTATATGACGCGTATAAAGGGGTTATTGTTTTCTGTCGAGTAAAAGAAGGACAAATCAAAAAAGGCATGAAGGTTCGTATGATGGTAACAGGGGCTGAATTTGATGTCGTAGAAGTAGGAACATTTGGAGCAGGTCAATTTAGACCAAGTGAAGAGGGACTTATAGCAGGTGAAGTAGGTTATTTTACAGCAAGTATTAAAAATGTTCAAGATACCCATGTTGGGGATACGGTGACAGATGCCAACAATCCTGCCCAGGAAGCACTGCCAGGATACAAACAAGCTAATCCGATGGTTTACTGTGGGCTTTATCCTGCTGATGGGGCTAAATACGGTGATCTTCGTGACAGTTTAGAAAAACTTCAACTCAATGATGCCGCCTTGGTATTTGAACCAGAAACATCCGTTGCATTAGGTTTCGGATTTAGATGTGGTTTCTTAGGCTTATTACACATGGAAATCATTCAAGAACGTTTAGAGCGTGAGTATAATCTAGACCTTGTAACTACCGCCCCTAACGTTATTTATAAAGTCCATCAAACCAATGGAGAAGTGATAGAGCTTTCTAACCCAGCCAATTTACCAGACCCTTCTATGATTCAATTTATGGAAGAGCCTATGGTAAAAGCCAAAATCATTGTCCCTTCTGATTATGTGGGCGCTGTTATGGATCTTTGCCAAGAAAGAAGAGGCAATTATTTTGGAATGGAATATTTAGAGGCAACTCGTGCGGTATTAGATTATGAACTGCCACTTAATGAAATTATTTATGATTTCTTTGATGCATTAAAATCTAGAACACGTGGCTATGCTTCATTTGATTATGAATTATGTGGCTATCAAGAATCTAAACTCGTTAAATTAGACATTCTTGTGAACAAAGAAATCGTGGATGCACTTTCTTTAATTGTGCATGAAAGTAATTCGGTTAATAAAGGCCGTAAAATTGTAGAGAAGCTTAAAAAAGAAATTCCAAGACACTTATTTGAAATTCCAATCCAAGCAGCTATTGGCAATAAAGTGGTTGCAAGAGAAACGATTAGTGCCATGCGTAAAGATGTACTCGCAAAATGTTATGGTGGAGATATTTCACGTAAGCGTAAGCTGCTTGAAAAACAAAAAGAAGGTAAGAAACGTATGCGACAAGTGGGTAGCGTAGAAGTACCTCAAGAAGCATTTATGAGTGTATTAAAATTAGACGAATAGAGGAAAGTAATGATGCAAATTGGACTTTATTTTCATATTCCATTTTGTGCTTCAAAATGCTATTACTGTGATTTTTTGTCTTTTCCAAAGCAAGATCATCAGGCACGTTATATTGAAGCATTAATAGAGGAAATTGAAAGCGTTAGCAGCCGTTTGCCATTAGAAACCTCAGTAAAATCAATCTTTATAGGTGGTGGCACCCCGACTGTGCTGCCACCTTTTTTACTGGAGCGTTTGTTAAAGGCAATTGTAACCCATTTTAAGATAGAAGCTAGATGTGAGTGGACGATTGAAGCCAATCCAGGCACATTAGATAGGGAAAAAATAGAAGTCATGCGTGGGTATCCTATTAATCGAATCAGCTTAGGCTTGCAATCGACACATGATGACCTATTAAAAGCCATTGGAAGAGGGCATCGTTTTGAAGATTGGAAAGAAAGCATTAAACTCATACAAGAAGCTACTAATTGGCAGATTAATACAGATATAATGTTTGCTCTGCCAGGACAAACTAAAGAAGCGTTTATAGAAACTTTAGAAACGGTTGCTGCCTATGATTTAGAACATCTATCGGTTTATGCGCTGATTATTGAAGAGGGCACCGTGTTTGGAAAATGGCAGAAAGAAGGAAAGCTTCAAGAGGTATCAGAAGAGCTAGATCGGGAAATGTATCATGAAGCCGAGGCCTATTTAAAGACCAGGGGGTATGAGCAGTACGAGATTTCTAACTGGTCAAAGCCAGGGCACCGTTGCCAGCATAATTTAATGTATTGGAGATGTGAGCCTTATATTGGACTTGGATTAGGTGCCCATTCATTGTATGAGGGCAAACGCTTTTATAATGAAGAAAATCTAGAAAACTATATAGCAGCGCATGGCCATTTAGAAAGCTTAAGGTATGAAGAAGAAGTGATGACACCAAAGGCGCTTATGGAGGAGTATATTTTCTTAGGGCTTCGTTTAAATGAAGGGATTGACTGTGACGTTTTTGAAAATAAATTTGGAAGGTCTATTTGGTCTCTTTATCATGAGGTAATTGAAAAATGGATAAGCTTAGGCGCTATGATTCATGAGAAAAATAGACTTTATTTAAGTCCCTATGGCCTAGATGTGTGCAATGAAATTATGGCTTCATTTATTTAGAAAAAAAAATCTATTGAGGTCTATTGACAATATAAAAAAATAGTGATATCTTTTACTCATAGTTAGCACTCAGGTTAAACGAGTGCTAACAAAAAGAAGGAAGTGATTCGATGGAGATAAACGAGCGTAAGCTAAAAATCCTAGAAGCCATCATTCGCGATTATATAGAAACCGGTGATCCGGTTGGGTCACGTACCATTTCTAAGAAGTATGATTTAGGTATTAGTTCGGCTACTATTCGTAATGAAATGGCTGACTTAGAAGAACTTGGTTTAATCGTACAGCCTCATACTTCTGCTGGGCGTATTCCTTCTGACAAAGGGTACAGGATGTATGTAGATGGCATGATGAAGCGCCCACATATACCCCCTGAAGTTGAACAAGTCATTACAGATTTGATTCATGAAAAAGTCAATTGTATTGATACATTGGTAGAAGAAACCGCTAAACTGGTTTCCATGCTGACCAATTGTACGACGATTGCCATGACACCTCCTATTTCACAAGTTCGAATAAAACATATTCAGCTTGTGCCAGTAGATGATTATTCAGTGGCATGTGTAGTCGTTACCGATACCAACAGTGTTAAGAATTATGTGATTCCAACACCAAAGGCAATTGATTTTAATATGTGTATGGCTTTAACGAATATCCTTAATGAAACCATCAAAGGTAGCACATTAAACCAAATTAGTTTAAATAAAATTAAGTTTTCTATTGAAGAAAAAATGAAAGAATATGGTGATATTGCAGCTAATGTTCTGCAGGCAATAGACGATACTTTAAAACAAGAAGATGTGCCTGAGATTTACATTCGAGGGGCAAATAATATTCTAGACTTTAATGGCATGGATGAAAAAGATAAGACAAGAAGTTTATTAAAGCTATTAGAAGAAAAACCATATCTTAGAAAAATTCTTGATCAATCTAAACCGAATACGGTAACCATCCGTATAGGTGAGGAAAATGTGCTTACCCCTATGAAAGATTATAGTGTGGTATCTACAAGCTATCGCATTGGGGAACATGCCATAGGTAATATTGGTATTATTGGTCCAACGCGAATGGATTATGATCAAGTCGTCTCAGTATTAGAGTATGTATCTTATCATATAACAAATATGCTAAAAGAGTTAGGCCATTAGTGGTCGCTTTTAGTGAAAGGGTGAAACCATGGAAGAAAATCAAAATGTAAATGAGATTCAAGAAGAGCAAGTTGAAGCAGTAGAAGAAACTACTGAAAATCCAGAAGAAGCAGAGGAAACAGTAGTGGAAGAAGCTACTCCAGAAGAAAATGAAGAAGCCAAAAAATTAGCAGATGCCGAGTCAAAAGCAGCTGATTATTTAGATAAATGGCAACGCTTAATGGCTGAATTTGATAACTACAGAAAACGTAGTGAAAAAGAAAAAGCAGATTCATATGATTATGCAGTAAGTAATACGATTGCAGAATTGTTGCCAGTCATTGATAACTTTGAAAGAGCTTTAAAAGTGGAATCAACTGACAAATCACTTTTTGCAGGCGTTGAAATGATTTACAAACAAATCATCGGTTTACTTGAAAAAATGCATGTAACCCCTATTGAAGCTGTAGGAAAAGAGTTTGATCCAAATCTTCATAATGCGATTATGCACATAGATGATGAAGCATTTGGAGAAAATATAGTAGCTGAAGAGCTTCAAAAAGGTTATTTATATAAAGAAAAAGTTATTAGACATAGTTTAGTTAAAGTAGCTAATTAATGATAGGAGGAAATCAGTTATGGGAAAAATTATAGGTATCGACTTAGGAACAACAAACTCATGTGTATCAGTTATGGAAGGTGGTAAACCAGTTGTTATTGTTAACGCTGATGGAAATAGAACAACACCATCTGTAGTCGGTT
This sequence comes from uncultured Cellulosilyticum sp., assembly GCA_934725855.1. Taxonomy (GTDB): domain Bacteria; phylum Bacillota; class Clostridia; order Lachnospirales; family Cellulosilyticaceae; genus Cellulosilyticum. Next base: position 39,260 of record CAKVCL010000001.1, on the reverse strand, counting down.
TTAGCAAAACAGGTGAAAGACTTGTAGGGGATGTGGCAAAACGTCAAGCTGTTACAAACCATGAAAGAACTGTTATCTCTATTAAAAGACATATGGGAACAGATTACAAAGTAACCATTGATGATAAAAAATTCTCTCCACAAGAGATTTCAGCAATCATTCTTCAAAAATTAAAAGCTGATGCAGAAGCACATCTTGGTGAAGCTGTAACAGAAGCCGTTATTACTGTACCTGCTTACTTCACAGATAGTCAAAGACAAGCAACAAAAGATGCTGGTCGTATCGCAGGTCTTGATGTAAAACGTATCATTAATGAACCAACAGCAGCAGCACTTGCATATGGCCTTGATAACGAACGTGAACAAAAAATCTTAGTGTACGACCTTGGTGGTGGTACATTTGATGTCTCTGTGATTGATATCGGTGACGGAGTTATCGAAGTACTTGCAACAAGTGGTGATAACCACTTAGGTGGAGATGATTTCGATCAAAAAATCATTGATTATTTAGTACAAGAATTCAATAAACAAGAAGGCATTGACTTATCACAAGATAAAGTAGCTATGCAACGTTTAAAAGAAGCTGCTGAAACAGCTAAGAAAGAACTTTCTCAAAAAACAAGTGCCAATGTATTAATTCCATTCATCTGTGCAGGGGGTCAAAGTTTAGATGTTACAATCACAAGAGCAAAATTTGATGAACTGACAGCTGATCTTGTTGAAAGAACAATGGGACCAGTTCGTACAGCATTAAAAGATGCAGGTATTGATGCTTCTGAACTTGATAAAGTATTATTAGTTGGTGGTTCTACTCGTATCCCAGCTGTTCAAGATGCGGTTAAACGTATCACAGGAAAAGAACCATTCAAAGGCATCAACCCAGATGAATGTGTAGCTGTAGGTGCAGCTATCCAAGGTGGTAAACTTTCAGGTGAGGCTGGTTCAGGAGATATCCTTCTTCTTGATGTTACACCTCTTACACTTGGTATTGAAACAATGGGTGGTGTTGCAACAGCAGTTATCCCTAAAAATACAACGATTCCTACTAAGAAATCACAAGTCTTCTCTACAGCAGCAGATAATCAACCAGCCGTTGATATTCACGTTGTTCAAGGTGAAAGACCAATGGCAAATGATAACAAAACACTTGGTAACTTCAAATTAGATGGTATTATGCCAGCACCACGTGGTATTCCACAAATTGAAGTAACATTCGATATTGATGCTAACGGTATTGTTAAAGTTTCTGCAAAAGACCTTGGAACAGGTAAAGAACAACACATTACCATTACAGCAAGCACAAACCTTAGTGATGAAGAAATCGAAAAAGCAGTTAAAGAAGCTGAACAATTTGCAGCTGAAGATAAGAAACGTAAAGAAGCAATCGATGTTAAGAATGAAGCAGATTCTATGGTATTCCAAACAGAGAAAATGCTTAAAGACATGGAAGGCAAGCTAGAAGCAGATGATAAAGCGAAAGTAGATGCTTCTCTTAACAAATTAAAAGAACTTAATGATAAAGCTGTAGCAGGCGCTATGACAGAAGAGCAAGTTGCAGAACTAAAAGCAGCTAAAGAAGAACTCACTAATGTATTCTATAGCATTTCTGAAAAACTATATAGCCAAGCAGGCGCAGCTCAAGGTGCAGAAGGTCCAGATATGAATCAAAGCGCTAAAGCTGATGATGATGTCATTGACGCAGACTTCAAAGAAGAATAAAAAAAGTGAGACGGTCAAAGAGCATTTCTCTTTGACTGTTTCTATGTTATCCATTATGATTAAGAATGGATTAAAGATGAAACAAAGATTTAGGTGGTGACTGATATGGATAAAAAAGATTATTATGAAGTCCTTGGAGTATCTAAATCAGCTAGTGATGCAGATATCAAAAAGGCTTATCGTAAATTAGCCAAAAAATATCACCCAGATGTTAACCCAGATAATAAAGAAGCGGAAGCAAAATTTAAAGAAGTAACAGAAGCTTATGAAGTCTTAAGTGATGCAGATAAACGTGCTGCTTATGACCGCTATGGGCATGCTGCTTTTGAACAAGGTGGCGGCGCTGGAGCAGGTGGTTTTGGTGGCTTCGGCGGCTTTGGTGGCTTTGACGGGGACATTGATTTAGGAGATATTTTAAATGGCATGTTTGGTGGAGGCTTTGGAGGCGGTGGTCGTAGACGTCCACGAGGGCCACAACCTGGTGCTGACATTCGTCAAACGGTGCAAATTTCATTTGAGGAAGCAGCATTTGGCTGTGAAAAAGAAATCTCTATTAATACTTCAGAAACTTGCCCAACTTGTCATGGTTCTAAGGCAAAACCAGGAACAGAAACAACGACATGTAGTAAATGTCATGGTACAGGACGTGTCGTCATTCAACAACGCACCATTATGGGTATGATGCAAACTGAGCAAGTCTGCGATGCCTGTCGTGGAGAAGGAAAAATCGTTAAAGACCCATGTAATACTTGCCATGGACATGGTAAAGTAAGAAGTGTGAAAAAGGTAACCGTATCTATTCCAGCAGGTATTGATCACGGTCAAACGCTTCGTGTCTCTGGAAAAGGTGAAGCAGGTGATGTGGGAGCACCAGCAGGTGATTTATTAGTAACCGTATCTGTTGCTTCTCATCCAGTATTTGAAAGACGTGGTACAGACGTTTATATGCGTATGCCAATTTCATTTGTTCAAGCAGCACTTGGAGCAGAGCTTTCTATTCCAACGCTAGATGGCAATGTGAAATTTACGATTCAACCAGGTACACAAACTTCTACCACCTTTAGATTACAAGGCAAAGGCATCCCTAGCTTACGAAATAATAAGCGACGTGGCGATCAATATGTAGAAGTTTACGTGGTGGTACCAAAGAATTTAACTGATAAGCAAAAAGAAATCTTAAGAGAATTCGAACCAGAAATGGGAGCTCAAGCCGAAGAATCTAAAAAAGGTTGGGGACATTTCTTTAAGAAAAAATAAGTTAAATAGCGAGGACGAATGAGCGTTCCTCGCTATTTATTTATGAAGTAAAAATAGTAAACGGATTATGATGGCTCAAAAAAGGGCATAAATAGATAGCTGGCTTAGAAGCGCTCAACTTGAATAAAATAAGGCTTTCCCGTATAATAAAATTATTAAACATAAATGGAGATGAAAACATGAACTGGTTAGAAGTAACAATTTATACATCCAAACAAGGAATTGAAACGATTACAGGTTTACTGATGCAAATGGGCGTAACAGGATTTATTGTAGAGGATCCAGATGATTTTGAAGAATTTTTAACATATCGTGGTAAAACATGGGATTATATGGATGTTACGATGGAAGATATGAAAAATGTTGAAACCAATATTAAATTTTATTTAGCTGAAAATACTCAAGGGCAAGAAACATTTGTTGAAATTAAAAATATGATTGCACGCCTTAAAGAAGAAAATGTAGATTATGGTTCACTTAGACTTGAATTAGGCAATGTAAAAGAAGAGGATTGGGCAAATAACTGGAAGCAGTATTTTAAACCGTTTACAGTAGGTGAAAAATTTGTCATCAAACCTACTTGGGAAACTTATCATGAAAATACAGACCGTTATATTCTTGAAATTGATCCGAATTCATCTTTTGGAACAGGTCAACATTACACGACTCAGCTTTGCATTGAGCAGCTTGAAAAGATTGTAGAGCCTTCTTGTGAAGTATTAGATATGGGATGTGGTAGTGGCATTTTATCCATTGCAGCATTAATGCTAGGGGCTGGGCATGTAACGGCTGTAGATATTGATCAAAACTCCGTTAATATTGCCTGTGAGAACTTTGAGCAAAACAAAATGGAACCCGCTCGTTATACCACCTATTGTGGTAATGTCATGGCAGATGAAGCATTGGAAAATAAAATTGGTCATGGCAAATATGATATAGTGGTAGCTAACATTGTGGCAGACGTTATTATTGGAATGAAACAGGAATTAAGAGCATTCTTAAAAGAAAACGGTAAGCTGATTGCATCAGGTATTATTGGTGAGCGCGCAGAAGAAGTCAAAGGTCATCTTGAAGAGGTTGGGTTTGAAGTAGAAAGCATAACAGAGAAAAATGATTGGGTAGCAATTTTAGCCCATATTAAATAGAGAAAAGGTGAAGTATGGCAAAGTTTTTTGTTAATCCGGAAGATGTATTAGAAGAGTCTATTTTAATCACAGGGACAGATGTGAATCATATAAAAAATGTTTTGCGACTGCCTATAGGAAAAGAAATTTTGATAAATGATAGACAAGGCAATGATTATGAGTGTATAATAAAAGACATCAGTGCAGAATCGGTAACGGCCCAAATCATTAATCAAAAAGAGAGCCACACAGAGCCAGCAGTAGAAACTGTTTTGTTTCAGTCCCTTGTTAAGGGAGAGAAAATGGAATTTGTTATTCAAAAGAGTGTAGAGATCGGGGTAACTAAAGTCGTTCCACTTGTCACAAAGCGCTGTGTGGTTAAATTAGAATCGGAAAGCAAATTGAATAATAAGATCATGCGTTGGCAAAAGATTGCGGAAAGTGCAGCCAAGCAAAGCAAAAGAGGTATTGTGCCAGAAGTTTTAATGCCTATGAAAATGAGTCAGGCTTTAGCTTATGTTAAGGAAAAGCTGGATTGTGGATGCATTCCTTATGAGAATGAAACCACTCATCACATCAAAACTTATTTGCAATCACTAAATGCACAATCTATCGGAATTTTTATTGGACCAGAAGGTGGGTTTACAGAAGAAGAAATTGCATTAGCCATGGGATATGGCGTGCAAGCCATTACTTTAGGGAAAAGAATTCTTAGAAGTGAAACAGCTGGATTGGTGACTTTAGCCAACATTATGTATGAGATGGGAGAGAAATAAAATGGAAGAAGTTACCTTTTTGATAGTCGATGATGCCATTTTTATGCGTACTGTACTCAAAAAGATCTTAACAGATGCCAGCTTTACGGTTTTAGGTGAAGCGGGTAATGGTTTACAAGCTATTGAAATGGCAAAGCAACTTCAGCCTGATATTATGACACTAGATATAACGATGCCAGAATTAGATGGCATTAGTGCAATTGAAAAAATATTAGAAGTAAGCCCAAATACCAAGATTATTATGTGTTCAGCGGTTGGTCAGCATCATAAAGTTGTTGAAGCCATTCAAAAAGGCGCAAAGGATTTTATTGTTAAACCTTTTGAAAAAACACGTGTATTACAAGCAATTTATAATGTAATGAATAGATAATAATGAGGGATTCTTCCCTCATTTTTTATTATAGAAGTTATTTTACCTTAAAAGGGAGCATCAAAATAATGACAAAGGAAATTTATTTAGATAATGCAGCAACGACTAAACCCTATGAAGAAGTTGTCCAGATGGTAGCCGATACAATGCTATATACTTATGGAAATCCATCTTCTCTGCATAAAATGGGAATGGACGCAGAAAATAGGCTTAAAGAAGCTAGTCAATTTTTTGCAAAACAGATGGGCGCTTTACCAGAAGAAGTGATTTATACTTCTGGAGGAACAGAAAGTAATAATACCGCTATTCTTGGTGCAGCAATGGCTTATAAAAGGCAAGGCAATAAAATCATTACATCTGCCATTGAGCATCCTTCTGTTAAAGAAGTTTTTAGATATTTAGAAGACCAAGGCTTTGAAGTGGTCACCATAGGCGTCAATGCTAAGGGTGAAATCGATTTAGAGGCACTGAATGAGGCAATTGATGAGAGGACTATTTTAGTAAGTATCATGCATGTCAATAATGAAATAGGTACTATTCAGCCTATTGAGGCAATTGGAAAACTCATTAAAGATAAAAACAAAGAAACATTATTTCATGTAGATGCCGTTCAATCTTTTGGCAAATTACCTATACACGTTAAGCGGGCTAAAATTGATTTCCTATCTTGCAGTGCCCATAAGTTTTATGGACCACGTGGCGTTGGATTACTTTATAAAAATAAAGCAGTGCGTATGCAAAGTTTAGTGTATGGTGGGGGTCAGCAGAAGAATATCCGTTCTGGGACAGAAAATGTAGCAGGAATTGTAGGAACTCACAAAGCAGCAGAACTCGCTTTTGCTCATCAAAAAGAAATGCTTGAGCATATGAAGGCCTGTAAAAAGTACTTGGCTGAAGCAATATTAAGTGAAATCCCAGATACATGGGTAAATGGGCCAGCTATTGAAGAAGGTGCCCCTTATATATTAAACATCGGCTTTATGGATGTACGCTCAGAGGTACTTTTACATGTCCTTGAAGATCATGGCATTTACGTCTCATCAGGATCTGCCTGTTCGAGTCATAAAAAAGAAAAGGACGGGGTGCTGATTGCAATTGGTAATGAGCCAAAGCAATTAGATCATGCCATTCGTTTTTCTTTTGCACATGATACCAACTTAGAAGATTTAAAAACAGTAGTGGAGATTTTGAAAACGAACATACCATTACTTAGAAGATATACACCAGGAGGAAGAAAATAGTGAAAAACGTTTTTTTAATTAAATACGGTGAATTGGCTATTAAGGGGAAAAATAGACATTTATTTGAAAATAAGCTTGTAACCAATGTGAAAAGAAATTTAAAAGATATTGGAGAGTTTATTGTTACAAAAGAACAAGGTCGTATCATGGTTGAGCCTGTAGATACTGAGGCAATTGATGTAGACACGGTTTTAGATCGCTTAGGGCGTATCTTTGGAATTGTTGGGATTGCTTATGGTTTAAAAGAAGAAGAGGTGTCTTTTGAGGCAGTCAAGCGCCTTGCTTTGATGCAAATGAAAGAGGTTTGTGAAGAAGCAGGAAAGCAAGTGACCTTTAAAGTGGATACCAAACGTGCCGATAAACGCTTCCCAATGACTTCAATGGAAATCAGTAGTGAAATTGGGGGGTATTTATTAGAAGAATTAGGCGATGCAGTGAAAGTAGATGTACGTCATCCAGAAGCGACTTTAATGGTCGAACTTCGTAACCATACTTATGTTTATGTGAATACTTATAAAGGGGCAGGCGGTATGCCATATGGAACTAATGGTAAAGCAACACTGCTTTTATCTGGTGGGATTGATAGCCCAGTAGCTGGTTGGATGATTGCAAAACGTGGGGTAGAAGTGGATGCGGTTTATTTTCATGCGCCACCTTATACGAGTGAGCGTGCCAAACAAAAAGTTTTAGACCTTGCTAGAAAAGTAGCCATGTATACAGGAAGCATGAAAGTCCATGTGGTGAACTTTACGGATATTCAGCTTAAGATTTATGAGCGTTGTCCTCACGAAGAACTCACCATTATTATGAGACGTATTATGATGTATATTGCAGAAGCGATTGCAAAGAAAAATGGCAGTATGTCTCTGATTACAGGTGAAAGCATTGGGCAAGTTGCAAGTCAAACGATGCACAGTCTTGTGGTAACAAACGATGCAGCGACGATGCCTGTGTTTAGACCGCTTATTGGTTTTGATAAAGAAGAAATTGTACAGATTGCTAAGAAAATTGATACCTTTGAAACCTCTATTCAACCTTTTGAGGACTGCTGTACGATTTTCGTAGCAAAACATCCAGAAACTAAACCGAAGTTAGAGTATATTCAAAAATCAGAGGCACTTTTAGACGACATTATTGAAGAAATGATGCAAAAAGCCATTGATGAAGTAGAAGTTTACGACTGCTAAAAATAAAAAAACTAGGAAGGATGCTATGACATCCTTCCTAGTTTAAACTTAATATAGCTCATTGAGAGTTAGCGTTAGGCATCGGGATTAATCACAAACTCCTTAAGGGCATCTTTAATAGAGTCAACACACTCATCATTATAGATGTCTAGGCGTAAAGGTGAACTTAAATCGAGACTAAAGATACCCATAATCGATTTAGCATCAATGATATAACGACCTGATGAAAGATCAAATTCGCTATTATAGGTGTTAATAGTATTTACAAATTGTTTAACTTTTTCTATAGAGTTTAATGTAATATAAATGGATTTCATAGAAACACTCCTTATATATGTAATAGTTAATTAATCATACTTTAAGTATACATTAACTAGTACTTGTAGCATATAGTTTTTAGGGATGAATGTCAATAATTAAGAGGTGATAAATTGAGAAAAGTCGCATGCTATACATTAGGCTGCAAGGTCAATCAATATGACACAGAAGCCGTACTAGAAAAATTTAAATCAGCAGGCTATGAAGTAGTGGACTTTAATGAATTTGCTGATGTTTATGTCGTCAACACTTGTACCGTCACCCATTTAAGTGACCGTAAATGTCGACAAATGCTTCGTAAAACCAAAAAAATCAATTCTGAAAGTGTATTAGTAGCTATGGGATGCTATGCACAAATTGCAGGTCAGAAAATTAAAGAGCAAGTGAGTGAGATCGATATTATTGTTGGAACAGATCACCGTAACCAAATTGTAGAACTTGTGGACGAGTTCCTACAAGGCCAAGAAGAAATGATTAATGTGGTTTCAAACATTATGGATGTACATGAATTTGAAGAAATGACCATTTCACATATTGGAGAACATACAAGAGTTTATGTAAAAATCCAAGAAGGATGCAATAATTATTGCAGTTATTGTATTATTCCTTATACGAGAGGGCGTATTCGCAGCCGAAAAGAAGAGCAAGTTTATGAAGAAGTGAAACGACTTGCGGGACTTGGTTTTAAAGAAATCATTTTAACAGGTATACATGTGCTTGCTTATGGGAAAGATTTAGGTAACACCGATTTGATTCAATTATTACAAAGAGTACATGACATTGAGGGGATCGAGCGGATTCGTATGAGTTCTATAGAGCCTATTGCCATTAATGAAAGGTTTATTGAGGCTTTAAGGCATATGCCCAAAGTATGTCATCATTTCCATTTATCACTGCAAAGTGGAAGTGACAGTGTGCTTAAGCGCATGAATCGAAAATATACAACCGAAGAATATGTCAAGAGTGTAGAAGACTTACGTACACTTTGGCCGGATGTAGCGCTTACCACAGATGTCATTGTTGGATTCCCAGGGGAGTCAGATGAAGAATTTGAAGAGACATTAGCATTTGTAAAACGTACTCAGTTAGCTCAAATTCATATTTTCCCATTTTCACCTAGGGAAGGTACACCTGCTGCTAAAATGAAAGAGCAGATTGCGCCTGAGGTGAAAGAAAAACGTGAAAAGCAATTAGCCGCTGTGGAAAAGGAACTAAGAGAAGCTTTTATGAAAAAAGCAATTGGCAAACAAATGGACGTTTTATTTGAAAAACATCATGAAGGGAATGTAGCGGGTTATACAAGCAATTACTTACGTATTCAAGTTAAAGGAAATGAAGATTTAGAAAACACGATTCATACAGTGAAAATTGAAAAATTATTAGATGGGCACACCTTATACGGGCAATTAGTATAAAAACTGAGAAATATTTTTAAAAATTATATATAGTTTTATTACAAATTATGGTATACTAACATTATAAAAGGATGAGCTATTGGAAGGTGAGCACGATGAATAATATTAATGAAACCATGCAATTTCACTTAGAAGGTGTTGAAAAAGTTTCTACAAGAGAAGTATTAATGGATGTGTACGAAGCACTAGCTGAAAAGGGATATCATCCAGTGAATCAAATAGTAGGATATATTATGTCCGGAGACCCAACTTATATTACAAGCCACAATGGGGCAAGAAATAAAATTCGCAAGTTAGAAAGAGATGAGATTTTAGAAGAGCTTGTCACTTATTATTTAAAACATTAAGGAGGGCTGTAGGGGATAACTCTACAGTTTTTTTATAGGAGGACATCGTGCGTATATTAGGTTTAGATTATGGTACCAAAACAACGGGTGTCGCTGTAAGTGATCCAATGGGTTGGACCGCACAAGGATTAGAGATTATTAGAAGGCAAGAGGATGAGCAAATTAAAGCAACTTTAAATCGTATTGCACAACTATGTGAAACGTATAAAGTTGAAAAAATAGTCCTTGGACTTCCTAAAAATATGAATAACACTTTAGGGGAAAGAGGTGAAAAGACCTTATTATTTAAAGAAAAGTTAGAAGCTAGATTAAAGCTTCCCGTTGAAATGTGGGATGAACGCTTAAGTACAGTTGCAGCAGAAAGCGTATTATTAGAAGCAGATATGAGTCGTAAAAAAAGAAAAAATGTGATTGACAAACTTGCAGCAACAATTATTTTGCAGAACTATTTAGATGCCAAAAGATAATGGTATAAGTAGAAGTTCTTAAATGAGGATTTAGAAAGGAAAAAAGACATGTCAGATGCAGTAGAAAAAATTCAATTTATTGATGAAGAAACCAATGAGCCGATTGAATTTGAAGTAGTAGATGAAGTTGTAATGGATGGAATGAAATATATCTTAGTAGTGGATGAAGAGGATATTTCTACCATTTTAAAACAGGTGAATGAAGATGGTGAAGAAGTAGAATATAGTCTTGTCGAAGATGAAGACGAGTTTAAAAAAGTGGCTACAGAATTTATGACAAGCGAAGAATATGATATAGAAATATAACACCGTGCCTAAAAATTATTCTTACAAGAAGTGAGGGGCGAGACAAGTGATGAATGCTGCTGATTTTAAAGATAGATTAAAAGAAATGGGTTGCAAGTTAACGATGCAACGCAGGAGTGTATTAGATGTACTTTTAGAGCATAGCAATGACCATTTATCAACTGAAGAGATTTATGATATTGTTAAAGTTAAATTCCCTGAGATTGGACTTGCTACAGTTTATCGTACAGTACAATTATTCGAAGAAATGGGTATTGTGGACCGCCTAAACTTTGATGATGGATGCAGTCGCTTTGAACTAGCATCTGATGATACCGTTCATCATCATCATCATTTAATATGCGAAGCATGTAGTAAAGTATTTGAAGTTGAAAATGATTTATTAGATGATATTGAGAAAGAAATTGAAAGTAAATATAATTTTAAAATACATGACCATAATGTGATGTTTTATGGACTTTGTAAGGATTGTAAAGATAAAAAAATAGAGATATAGAAAGATGGAGGTGTAGCTTTGGTACCCAGAAAAGCTAAAAGTAAATTGCGTATCATACCATTGGGAGGGCTAGGCGAAATCGGAAAAAACATGACACTGTTTGAATATGAAGACGATATTTTTATAGTGGATTGTGGACTGGCATTTCCAGAAGATGAGATGTTGGGAATCGACTTAGTGATTCCAGATATTACCTATGTACTTAAGAATATTCAAAAGGTAAGAGGAATTGTATTAACTCATGGTCATGAAGACCATATTGGGGCGTTGCCATATATTTTACAAGAGTTAAATGTACCATTATATGCAACGAAATTGACAATGGGGTTAGTAGAAAACAAATTAAAAGAGCATAATTTATTACGTACAACAGAACGTATTGTCGTAGCTCAAGGGGAAACGATTAAACTTGGAAATAGTTTTAAAGTTGAATTTATTCGTTCTAATCATAGTATTGCGGATGCAGTGATGCTATCAATTTGGACACCAGTAGGGATTGTTGTGCATACAGGAGACTTTAAAGTAGATTATACACCAATCAGTGGGGCACCGTTAGATTTACACCGTTTGGCGGAAATTGGGAAGAAACGTGTGATTGCCCTTATGGCAGATAGTACAAACGTTGAAAGACCGGGATTTACTCAATCAGAAAAAATCGTGGGTCAAAAATTTGAAGATGTGTTTGCTTCTAATTTGGACAAGCGTATTATGGTAGCCACTTTTGCTTCCAATATTGACCGTGTGCAACAAATTATTAATGCAGCTTATAAATATAAACGTAAAGTCGCTGTGATTGGTCGTAGTATGGTGAACGTTGTAAAGACAGCCAATGAATTAGGTTATATTTCAATTCCTGAAAATACTCTCATTGAAATCAATGATGTCAAACGTTATCGTGATGATCAAATTGTTCTCATTATGACAGGAAGCCAAGGAGAGCCGATGGCAGCATTATCTAGAATGGCAACTTCTGATCACAAACAAATTGAAATTAAACCAGGTGATGTCATTATTTTAAGTTCAACCCCTATACCAGGTAATGAGAAAACGGTTTCTAGAGTTGTCAATGAACTGTGTAAAAAGGGTGCGAAAGTCATTCGTGAAGATACACACGTATCAGGACATGCTGCTCAGGAAGAATTAAAACTCATTCATACACTAGTTCGTCCAAAGTATTTTATTCCAGTGCATGGTGAGTACCGTCACTTACAAAAGCATATGGAGCTTGCGATGGAACTTGGTATGAAGCGCAATAATATTGTGATTGCTTCTATTGGAGAAGTGATTGAATTAGGTTCAGATCAAATTAAGATTGTCGGAAATGTACCATCAGGGCAAGTTTTAGTCGATGGCTTAGGTGTTGGAGATGTCGGCAACATTGTGCTTCGAGATCGTAAGCATTTATCACAAGATGGGCTACTAATTGTTGTGATGACATTAGAGAAAGAATCTGGTATTGTAGTAGCTGGTCCAGACATTATCTCACGTGGTTTCGTTTATGTGAGAGAAGCAGAAAACCTTATGGATGAAGCAAAAGCAGTTGTCAGAAAATCTTTAGATCGTTGCGAGGATAAGCATATTGTGGAATGGTCACAAATCAAGACAATTGTTAAAGATGATTTACGAGAGTTTGTATGGCAAAAAACAAAACGTAGTCCAATGATTTTACCAATCATTATGGAAGTTTAATAAAGTAAAATTAGGCTAAAAAGAGTGGGACGAGCCACTCTTTTTAGCCTAATTTTTATGTTCAAGTTCATGACAAAGTTTCTTTAGCGCTTTCTTTTCAATTCGGGAAACATAGGAGCGAGAAATGCCCATTTTCTGCGCAATTTCACGTTGGGTTAATTCTTCCTCATTATTAAGACCATAACGTAATAAAAGAATTTCTTTTTCCCGAGGTTTTAATACACTTCTGATATGCTGATAAAGCTTTTTAACTTCCATTTCGAGGTCCACTTGATCAAAAATGGTATCATTTTCAGTACATAGAACATCTAATAGGCTAATTTCGTTTCCTTCCTGGTCCATTCCAATAGGCGCATGAAGAGAAGTTTCATAGCGTTGCTTTCGACCAGAGCGAATACTCATAAGGATTTCATTTTCAATACATCTTGCTGCATAAGTCGCTAAGCGCGTACATTTATTAGGGTCAAAAGAAGTGATGCCTTTAATAAGTCCAATTGTGCCAATAGAGATTAAATCGTCCATATCACTATTAACGTTATTATATTTCTTAACAATATGTGCAACGAGTCTTAGATTACGTTCAATTAAAATATTTTTAGCAGCTTCATCTCCTTGCATATAACGTTCTAAATAAATTTTTTCTTCCTCGGCAGATAAAGGTTGAGGAAAGGAAGAAATACTACTAAAATATGAAAAACAAAAGAGTGGAAGCATATAGGGCACCTCCTAAAGCTAGGGGTTCATAATTAGTGTATGAATAAGTGGAATAAATGGTGCGCGTCCTATATTAATCCATATGATAATATGTATTAAGTCAGCATAAAACAAAGAATTGGGATTTAGAAAAACAACTTAAAATGATAGAATCACAGATTTGAATATTTTATAAAGATTTAGATAAAATCAATTTTTATATGATAAAATAAAAATTGAAAGGCATAAGGCTTGTTTGGAAATTAGATAAAAATATGTGTCCATGATGCATATTAAAGCAATGTGGGGGTATTGAATGAAAATTAAACTAGAAAAAAAGTCATATCAGGAAGTGCTTAGTTTGCCTAGGCCAGAACATATAAAGCCTAAAAGACCCAATCTATTTTTTAGGGGATTACTTAAAACACTGTCTAAATCAGAACTCAAGGCAACTCATTTTACCTATAAGGAAATCCATATGGAGAAATTGCATCAAGATGAGCCTTGTTTAATTTTAATGAATCATTCCTGTTTTATTGATTTGAAAATTGCTACAACGATATTTACTTCTAGACCACTTAATATTGTTTGTACCTCAGATGGTTTTGTAGGCAAAGAATGGCTCATGAGAAATTTAGGGTGTATACCGACTCAAAAGTTTGTAATGGATGTTACCTTATTAAGAGATATGCGTTATGCCATTCATACCCTAAAAAATTCAGTATTGATGTATCCAGAGGCAAGTTATAGTTTTGATGGAACAGCTACGCCGCTTCCAAAAAGTGTGGGAAAATGTTTAAAACTATTAAATGTGCCTGTCATAATGGTAAGAACGCAAGGGGCTTTTTTAAGAGATCCCTTATATAACAATTTACAACCTCGTAAAGTGGAGATTTCAGCCGAAGTGGAGTATCTTTTATCGCCTAAGGAGATTCAAACTAAAAGTGCAGAGGAGCTTAATGAAGTTTTAGAAAAACAATTTACATTTGATCACTTTTTATGGCAACAGCAAAATCATATTCAAGTGAATGAACCTTTTAGGGCAGATTATTTAAATAGAGTGTTATATAAATGTCCAAGCTGTAAGTGTGAAGGACGCATGCTGGGTAAAGGAACGACATTAACATGTCTAGAGTGCCACAAAGTTTATGAACTGACGGAATATGGTTTCCTCGAAGTACGTAAAGGCGAAACAGAATTTAATCATATTCCAGATTGGTATAAATGGCAAAGGCAATGTGTTAAAGAGGAAATTATAAAGGGGACGTATGAGTTAGAATTACCTGTGAAAATTTGTATGATGGTGGATACTAAAGCAATTTATGAGGTGGGAGAAGGCATCCTTAAGCATTCAAAAGAAGGTTTTCATCTCGTAGGGTGCCATGGGGAATTAGATTACAAACAAAAACCACAGGTTTCATATAGCCTATATGCAGATTACTACTGGTATGAGATAGGGGATATGATTTGTATTGGGAATCAACAGGTTTTATATTATTGCTTCCCAACTTTAGAAAGGGATGTTGTGGCAAAGGCAAGACTTGCCACGGAGGAACTTTACAAATGGACAATGGAGAAATAAGGAGTTATTCAATCGTTTGTCGATACTGACTAGGTGACATTTTTATATATTTTTTGAATTTGCGGTTAATCATCATATCAAAAGAGAAGACAAGAACCTAATCATAGACTACGTCTTAAATGCCAATGAAAAAGAATACAGTGTCATTCAAATTGCGTTGACTATTTTATCATGAAGTTACAGAATAATAAATAATGGTTTACTGTTGCATCAAACCCTTAAGAAATCTTAAGCTTAGGGGTTTTTCTATGTCTTAAAAAGGACTAGCAAAGCATAAAAAGGATAGGTATAATAGTATAGAATGTGATAAATAATTCAAAATATAAATTATAAATAGTAAGGAGATTAATGAATATGTTAACTTTGGAGTTATTGAAAGAAAATTATAGTGTTTGCAGGTTAGATGCAAATGCCCCAGTGCCAACATGGGCTCAAAAAGGAAATTTTTATAGTATCACTAAAACAAAAGATGAATTATCCATTGTTTGCGAAACACAGTATGTTCTGGAAAATGTAAAGGTAGTAGAGCCTGACTGGCGTATTTTTAAGATATTAGGGCCTCTTGATTTTTCACTCATTGGCATTCTTTCAAAAATTAGTTTATTAATGGCAGAGCGTAAAATTAGCATTTTTGCCCTTTCTACCTATGATACAGATTATATTATGGTAAAAGAAGACAAAGTAGAAGAAGCTATTAAAGCATTAAAAGAGGCAGGATATGGGATTCAATAAAGGAGTAAATAAAAGTGAGTCAACAAACAGCTAAACGAAGGCAAATCAATACTCAAAAAAATCAAAGTCATAAAACCAAAGTCAATCATGACTTTTTAGGCACTCATCGTGTAAAGGTTAACTTCCAAAAGCGAAAAAGCCAAGACCAGACTAAATGCCTTTATAATGAAAAATGTGGTGCCTGTCAGCTTGTAGCAATGCCCTATGAAGAGCAATTAAAGCAAAAGCAAATGGCTATGAATCGATTATTTAAGGCTTATGTAAAGCCAGCTCCGATAGTTGGAATGGAAAATCCTTATTATTATCGCAATAAAGTGCATACTGTATTTAAGAGAGAGCGCTATGGCACTATAAAAGCTGGGACATATAAAGAAGGCACGCATGAGGTGATACAAATTGAAAACTGCCTTATTGAAGATCAAAAAGCAAGCCGTATCATTCAAACCATTTATCAGTTGGTGAAGAGTTTTAAGTATACTATTTTTGATGAAGACACCCTGGAAGGTTTTTTTAGACATGTATTAATCCGTGTGGGAAAACATACAGGAGAAATACTAGTTGTACTAGTTACTGGCAAACTGCAATTTCCTTCTAAAAAACACTTTGTGGAGGCACTGCTAAAAGCACACCCAGAAATTACTTCTATTGTACAGAGTGTTAATCCGATACATACCAATATGATTTTAGGTGAACGAGAAATCCGTTTATATGGAAAAGGCTATATTGAAGACATTTTATGTGGTTGTCGATTTAAAATATCTGCTCAGTCTTTTTATCAAATCAATCCAATCCAAACGGAGAAATTGTATGATAAGGCGATTGAGCTGGCAGGTCTTACAGGAAGGGAAAAAGTGATTGATGCGTATTGCGGCATTGGAACAATTGGCATCATTGCAAGTCAAAAAAGTAGAAAGGTATGGGGTGTTGAAGTTAATAAAACAGCCGTTCGTGATGCCATCATCAACGCCTCAGTTAACGAACGCTCTAATATTACCTTTACAGAAGCCGATGCAACGAAGTGGCTGGTGGATATGGCAGAAGCAGGGAAAAAAGTAGATGTTATTTTTATGGATCCGCCAAGAGCAGGAAGTACAAAACGCTTTATTGAAGCTGTAACGCAGCTAGCTCCTCAAAGGGTAGTCTATATTTCTTGTAATCCTCAAACGCTCAAAAGGGATTTAGATGATTTTACATCTAAGTATTATAACGTAAAAGAGATTGTGCCATTTGATTTATTTCCGAATACGAGTCATATTGAAACAGTTTGCTTGCTATCCAAAAAATCTTGATTTGAGGAAATATAAGACCTAGAATTTAAAGAGGGTGACAAAAATTTGCTTTTTATTAAATACAATATGGAGGCTGATTTTTTATGTTGTACATCATGAGACATGGAAAAACAGAATGGAATGCTAGGCATAAATTGCAAGGAAGAACAGATATCCCATTGAATGATGAAGGTAGAAAAATGGCTGAAAAAGCATGTGAGGAATATAAAAATATAAATATTGATATCTGCTATTGTTCTCCACTTATTCGTGCAGTAGAAACTGCTAAAATAGTACTTAAGAACAGAAATATTCCAATTATAACGGATGAAAGACTTGTAGAAATGAGCTTTGGTCAATATGAAGGGAGAGAAAATATTTTTCAAAATCCAGATTGTCCAATCAATGTTCTTTTTCAAGAGCCTCAAAAGTATATCCATTCAATTGGAGGTGCTGAAACATTTAATGAACTGTATGCAAGAACAGGAGAATTTTTAAAAGACATTGTAGGGCCACAATTGCAGCAGGGAAAAGACATTTTAATTGTGGGACATGGCGCGATGAACTCAAGTATTGTGTGTCAGGTAAAGAATCGTCCTATTGAACAATTTTGGAGTGCAGGAATTGAAAATTGCAAATTAATGAAATTGATCTAGAGTTAATTTAATCATGAGGTGGATTATGAGGATGGCACACCGGCAGATGTATTTTCCTTTGAAAATTAGATTTTATGTAGAAGATAAGTCCTTGATGGAATGGAAGCGATAAAAATGAAAAGGTATGTTGCATTATTAAGAGGAATCAATATAAGCGGGAAAAATAAGATCCCTATGGGGGACTTGAAAAATGGATTTGTGGAAATGGGATTTGAGGCAGTTTCTACTTATTTAAATAGTGGTAATGTCGTTTTTGATGGAAAAGATGAAGCTGAAGCGAGTCTTTCAAATCGGGTTGAAGGAATGATCAAAGATAAGTTTGATTTAGACATTCCGGTGTTTGTCACGGGACTTGATCATATTAGGAATATCCTAAATCATGCGCCAAGCTGGTGGGGGACAAATGAAAAAGATACCTATGACAATTTGATTTTTATCATACCGCCTATGACAGCAGAACAAATTGCAGAAAAAATTGGTGAACCTACAAAAGAACTTGAGCAAATTTGTATCTATGAAAATGTAATTTTTTGGACTTTTGACCGAAAGCAGTATGCCAAGGCAAATTGGTGGAAGAAAACGGCAAGTGTAGGTATTGGAGAAGCCCTTACGATTAGAACTGCAAATACCATTAGAAAGTTTATTTAAGTGGAGCCGTAAATAATCACTTTTATACAATATCAAACTACGTTATAATAAAGTAACCGTTGATCGTTAGCTTTAGGTAGTGTCAATGAGAATGAGTAAATAAAGGTGGAACATAAATGACGTCGTACAGTGAGTTTCAAAAGATATCAGATGGTCGACTATATGATATAGAGGATCTTGTGAAAGTGGATACAAAAGGGTGCGTAGGGTGTGGCATTTGTTGCCATGACATTGGGGATTTAGTGGTCCTGACACCTTATGATGTGTATACTATAAAGCAAAAATGTGAAATGCGTTTTGAAGACTTATTAGTGGACCATATTGCGCTTAGAGAAGAATATAAGATGCTTTTACCTTATTTAAAAATGCAAGGAGAAGATAAACATTGTAGTTTCTTAGACAATGAGGGACGCTGTCAAATTCATACACACCGTCCTAATATTTGTCGTCTATTTCCTCTAGGTAGAATTTATGACAGCGATGGATTTAAATATTTCTTACAGGTGAATAACTGTGTCATGCCTCATTTAGGAGAAATGAAGGTCAGAGACTGGCTTAATATTAAGCAATACGATGATAATAAAGAAATGATTTTAAAGTGGCATCAGTTTATTAAAGCACTTCGTTTTCGTTTAAAATTTGTGTATGATGAGAAAGAAATTGAAAACATGCGTCAGTATGTATTAGAAACATTTTATCACATCGAGGCAGAAAATGATGATGCTTTTTATGCGTGTTTTAATGAAAGATTACCAATGGCTAAAAAGCATTTAGGTCTTCTTTAGAAAAATGATGAAAATAAAACATAAAACAACACCTAAAAAGCTAGCTTATAATGGATAAGCTAGCTTTTTAGGCATGTCACTTAATTTTCAGCAGCCTCGGCATCTGCTTTAGTAGGCTGAACCGTGCCATAAGGATGTTGGACCGGTGCATAAATCGAATAGAGTTTAAGCGGTACATTTCCTATATTCGTTAGATTGTGCCATTTACCAGCAGGGATGATCAAAGCATAATCATCGGAAACCGTTTGTTGGAAATTAGGGTTACTTGGGTCATCGCCCATCATAACGACCCCTTTGCCTTGCTCAATACGGATAAACTGATCCAGATTAGGATGCTGTTCGAGGCCAATATCTTCTCCTGGAAGCAGACTCATTAAGGTCACTTGTAAATGATTCCCTGTCCAGAGTGCGGTGCGAAAGTTGGTATTTCTTTTCGTGACTTCTTCTATATCTGTTACAAAAGGATAAGGACCGTAGTCAGTAAGCTGCTGTGTGGCGGATTCATAGTTACGATGTCTATGACGATTGGCACATGGTAAAACATAGCCATTGGGTACTTTAGGCGTTTGATGCACTGAGGCATTTAGATTTTGACAGGAATGTTGATACATGATAAAAGTCCTTTCAAGGTATACTCAATGAACACTATATGCTAGGGTACAATAAAAAGTGCTATTCCAAGTTATTTATTGTATAATAGGCTAGATAAACAAGTTTAATCAAATTAGAAAAAGGAGTTATTTCACTCATGCAATTTTATTTAGCACCATTAGAAGGGTTAACAGGGTATATTTTTAGAAATGCACTCGCTAAGTATTTTACCCCATTAGATAAATACTTCACCCCTTTTATTGCCGCCAATCAAAAAGGTAAACTTTCCTCAAGAGAGTTAAAGGATATTTTGCCAGAACATAATCCATCCATCAAGGTTATCCCTCAGATTTTAACGAATAAAGTAGAGGACTTTAATTTAACTGTAAAGCATTTACAAGCTTATGGATATGACGAAGTGAATCTTAACTTAGGGTGTCCATCTGGAACGGTGGTTTCTAAAAACAAAGGGGCAGGCTTCTTAGCCGTACCTGACGATTTAGATCATTTTCTAGAAGGTATATTTAATGAAGCACCTCTTAAAATATCCATTAAAACTCGTCTTGGAAAAGATGATCCCAGTGAATTTGAAAGCCTGATACGAATATTTAATCAGTATCCCTTAGAAGAGCTTATTATTCATCCTAGAATTCAAAAGGACTATTATAAAAACACGCCTAGGTTAGAGCAGTTTGAGGAAGGCTTGTCAAAGAGTCAGCATCCTATTTGTTATAATGGCGATATTTTTACGGCATCAGATTATCATCAGCTTACACAGCGCTATCCCAAGTTAGAAAGGGTCATGCTAGGAAGAGGACTTATTGCAAATCCAGGACTAGTGGAAGAGATTACCTTGCAAAAAGCATTGGACATTAAAACCTTTAAAGCCTTTCATGATGAAGTGTATACAAACTATCAAGAAGTGCTTCATGGGGAACGCGATGTACTTTTTAAAATGAAGGAAATGTGGTTTTACATGAGTTATATGTTTGAGGACGTAGAAAAGCAAGCTAAAAAAATCAAAAAATCACAGCGATTAACCGATTATGAGGCAGCAGTTGAAGAACTTTTTGCTACCAAATCACTGATTAAAGGAGCAGGTTTATTTCATAAGTCGTAAAACATAAAAAAATATGTATTTTTATAAAATGCCTTGATTTTTTGAGTTTAAAAAATTATAATATCTTCTAATATATTTATTGGAGGGACTAAAAAATGGCTTTTTATTATGATGAACCATCACACACATTTAGTGAATATTTACTTGTACCAGGATATTCTTCAGCTCAGTGCATTCCAGCGAATGCCTCTTTAAAAACACCGATTACTAAGTTTAAAAAAGGTGAAGAACCTGAGATTTCTTTAAATATCCCACTTGTTTCTGCCATTATGCAATCTGTTTCTGATGATAAAATGGCAGTGGCTTTAGCAAAAGAGGGTGGCGTTTCTTTTATTTTTGGATCACAAACCATAGAAGCACAAGCAGCAATGGTAAAACGTGCGAAAAACTATAAAGCAGGATTTGTATCAAGTGATTCGAATATTCGCCCCGATCAAACTTTAGCAGATATTTTAGCATTAAAAGAAAAGACAGGGCATTCAACCGTAGCGGTAACAGATGATGGCACATCTAATGGTAAGTTAATAGGAATTGTAACCAGTAGAGATTATCGTATCAGCCGTGTGGACCCCATGACAAAAGTCAGCGAGTTCATGACACCAATTGAGTATGTCATTTACGCTAAAGAAGGCATTAGCCTGAGTGAAGCCAACAATATCATTTGGGATCATAAACTCAATGCCCTACCTATTTTAGATGAAAAACAACGTTTAGTTTCTTTGGTATTTAGAAAAGACTATGATTCTCATAAAGATAATCCTCTTGAATTATTAGACAAGTCTAAACGTTATATCGTTGGTGCAGGGATTAATACAAGAGATTATAAAGAACGTGTGCCTGCTTTAGTAGAAGCAGGAGCAGACCTTTTATGTATTGATTCATCAGAGGGTTATTCTGAGTGGCAGAAAATGACGATTGACTTTATTCGTGAAAAATATGGGGACCGCGTTAAGGTAGGCGCAGGAAACGTCGTAGACCGCGATGGGTTTAGATTCCTTGCCCAAGCGGGTGCAGACTTCATTAAGATTGGAATCGGTGGCGGCTCAATTTGTATTACCAGAGAAACAAAAGGCATTGGTCGTGGACAAGCAACTGCAGTAATTGAAGTGGCTAAAGCAAGAGATGAATATTTTAAGGAAACAGGTATTTATGTGCCAATTTGCTCAGATGGTGGCATTGTGCATGATTACCATATTACATTAGCACTTGCTATGGGTGCAGACTTCTGTATGTTAGGCCGTTATTTCTCTCGTTTTGATGAAAGTCCAACCAATAAGGTGATGGTAAATGGCAGCTATATGAAAGAATACTGGGGTGAAGGTTCAGCAAGAGCTAGAAACTGGCAACGTTATGATATGGGTGGAGCCGCTAAACTTTCTTTTGAAGAAGGGGTAGACTCCTATGTTCCATATGCAGGGAGTCTTCATGACAACTTAAGCATGACTTTAAGTAAAGTACGCTCAACAATGTGTAACTGTGGGGCATTGACGATTCCAGAACTTCAACAAAAAGCGAAGCTCACATTAGTTTCTTCAGTAAGCATCGTTGAAGGTGGCGCACATGATGTCATCTTAAAGGATAAAAATGTTTCAATATCTAAATAATTAAAAAGAAGAGAAAGAAACAAAGAAAGTGCAAACAGAGCCAATCATTTGCCTATTAAAAGGAGAAGCATTGGCTCTGTTTATTTTTGGAGTATGAAGAAGTGAATATAGAAAAAGTATAAAAAGAGTAGGGAGGATAATTAGATGAAGCGATTCATTGGCGATCGAAAGTTCTATAAAATGGTATTAACCATATCGATTCCCATTATGATTCAAAATGGGATTACCAACTTTGTAGGGCTTCTAGATAATATGATGGTAGGCCAAATGGGAACCGAACAAATGACAGGAGTGGCTATAACCAATCAATTGCTGTTTGTCTTTAATTTATGTATTTTTGGTGGACTATCTGGAGCCGGTATTTTTGGTGCACAGTTTTATGGTCAAGGCGATCAAAAGGGTGTTAAACATGTGTTTAGATTTAAGCTATTTATTGGTGCATTTATTACCACCATTGCTTTTTTAGTCTTTCTTTTATTAGGAGAAACACTCATTCAAAACTTCTTACATGATGGCAGCTCAAGTGGAAATTTAGAAGCGTGTTTAATGTATGGTAAGCAGTATTTATGGGTCATGATGCTAGGTTTAATTCCTTTTGCCGTTACTCAAATCTATACCAGCACCTTACGTGAAACAGGTGAAACGATGCTTCCTATGAAAGCTGGTTTGACGGCAGTTTGTGTGAATCTAGTATTTAATACTTTACTGATTTTTGGTTATCTAGGATTCCCAGCATTAGGAGCAATAGGCGCTGCGATTGCAACCGTTATTTCTAGATTTGTGGAATGTGCCATTGTGGTTTTATGGACCCATCGCCATGCAGATAAAAACGTTTATATTCAAGGTGTCTATAAAAGTTTACATGTGCCTAAGAAGCTAACTAAGCAAATTCTACTAAAAGGGACACCCCTTATGGTAAATGAAGCGGCTTGGGCAGGGGGGATGACGGTATTAATGCAGTGTTACTCTGTAAGAGGATTATCTGTTGTAGCTGGACTAAATATCGCCTCAACCATTTCCAACTTATTTAACGTCGTTTTTATCGCATTAGGAAGCTCTGTGTCCATTATTATTGGTCAACTATTGGGTGCAGGAAAAATGGAAGAAGCAAAAGACACCGATACAAAATTAATCTTTTTCTCTGTTGCAAGCTGCGTATTAATAGGTGTTTTATTGGCAATTACTTCACCTTTATTCCCACGTTTATATAATACGACAGATGAGGTTAAGAAGCTCGCAACTGATTTTATTTTAATTGCAGCGCTTTGTATGCCTCAAAATGCCTTTATGCATGCGACGTATTTTACCTTACGTTCAGGAGGGAAAACGATTGTTACATTTTTATTTGACAGCGTTTATATATGGGTGCTGAGCATTCCATTAGCTTATACATTAACACGCTTTACAGGGCTATCTATTGTTCCCATCTATTTGATTTGCCAAATGGTAGACCTTGTCAAGTGCTTCATTGGCTATGTATTAGTTAAAAAAGGCGTATGGCTTCAAAATATTACGGTAAGCGAATAGACAGCATAACTTAAAGTTATAAATACTAAACTAAATCATAATTTGTTTCAAAAAGTACCGAGGTTTTATAAAGGTAATACTAAACCTCGGTGTCTTTATTTTTATTGAGATTTATCAGAAGGGAGACTGAAGGATGACAAAGTATAAAGCTACAGAACGAAAAGTAGATTTGTATGATATCGGAGACGGACTAACTTTAATGAATATCATACTAAAAAACAAGGATGGTAAAATGATGGCAATCGACACATATATTGGAACTGATAGAAACGGGTTTTCTTGCGTGGGACATACAGAAGGTATAGACGAGCCTGGAGTGCTTTTCAGCTATGCTAGATATGTCAGAATGATTGAAGCAAATCTGTCATGCTACTTAGATGCATTTTATGCCAATATTAATATTAAATAAGAATGCCGGTGTCTTGACTAAAAATCAGACACTGGTTTGTTTTATATTTGAGTGGTAAGAGCATTATAAAGATAAATCAAATATTATTTCGCTGGCGCTTATAGCATAAACTTTTCGTAAAAGCGGCGTTTCGCGAATAGTTTTATAATATACTATTTTCATTGATCAAGGGGGTTTTTGCCTTTTTCTTATGCTTGTAACACAAATTAATTTTGCATAACCAAAAAAATAACATAAATCTGTTTCTCCTCCTAGAAAGCAAAATGCCATAGCACCCATTGTATAGACATTGGTTCTTTCATCAATCACTGCATTAAGCTCATTTTCTTCTGGTTATCTCAAAAAATAAAATATAGATAAAGAAAAGTGTCTCTTATGAATAAGAGACACTTTTCTTTATCTGGCACCTTTATCGTATGGTGTTCCTGAAGCACGAGGTGCTTGAGAGTTCTTTGAAGTAAAGGTTAATACGATTAAGGTTGCAATATATGGAATCATTTTATAAAGTGTGCTTGAAATCCCTAGTCCATTTAAGAAAGGAATCCCTGAATAAGAGGAAGCAATCGCTTTCATTAATCCAAAGAATAAAGCAGCGAGTAAAATTCTTAAAGGCTTCCATTGACCAAAGATTAATACGGCTAAGGCTAAGAAACCATAACCGGCTACAGTGGCATTAAAGTTTGTAGAAGTTGGGATAACGAAAATGAGCCCCCCTATTCCACCTAATACACCAGAAATTAATACGCCGCAATAACGCATTTTATAAACATTAATACCAACGGAATCCGCTGCTTGAGGATGTTCACCACAAGCTCTAAGTCTTAAACCAAAGCGTGTCTTATAAAGAACGATAGCAGATAAGGCTAAAATGCCAAATCCAATATAAGTCGTAATATATGCATTTTTAAAGAATAAATCGCCT
This sequence comes from uncultured Cellulosilyticum sp., assembly GCA_934725855.1. Taxonomy (GTDB): domain Bacteria; phylum Bacillota; class Clostridia; order Lachnospirales; family Cellulosilyticaceae; genus Cellulosilyticum. The sequence goes on along the minus strand of CAKVCL010000001.1, from coordinate 14,012 downwards.
ATTACTGGGATGCTGCCTAATACAGGAACTTTAGTGATTCTAAAGGTATTTTGAAATTGAATTTGTTGAACGCCATTTAGCTGACGACCAACGAAGATAGCAAGTGCTGGAGCAAACATATTAAGGGCTGTCCCACTAATAACTTGATCAGCTTTCATATTAATAGCTGCATATGCATGAAAGAAAGAAAAGGCAGCTCCGGCTATAGCAGCTACAATCAAAGCTAAAATTAGTAAAGGCTGTCCACTCATTTGACGCTCAAATATACTAATAAATAAGATACTTGCAAAAGCTCCAATGGTCATAATCCCTTCAAGGGCAACGTTAACAACTCCGCTTCTTTCAGAAAACATACCACCTAAAGCAACAACCAAAAGAGGAATCATAAAAATCATTGTTTGTTGGAAAACAAAGTAAAAGGTTGTCATGATAGGGTCTCCCCCTTTCCACTTTCTTTTGCACTTCTCTTTGTTACAAAGTGTTTGATAATAGCTTGGAATAAAAGAGCAAATGCACTAAAGTAAATAATGACTGCAATAATGATATCAATAATTTCAGGGGCGAAATCAAAGAGTTGTAAGTAGAATCCACCTTCTGTAATATACGCAATAAATAAAGCCGCAACTAATACCCCAAGTGGATTAGAAAGTCCCAATAAAGCAACAGACATACCCGTGAATCCTTCATCGGCTAAAACTTCTAAGATTTCAATGTGTTTACCAGAACCCGCTAAGTAAAGGAGTCCCCCACCTAAACCAGATAAGGCTCCAGCAATGACCATGGCAAGGATGATATTCATTTTCTCATTAACCCCAGCATATTTACTGGCATTATGATTTAATCCTACCGCTTTTAACTCAAAACCAAACACGGTTTTATTTAAAATAATGTGTATGACAATAACCGCTAAAATCGCAATCAGTATCCCACTGTTGACACTTGAACCTACAAAAATTTTGTCTAAACCTAATTTAGGCAAAACAGCAGATTGAGCGACGGAGTAACTTTGATTTTTAGCTTGGTCAAATAAAACCGGATTTTCTTTAACTAAGCTATTAACGGCATACATCCCAATGTAATTCATCATAATACAAGAGATCACTTCGTTTACATTGGCATAAGCTTTTAAAATACCAGGAATGAGTGCCCAAAGTCCACCCGCTATGATACTTGCAATGACACCGACTAACCAGTGAACAGATCCTAAAGCAGTCATTGTAATCCCTACATAAACGGAAGCAAAAGCACCAATAATGAATTGTCCTGAAGCACCAATATTAAATAATCCAGTTTTGAAGGCAAATCCTACAGATAAACCAGTTAGCATAATAGGTGTGGCATAGTAAAGAATTTGACCAAGGCCTTTCATACCATGTGCAAGCGCACCCGTAAGAATCATACTAAAACCACCGAGTGCTTGAGAGGGATTGCTGACAAGTAAAATAACAAAGCCGACTAATAGCCCAACAATAACAGCAAAAAAAGATGATAAAAAGGTTAAACGTTTGATAGGTCATTCCCCCTTTTTGAACCTGACATATAGAGGCCAAGTTCATTAATAGTTGTTTCTTTAGGATTAAGTTCGGCTACAATTTCGCCTTCATACATCACTAAAATACGGTCACTTAAATTCATGACTTCATCAAGTTCCAAAGATACGAGCAAAATGCCACGTCCATGATCTCTTTCTTTAACGAGTTGCTCATGAATAAAGCTGATAGCTCCTACATCTAGTCCACGAGTAGGTTGTACAGCAATTAAAACATTTGGATTTTTAGAAATCTCTCTTGCAATAATCGCTTTTTGCTGATTACCACCAGACATACTACGTGCAGTTGTGATGGCACCTTGTCCACTACGAATATCAAATTTTTCAATAAGCTTTTGGGCGTGATCTAAAATAGCCTTTTGATTTAAGAAACCATGTTTTTGATAAGGTGGCATAAAATATTCTTGTAGCACAAGATTATCACCTAACGAATAGTCAAGTACTAATCCATGAAGATGCCTATCTTCAGGAATATGACTTAGTCCATGGGTACTTTTATAACGAATACTTTGTTTGGTGACATCTTCACCATTTAAATAAATGTTGCCTGATGCAAGTTTAGTTAGACCTGTAATGCCTTGAATGAGTTCTGTTTGACCATTCCCATCAATTCCAGCAATACAAACAATTTCACCTGCACGTACAGAAAAATTGACATCGTTTACGACATTTTTAACATGTCCCTCACGTTTTGAAGCAACGGATAAATGTTCAACTCTAAGAAGTTCTTCTTTAGGGTGACTAGGTTCTTTTTGAACGGTTAAGTTAACTTTATGACCGACCATCATTTCAGAAAGCATTTCTTTACTGGTGGAAGGCACATCGACTACACCAATAAACTTACCACGTCGAAGTACACTGCAACGATTGGCAACGGCTTTAATTTCAGCTAATTTGTGCGTAATAAAGACAATGGATTTACCTTCTTGGGTGAGTGCTTTCATAATATGCATTAGCTCTTCTATTTCTTGTGGCGTAAGCACGGCCGTTGGCTCATCTAAAATAAGAATATCATTATCACGATAAAGCATTTTTAAAATTTCGACACGTTGTTGCATGCCAACGGTAATTTCTGAAATCAATGCATCTGGATCCACTTTAAGTCCATAGCGCTCACTAAGATCCATTACCTTTTGTCGTGCGGCCTGCATTTCAAGAAAACCATTTTTAACATTTTCAACGCCTAAAATGATATTTTGTAGGACTGTAAAGTTATGTACGAGTTTAAAATGTTGATGCACCATACCAATTCCTAAACGATTGGCATCCAGAGGTCCATTAATCTGCACTTCTTCTCCCCTAATTTTAATCGTACCACTATCAGGTTGATAGAGTCCAAATAAAATACTCATTAAGGTAGATTTACCAGCACCATTTTCACCAAGCAAAGCGTGAATTTCACCTTCTTCAACTTGGAGTGTCACATGATCATTGGCAATGATACCTGGGAAGGTTTTAGTAATATCAAGCATTTCAATAATATAACTCATTCATTTCCCTCCTTCATAATTAAGTGAATATGACAATAAAAGGTGCCTAAGGCACCTTTTATGAATGTATGTAGTGATTATTCAATAACCTCAACAGCGACATGTGTTGCAGGAAGCTCTGCAGCAGATTGTACATCTTTGTCAGTAAGTGTTTTAATTTCACCAGATACTAATTTAGCATAAATGGCATCATAGTCAGCTTGTGTAAACTTTGTAAATTTAGAAGTATCCATTGGAAGGCCTACCCCTTGTGTTGTCACATCCATAACTAAAGTTTTGCCACCTTGGAATGTGCCTTCATAATAATCACCGATAATGTCGTTTACAGAAATAGAAAGTTGTTTCATAGCAGATGTAATAACTGTATCTGATTCAGGTGATTGATCAACGTCTACACCAATTACTTTTGCACCAGCAGCTTCAGCAGCTGACATAACAGAGTTACCAACTCCACCACCGCAACCAAAGATAACTTCTGTACCAGATTGATACCAAGAAGCAGCCATTGATTGAACTTCTGGCGTTGCATCAAATCCACCTGTGTAGTGGTATTTAAGTTCAAGATCAGCCACATTCATTTCTGTAGCAGCAGCTTCAGCACCTTGAACAAATCCGTAACCATAACGCATAACAGCTGGAACAGCCATACCACCCATGAAGCCAAGTTTGGTATAACCATCTTTAACAGCAGCATAACCTGCTAAGAAGCCTGCTTGATCTTCTTGGAAAAGAATTGGACATGTGTTTTCGCCCGTTTTGTAGTCAGAATAATCTTCGTTGTGCGGTTCACCATCTAATAAGATGAATTTTACATCTGGGTATTTATCTTGAGTTTCATATACTGCTGGCTCAAATAAATAACCTGGACAGACAACAACTTTTGCACCACCTTCTACTGCAAGGCTGATAGTATCAACATAAGCAGCTGTTGTTTTAGCTGTTGGTTGATAGTATTTGTAAGTTTTGTCATGTTCTTTAGCATATTTTTCAACGCCTTCCCAAGCGCCTTGATTAAATGATTTGTCATCAATCGTTCCGATATCTGTAACTAAAGCTAATTCATAGCCAGAAGCTTTTGCACCGCCAGCACTACTTGCACCACAACCTACCATGGATAAAGAAAGTGTGCCCATAAGAGATGCTGTTAGTAACATAGATAAACCTTTTTTCATAATAAATATCCCCCTTGTATTAATACTAACATAGCAAGAATATCACATAAAAGAATATTTTTCAACTTTTACAAACAAATATCATATTTATTATAATAATTTAATAAATAATATACTTTTTAGTGGGTAGGCTTGCTTTAATCTATCAATAAATCAACGAATCGATCTTATTTTGTATTTAATCTGTCAATAAAAGGCATAAAAAATGTAAAGTCTATAGGTCAAGGTAGCCGCTAATTGTCTTGGGATGTATTTAGGGGTATAATCATTAGGAAGATCAAAGAAAACTGGAGGATGACATGCAACTACAACATTTGTTAAGTTATGTAAGACGTGCGATTCAAGATTATCAAATGATTGAAGATGGTGATACAATTGCTATTGGCGTATCGGGTGGAAAGGATAGTTTAATCTTGGCGTTGGCACTTAATCACTTAAGACGTTTTTATCCTAAATCGTTTAATTTAGTGGGCATAACAGTGGATCTTGGATTTGAAGGATTTGATTTAACACAAGTAGAAGCTTTTTTTGGTGAACTGAATGTCCATTTTTATAGATGCCCTACCCAAATTGGGCAAATCATTTTTGAAGAACGTCAAGAAAGTAATCCTTGTTCTTTATGTTCAAAAATGCGAAAAGGTGCATTATATCAAGAAGCTCAAAAATTAGGATGTAATAAAGTTGCTCTTGGGCATAATCGAGAAGATATTAATGAAACTTTTCTGATGTCTTTATTATATGAAGGACGTATTCATACGATGTCCCCAAAAACTTATATGGATCAAGTAGGGCTTGAAATCATTAGGCCACTCATTTATGTACCAGAGCAAGATATTAAAAGTTTTGCGCGAAAACAGAATTTGCCGGTTGTTAAAAGTCCATGTCCTGCTGATGGAAAAACAAAACGTGAAGAGATGAAAAATCTAATGAAGCAACTCCAAAGTGATATTCCAAAGGTTCAGGGGCATTTATTTGGGGCAATTCAAAGAAGCAAGCTGGCAGGTTGGAAGCAAAAGGAGGAATAAAATGGGCAGTTATCAGGAAAGGCGTCAAAAATATGTTACGATTAAAACAAGAGAATTGTTGCAAGAACTCCCCTCTTTTATTTTTGACTTTTTTAGGGGAATTGAGCATACCACAAGCGCCAATACACGTCTGGCTTATGCTTATGACATTCGTGTGTTCTTATACTATATGTTAACCCAGATGCCACAACATGCTGCACTTGAATCTATAAAAGATCTTAAGTTAAGCGATTTAGAACAAGTAACCGCAAGAGATATCGAGTGTTTTTTAGAATATTTATCTTACTATGAAAAACAAGAGGAAGAAAACAATGAACAGCTATTAGAAAATGAATATGACGAACAAGTGCAGTCTTTAAGGCATCCCCATTTTAAGCAAAATGGACAAAATGGAAAAGCTAGAAAATTAGCTTCGATTAAAACGATGTACCATTACTTTTATAAACAACAACGTATTTCAACCAATGCGCCCTCTATTGTGGACATGCCTAAAATTCATGAAAAGCCTATTGTTCGTTTGGAGGTTGATGAAATTGCCAAATTATTAGATGTGGTGGAATCAGGTGAGCAACTGACGGACAAACAGAAAATTTATCATGAATTTACTAAAAAAAGAGATTTAGCCATTGTAGCGCTTATGCTTGGAACAGGTATTCGCGTATCTGAATGTGTGGGAATTAATCTTGAGGATATTGATTTTAATTATAATGGGGTGAAAATCACTCGAAAAGGTGGCAATGAAACGATTATTTATTTTAGTCGTGAAGTTGAAAAAATATTAAGAGATTATCTAGTAGAACGCAAACAAAAGTCATGTAAGGATTTTGATCATCCACTTTTTCTTTCTTTACAAAATAAACGAATTTCCGTTCGGAGTGTTCAGCTTCTTGTCAAAAAATACAGTGCACATGTCACAACTTTAAAAAAGATTACGCCTCATAAATTGCGCTCTACATATGGAACACAACTTTATCAGGAAACAGGAGATATTTATTTGGTGGCGGATGTGCTTGGACATAAGGACGTTAATACAACCAAAAAGCATTATGCGCAAATGGATGATGCCCGTAGGAAATATGCAGCGTCTATTGTAAAACTTAGGGAAGAATAAGAACATATGTTTGATTTTTGGGTGGGCATATGTTATAATAGACTAAATAATATAGGATTGAGGGATATTTATGGAACAAATACTATCAGCCAAACAGCAACAAATCCTTGACTGTATAAAAAAATCATTAAAAGAAAAAGGGTATCCACCTTCTGTTAGAGAACTTTGCCTTGCCGTTGGACTTAGCTCTACTTCTACGGTTCATAGCCATTTAAATACATTAGAGCGCAAAGGATTTATTAGACGTGATCCTAGTAAACCACGAACCATAGAAGTACTCGACGAAGAAGCCGATTGGCTTGAAGATCATGTGAATGCTGTGCCTATTTTAGGAAAAGTTACAGCTGGTATACCCATTCTAGCAGTAGAAAATATTGAAGATTATTTTCCACTTCCAAAGCAAATAGCAAGGCAAGATGAAACGTTTATCCTTCATGTCAAAGGAACCAGTATGATTAATGCAGGCATTATGGACGGTGACCAGATTATTGTTCGCAAACAATCTGAAGCACATAATGGCGAAATTGTAGTGGCTATGATTGAAGAGGAAGTAACGGTTAAACGATTTTTTAAAGAAAAAGACCGTATTAGACTTCAGCCCGAGAATGATAGCATGGACCCTATTTATGCACAAGAGGTTCAGATTTTAGGAAAAGTGATTGGTCTCTTGCGCATTTATTGATGATCAAGGGATTAATAAAAATACACTGTTTATTTCTAATGATTATTTAGAAATAGACAGTGTATTTTTTTGAGTAAATAAATAGCGGAACAATCAAATTACGCAAATCTTTGTTTGAAAATATGATGTAAAAATATTTACGAGAAGCATTTGTTTATTGTTCTATAAAAGTGTTTTTCGGGCATATACAATACGTGATTCCATACTGTTTTCTCTATAAACAGATTGATAGGTTTCATAATCTAGTATCGTTTCTTTGGTCGTTTCATCTAATTTGAGCGTATCGATATTTTTGAGAATAACATCCAGAAAAGCTTTAGGAAGTGGTTCGTTATGATGTGCAAACAAATAATGATCAAATGGCAAGGTTTTAGCATATTCTACTGTTTTTCTATAGTCAGATAAGGAGGAACACTCAGCTAAGAACAACCATAATGTAGGGTTTAGGGCATCACCTGCAATTAATAAGCGCTCTTTCTCCCATAGTAGTCCAATAGAGCCAGCTGTATGTCCTGGTAATAATACAACTTTTAGACGAAGGTTTCCAAGATCAAAGCATTGCCCCTCTTTAAGCCACTTATAATTAAATATTTTTTTCTCTGCATATTTTTTAGCGATGCTTTCATCTAGTTTATTTAACCAGACAGATGAAAATTCACCATTTCCTAAAATATGATCTGGATGACCATGTGTATTAAGCACTTCATAAGGTTTATTGGTGATTTTTCTAATACACTCGTCTAGACTGTATTCACCAAATCCAGTATCAATCAGTAATCCACTTTCTTCTCCTAAAATAAAGGTGGAATAAACGTGATCTTCCTGATGAAAAAATTGATAGATATTGGGTAAATTGGTAATCGGCTCAGGACCATTAGTTTGGAAATCATTTGTATTCATCGCATTTTCTCCTTTGAAATAGTAATCACTTATATGCATATCGACCATGATAAAATAAACTTTAATGAGTTTTGGAATTATATATTTCTCTTTTTTGAGGCATATTAAAGGTGTTAATATCCAAAGAAATAGAGGTATTGTTATGGACTATCAGGATTATCACTTTATTAAGGTTTGCACCGTTACGCCAAGTATGCATTTAGCAGATTGTGCCTTTAACGTTGATGAAATAGCACGCTCACTACATGAAGCCTCCCAAAATGGTTCAAGTTTAGCGGTGTATCCTGAACTTTGTGTAACAGGCTACAGCTGTGGGGATTTATTTTATCAAAGTAGTTTAATAGAAGAAGCAGAAAAAAGTATAGAAAGACTGCTCTTGAGCACACAAGATCTAGAAATCATTGCGGTTATTGGTGCACCTATTCCAATAGGAAATGGTCTATATAACTGCGCACTAGTAATTCATAAAGGACATATTCTAGGGATTGTTCCAAAGACCTATTTGCCTAATTATAGTGAGTTCTATGAAAAAAGATGGTTTACAGCGGCACACAATTTACAGTCTAATCAAACCATCTATGCTAATCAAAAATGTGTGATTTCACCCCATTTAGTTTTTGAATGTAAACAGATGCCCTATTTTAAGTTAGGCATTGATATTTGTGAAGATTTATGGGCAACGCTTCCACCAAGCCTTTTCCATTCTTTAAATGGAGCCACAATTATTGCCAATCTCTCAGCAAGTAATGAAACGATTGGTAAGTCTCAATATCGTAAAGAGCTTGTGTCACAACATTCAGCCAAAACAATGATTGCTTATCTTTATACTTCTTCAAGTGTGACGGAATCGACGACAGATTTAGTCTTTAGTGGTCATCAGCTGATCTATGAAAACGGTTATTTATTGGGGGAATCAAAATTATTTGCTGATGATACAACCTTTACTTATGCCATTATTGATCTTGAAAAATTGCATAAAGAACGGATTCATCAAAATAATATTTCTCCAACAGCACTTATGGATTCCCTAAAGTATCAAACGATTCTATTTGATTTAAAACTACCCCACTTTGAATTTAACCGATCTGTTGACCCAAGACCTTTTGTGCCAAAAGATGAGACCAAACGCAAGGAACGTTGTAAAGCTATTTTTGACATACAAGCACATGGGCTTGCAAGACGTGCTTTATATGCAAAAGCAGATTATTTGATTTTAGGAATATCCGGTGGTTTGGATTCAACACTTGCGCTTCTTGCCTGTGTTAAAGCGGCTGACTATGCGCATATGTCTCATCAACAGGTTATGGGGGTAACCATGCCAGGGTTTGGAACAACGGAGCGTACCTATCAAAATGCTATGAATTTAATGAAGCTCCTAGGGGTCACCATAAAAGAAATTTCCATTATTGAAGCAACTAAGCAGCATTTAAATGATATTGGGCATTCTACAAAGCAGCATGATGTGACTTTTGAGAATGCTCAAGCTAGAGAGCGTACTCAAATTCTAATGGATCTGGCGAATCAAAATAATGGATTGGTGATAGGCACAGGTGATTTATCAGAATTAGCTCTTGGATGGGCAACTTTTAATGGGGATCATATGTCTATGTATGGCATTAATTCGGGTGTTCCTAAAACCTTGGTGCGCTATTTGATTGACTATGTGGCACATTATGAAAGTGAACCACTGGTTCAAGAAATTTTATTTGATGTTCTGGATACGCCAGTAAGTCCTGAACTTCTTCCACCACATGAGAATGGAACGATTGCTCAAAAAACAGAGGATCTTGTAGGACCTTATGATTTACATGATTTCTTTATTTATAATGTACTGCGGTTTGGATTTAGACCGAGTAAGATTTTCTTTTTAGCCCAGCAGGCTTTTGAAGGAGAATTTGATCAGGCAACCATCTTCAAATGGCTTTATACTTTTTTTGAACGTTTCTTTAAACACCAATTTAAACGCTCTTGTTTACCAGATGGGCCTAAAGTGGGCTCTGTTTGTTTATCGCCTAGAGGCGATTTAAAAATGCCCTCTGATGCATATTGGAATCTCTGGAAAGAGGAGCTAGAAACCCTTAAAGCTAAGTTTTAGGGGTAGCAAAATGAACGGATAAGGATAAAAAATAAAAAGGTATCACACCCCAAAGACAGGACATCTTTTAGGCGGGATACCTTTTTGAATAATTTATTGAGGTAATTTAATCAGCCCTTTATCTTTCATAGTTTGTAGAGCAATCATAACCCCTAATCTGGCATGGTAGAAAGTAAGTCCACCTTGGAAGAAAACGGTATAAGGTGGTTTAATAGGTGCATCAGCACTCATTTCAATGGAAGCTCCTTGAATAAAGGCACCAGCTGCCATAATAACTGGGGCATCATAGCCTGGCATATCCCATGGTTCTGGAGTTACAAAGCTATCAACGGGTGCACCTTTTTGAATACCTTGGCAAAAAGCAATCACATTTTCAGGTGATTTCATATTAATGGCTTGAATAATATCATGACGAGATTCATTTGAAGTTGGCATCACTTCAAATCCCAGTTTTTCATATAATGCAGCAGCAAAGATTGCTCCTTTAAGCGCATTACTAACTACTTCAGGAGAAAGGAATAAACCTTGTAAAACAGGTTGATTGAGTCCGAGTGTAGCACCAACCTCTTTACCAAGTCCTGGAGCTGTAAGGCGCATCGCCGCTTTTTCCACATATGCTTTTTTACCCACAATATACCCACCAATAGGAGCTAATCCACCACCAGGATTTTTGATGAGTGAGCCCACACATAAATCTGCGCCTACCTCTGTTGGCTCTATGGTTTCAACAAATTCTCCATAGCAGTTATCTACCATACATACAACATCTGGTTTAATTTCTTTAATAAATGAAATTAGCTTACCAATTTGTTTGACTGAAAAAGTTGGACGATAACTATAACCTTTTGATCTTTGAATGGTTACAAGTTTTGTCTTATCTGTAATGGCCCCGCGGATGCCCTCATAATCAAAACTGTAATCTTCCTTTAAATCCACTTGCTTATAGGTGATGCCGTATTCTGCTAGACTACCCACTTCAGGACGAATCCCTATTACGCCTTCTAAAGTGTCATAAGGTTTGCCAACTGGAGAAAGTAATTCATCCCCAGGACGCAAGTTCCCAAATAAGGCTACGGTTAAGGCGTGCGTTCCTGACATTAATTGTGGGCGTACAAGACCTGCTTCTGTCTTAAATATATCTGCATAAATTTGTTCTACAACATCACGTCCTAAGTCATTATAACCATAACCGGTTGTAGCCGCAAAATGAATATCACTTAATTTATTTTTTTGCATCGCATGAAGCACTTTGGCTCCATTAAGATGCATGGTTTGATCCAAAGCACTAAAACGCTCTTTTAAGCTTTCTTCTACTTGATTACAAAATGCTTCCGTTTGAGCATCGATTCCAAATAACTCATTTAATGTATTCATGAAGTTCTCCTCAGTTTTGAGCACCCATTAATCTAGGACTAATGGGTGCTCATATGTTTTTAATTTATTATATCATTTTTTGTAGTTGAATCAACTACTCGTCATTAAGATAAGCGAATAAGTCTTTGAGTTTCTTTGTATCTTTATCTTTAATAATGGCACCTAAATAAAGCCATGCCCTTTCTTCTTCTGGTAATAGAGCTAAATCTTTGATACACGTTAAAACATACATTGCTTCATCCCAGTTATAACTATAAAGGTAAGCCATAGCAATAGATAGGTAGATAGAAGCTGTACTTCGATTACGCTTCTGCTGAATAAGCAATTTAATATAAACTTTCATTGGAACTCCTTAAATGCTAAGTATGTTTAAAGCATATCCAAAATAATATAGTCTATACAGTATCAAAGCGTTTTAATATACAAGTTAACTACAATTTTCATTATTAAACTTCTCTATTAATAAATTCATCTATTACTGTAACCCTTTTTTGCTTGGCATCTAATTCTACTTCGCAACCAATTGGCATTGTAATCATAGGATGAGTATGGCAACAATCAAATTCAGCTAATATCGGAAAATGAACTTCTCCTATAACTTCCTGTAATATCTCATATGGTTTTCTTCCTGTACCACAATCATCAAATAATTCATGCTTTCCAAGTATTAAGCCACCTATTCTATCAAACACTCCATTTAGTTTGAGCAGTGAGAAACTCCGTTCTATCGTTGCAGCATCTTTTAATGAATCTTCTATGAATAGGATATCTCCTTCATTAATTTTAGGCATATATTCCTTCCATAGTATTTAGATTTCCACCTATTAACCGACCTCTTACGCTTCCCTTATTAAGAGTAATCCATTTATTCTGGTAAGATTTTTTACTTACATTTTGGGTATCCCAGTTAATATATTCATCTGTCCAACTAGAAGGCATTAGCGGACTATAAGGTATATCTGCTTTTCCCATAATTACATTCATGAAATAATCATATGTCCAATCAACAAATGGTGGAAATTCTCCAAAAGACGCAACCATTGCTGGTCCATAATATGTTACTAACCCTGTTTTGGCATAAATGCCTAGCAAAAGTGCCGTGACATCTGAATAACCAACAATGATTTTAGGATTTTTCTTTAATTCTTCGTAATCGATATAAGCCAGTATAGAATTAGAGTTCATTCCTCCAATTGCCACCATTATGCATTTAACATCTTTAGTATGTATCAGACTATTCAGTTCATCTGCTCGTTCTTTTATTGAGCCTGAGCGGTAAAAATCTCTTTTTCCTGTAAGTTTTCCTTCTACAACTTTAAATCCTTTTTGTTCTAAATAATATTTCACGCGTAGATATCTTCTTTGTGCAGTAGCAGTTGCAGGTGAAGAAGGTGAGAAAATTGCAATACTATCTCCTATGTTTAACTTACTAGGTTAATAGATAAATTGGAATTTATAAGTCTAACCCACGCTCCCAAAGTAGAGCAATTTTACACTTTCTTCCGTGTCAAGAAAGCTCCAATGATTGCTCCAACAAAGATAATCGGTGCTAACCTGACAAACAACCATTCAAATACGTGAAAAGCTACTCCAATAACAGCAGTTTCAGGGTCACTATAATTCCAACCTAAATAAGGACTATTTAATATAATTAAGACCACTGAAATCATTACTATAACAGCACATAGTGTAATGAGTGAACCATGAATAATTTTTCGCTTCGTGGTTTTTCTTTGTACGAGCTGCAAGTTTATAGTTTCTAACTTTTCTGAAATTGCTTTCAAGTCATCCACCTTAGTTTCAATAACAGTTTCTCCAAGTAACGTGCTTACAGGGGTTTCAAGAACTTCTGAAATGGAAATCAACAGATCTGAATCGGGGACGGACAATCCTTGCTCCCATTTTGAGATTGTTTGTCGTACCACATTCAATTTAATAGCAAGTTCTTGTTGAGAAAGCCCTTTTGATTTTCTAATGGCTTTAATGTTTTCATTTAACATTATAAATATCCTCCTTTTATTTGCTAACACTATTGTATGAGGAAATTGCCCATTGCCACAAGCAACGCATATTAACATTCAAGTTATTCAACAAATAATAAATTCCGATTTATCAAGTCCTAAAACATCTAGCTATTAACTCTAGTATATATTTGGTACAATCGTTTGTAAATTCTATTTGAGATAATCAGTAACCTTCATTATCAATGACTTTACATTACTTTTTCTATACACTATATGCTCAACTGCATCAATATTAATCAAACTACCATTATAATGATTCTCAATATTGCCTTCTTGCTACATTTGAGTAAATATGCATCAGATTGCAGCATTCTGATGACAATATATGTGAGTTCTTCTTTTCTCCATCTTGAACCAATGTTAAATTAGTATTCTTTATAGGTATTTTCTTCTGTGTCACTAAACATGTTACTTATATCTATAGCTGTAGGAAGTGTGATAAGGAAGGAATCAGGAGTTTTATAAAAGCTGCCAAAAGTCCTAAAGCACTTATTCCTAAAGGTGTGGTTTCGTCTAGTTTAATGGCTTACATTATCAATCAAAAATATACTAATGCCATACCATTATATAGACAAGAACAAGAATTTAAG